>NZ_JNYE01000053.1 GCF_000717185.1 Kitasatospora phosalacinea | reverse complement strand
GCAGGCGCTGGCGCACGGCATCCACGAGGACGAGGTGGTCGAGCGGATCATGCTCGACCGCACCGCCGTGAAGCGGCTGATCGAACCGGACGAGGTCGCGCAGCTGGCGCTCTGGCTGTGCTCGCCGGGCGCCTCGTACGTGACCGGCGCGAGCCTGCCGGTGGACGGCGGCTGGACGGCGCACTGAGCCGCGGCGCCCCGCTCGGGTGGACTCCGTGAAGGAGGCTGTCGGTGCGCGGGCGCTTCCGGCAGGATCGGGGCCGCGCAGCAGGGCGGCGACCGCCGCCCGGGGAGGGCGCGGCCCCGGTCCGCTCCGGCGGGCGGGGCACCGGGGGCACGGGGGCACTAGGAACAAGGGAAGACCGCGATGGACCGCCACACCACCGCCGCGCCGGCGCTGCGCAGACTCCTCGACCTGCTGGCCACCGGCGCCGCGACCGAGGACTTCGGCGAGGTCCTCGCCGAGGCGCGCCGCCGGGGCGCGCCCGCCGAGGTCCTGACCGAGATCGACGACGCCACCTGGCAGGCCCTGCGGGTGCACCGCACGATGCGCCAGCACCGCAGGCGCGAGGCCGAGCTGACCGCCCTGTTCGACACCGCGGGCGACCTGGCCGCCTCCCGCGACCTGGACGCCGTGCTGCAGGCCATCGTCCGGCGGGCCCGGATGCTGCTCGGCACCGACACCGCCTACCTGACGCTGCCCGACGAGCGGGCCGGGGACACGTACATGCGGGTCACCGACGGCTCCGTCTCGCCGATCTTCCAGACCCTGCGGCTCAGCCTCGGCGACGGCCTCGGCGGCCTGGTCGCGCAGACCGCCCGCCCCTACGCCACCCACGACTACCGGGTCGACGAGCGCTTCCGGCACACCGGGCAGATCGACGCGGGCGTGCTGGACGAGGGCCTGGTCGCGATCATCGGGGTGCCGCTGCTGCTGGGCGGCAGCGTGATCGGCGTGCTGTTCGCGGCCGACCGCTCGCCGCGGGCCTTCTCCCCCGACGAGGTCGCGCTGCTGTGCACGCTGGCCGCGCACGCCGCGATCGCCCTGGACACCGCCAAGTCGCTGGCCGACACCCGGGCCGCGCTCGCCGAGCTCGCCGGCGCCAACGCCGTCATCGGCGCCCACGCCGCCGCCGTGCAGCGCGCCGAGCAGGCCCACGACCGGCTCACCGACCTGGTGCTGCGCGGCGCCGAGGTCGCCGACGTGGCCGCCGAGGTGGCCGCGCTGCTCGACGGCGGCGCCTCCGTCCACGACGCCGAGGGCGCCCCGCTCACCGGCCCCGGCGGCGCCCCCGCGGGCCTGGCCGACGCGGTCCTCGCCTCCCGCGCCGAGGGCCACGCGGTGCGGCACGGCGGCGAGTGGGTGTGCGCGGTGCTGGCCGGGCAGGAGCTGCTGGGCGCGCTGGTGCTGCACGGGCGGCCCGAGCTGGACGACGCCGACCGGCGGGTGTTCGAGCGCGCGAGCATCGTCACCGCGCTGCTGCTCCTGCTGCGCCGCTCGGTCGCCGAGACCGAGAACCGGGTCCGCGGCGAGCTGCTCGCCGACCTGCTCACCGCCCCCGGCCGCGATCCGGCCGGGCTGACCGCCCGCGGCCGCCGCCTGGGCGTCGACCTGAACCGGCCGCACCTGGCCCTGTTCGCCGTCGCCGAGGACCCCGCGTCCCGGGAGCGGCTGGCCGGGGCCGCGGCCCGCTACCTGTTCGGCTCGCGCGGGATCAGCGCCGAGTTCGGCGAGGGCGTGGTGCTGCTCGTCCCGCACGAGGGCGACGGCGACGGCGCGGTGGCCGCGCTGGCCGCCGAGCGGCTGGCCCGGCTGGTGGGCTCGCCGGTCACGGTCGGCGCCGGGCGGGCGGCGAGCGGCCCGGTCGCGCTGGCCGCCGCGTACGCGGAGGGGGTGCGCTGCGTCCGGGCCCTGCGGGTGCTGGGCCGGGACGGGGACGGGGCGTGCGCCGCCGACCTCGGCTTCCTGGGGGTGCTGCTGGGCGACGGCCACGACGTGGACGGCTTCGTCCGGGCCACCCTGGGCCCGCTGCTGGACTACGACGCCAAGCGCGGCACCGAGCTGGTGCGCACCCTGCGGGCCTACTTCGACTGCGGCGGCGGCCTGACCCGGGCCAAGGAGCTGCTGCACGTGCACGTGAACACGGTGGTGCAGCGGCTGGACCGGGTGGAGGTGCTGCTGGGCCGGGACTGGAACCAGCCGGAGCGGGCGCTGGAACTCCAACTCGCGCTGCGGCTCCAGCTGTTGGCGGGCGGCTGAGGCGGCCCTGCGGCCCCTGCCGGCGGCGGGCGTACAGTGGCCGGGTTGGGCTGGTCGGCCGGCAGGGAGTGGCGTGGTGAGCGAGAACGTGCGGTTCGTGCGGATGGGCATCGGCGAGCGGACCGTCCCCTACCAGGAGGCGTGGGCGGAGCAGCAGCGGCTGCACGCGCTGCGGGTCGCGGACGAGATCCCGGACACCGTGCTGCTGCTGGAGCACGACCCGGTGTACACCATGGGCAAGCGCACCAACCCCGAGGACCTGCCGCTGGACGGCACCCCGGTGGTGGAGGTCAACCGCGGCGGCGAGATCACCTGGCACGGCCCGGGCCAGCTGGTCGGCTACCCGATCGTGAAGCTGCCGGACCCGATCGACGTGGTCGCGTACGTGCGGCGGCTGGAGGAGGCGCTGATCCGGGCCTGCACCGAGTTCGGCGTGCGGACCACCCGGATCGAGGGCCGCAGCGGGGTGTGGAAGCTGGGGGCGGAGATCCCCGGTGCGGTGGTCGACCCCGCGCAGGTGGTGGAGATCGGCAAGCTGACCCTGCGGATGGGCCTGCCGCTGGGCATCGACCCGCGGCTGGCCGGCCCCGAGTACGCCCCGTCCAACGCGGGCCAGCGCGGCGACGACCGCAAGCTCGCGGCGATCGGCGTGCGGGTGGCCCGCGGCGTGACCATGCACGGCTTCGCGCTGAACTGCGACCCCGACATGACGTACTTCGACAAGATCGTCCCGTGCGGCATCCGGGACGCCGGGGTCGCCTCGCTGAGCGGCGAGCTGGCCCGGCCGTTCCCGGTGGGGGCGGCGGTGGACGTGGTCGAACGGAAGCTCGCCGAGGTGTTCGCCGAGCTGCCCGAGCCCGTCGCCGCGGTCGGCTGACGGAATTCCTCGCGCCACGCCGAGCGTTGCCTTTCGAAGGCAAGCCCGGGGCCGGGCGCAGGCCGTTGAAGTGCAGGCGTACCCTGAGGGGTACCCCGTCTAGTTCTAGGAGTCGCACGTGTCCGCTGTCGCACCCGACGGCAGGAAGCTCCTCCGGCTGGAGGTCCGCAACAGCGAGACCCCCATCGAGCGGAAGCCCGAGTGGATCAAGACCAGGGCGAAGATGGGGCCGGAGTACAACGCCCTGCAGTCCCTGGTGAAGAAGGAGGGGCTGCACACGGTCTGCCAGGAGGCCGGCTGCCCCAACATCTTCGAGTGCTGGGAGGACCGCGAGGCGACCTTCCTGATCGGCGGCGACCAGTGCACCCGCCGCTGCGACTTCTGCCAGATCGACACCGGCAAGCCCGCCGAGTTCGACCGGGACGAGCCGCGCCGGGTCGCCGAGTCCATCGTCACGATGGACCTGAACTACGCCACCATCACCGGCGTCGCCCGTGACGACCTGGCGGACGGCGGCTCCTGGCTGTACGCCGAGACCGTCCGCCAGGTGCACGCGATGACCGCCGCCCGCGAGGCCGGGCGCACGGGCGTGGAGCTGCTGATCCCGGACTTCAACGCCGTCCCCGAGCAGCTCGCCGAGGTCTTCTCCGCCCGCCCCGAGGTGCTCGCGCACAACGTCGAGACGGTGCCGCGGATCTTCAAGCGGATCCGCCCCGCGTTCCGCTACGAGCGCTCGCTGGACGTGATCACCCAGGCCCGGGCGGCCGGGCTGGTCACCAAGTCCAACCTGATCCTGGGCATGGGCGAGACCCGCGAGGAGGTCAGCGAGGCGCTGGCCGACCTGGTGGACGCCGGGTGCGAGCTGATCACCATCACCCAGTACCTGCGGCCCTCGCTGCGCCACCACCCGGTGGAGCGCTGGGTGAAGCCGCAGGAGTTCGTCGAGCTCCAGCAGGAGGCCGAGGAGCTGGGCTTCGCCGGAGTGATGTCCGGCCCGCTGGTGCGCTCCTCGTACCGGGCCGGGCGGCTGTACCGGCAGGCGCTGGAGCACCGGGAGCGGGCGGCCGCGGTCTGAGGCCGCACGCCCTGACGGGGTCGAGGGGCGGGCCCTGCGCGGGCCCGCCCCTCCGGCGCGTCCGGGGGCCGTACGGGCTAGCGGCCGACGTTTCACGTGGCATTGACGGCCGGGTCACCGTACGGTAACGGGCGTCCGGGACGCTGGAGCGGTACCCGGGTCGAGGAGTGGGTGTTGATGCGTACCGGAATCCGTACCGCGCTGCGGCGGGCCGAGCAGGTGCTGTTGATCCGCGGCGCGCGCCGCAACGCGTGGGCGGCGGTGTGCGAGAACCGGCGGCTGGCGGGCGAACGCGAGCAGGCCGTACGGGCGTTCGAGCACAGCGCCTGAGGGCCCGGCGGCGGCCGGGGGCGCGATGGGGCCGGGCCGGGACCCGGCTCGGACCCGGCCCGGGGTCCGGAGCGGGCGCCGTCGGGGAAAGCCGAGGGTCACGAACCGGCACCGCCTTGGAAGATCACCTGTGCCGCCACGTACCATGAGCGGTATGGCGAGGCAAAAATCCGATACCCCTGGGCGGCTCGCACAGATCCGCCAGGCATACGTTATGACCAAGCAGGTCGACACCAAGATCGGCCTGATCATCGCCGGCGTCGGCCTGCTGACCTTCGGCGTGTTCCTCGCCATCGGCTTCGCACTGGACCACCCGATCTACCTGGGCATCCTCGGTTTCGTGGTGGCGGTGCTGGCGGTCGCGATCGTGTTCGGCCGCCGGGCCGAGCGGGCCGCGTTCGGGCAGATGGAGGGCCAGCCGGGCGCGGTCGCGGCGGTGCTGGGCAACATCCGGCGCGGCTGGAGCTCGAACCAGACCCCGGTCGCGGTCACCCGCAACCAGGACGCGGTCTACCGAGCGGTCGGCCGGGCCGGCATCGCGCTGATCGGCGAGGGCAACCCGAACCGGGTGCGGCCGCTGCTGGCGTCCGAGAAGAAGAAGATGTCCCGGGTCGTCGGCGACATCCCGGTGCACGACATCGTGGTCGGCAACGGCGAGGGCGAGATCCCGCTCAAGAAGCTGCAGATCCACCTGATGCGCCTGCCCCGGTCGATCAGCGCCGCCCAGGTCACCGAGACCAACGACCGGCTGCGCGCGCTCGGCGACCTGCTCTCCAAGGCGCCGATCCCCAAGGGCCCGATGCCGAAGGGCGCCCGGATGCCCAAGGGCGGCGCGCGCTGAGGCGCGACTCCCCCCGTTCCCACACCACGGCCCCGCCCGCGAGGTTCCTCCTCGACGAGCGGGGCCGTTCGACGTTCCGGCGGCCGTTCGGCGTTCCGGCAGCCGTTCGGCGTTCCGGGCTCGGCGGTGGCGCCGGGGTCGATGCCTAGATCCGGACCTCGACGGTGCCGACGGCCTTGTCGTGCAGGCCGCGGGCGTCGCGGTCCCAGACCGCGGCCGGGATGACCAGGCAGAGCAGCAGGGTGCGCAGCAGCACCTGCGGGATGGTGGCGCGGGTGCCGTCCAGCCGGACCACCCGCAGGCCGAACAGGCGCTTGCCGATGGTGGTGCCGGTGGTGGCCAGGAAGAGCACCGTCACCGCGTAGAACAGCGGGGTGGTCCACAGGTTGGCGGAGCTCTGCTCCCCCCGGGCGAGCAGGCCGTACGCGACCAGGCTGACCAGCCAGCCGTCGACGAACAGCGCGCCGATCCGGCGGCCGGGGCCGGCCATCGAGCCGGGACCGGTCTGCGGGAGGCCGAGGCGCTCGCCGCGGTAGCCGAAGTCGGCGCCCATCTTCTCGGCGGCCGCCTTCGGGCCGTCGATCCACGATCCGAGTGCTTCTCTGGTGTCCACGAATCCACCCTAACCGGGCTTACGGCCGGGGCCGGTGGCGCCCCCGGGCGGCGGCACGCCGGGGGGCCTCCCCGCCGGGGTGAACCCGGTTCGGCCGACTGCCACGAATGGTCTAGACCTCTGAATGGCCAGCGGCGTAGCGGGGCAGGGATTTTGCCCGGAAGCATCCTGCTTTGCCAGCCGTTCCAGTGACCTGGTTAACATGTGGGAAACAAGCGAGTCACGAGCCGGAAACGGGCCGTTCCTATCGTGAGCCCCCTGCACCGGGGCTCCAGTCGCCCCCGACGGAGACTCAGACCGTGCACGCCGAGGAGGAGTACGGATGTTCACCAACGCCGACGAGGTGAAGCAGTACATCGCGGACAACGACGTCAAGTTCGTCGACGTCCGGTTCTGCGACCTGCCGGGCGTGCTGCAGCACTTCTCGGTCCCGGCCGCCACCTTCGACCCGTCCGAGACCCTGATGTTCGACGGCTCCTCGATCCGCGGCTTCCAGGCCATCCACGAGTCCGACATGGCCCTGGTGCCCGACCTCGCCACCGCCCGGCTGGACCCGTTCCGCACCGAGAAGCACCTCAACATCAACTTCTTCATCCAGGACCCGATCACCGGCGAGGCGTACAGCCGCGACCCGCGCAACGTCGCCCGCAAGGCCGAGGCGTACCTGGCCTCCTCCGGCATCGCCGAGACCGCCTACTTCGGGCCCGAGGCCGAGTTCTACGTCTTCGACTCGGTGCGCTTCGAGACCTCCGCCAACGCCTCCTACTACCACATCGACTCGGTGGCCGGCGCCTGGAACAGCGGCTCCGCCGAGGGCGACGTGCGCGGCTACAAGGTCAAGTACAAGGGCGGCTACTTCCCCGTCCCGCCGGTCGACCACTTCGCCGACCTGCGCGCCGAGATGTCCCTCGAACTCGCCAAGGCCGGGCTGGAGGTCGAGCGCCAGCACCACGAGGTCGGCACCGCCGGACAGGCCGAGATCAACTACAAGTTCAACACCCTGCTGCACGCCGCCGACGACCTGATGCTGTTCAAGTACATCATCAAGAACGTCGCCTGGCGGGCGGGCAAGACCGCCACCTTCATGCCCAAGCCGATCTTCGGCGACAACGGCTCCGGCATGCACGTCCACCAGTCGCTGTGGACCGGCGGCTCGCCGCTCTTCTACGACGAGCAGGGCTACGCGGGCCTCTCCGACACCGCCCGCTACTACATCGGCGGCATCCTCAAGCACGCCCCCTCGCTGCTCGCCTTCACCAACCCCTCGGTCAACTCGTACCACCGCCTCGTCCCCGGCTTCGAGGCCCCGGTCAACCTGGTCTACTCCCAGCGCAACCGCTCCGCCGCGATCCGCATCCCGATCACCGGCTCCAACGCCAAGGCCAAGCGCATCGAGTTCCGCGCCCCCGACCCGGCCTCCAACCCGTACCTGGCCTTCTCCGCCATGCTGATGGCCGGCCTCGACGGCATCAAGAACAAGATCGAACCGCTGGAGCCCGTCGACAAGGACCTCTACGAACTGGCCCCCGACGAGCACGCCGCCGTCCCCCAGGTCCCCGCCTCCCTCGGCGCCGTCCTCGACGCCCTGGAGGCCGACCACGAGTACCTCCTCGCGGGCGGCGTCTTCACCACCGACCTGATCGAGACCTGGATCGACTACAAGCGCACCCACGAGATCGCCCCGATCGCGCTGCGGCCGCACCCGCACGAGTTCGAGCTGTACTACGACCTGTAGGACCTCCGCTGACCTGCGGGAACGCAGGTTGGTCTCTCGCCGCTTCCGCAGGTCAGGCAGGGTCTTGACCTGCGGAAACGCGTAGAGAGGGGTCGGCTGCAGTACCTCTGGGGCTCGCGGTGACGCCTGCCCGCCCTTGACCGCACTGGGCAGCACGCCATATCGCTACTCCCAGTAGCCATCGCTCGCGGCTGCCGACTCAGTAGGTTCGATCTTCTACCGGCGCTGCCACTCCCTCGGGCGGGCGTCGGGACGTCCTGCTGGTCGAGCTCTGCAGTCCGGTGGCCTCGCCCTCCGCTTCTGACGACCACGAGAGGTGCCGTGCCGCCGTGGGACCGGGTCCGGAATCGGTTCACTGGGTTCGGGTCCGTCCCGGCCTCGCATGACCAGCTCCGTCGAGCGGCCGGGAAGCGTCTGCGCCGTCAACCGCAGCGCGGGTACGTAGGCGGACGGCACGGCGAGGTCGGGTGGGACGAAGGTCTTGCGGAACCGCATGCGTTCGGCGAGGGCGTCCAGCCCCGGCCCGGTCTCGAACAGGCCGCCGGTGGACGCACGGGTCCGTGGTCTTCCGGCGGCCCCGGCAGGGGAGCCTGAGCCCCGGAGACGCCGCACGGCCACCGGCGGGAGGGGCTGTGCGCGGTGCTGCATTCGATGCCAGGAAGGACGCACTGGCCCACGGCGCTGCCCGCCCGGTGGGTGACGACGTCCTCCGGACGCCGGGGGACGTCGTGGGGGGCGACCCCTTTGACCTGGCTTCTCCTCCTCGGCGGCGGCCGTTCTCCGAACGGCGGGCACGCCCTGGCTCCGGTGCATCCCGGCGGCGGCGCGGTGAGCGCGCCTGCATACCATGGTGCCGACGGCCTCGACTCGGCCTCCGGGTCGCCTGCCAGTGGCATTCCGCCGGGTCGCCCGGTCCCGCGCGGGCACGGAGCCCTCGGGTGGCGGGGACGGCACGGAGAAACGGAGTGGGACATGCAGCGGCGGGCGCTCCTGGGTCGGGAGACGGAGCGTCGCGCGCTGGCCGCCCTGGTCGAGCAGGGTGCCAGCGGCTCGGGTGGCGCTACGGTGATCGTCGGCGCGCCGGGGATCGGCAAGTCGGCGCTGGTCGCGGAGGCCGCGGCAGCGGCAGCGCGCGGCGGGACCCAGGTGGTCACTGCGGTGGGGGTCCAGTCGGAGGAGAACCTGCCCTGTGCCGCTCTGCACCAGCTGGTCCACCAACTGCGGGACAGGATCGACGACTTGCCGGGGCGTCAGCGCACCGCGCTGCTCGCGGCCGTCGGGCTCGTCGACGAGGCCGTCCCCGATCTGTACCTCGTCGGCCTGGCCGCGCTGACCCTGCTGACGGACGCCGCGGCGAAGGCACCGCTCCTGGTGGTCCTCGAGGACGCCCACTGGATGGACCGTGCCAGCCTCGACGTGCTCGGGTTCGTGGCGCGGCGGATCGAGTCCGACCCCCTCGTCCTGGTCGCCGTCACCCGCAGCCTCGACGACCGCCTCAGCAGCGCCGGTCTGCCCGTGCTGCACCTGGGTCCGCTGACGGACGAGGTGTCGGGCGAGGTGCTGGACGCGGTGGCCCCCGGCCTGGGACCGCAGGTCAGGCGGCGGCTGCTGGAGGAGGCTGCCGGGAACCCGCTGGCGCTGACCGAGCTGCCGGTGGCGCTGCAGGCGGTCGGCGGGGCGTACGCGCTCAACCCGGGTCCGCTGCCGCTGACCGCGCGGCTGGAGCGGACCTTCACGGCGCGGATCTCCTGCCTTCCGGCCGACACCCGGGCGGTCCTGCTCCTCGCGGCCCTCAACGGCGACGGGACGATGGACGAATGCCTCGCCGCGGCGACCCGGATGCTCGGGACGGCGGTCGACGTCGCCGCCTTCGACGCAGCGGTCGACGCCGGTCTGGTGGATGCCGGGCTGGCCCTCAGGCACCCGCTCATCCGCTCGGCGATGTACCACGCCGCCACCGCCGCGGAACGACAGGCCGCACACGCCGCTCTGGCCGCCGCGCTCCACGGGCAGCCCGACCGGCAGGCGTGGCACCGCGCCGCCGCCACCGCCGGTTTCGACGAACGGGTGGCGCGGGATCTGGACTCCACGGCCGACAGGGCCCTCCGGCGGGGCGGTGTCGCCGCTGCCCTCGCCGCGCTGAGGCGGGCGGCGGAGCTGACGAAGGACCCGTCCGCGCGGGCGGACCGGCTGCTGCGGGCGGCGGAACTCGCGCTGGAGTCGGGCCAAGGGGACGTCGCGGCGCACCTGCTGGCCCAGGCACGCTACCTGGACCTCTCCGTCCGGGACCGCGGCCGCGCGGCCTGGGTCAGCATCGCGCTGGCCGAGGGAACGCGGGGCGAGGGCGCCGCGACCGCCGAACTGGCCGAGCTGGCGGTCGAGATCGCCGCCGGGGGCGAGCCGACACTGGGGCTGCGCATGCTGTGGGGCGCGGTCCTGCAGTGCTTCTGGGGCGAGCCGGGACCGGCCGCCCGCGAGCGCGTCGCCGCCGCCGCCGACCGGATGCCCGTGGACGCCGACGACGCCGACCTGGTCGCCCTGCGGGCGTACTCGGCGCCGGTCGACCGGGGAGGGGCGGTCATGGAAGGGCTGGCGGGTCAGCTGCGGCGCGCGTCCGAGAACGCGGAGGGGGACCAGCTCCTGGGCGCCGCCGCCGTGACGGTGGGCGCGCCCGCCCTGGCGAGCCGGTTGACGGCGCGGTCGCTGGACGCCCTACGGGCGCAGGGCAGGCTGTCGATGCTGGCCCGCGCCCTCTGCGTCCAGGCGGGGAGCGCCGCACGGCTGGGTGACGTGCGCGCCGGTCTCCTCGCCGCGGAGGAGGCCGCGTCACTGGCCCTGGAGACCGGTCAGCCCCTCGTGCACGCGATGGTGAACGCCATCCGCGCGCAGCTGGCCGCCGTCGGCGGTGACCCGGCGGCGGAGGCGTGGGCGGCGGAGGCCGAGCGCGCGGCCCTGCCCAGCGGAGGGCGCCCGGTGCTGGCCATCCTGCAGACGGCCCGCGGGCAGGCGGCGCTCTGCGAGGGCCGCTACGGCGACGCGTTCGGCCACCTGCACCGGGTCTTCGACCCGGCCGACCCCGCCTTCCACCCCTGGCTGCGCTTCTACGCGGTCGCGGAGCTGGTCGAGGCGGCCGTGCGCAGCGAATCCGCGGAGGCGGTGCGCGGCGTCGTGAAGGAGCTGGTCCTGCTCGGGGAGACGACCCCTTCGCCCGCCCTGCTCTGCGGGTTGCGCATGAGCCGGGCCCTGCTGAGCCCGCAGGACGACGCCGAGCCGCTCTACCGGGCGGCCCTCGACGCCGTCCCCACCGACTGGCCGTTCGAGCGGGCGCGGGCGCACCTGGCCCTGGGCGAGTGGCTGCGGCGCCACCGGAGGCCGGCGGAGTCCCGCGTCGTCCTGCAGGCCGCACGCGAGGTCTTCGACGCCCTCGGCGCGTCGGCGTGGGCGGAGCGGACCCGGCAGGAGCTGCGCGCAGCGGGGACGTCGTCCCCCCGTCAGGACCCGGCCGTGGTCGACCGGCTGACCTCGACCGAACTGCACGTCGCGCAGCTCGCCGCGCAGGGTCTGACGAACCGGGAGATCGGCGAGCGGTTGTACGTCTCGCCCCGGACGGTGAGCACCCACCTCCAGCGGATGTTCCCCAAACTGGGGGTGGTGTCCCGCGGCGAGCTCGCCGCGGTACTGGGTGGCACGGTGACGTACCCCGACGGCGCAGCATCATGACGTACGCCGGAGACGTAGCCTGACGGACGCGGTCCGACCTGCGCGTTTCCTAGGTTTGTGCCATGCCCGGTCCGCACACGGCGGACGGGCGGGAAGGCACACCATGGGTACCGTCACCGTCGGCGCCGAGGGCTCGACCGACATCGAGCTCTCCTACGAGGACCACGGGTCGGGGCAGCCGGTCGTCCTGATCCACGGTTACCCGCTGGACGGGCGGTCGTGGGAGAAGCAGACCGGTGCGCTGGTCGGGGCCGGCTACCGCGTCATCACCTACGACCGCCGTGGCTTCGGCCGGTCGAGCAGGACCGTGACGGGCTACGACTACGACACCTTCGCCGCCGACCTGGACACGGTGCTGACGCAGCTGGACCTGCGTGACGTGGTGCTCGTCGGGTTCTCGATGGGCTCGGGCGAGGTCGCCCGCTACCTCGGCACCTACGGCTCGCAGCGGGTGGCGAAGGCGGCGTTCCTGGGTTCGCTCCAGCCGTTCCTGTTGCAGACGCCGGACAACCCCGCCGGTGTGCCGCAGAGCGTCTTCGACGGCATCGCGGAACAGGCACGGGCCGACCGCCACGCCTGGTACGAAAGCTTCTTCGTCGACTTCTTCAACTCCGACGAGACGCTCGGGTCGCGGCTCAGCGAGGCCGCGGTGCGGGCGAACTGGACCACCGCCGCCGGCTCGGCCCCCGTGGCGGCGCACGCGTGCGTCCCGACGTGGCTGACCGACTTCCGGGCCGACGTGGAGCGCATCGACGTGCCGTCGCTGATCCTGCACGGGACCGCCGACCGCATCCTGCCGATCGACGCCACGGCGCGCGAGTTCCGCCGCCGCCTGCCCGACGCGCGGTACGTCGAGATCGACGGTGCTCCGCACGGGCTGCTGCTCACCCACGCGACCGAGGTCAACGCCGCCCTGCTCGACTTCCTCGCCTCCTGAGAAGCCGGCGTTCCCCCTCGCAGGAAGCACGTGTGCGGCTGTTCCGCGCACCTGCGACCGAGCACACCACGGAAGACTCGAACAGGATGGGGCGCCTCTCATGAACGGGCTCACGGAACCCGAAACCACTGACCCCGCCCCGGCCCGGTCGGATGCCCGGAACCCCGCACCCGACCTGGACTGCGACGCCTTCACCAGGGACATCTACGACCGGTACGGCCCGCTGCTCGTCCGCTACGCCACGCGCCTGTTGGACGGCGACTGGCACAAGGGCGAGGACATCCTCCAGGAGACCGCCGCCCGTGCCTGGAAGCACGCCGGGTCCCTGGGCGGCGGCAACGAACGCCTCAGGCCGTGGTTGTTCACCGTGGTCAGGAACCTCGTCATCGACCATCACCGGGCTCGCCGGACGAGGCCGTTGGAACTCGTGCCCGTCGAGAAGCTGGATGCCTCCTGCGACAGCACGGATTCCACGATCGACTCCCACGTGGTGTTGCAGGCCCTGGGCGAGCTGAACGAGCAACAGCAGACCGTCATCCGTCTCATGTACTCCCTGGAGTACAGCGTCAACCAGGCCGCCGAGCACCTCGGGATACCGCCGGGCACCGTCAAGAGCCGTGCTTTCTACGCCGTGCGGGCGTTGCGCAGAGCACTGGAGAAGCAGGGAATTCGAGGGTCGTCGTAGTCGGGCGGCGCCCGCGGCGCGGCGTCGTCCGTTCGCGGCGCGGTGTGAACCGGTGTCAAGTCCCCGCCGTGGTGTGAGGGAACGGTCGTCGTCACGAGTGAGGAAGTGTCTTGGTCACGGTCGAGGGAAGGAACACGGCCCGGTTCGAACCGGTCCGAGCGGCGCTGGCGGCGCACCTGGAGTCCGGCGAGGAACTGGGGGCATCGATCGCCGTCGATGTGGACGGAGTGCTGGAGGTCGACCTGTGGGGCGGGTACACCGACACGGCGAGGACCGTCGCGTGGCACCGGGACACGCTGGTCAACCTGTGGTCGACCACCAAGACCCTCAGCAGTCTGGCGGCCCTCGTCCTCGTCGACCGGGGCGCACTGGACCTTCACCGCCCGGTCGCGCACTACTGGCCCGAGTTCGCCGCACAGGGCAAGCAGGACGTCGAGGTGCGGCACGTCCTGGCCCACACCGCGGGACTCCCGGGCTGGGAGCAGCCCTTCACCGTGGACGACCTGTACGACTGGCCCACCGCGAGCGCCCGGCTGGCCGCGCAGGCGCCCTGGTGGGAGCCGGGCAGCGCCTCGGGCTACCACGTGCAGACGCAGGGGCAGCTGATAGGAGAGCTCGTCCGGCGGGTCACTGGCCGGACCCTGGCCGCCTTCGTCGACGCGGAGATCGCCGACCCGTCCCAGGCCGACGTCCAGATCGGTGCGCGGCGGGTCGACTGGCCGCGCATCGCCGAACTGGTGGCCCCTCCGCCGCTCTCCGGGACACCCGCCGGCCTGGACCCGGAGGGCGTTTTCACGAAGACGCTGCTCGGCAGCCCCGCCCGGGACGAGCACGTCGACACCCCGCAGTGGCGCCGTGCCGAACTCGGAGCCGTCAACGGGCACGGCAACGCACGGGGCATGGCCCGGGCCCTCTCCGTGATCTCACGGCGCGGCCGGGTGAACGGCCGCCGGCTCCTCTCCGCGGACACGGTCGACAAGGTCCTCGACGTACAGTCCGACGGAGTCGACCTGTTCCTGGGCGTTCCCGTGCGCTGGGGCGTGGGCTTCGCGCTGGCCGATGCGCGGACGATGCCGCACCTGCCCGGCGGGAGGGTCTGCTTCTGGGTCGGCCGGGGCGGGTCGATCGTCGTGATGGACCTCGACCGGCGCGTCACCTTCGCGTACACGATGAACCGGCTGGGCGACGGCCTCCTGGGCTCGGAGCGCACCCACGACTACCTGAGGCGGGTCTACGGAGTCCTGACCGCCGCGGACTGAGAGTCGCCGCCCCGCACCGGCGTTCGCCGCCTGCGACGGAACGCCGCCGTTCCCGGGGTGAACCGAGCCGCTCCTTCCGTCGTAGGACAGGACGTAGGACACCCCGCCCCGCCGGCCGGGGTCGACGGTGCCCGAGCGGGGCCGCAGCCGGACATCCGCCCTTCCCGTCGCTGCGACGCACCACTCGCCACTCTCCGGTCCGCGCCCGTCAGCCGGCGCGGGCCGAACACGCCCACTCATCTTCCTGTCAAGGAACTCGGTGCTTCGTCCCTCGAACGCACCGCCCCATTCCGCCGGGCCCGACCAGGGCCGACGGCCGAGGAAACAAGGACGTTCACGCATGCGCACCACCCTTCTCAACCGCCGATCCGCCCTGCTCGGTGTCACCTCGGCCGTGGGGCTGGCCGCGGTCGCCGTCACCCTGCCCGGTGCGGCCGGTGCGGCGCCCCTCCGCCCGGAACGGCCGACGATCGTGCTGGAGCACGGGGCGTTCGCCGACGCCGCGAGCTGGGACGGTGTCGTCACGCGGCTGCAGCGTGCGGGCTACCCGGTGGTGGCCGTGGCCAACCCGCTGCGCGGTCCGGCGACCGACGCCGCCTACCTGCGCAGCGTCGTCGACCACATCGACGGGCCCGTGGTCCTGGTCGGCCACTCCTACGGCGGCACCGTCATCAGCCAGGCCGCCGCGGGTCTGGAGGGCAAGGTGAAGGCGCTGGTCTACATCGCCGCCTTCCTGCCCGACACCGGCGAGAGCTCGCTCGGGCTGACCAACAAGTTCCCCGGCAGCACCCTCGGCCAGGCGATCGAGTCCGTCGACTACACCCTGCCGGACGGCAGTCGGGGAACCGACGTCTACATCAAGGCGGAGAAGTTCCGCGGCCAGTTCGCCGCCGACGTACCGGCGGACAAGGCCCGGCTCATGGCGGCGGGACAGCGCCCCGTCGCCGCCGCCGCACTGGAGGAGAAGTCCACCCGGGCCGCCTGGAAGACCATCCCCTCCTGGTCCCTGGTCACCACCGAGGACCTGAACATCCCGGTGGCCGCCCAGCGCTTCATGTCCGACCGCGCCCACGCCCGCACCACCGAGATCGCCGCCTCCCACGCGGTCTCCGTCTCCCGTCCCGACGCCGTCACCCGCATCGTCGAGGACGCCGCCCGAACCGTCCGCTGAGCCCGCCCCGAACCTCCTCCTCGCACCACGACCTCACCGAAAGGCAGTAACCGCCATGGCGTTCATCACCGTCGGCCAGGAGAACTCCACCGACATCGAGCTGTACTACGAGGACCACGGCACCGGGCAGCCGGTCGTGCTCATCCACGGCTACCCGCTCGACGGCCACTCCTGGGAGAAGCAGTCCGCCGCCCTGCTCAAGGCCGGCTACCGCGTCATCACCTACGACCGGCGCGGCTTCGGCCGCTCCAGCCAGCCCACCACCGGCTACGACTACGACACCTTCGCCGCCGACCTCGACACCGTCCTGACCACCCTCGACCTCACCGACGCCGTCCTCGTCGGCTTCTCGATGGGCACCGGCGAAGTCGGCCGCTACCTGGGCACCCACGGCTCGGCGCGCATCGCCAAGGCGGCCTTCCTCGCCTCGCTGGAGCCGTTCCTGCTCAAGACCGACGACAACCCCGGCGGCGTCGACGGCACCGTCTTCAGCGGTATCGCGCAGGCCGTCACCGCCGACCGCTACGCCTACTTCACCGCCTTCTACCAGGACTTCTACAACCTCGACGAGAACCTCGGCACCCGCATCAGCGAGGAGGCCGTCCGCAACAGCTGGAACGTCGCCGCCGGCGCCTCCTGGTACGCCTCCCTGGCGTGCGTGGCGACCTGGACCACCGACTTCCGCGCCGACATCGCCAAGATCGACGTCCCCGCGCTGATCCTGCACGGCACCGCCGACCGCATCCTGCCCATCGAGGCCACCGGCGAGCTCTTCCACCAGGCCCTCCCGGAGGCCGACTACGTCGTCGTGGACGGCGCCCCGCACGGCCTGCTGTGGACCCACGCCCAGGAGGTCACCGACGCCCTCCTCGCCTTCCTGGCCAAGTAACCGCACCGTGGGCCCGCTCCGCCTCCTCCCGGCGGAGCGGGCCCGACCGGCGGACACGCGATTCAGGACGGTGAACGCACCCGTCCGCTCCCGATCAGTGCTCCACCCTGCTGCCCCTGCGCGGTCGCCGACCGAGAGTGAGGACTCCCATGACCTCGACAAGCCCTGCCGAGCCCTGCGACGAACGCACCGGCCACCCGCTGCCGTACCAGGACGGCGGTGAGATCCAGCGCTTCGGTACCGTCAGGCAGCTCCCGCTGGGACTCTCCTCCGATTCCCGGGCGCACTCCTGCCACCGGCTGAATCAGCTCCTGGCAGACACCCAGATCCTCTACTCGCTCTACAAGAAGCACCACTGGACGGTGCGCGGCGCGACCTTCTCCCAGCTGCACCAGCTGTTCGACGAGCATGCGGCGCAGCAGCTGGCGCTGGTGGACGCGCTGGCCGAACGGGTCCAGAGCCTCGGAGGAGTGGCCGTCGGGGATCCGCGGCACGTCGCCGAACTCACCTCTGTGCCGCGTCCACCGGACGGCGTGGAGGAGGTTCCGGCGATGCTCGCGCGGCTGCTGGAGGCGCACGAGTCGATCCTCGTCGACGCGCGCGACGCGGCCACTCGCGCCGCCGAACTCGGTGACGACGGGACCGACGACCTGCTGGTCTCCCAGATCATCCGCACCGGTGAGGCCCAGGTCTGGTTCCTGGTCGGCCATCTGGCCGACACTCCGCCGATCCGCACCTGACCCAAAGGTCGGGGGGCTCCCGGCTCGGCACGGGAGCACCCCGTCTTCGTGGCCGGCCACGCCCCGCCCCGGTGTGCTGCGGCGTCCCGGGGGTCGCCCGAACCGGGCGGCCTCCCGATCCGCCGCCAGTGCACTGCGGACAGGGGCCTTGCAGCACCTGGCGCATCCAGCCGTGGGTGTCGGCGTCCGCCCGAAGGCCGGGAGGCGGCCGCGGCTCTCCCGGCAACCCTGCGTGGCAACCGGCGAGAGCAGCCACCATGGTGCGCTCGTCACCGCTCGACACTTCTCACCGCACCTCATCGGCGCCCCGGCGCCCGGCCGACATCCTGCGCATCGACGTGCCCGCGCTGATCCTGCACGGGACCGGCGACCGCATCCTGCCCGTCGACAACTCCGGCAGGCCGTTCCACCGCGCGCTGCCATCCGCCGGGTACGTGGAGATCGAGGGCGCCCCGCACGACCTGCTGTGGACCCACGCCGAAGAGGTGAACGCGGCGCTGCTGGCCTTCCTCGCGAAGTGACCCGCACGACGACCGGGAGGTCTCCCGCGCAGCGGGACCGCACCCGGCGACCGGCCCCGCCGGTGGTGGAGCGGTTCCGGAGCCGGCCGGTGGTCGTGGGCGGTCAGTGAGCGGGTGACGGGTCGGCCGGTGGTGCGGCTGTGCCGGATCGTGCGGGTCATGGCCGGGATCCGCCGGCCGGCCCGTGCCCCGGCGCCTCCGTGGTGCGTCCGCCGTGCTGTTCGAGTCCGGACCGCCCTCCGAGGGGGCCGTGGACGGACTCGAACAGCCGGTGGACGACTCCGGACGGGGCCGGGCGCCGAGTTGCCGGCCCGGGCCCGGCCCCGTGGTGGTTCAGTTCTTGCCGGTCAGGCGCCAGACCTGGTTCTTCTTGGTGGCCAGGGCACTGGCGGGGTCGCACGTCCACTGGTGGACCGGTGCTCCGACGGCGGTGGAGATCCCGCTGACGTCCACGCACTTGCCGCTGTGCACCGCGACGAGCTGGTAGTCGCCGGCGGCGGTCTGCCGCAGCGTGAACTGCTGGTTCGTGCCGCCGTGGCAGGTCCACTGCTCGACCGCCGCCCCGTCGGCGGTGGAGGCGCCGCCGACGTCGAGGCACTTGCCGCTGTAGTGGTTCACCAGGGAGTAGGTGTCCGCCACCCCCTGCACCGGGCTGAAGTCGAACCGCTGTTCCTCACCGGTGCCGCAGGTGTACTGCTGGTACTGGGTGCCGTCGGCGGTGCTCAGGTCGGGGTCGTCCAGGCAGTACCCGCTGTGCTGGGCGACGGCGGTCGACGAGAAGGCGGACTGGCCGGAGGTGAACTGCCACCAGTTCACGTTGAACAGGTACCCGCTGCCACCGGCGAAGCGCAGGTACAGGTCGTGGGTCCCGGTCGCACCGGTGACGGGGCACGAGACCGTGCTCCAGGTCTGCCAGCCTCCGGTGCCCGGCACGGTGCAGGTCCCGACCGTCGGCCCGGTGGCGCTGTCCAGGTGCAGCTCGACCCGGCCGCCGCCGGCGCCCGAGGCCACCCTGGCGGTGAACGAGCCGGCACCGGTGCCGAACGCCACGCCCTTGACCTTGGTGTAATCGCCGTTCTCGATCCAGCCGATGTTCATTCCGCCCTCGCTGGAGGGTTCGGTTTCGATGCCGCTGCCCCACGCGACGGTCTCGGCCTCCTGGCGGACGTAGGGGTTGAGCGTGCCGGCCTGCGGCACCCCCGCCGTCGTCATGTTGATCGTCGGGATGGTGCCGTCGGCGTTGTAGCTGAACTTCTCCACCGCGACCGACCGGGTGTAGCCACTGCCGCCCGGCAGAGCGCCGTTGTGGTAGAAGAAGTACGAGCCGCCGTTGAAGTCGACGATGCCGACGTGGTTGGTGAAGCTGCTGCCTTGCGTGGGCATGATGGTGCCGCGGTACGTCCAGGGTCCGGTCGGGCCGGGCGAGGTGGAGTAGGCGATGAACTCGGAGCAGCATTTCGCCGCGAACACCATGTAGTAGAGGCCGTTTCGCTTGTAGAACCAGGGCCCTTCCTCGTACAGGGTGGGCCGGTTCGCATCTCCCGTGCGGGTGCCGAATCCCGCGGTGGTCAGCGGTATCTGCGTCGGGCTGCCGGAGTACGAGACCATGTCGGCGTTGAGCCGCACGTACCACAGCCTCGGGTTCCCGTAGTACAGGTAGGCCTGCCCGTCGTCGTCGATGAAGACGGTGGGATCGATTTCGGAGTTCTGGACCAGTGGATGGCCGAGCGCGTCACGGAACGGCCCGGTGGGGCTGTCCGAGACCGCGACTCCGATGGCTTGCGATCCATTGGTCATTCGCACCGGCACGTACCAGTAGAACTTGCCGTTGCGGTAGACGGCCTGTCCCGCCCAGGCGTCCGCGCCGGCCCAGCTGAAGGTCGCCAGGCTCATCGGCGAGCCGTGATCGGTCCAGTTCACCATGTCCGACGAGGACCACACCCGCCAGTCGCGCATCCTGAAAGTCGTCGAGTTGTCCTCGTCGTGCCCGGTGTACAGGTAGACCCGGCCGTTGTAGACCAGCGGCGCCGGGTCGGCGGTGTAAATGTGCTGCACGATCGGGTTGTCCGCCCGGGCAGCGCTCGGGAGGAACGCCATCGTGCAGAGAAGGCTTACCGTCAAGGCGAGGAAGCGCTGCGACCACCGCCGAAGTGCGAATGTCAATGTTCAAGCCCTTTGTCGGATCGGGATGGGAAGGGACGGCGTCGACGGGCACAGCCGGGAAGCGGACCTCCGGCACTGCAGTGTCGGCGCTCCCGGCCGCCGCCTCGCGACGGGCGCCGACCGAACCGATCCGGCTTCCCTCCGCCCTTGGGACCATCGGTACGGGACGGACGACTCCGGCACCGACGACAACCGGCCCAGCGAATGTTAGCGCTAACATTTCTGGGACCAGCCGTGCAGGGACCGACCGGCGGTGCGGCCTGCTGCACCACGCGCGACGATCTGAGTGTCCATCAACAGGTGCGGGGACGGCCAGAGTTCTGCCCGAAGGGGAATTGGATGCTCCGCATCGGGGGCAGTGACGGCGTCCGAATCGGCCGGCTCGGTGGGCGCGCGGGAAGGGCAGGTCGTTCACGGCGGCCACCTCGATGCGTCGGATCTCGCCCCGTCCGGGCCCCGACTCCCGGAAGCGCCCCTGCAACGGGGCGGCTCTCCGGGGAAGGAACCCGATCTGCTCGCCGGGCGGCGCACGTGGCGATCAGCCGACGGACGCCCAGGTCCCGTAGGACGAAGCGCAGTTCTTCCGGGGCGGCGGCGGGACCGGAGGAGGACGCGCTCGAAGGCCCGAAGGCCGTACGGGCCGGTCTCGCCGCCCTGGACGGCGAGACCGGCCGGCGCGGCCGGAGCTGTGAGGGGGCACCGGGCCCCGCGTACGACGGCGAGGTCCCGGTGCCCCCACCGTCAGCGGACGGTGATCCGGTCGAGGTTGGGGCCGCCGTCGGCGGTGGTGGAGGTGGCGCGGACGGTGTTGGTCCCGGCCTTGAGGGTGATCGGGAGCGAGGCGGTCGCCCAGGTGTCCCAGTTCCCGGTGGGGAGGAAAGAGCGCCCGGCGGCGATCCGGGTGCCGTTGACGGTGATGTCCATCGGGCGGTCGACCGTGGTGCCGTTGGCGGCGCCGCCGGCGGGCGTGCGCCTGCCAGTGACCTCGTGGCGCTGGCGGTCGGTGGAGGTGTCGCGGTCGACCGTGTGCATGTTCCAGCGGAAGTTGTCGCCCTCGACGCGGATGTGCGGGGCACCGGCCGGGTGGGAGTCGGCGCGGTCGTCCTCGACGGTCTCGAACGCGGCGAGGCCGTCGACGGCCGCCGAGGGCGCCCAGCGCTGCTGCCAGCTGGAGACGCTCAGGGTCGCGGCCGAGGCACTGAGCTCTTTCAACTCGGCCACCGATCAGGTGACAGTGCGGGCGCACGGTATTCGGCCTGCTGGCGAGATCCAGCAGACCGAACGCCCGTCAACGGCAGTCGGCTCACCACTCGTCCGGGTCGCCGTTGAAAGAGCTCGCTGGTGCGGGGCAGCGTGGCGGCGGCGGTGAGGGCGGCGCCGAGGACGGTACGACGGGAGGGCCTGTGCACGGGGGACTCCACGGGGTCGGGTGAGCCTTGCCATCAGGGGACGGTCTTCGTGGGGGCGCGCTCGGGTCGGCCGGTCTCGTTCCGGCCCGGCCCGTACGGGGTCGTCCGGCCCCACGGCCGGCCCGACCCCTGGTGTTCCCGCCCCGGTCAGGGAGTTCCGGGGCAACGCCTGGCTGACCCTGACCGCGCTCACCCGCCGCCCGCGGCCCCCGCGGCGACCAGGCCGGACTCGTAGGCGGCGATCACGGCCTGGGCCCGGTCGCGGACGTCGAGCTTCGCGAAGAGGGAGGTGATGTGGTTCTTGACGGTGGAACGGCTGAGGTCGAGGGCGCCCGCGATGGCGTCGTTGTCGAGACCGGTCGCGATCAGGCGCCAGACCTCGGTCTCGCGGGGGGTGAGATCGGCGGAGGCGGAGGCGGGGGCCGGATGCGGGGTCGCGGGGGCGGGGGTGCGGACGTAGGTGGAGATCAGGCGGGTCAGCAGGCGCGGGGCGACCACCGCCTCGCCGGTGCGGACGGTGCGGATCGCCGCGGCGAGCTCCTCCGGCGAGACGTCCTTGGGGAGGAAGCCGCAGGCACCGGCCCGGAGCGCGGCGACCACGTACTCGTCGAGGTCGAAGGTGCTGAGCGCGAGGACCCGGCAGTCCGGGAGGGCCCGGGCGAGTTCGCGGGTCGCGTCGACGCCGTCGAGGACGGGCATCCGGATGTCCATCACCACCACGTCGGGGCGCAGCCGGCGGGCGAGTTCGACGGCTTCGGCGCCGTTCCCGGCCTCGCCGACGACCGTGAAGGCGGGGTCGGGCGAGAGGATCAGGCAGAGGCCGCGGCGCACCAGCGGCTGGTCGTCGGCGACCAGGATGCGGATCGGGGTCATCGGAGGGCCTCCGTGGAGGGGCTGGTGGACGCACCGGAGGGGGAAGGGAGTTGGGGGGACGGGCCGGGCGATTGAGGGGGTGAGGAGGGCAGTTGGGCCGACTGCTCGGCGGATTCGTCGGCGGGGAGCGGGAGTTCGGCGTGGACGGCGAAGCCGCCGTCGGGGTGGGGGGTGGCGGTGAGGGTGCCGCCGTGGAGGGCGGCGCGTTCGCGCATGCCGATCAGGCCGTGGCCGCCGCGGTCGGCCGGGGGGCGGGTGGGGGCGGGGGCGGGGCCGTCGTTGCGGACGTGCACGGTGAGCAGGTCGGGGCGGTAGGTGAGGTGGACGGTGGCGCGGGCCGGGCCGGCGTGCTTGCGGGCGTTGGTCAGGGCCTCCTGGACGATCCGGAACACCGTCAGGCCGAGGGCGGGCGGCAGCGGGCGGGCCTCGCCGCGCACGGTGAGGTCGGCGGGCAGCCCGGCCCGGCGGGACTCCTCCAGCAGGCGGGGCAGGTCGTCGGCGCCCGGTTGCGGGGCGGGCGGGACGGCGTCCGGTTCGTCGCCGGCCCGTAGGACGTCGAGGAGTTGGCGCATCTCGCGCAGCGCGAGGCGGCCGGAGGACTCCAGGGTGACCAGGGCGTCCCGGACCACCTCGGGGTCGGCGAGGTTGGCGCGGGCGCCGCCCGCCATCAGCTGCATGGTGGTGATGTGGTGGGCGACGACGTCGTGCAGCTCCCGGGCGATCCGGCGGCGCTCCTCGGCCACCGCGCGGTCGGCGAGCAGCTGCCGGTTGGCCGCGACCTCGCGCTGCCAGCGGGCGACCGCGAGTCCGGCGGCGGCGACCAGCAGCGCGGAGCACGGGGCGGACACCGCCACGTCCCAGGCCGGTACCCGGAAGTGGCCCTGGCCGAGGACGGTCGCCACCGAGGTGGCCAGGACGGCCGCGGCGGTCGTGGCGGGGCTGCTCACCCGGGCCACCGAGTACAGCGCGACCGTCAGGACCACCCCGAAGTGCGGCGTCCCGGGGCCGAGCAGGTCGGCGGCGGCACTCGGCACCAGCACCGCGGCGAGCGCCGGCACCGGGCGGCTGCGCCGGGCCAGCAGCGGGAGGGCGGCCAGCAGCGCGAGCAGGAAGACGGGCAGACCCGGCCCCCGTTCGCCGTCCAGCGCGCCGAACAGCAGGTTGCCGACCGCGTCGAGCACGCCCGCGGCCACCGCCACCAGGGCGTCGGCGTGGGTCCACGGCACGCCGTCCCGCGCCGCCGCGGTGCCCGGCTCCTGCTGTGGTCGTCCCATGTCCGTCCCCCGTGTCCCGCTGGTGTCCCGCCGGTGTCCCCGGGTGCGGCCGCGCTGCCACTGACCAGCCCCGATGCCCTCATTCTGGCACCGGCCCGACGGGGCGGACGTCCCCTCCCGGGGCGAGCGGTCCTGGGAGCGTGGTCCCGGGTGCGGGGGCGGTGGGGGCCCGCGGGCCCCGGTGCGGATCGTCCGTCGCCCCGACGCCGCGGGGGCACCCGGGCTGATGGTCTGTCATCGGGCGGCGACCGCCGTCCACCAGCAGCCACGCAGACGGAGGGCGACCGTGATCCGCGCACTGACCGGATTCTCCACCAGACACGCCTGGAAGGTGATCGCCCTGTGGGCGGTGCTCGGGGTCGCGCTGGCCGGGGTCTCCCCGGTGCTGTTCGCCCGGGTCACCGGGAGCAGCACCGCGGACTTCCTGCCCGCGCGCTACGACTCGGCGGCGGCGCTGCGGATCGCCGAGGAGCACTTCGGGCTGCGGCCCGACGCCACCACCGTCACGGTGCTGGTCGCCCGCGCCGACGGCGCCGCGCTGACGGACGCCGACCGGCAGCGGATCGACGCCGAGGCGGCCGGGCTGGCCCGGCAGCGGGTGGTGATGCCGCGCAAGGGCGACGAGCCGGCCTTCCTGGTGACCGACCGCTCGCAGACCCCGCAGGTGGCGCCCGCGATGGTCGCCCCGGACGGCGGCTTCGAACTGCTGGCCGTCGAACTGGCCGGAAACGCCGCCGACGAGGGCGTGCAGGACGTCTACCGGGCGTTCCGGGACTCCGCCCGGGAGCGGTTCGCCGCGGCCGGGATGCGCACCGGCTTCACCGGCAACCTGGCCGAGGCCGCGGACGGCGCCGACGCGAACCGGACGGCGTCCGCCGTCGGCGGCGCCCTGGTCGTCGGACTGATCGTGCTGCTCAACGTGCTGGTGTTCCGCAGCGTCCTGGCCGCCGTGCTGCCGCTGCTCGCGGTGACCCTGATCGGCGGCGCGGCGGGCGGCGCGGTGGCGGGCCTGGCCGAGCTCACCGGCCTGCGGCTGGACGCCTCCACCCCGGGCCTGATCTCGGTGGTGCTGCTCGGCATCGGCGTCGACTACCTGCTGTTCCTGCTGTTCCGGTTCCGCGAGGTGCTGCGGGCCCGCCCGGACGCGCCCGCCCGCTCGGTCGCCGCCGAGGTGTCCGGGCGGGTCGGCACCGCGATCACCTCGGCCGCGCTGACCATCGTCGCCGCGTTCGCCACCCTGGGCGTCGCCGGGTTCGGCCAGTTCCGCTCGCTCGGCCCGGCGATCGCCGTCGCCGTGCTGGTGATGCTGCTGGGCAGCCTGACCCTGATGCCCGCGCTGCTCGGTGCCTGCGGGCGCGGCATGTTCTGGCCCTCGCGCGCGCTGCGGCGGGAGCCGCGCCCGGGCGTCGCGGCGCGCCTCGGCGAGCTGGTGGCCAGCCGTCCCGCGGCCGCGCTGCTGGCCTCCGTCGCGCTGCTCGGCGCGCTGGCCGCGGGCCTGGTCGGGATGCGGATGGACTACGGCCTCGGCGGCTCCTCCGGGACGCCCGCGGCCGCCACCGCCGCCGAGATCTCCCGTTCCCTGCCGGCGGGCGTGTCCGACCCGGCCACCGTGTACGCCACCGCCGACGGGGGCGGCGCCGTCGACCCCGCCGCCTTCTCCGGCCTGGCCCGGGCGCTCGGCGACGTGCCGGGCGTCGGGCAGGTCGCCGACCCGGTGGGCAGCGCGGACGGCCGGGCCGTCCGGATCGACGTCTACCCCACCGCCGACCCGCAGGGCGAGCAGGCCCGCGCCCTGGTGTCCGGCCCGCTGCGGGCCGCCGTCGCCGCCCACTCCCCCGCCGGGACGAGCGCCCACGTCGGCGGTACCGCGGCGGTGTTCGCCGACGTGGCGGACGCGGTCGACCGCGACCTGCTGGTGGTGTTCCCGGTCGCGGCCGCGCTGATCGCGCTGATCCTGCTGCTGCTCCTGCGCAGCCTGCTCGCCCCGGCGGCGCTGCTGCTCTCGGTCGGGCTCGGGTTCGCCGCCACGCTGGGCAGCGCCACCCTGGTGTTCCAGCACCTGCTGGACCGGCCCGGCGTCGCCTTCACCCTGCCGCTGGTGCTGTTCCTGTTCGTGGTGGCGCTGGGCACCGACTACAACATCCTGATCACCGACCGGATCCGCGAGGAGATGCGCCGCCCCGGCCCGGCCCGGGCCGCCGTGGCCCGCGCCGTCCGGCACACCGCGCCCGCCGTCGCCACCGCCGGGCTGGTGCTGGGCGGTTCGTTCGCCAGCCTGGCCACCACGCCCGGCAGCGAGCAGATCGCCTTCGCGCTGACGCTCGGGATCCTGCTCTCCGCGCTGCTGCTCTCGCTGGTGGTCGTCCCGGCGGTGGCGGCGCTGCTCGGCCGATCGCTCTGGTGGCCGCTGCGACCGGCGCCGGAGCAGGCGCCGTCGGCTCCGGCCGGAACGGCGGACGTCCCGGTCCGGGAGTCGGCCGGGTAGCCGGACTGGTAGGCGGGCTGGTAGATGGGCTGGTAGGCGCGCCAGGGGCCCGGACCGCACGTGGTGCGGTCCGGGCCGCTCGGGCGTTCGGAGCAGCTCGGGCGTTCGGGGTCGTTCGGGCGTTCGGGGTCGTTCGGGCGTTCGGGGTCGTTCGGGGTCATTCGGGCGTTCGGGGTCAGGTGCGCAGTTCGGCGAGCAACTGGCCGGCTTCGGCGGCGAGTTCGGGGTCGTCGGCGCCCGCGGCGAGGACGAGGTCGGTGACGGCGGCGAGCAGGAGGCCGGTCTCGGCGTTGGCGGAACGGGCCAGGCGGTGCAGGGACTTGGCGCGTTGGAGGTGGGCGGCGGGGTCGGCGGTCTCGGTGACGACGGCGTCGAGCAGGGCGACGGCTTCGGTGTCGCGGGCGCAGTCGTGGTAGGCGACGGCCAGGTTGAAGCGGATGCCGGGGTCGTCGTCGAGGGCGACGGCGCGTTCCAGGTCGGCCGCGGCGGCGTCGAAGTCTCCTGCGGCGTAGGCGAGTTCGCCGCGCAGGGCCCAGGCGGGGGCGAACTCCGGGTCGGCGGCCAGCGCGGCGGTGCAGGCGGCCGCGGCCTGCTCGGCGTAGCCCTCGGCGGCGAGCAACTGGGCTTTCAGGGCGAGGAGTTGGGGGTGGTCGGGGGCGGTGGCGAGGCCGGCTTCGACGTCCTGGCGGGCGGCGGCGGTCTCGTCGAGTTCGGCGAGCAGGCTGGCCCGGTTGAGGCGGGCGTCGACGAACGCCGGGTCGAGTTCGAGGACGTACCCGAAGTCGTCCACCGCGCCCTTGACGTCGCCGAGTTCGGCCCGCACGTCGGCCCGGTTGTAGTACGCCTCGGGGAACGGCGGGGAGAGCCGGACGGCGGCTTCGAAGTCGGCGAGCGCCTCGTCCAGGCGGCCGGTGCGGCGCAGCACGATGCCGCGGTCGAAGTGGTACTCGGCGTAGTTGGGGTCGACGGCGATCACCGCGGTGTAGTCGGCGACGGCGTCCTCGTGGCGGCCGAGTCCGGCGTGCACCTGGGCCCGGTTGTGGACCAGGACGGAGCGGTGCAGGGCGTGTTCGCCGGGGGCGAGGAGGGCGTCGAGGGCGGCGATGCAGGCGCCCAGCAGGGCGAGGGCGGCCTCGGGGCGGCCCTCGCGGACCTCGATCAGGGCGAGGCCGTTGCGGTTGAAGGCGGTGCGGAAGGCGCGTTCCTTGGGTTCGGGGTGCTGGCCCGCCAGGGCGATGGCGGTGTTGATCCAGCCGCGGGCGAGCCGGTAGTCGCGGTGCTCGCCGGTCAGGAAGCGGGTGTAGAGCATCGCGGTGCCGTACGCGCACTGCAGGTGGATGTCGGGGTCGGTACTGGTGGCGCGGGCCTCCTCGTAGTACGGGAGGATCCCGTCGGTGCGCTCCAGGGCGGCCAGGGCGGTGGCGGGCTTGGCGATGAACGTCCACCAGTGGACGGGGTGGGTGGCGTGGTCGACCAGGGCGGCGCCGCGCGTCCCGTAGTCCAGGACGGCGTCGTAGAAGCCCAGGTCGCAGCAGAGGTTGGCGGCCTCGCGCAGCAGGTCGGCGCCGAGGCCGGCCGCGTCGCTGCCCTGTTCGGCGTGCCAGAGCAGGGCGCCGAGGCGCAGCGAGGGCTCGTCCAGGGCTTCGAGTTCGCGGCGCCGGGCGTCGTGCAGGGCGTGCCGCTGCGGGGCGGGGAGTTCGGCGTGGGCGCGGGCCGCCGCCGGGTCGTCGGTGGTGCCGTCCTCGTGGACGTAGCGGGCGGCCAGCTCGGCGCCGCGTTCGGGGACGGGTTCGGGCCCTCCGGTGGCGTCGGTGCGGGCGCAGTGCGCGGCGAGGGCGGGGGCGAGCGGTTCGGCGGGGCTGCTCGCGGCGTCCGGCGGGCCGTCGTCGGTGCCGACCACGACGGTCAGCAGGGCCGGGTCCATCCGGCGCAGCAGGACGGCGAGGAACTCGCCGTCGGTCGGGTCGGCGCGGTGGACGTCCTCGACGACCAGGGTGTGCGGGCCCGGGCCGAGGGCGCGGGCGTAGGCGGTGAGGAACTCGACCAGGCCGTTCGCGATCCGCAGGGTGCGCAGCCGCGAGTAGTAGCGGGTGCGCTCCTTCGGGACGGCGAGCGAGGTCAGCGTCTCGCGGGTGGCGGGGACGACGCCGCGCAGCTCCGGGGTGGTGGTGAGGATCTCCACGTCGTGCCGCCGGACGGCCTCGGGGCAGCGCTCCAGGGCGTCCGGCACCAGGGCGCGCAGCAGCGTGCCGACGGCGGTGTACGGGCCGCGCAGGCGCCGGTCCGCGCTGACGGCGGCCGGGGCGGCGGCCAGGGCGGGGGGCAGCGGCAGCTCGGCGCGGGCCCGGGTGCGGGCGGCGCGGTGCGGTGCCCGCACCCAGTGGTGGCGGTGGTCGGCCATGGCGGTGGTGCCTTTCGTCCGGATGCGGTGCGGTGCGGGCAGACGGGGTGCGGTGCGGGCGGGCGGGGGTGCGGTGCGGGCGGGCGGGGACGGGTGGGGCGGCGGGTCAGGCGGCGGCGCGGCGGCGGCGCCGGTCGCGCAGGGCGAGGTGCGCGACGGCGGCGAGCTGGAGGACCGTCAGGGCGAAGAAGACCGCGGAGTCGACGAACTCGCCGGTGGCGGCCCGGCCGCCGAGCCGGTCCACGGTGCCGGTGACGAAGCGGGCGGCGGCCGGGAGCACCCCGGCGGCGAAGACGGTCAGCGAGAACGCGTAGCCGCCCACCATCAGCCAGGCGTACCAGCGGGCGGCGCGGCGGTCGGCCGGGTGCCAGCCGGACTCGTCGAGCGGCGGGCGCCCGGTGCGGCGGCGCACCGCGTTGCGCAGCACGCCCTGCGCGGTGGCGTGCAGGTCGTGGCAGCCGAGGACGGTGCCGAGCAGCACGTACAGGTCGGTGCGCAGGTGCAGGAACGCCTGCCAGGCGAGGCGCAGCAGGGTGGCGTAGGCGAGGGCGAGGCAGAGCTTCCCGGTGCCGTCGAGCGTGCCGTCCGGGTGCCGGGTGGCGGCGGCGGTCAGGGTCAGGGCGGCGGTCAGCACGGTGTCGGCGAGCATCCCGGCGAGGATCGGCAGGTAGCGGCGGCGCCTGGGGACGGCGACCAGGCCGTCCAGCGAGGTCTCCAGCACGACGAAGATCAGGCGGTGGCCGATCCGCAGCCGGGTGGGCAGCCCGAGGCGCCGCCCGGCGAGGGCGTGGAAGCCCTCGTGGACCAGGATCAGCGGGAACTGGCCGACGAACAGCACCAGGGCGACCAGGGTGAAGTACGGGCTGAAGAACACGTTGGACGGGCGGGGCGCGAGGTCCGGCGACCGGACGGTGGCGACCGCGGCGGACCCGACCAGCAGCAGGTAGCAGGCCCAGGCGGGCGGGCTGAACGCGGCCCGGCCGAGCCGCTGCCAGCGCACCGGCCGCGGCGGGGGCTCCGGGGCGGCGGTGCCGTCCGCGGCGCCGTCCGCGCCGTCGGCGGTGGCGGGGGCGGCGGTGCGGACGAAGCCGAGTTCGTCCAGCCCGGCGAGCAGGTCCGCGACGTCGACGCCTTCGCCGTACTCCCGCCGGTACGCCTCGGCGGCCTGGCGCGGAGTCAGCCCCTCGGCGAGCCAGCGGACGAGCCGGGCGCCGTCGGGCGGGAGGACCGCGTACGAGTCGGTGTCGACCCGGCCCACCGTCACCTCGTCGCCCTCCTCCAGGTAGACGAGGGGGTGCAGCGCGACGGGCCGGTCCAGGTCCGGGGCGGCGGGGGCCGGGAGGGTCGACTCCGGGGCGGCGGGGACCGGGAGGGTCGACTCCGGGACGGCGGGGGCCGGGCTGCTGCTGGGCGAGGGGTGCATCTGTCGTCCTCCCGGGCGGAAGCGGGGACGGGGCCGGCCGCGGTCGGCGGCCGGCCCCGCTACCAGGCGGTCAGACCTCAGACGGCGGCACAGTTGCAGCCGTAGAGGGTCTGGGCGGCGCTGGTCAGACGGACGGAGCCGGCCTTGCGGATGACGATCTTCTTCATGATCTGTCCTTTCCTTCGAATCGGACGGGAAATCCGGCGGATCCCCCCACCGGGGGCGGAAGAATTCCTTCCCTCCCCTTCGCGGCGGTCCCATCATGAATTGCGCGTTACAGGCGTGTCAACAGGGTGAAATGGAGCCATTAGAACCACCTATGACCTGCGGAAATAGAAATACTGCCGGAAAACGGCAGCACGAAGCCAACCCTCGGGAAAGGCGGAGCGCAGGCGAAGGGACTCGTCGGTCGACCGTCGCCGGAAAAGCACCTGGCGCACGGAGTCCGTGCATTCGCCGAGGCGCGGGCGATTGAAGATTCCCACCCTGTCGCGAGCGCGTCAATACGCATTCCTGGCGATTGCGCCGGAGGGCGTGGGGAAGAACGGGAGCGGAGGGGCCCCTGTGAATTCCGGGACGCGCGTGGCGGCGTCGGCGGAGCGGGTCAGGAGGGCCAGGCGGCGAGGAGGCGGTGGAGCCCCGCGGTGATGCGCCGCCAGGAGTCGGCGGCGGCGCGGGGGTGGTGGAAGCCGCCCGCGGCCTCGATGGCGACGAAGCCGTGGAAGGTGCTGCGCAGGAGGCGGGCCGCGTCGGTCAGGGCGGGCTCGTCGAGGCGGTAGTGGCGCATGACCGCGTAGGTGAGTTCGACGCTCCGGGCGAGGACCGCGGTGTCGGCGAAGTCGGCCTGGTCGAGCGGGAGTTGGGTGGCGGCGTAGCGGCCGGGGTGGGCCAGGGCGTAGTCGCGGTAGGCGTCGGCGAAGGCGGTGAGGGCCTCGGCGCCGGAGCGGCCGGCGATGGCGGCGGCGAGGGCCTGGTTCATCTCGTCGGAGGCGAGCAGCGCGACCCGGGTGCGGATCTCCCGCAGGTTCTTGACGTGCGAGTAGAAGCTGGCGTCCTTGACCCCGAACTCCCGGGCCAGGGCGGAGACGGTGACCTTCTCGATGCCGACCCGGTCGGCGAGTTCGGCGGCGGCGCGGGTGATGCGTTCGACCGTCAGCCCTGCGTGCGCTGCCATGTTGCCCGTCCCGTGCCGTCGTGCTGTCGCTGTCGCCGTCGTGCCGTCGTGCCGTCGTGCCGTCGCCGTCGCGCCCGTCGCTGCCGTGCGGCTGCCGTCGCGTGGTTGCTGCCGCGCGGCTGCCGTCGCGCGGCCCTTCGCGTGGATGCCGAGTTTATCGGGGCCCGCGGGCGCGACCTTTCGGCGCGGTGGCGCGTGTACAGGGAGGGACGGGGGCCGGGGGTCCGCAATCGGCTGATACCCCGTCAAATGGTAATGTCCATGGCAAAACGGGGGCGTGGGTGACGCGTTCCCCGGCCGATCCGCACCCTGGAGCTCCCTTGCCCGGACGCACGTCCCGCCACCGCCTGCACCACCTGCACCGCCGCAGCCTGCCGCTCGCCGCCGCGGTCCTGGCGGTCTCCCTGCTCGCCGGTTCCGCGCAGGCCGACGACCCGGCACCGGCCGACGCCACGCTCACCGCCGACCTCGACGCGCTGCTGGCCGACTCCCGGCTGGCCAACGCCCAGACCGGCATCGAGGTGCTGGACGCCGCCACCGGCCAGGTGCTGTACGCGCGGCAGCCGCAGGCGCTGCTCACCCCGGCGTCCACCCTGAAGACGGTGACCTCGGCCGCGGCGCTCGACCTGCTCGGCGCGGACTACCGGTTCACCACCGAGGTGCGCAGCACCGGCACCCGGTACGGGAGCACCGTGGTCGGCGACCTGGTGCTGCGCGGCGGCGGCGACCCGACCCTGCTGGCCACCGACCTCGACGACCTGGCGGCGCAGGTCGCCGCGTCCGGGGTCACCACCGTCACCGGCCGGGTGCTGGCCGACGGCAGCCGGTACGACTCGACGCCGCTCGGGCCCGGCTGGGCCTGGGACGACGAGCCGTACTCGTACAGCCCGCAGATATCCGGGCTGACGGTCGCCGACGACCCCGAGTACCTGATGGACACCGTGCGGGTGACGGTCGCGCCGGGCGCGGCCGGGGAGGCCGCGAAGGTCACCCTGGACCCGGCGGAGGCGCCGATGGCGTTCACCGGGAAGGTCAGCACGGGTGCGGCGGGCAGCGGTTCGAGCGTGGACGTGGAACGGCGGCGCGGCAGCAACGAGTTGGCGCTGTCGGGCAGCATCGCGGCGGGGGCCGCGCCGGTGACCTCGTGGGTGACGGTCGAGGACCCGTCGACGTACGCGGGCAAGGTGTTCGCGGGCGCGCTGGCCCGGCACGGCGTCAGCGTGATGCGGGGCGTGCAGGCGGCGGGCGGGGCGGAGGCCTCGCAGCCGCTGGTGTCGCACCGGTCGCAGACCCTGGCGCAGTTGATCGTCCCGATGCTGAAGCTCAGCAACAACGGCATGGCCGAGCACCTGACCAAGGAGATCGGCAAGGTCAAGGGCGGCCGCGGCGACTGGGCCACCGGCGTCGCCCAGGTGCAGGGCTTCCTGAAGGCCAACGGGCTGTCCACCCCCGCCGGGCGGCAGGTCGACGGCTCCGGCCTGTCCCGCTACGACCTGACCACCCCCGCCAAGATGGCCGGACTGCTCGAACTCGCCCAGGACAAGCCCTGGTTCGGCGCCTGGTACGAGGCGCTGCCGGTGGCGGGCAACCCGACCCGGCTGGTCGGCGGCACGCTGGCCGCCCGGATGCGCGGCACCGCGGCCGAGAACAACGTGCACGCCAAGAGCGGCTCGATGGGCGGCGTCGACAACCTGGTCGGCTACGCCACCGCGCCGGACGGCCGCCGCCTGGTCTTCGCCGTCCTGATCAACGACTACGCGGGCACCAGCCCCCGCCCGGTCCTGGACGCGATCGCCGTCCGCCTCGCCACCGGCCCCGCCGCTGCCGGAACCGCCGCCGGAACGGCCGCCACCCAGCAGAAGGCCCGGTCGCTGACCGTCCCCGCGCAGGACGGCTACACCGGCACCCGCTGGGAGGACTGCGAGGCCGTCTCGCACTGCTGAGCCCGTCCCGGCACGGCCCCCGTCGCGTCGCGCGGCGGGGGCCGTCCGCGTCCGCGAACGCTGCGGATTTCATGCAGCCGTCATCAATCAAACGGTTGATTGATGGAGAGGGCGCGCGTACGCTCCCCGCCATGACCGAGGCACCACTTCCCGATGCGCCGCCCGGTGCGCCGCCGAGCCAGGCCGACCTGAGCCGGGAGCGGATCGTCGCGGCCGCCACCGCGCTGTTCGCCGAGCACGGGTACGACGGGACGACCACCCGGACGATCGCCGCCGCCGCGGGGCTGAACGTGGCCACCGTCGCGTACCACGTGGGCGGCAAGGCCGACCTGTACGCCGAGGTGATGCGGCGGGCGCACGAGGCGGAGCGGGCCGCGGTGGCCCGGGCGCTGGAGGCGTTCGCGGCCCTGGCCGGGACGGACCCGGCGGGGGCGGCGGTCGCCTTCGCCGACCGGTACCTGGACTTCTGCCTGGAGCAGCCGCACGTCCCCGCGCTGTGGATGCGCCGCTGGCTGGCGGACGCGGCCGAGTTCGCCGGGCTGGAGGAGCAGTACGCCCGGCCGCTGCTGGAGTCGGTGCGCGACGCGCTGGCCGGGGCGCTGCCCGGGGTGCCGCCGGAGCGGGCCGAGCTGGCGGTGTGGACGGTGCTGTGGACGGTGCACGGCTTCTGCCGGTCGATGATCCGCGCCCAGGTGCCGCGGTTCCGGGCGCACCTGCACGGCCTGGTGCTGCGCGAGCTGGGGATCGGGGGCGGGTGGTGAGCGGCGGGGTCGGCGACGGCGGCACAGGCAGGGGGCAGCTCGCCCGGTACGCGATCGGCTCGGTCGGGACGGGCATCCACTCGACCGTCCCCGGTCTGCTGCTGCTGTACTTCATGACCGACGCGCTGGGCGTGCCCGCCGGGGTGGCCGGCCTGGTCGTCGCCCTGCCCAAGGCCTGGGACGCGCTGTTCAACCCGACCGTCGGCGCCGCCAGCGACCGGGAGGCGCTGCGCACCGGCCGCCGCAGCCGGATCCTGCTGGCCGGGGCGCTGGCGCTGCCCGTGGCGTTCGCCGCGATGTTCCTCTCCCCGCTGACCGGCTCCGGCGCCGCGGCCTGGGTCGCGGTGACCTTCGTGCTGGCCTCCAGCGCCTTCGCCCTGTTCCAGGTGCCGTACGTGGCGCTGCCCGCCGAGATGTCGGACCGGCCCGAGGTGCGCACCCGGATCACGGTGTGGCGGATCGTCTGCCTGACCGTCGGCATCCTGGTCGCGGGCGGCCTCGCCCCCGCGCTGGTGTCGCTGGCCGGGGAGGGGCGGCGCGGGTACGCGGTGATGGCGGCGGTGGTCGCCGTCCTGCTGCTGGCGACGCTGCTGGTGCCCGCGCTGGGCTCGCGCCGGGTGCCCGCCCGGCCGGGGCCGGAGCCGCTCGGGCTGCGGGCGGCGCTGCGCACCGCGCGCGGCAACCGGGCGTTCTTCGCGCTGCTGGGCGCGTTCGTGCTGCAGGCCGCCGCGGTGGCGATCATGCTGGCCGCGGCCCCGTACACCGCCACGTACTGGCTGGGCGGGTACGGGCTGACCTCGGTGCTGTTCGTCTGCCTGGTCGCGCCGAGCGCCGTCGCGGTGCCGCTGTGGGGCCGGGCCGCGGCCCGGTGGGGGCGGCTGCGCTGCCTGGGCGCGGCGACCGCGCTGTTCGCGGCGGCCTCCGCCGCGCTGTGGCCCGCCGCCGGGACGGGCGCGGTGCACGTCGGGGCGGTGCTGGCGCTGTGCGCGCTGCTGGGCGTGGCGTACGCGGCGCTGCAGGTGCTGCCGCTGTCGCTGCTGCCGGACACCGTGCACGCGGACGCGGCCCGCACCGGGCGGCTGCAGTCCGGGGCGTTCACCGGGCTGTGGACGGCGGGCGAGACCGCGGGCCTGGCCGCCGGACCCGGCCTGTTCTCGCTGGCGCTGGCCGCCGCCGGGTTCGCCTCCTCCACCACCGACCGGCCCGTCGCGCAGACCCCGGCCGCCCTGGACGGCGTCCTGCTCGGCTTCAGCCTCGTCCCGGCCCTGCTGATGCTGGCCTCGCTGCCCGCCCTGCGCGCGTACGGGCGCCGCCGGGCCGCCGCCCCCGCCGTTGTCGTCGACTCACTCGCTGGAGAACCTTCATGACGGACCGTCAGTCCGCGCTCCCGGACGCCGGGCGCCCCGCCGAGGAGCTGCTCGCCGAGCTGCGCGCCCTCACCGCCGCCGACCTGCCCACCCGCGGGGGCCGCACCACCGCCTACACCTACGACGCCGGGCGGCCCGAGGTGCGGGCCGCCGCGGAGGGCGCCTACCTGGCCATGCTGGAGGTCAACGGGCTCGACCCGACGGCCTTCCCCAGCATCGTCGCGCTGGAGCGGCAGGTGGTCGGCGCGGTCGCCGCCCGGCTCGGCGGGGACGCCGCCACGCCCGGCATCTTCACCAGCGGCGGCACCGAGTCGATCCTGCTCGCCGTCAAGGCCGCCCGGGACGCCCGGCCCGAGGTCGCCGAACCGGAGGTCGTGGTGCCCGCGACGGCGCACGCCGCGTTCTTCAAGGCCGGGAAGTACCTGAAGGTGAAGGTCGTCGCGGTGCCGGTCGACCCGGCGACCTTCCGGGCCGTGCCGGAGGCGATGGCCGCGGCCTGCACCGAGCGGACCGTCCTGGTGGTCGCCTCCGCGCCCTCGTACGCGCACGGCGTGGTCGACCCGGTCGCGGCGATCGCCGCGGACGCCGCGGAACGCGGGCTGCCCTGCCACGTCGACGCCTGCGTCGGCGGCTGGCTGCTGCCCTGGCTCGCCGAGGCCGGGGCCGAGGTGCCGCCGTTCGACCTGTCGGTGCCCGGCGTCACCTCGCTCTCCTGCGACCTGCACAAGTTCGGGTACGCGCCCAAGGGGGCGTCCGTGCTGCTCTTCCGCGACCAGGCGATGCGGCTCGCCGCGTACTTCGCCTGCGCCCAGTGGCCCGGCTACCCCGTGGTCAACTCCACCGTCCAGAGCAGCAAGGGCGCCGGCCCGCTGGCCGGTGCCTGGGCCACCCTGCAGGCCCTCGGGGCGGACGGCTACCGGGAGCTGGGGCGGGCGGCGCTCGACGCCACCCGGCGGTTGGTGGCGGGCGTCGCGCGGATCGACGGGCTGCGGGTGCTCGGCACCCCGGACGCGACGCTGGTCGCGATCGGCACCGAGGGCGAAGACCCGGTCGACCTCTGGGAGTTGGCCGACGAGTCGCGCGCCCGCGGCTTCTTCCTGCAGCCCCAGCTGAGCGTCGACGGCCTGCCCGCCAGCCTGCACGTCACGCTCACCGGCGTCAGTGGGGAGGGCGTCGACGCGCTGCTCGGCGCGCTGCGCGGGAGCGTCGACGCGGTCCGCGCCCGCGGGCCGGTCGCCCCGCCCACCGAGATCCTCGGCCTGCTCGACGGGCTCGACCTCACCGCCCTCGACGACGCGACCTTCGCCGCCCTCCTCCCGGCCACCGGCCTCGACCTCTCCCCCGAGGCCGCCACCCGCATGGCGGGCGTCAACCGCCTGCTGGACGCGCTGCCCCCGCAGCTGCGCGACCAGCTCGCGACGCGGTTCCTGTCGGCGCTGTACAGCCCGTACCTGGGGGCGTAGACGGACGAAGGGGGACGAACCAGGGGCCCGGGGAACGGCGGGCCCGGGGCTGCCGGCGGTGCGCTGTCGTTGCGCGGCATCGGCATCGGCTTCGGGTTCTGTGACGGCGGCCCGGAGCAGCACGGACGCATCGACGGGCTCCGGCCGCCAGCAGCGCGGACTCGCCGTTCCCCGAGCCCCTGGAGGCGCGGCTACAGCAGGGCCGCGAGGCCGTCCGCGATGCGTTGGAGGCCGAACTCGAAGCGGGTGTCCATGTCGGGGTCGACGAGGTCGTCGGCGAGGGCGACCAGGTGGGGGTAGTCCTCGGCGGGGAGGGCGCGGAAGACGTCGCCCGCCGCGCGGGCGGCCCGGCCGCGGCCCGCGCCGGCGGCTTCGGCGGCGGAGAGCGGGGACTGCTCCTGCAGGACGAAGCCCTGGACGTAGGCGGAGAGCAGGTAGGAGGCCATCGCGGCGTCGGCGTCGGTGAAGCCCGCGCTGCGCAGGCGGTCGAGCTGGTCCTCCAGGACGGCGAGGACGCGGGGGCCGGTGGAGAGGCGTCCGGCGACGACCTTGGCGGCGTCGCGCTTGGCGAGCAGCAGGGCGCGGTAGCGGCGGCCGTACTCGAGGTACTGCTCGCGCCAGTCGCCGGTGCGGGGCGGGACCTCGGCGTCGGCGATGATCGCGTCGCCCAGCAGGTCGAGGATCTCCTCCTTGTTGCGGACGTGCCAGTAGAGCGAGGCGGCCTGGGCGCCGACCTCGGCGGCGACCTTGCGCATGGAGAGCCCGGCCAGGCCCTCGCGTTCGAGGACGCGCAGGGCGGCGGCGGCGATGCACTCGCGGGTGAGGGTGCGCGAGGGGGGCTGGGCCACGGGTGCTCCTGGGGGCGGCGGACGGTTCGCGCTTGCAATCTAACACCGTTAGGGCGATGCTGGCTGCGCGATCGCGGCCCCTAACACTGTTAGGGGCCACTCGGCACGCCCGGAGGGGGAACGGTGGACACCAGGAACGACCGGCACAGGTGGCAGGCGCTGGCCACGCTCTGCGTCACGATGTTCATGGCGATGCTCGACAACGTCATCGTCAACATCGCCCTCCCCCGGATCGGCCGGGACCTGGACGCGGGCATCAGCGGACTGCAGTGGGTCGCCGAGGGCTACAGCCTGGTCTACGCGGCCCTGCTGCTCACCGGCGGCACCCTCGGCGACCGCCACGGCCGCACCCGGGTGTACCGGATCGGGCTGGCGCTGTTCACGCTGGGCTCGGCGGCGGCCGCGCTCGCGGGCGGCACCGGCGCCCTGGTCGCGGCCCGGATGCTGCAGGGCGTCGGCGCGGCGCTGCTGACGCCGGGCAGCCTGGCGATCCTGCGGCAGGTGTTCACGGACGAGAAGGAGCGGGCCCGGGCGATCGGCCTGTGGTCGGGGGTGTCGGCGCTGGGCCTGTCGGTCGGGCCGGTGGTCGGCGGCCCGATGGTGGACGCGTTCGGCTGGGCCAGCGTGTTCTGGATCAACGTCCCGGTCGGGCTGGTCGGCCTGGTGCTGGCGTACCGGGTGCTGCCGGAGGTCGCGCCGCGCGAGCGGCGGGTGGACCTGCCGGGCCTGCTGCTGTCCGCGGGCGGGCTGGGCGCGCTGGTGTACGGGCTGGTCGAGGGCCCGGGCCGGGGCTGGACGGACGCCCGGGTGCTGGCCTGCGGCGCGGTCGCGGTGGTGCTGCTGGCGCTCTTCGCGGTGGTCGAACTGCGGGTCGCCGAACCGATGCTGGAGCTGCGACTGTTCCGCGACCGGGTGATGGCGGGGGCGCTGCTGAGCGGGCTGATGGTGAGCTTCGGGATGTTCGGCGCGATGTTCTTCCTGCCGCTGATGCTGCAGGGCGTGATGCGCTGGACGCCGACCGACGCCGGGTACGCGGGGCTGCCGCTGAGCGCCGTGATCGTGTTCGCGGCGCCGCTGTCCGGGCGGCTGACCGCCCGGTACGGGGCGCGCCCGCCGCTGGTGCTGGGCATCGCGCTGTGCGCGGTCGGCCTGGGCGGGCTGTCGCTGTACTCCGGGCAGGCGCACTACTGGTCGTACGCGTGGACGCTGGTGCTGCTCGGCTCCGGCATGGGCCTGACCTTCACGCCGGTGTCGATCGCGGTGCTGCAACGGGTCGCCCCCGCGCAGACCGGCATGGCCTCCGCCACCGTCAGCACGCTGCGCGAACTCGGCGGCGTGCTGGGCATCGCCGTCCTCGGCGCCGTCCTGACCAACCGGCTGACCGGCGCCCTGACCGCCGCCCTGCACCGGCAGGGCCTGCCCGCCGACGGGGTGCCGCACGCGGTCTCCGCGCTCACCGGCCACGCCGGAACGGGCACCGGGGCGGCCCCGGCGGCGCCCGTCCTGGCCGCGGTGGACGCCTCGTTCGTCGACGCCCTGCACCTCGCCCTGCGCTGCGGCTCCGCGGCGCTGGCCGCCACCGCCGTCCTGGTCGCCCTGCTGCTGCGGCCCGCCGCCGCGCCCGCCGCCGACGCCGCCCCGTCCCCGGCGCTGTCCGGGGCGTCCTGACGCACCGTCAGCCCGGGCCCGCGGCTCGGGGACGCACCTCCCGGTCCGGTAAAGCGGCGCCCAAGGGACGGGCAAGCGACGGGCGGGCGGAAGCAGGTGCGAATGTGGTGAACGCGGGTGGCTGCGGCCGGTGCGTTCGCTAGCATGGCGCGCTCAAGTGGTCGGACCGACATCGGTGGTGGGGGATGGCGTGCTGAGCGTGGGGCCGGACGGCGGCAGCGGCGGCAGTGGCGGCGGGTTCCAGGTGGACCCGGACGAGTTGGACGGGGCCGCGCAGACCGCGGGCAGCGTCGCCGAGCAGGTGCCGGGCGGGACGTCGCGCGTCCTGGGCGCCTCCGACGAGGCCGAGGGCGGGCTGCGCGGCTGGAGCACCGGCAGCGAACTGGACGCCTGCACCGACGAGTGGAAGCGGCTGCTGGACGACCTCTCCGCCGAGATGGACCGGCAGGGCGACAACCTGCGGCAGACCGCGGCCAACTACCGCCGCGCCGAGCAGGACGCGGCCAGCGGCCTGGCGGGGCGGTGAGCATGGACGTCCCCACCCTGCGCGACGCCGACCCGAACCGGCTGTTCACCGCCGCCGACGCGTACGCCGCGCTGGCCACCGCCTTCTCCGGCCACGCCGACACCTGGCGCAACGGCGTCGACGGCCGGGTGAGCGCCTCCGGCTGGACCGGCACCGCGGCCGACCGCGGCCGGCAGTCGCTCTCCCGCACCACCGGCAAGCTCACCGCCGCGCACCTGGAACTGGCCCGGATCGCCCCCGTCCTGCGGGAGGGCGCCGAGGCGTTCCTGCTGGCCCGCTCCAAGCTCCGGGCCGCGCTCGCCGACGCCGAAGCGCACGGCTTCACCGTCGCCGACGACGGCGGCGTCTCCTGGCCGCCGCCCAGCACCGCCGAGCGCCACGACCCCGACGCGCCCGACCGGGCCCGGCAGGGCACCGACCTGCGCGACCGGATCGCCGACGCCCTCACCGAGGCCGCGCACGCCGACCAGGTCACCGCGCAGCGCCTGCGCCGGTACACCGACGACGCCCGCACCGGTGCCGGACTCGACCCCGGCACCGCCGCGATGCGGCTCAACAGCGCCGTCCTCGGCGCCCTCAACCCCTTCGGCGGCCCCGAGGACCTGGTCCACGCGGGCATGCCCGGCAAGGACGCCCCGCCGACCGAGGTCAACGCCTGGTGGAAGGCCCTGCCGCCGGACGAACAGCAGCGCCTGCTCCAGGCGTACCCCGCCGAACTCGGCAACCGGGACGGCATGCCGACGCCCGCCCGCGACCAGGCCAACCGGATCAACCTCGACCGGATGGTCGCCGACCTGTCCTCCCGCCAGGACCTCTCCGACTGGGACGAGAAGAAACTGGAGGGCTTCCGGGCCATCCAGGACCGCCTGCGCGATGACCAGGGCAAGCAGCCGCCCGCCTACCTGATGGTCATCGGCGACCAGGGCCAGGGCCGGGCCGCCATCGCCTACGGCAACCCGGACACCGCGGATGACGTCGTCGCGTACGTGCCCGGCCTGAACACCGAGGTCAAGAACATGGGTGGCGGCGACGCCAACCGGGCCCGCGACCTGTGGCAGGCCGCGCACGACCTCGACCCGAGCCGCTCCACCGCCTCGATCGCCTGGCTGGGCTACGACACCCCGCAGATCAAGGGCGTCAGCCCCGACATGTTCGCGGTGGCCGGGGAGGACCGCGCCAAGCAGGGCGGCGAGGCCTACCAGGGCTTCCTGCAGGGTTTGCGCGCCTCGCACGAGGGCGAGCCCGCCCACCTGACCGCGCTCGGGCACTCGTACGGCTCGTTCACCGTCGGCCAGGCCGCGCAGCGCCCCGGCGGCATCCCCGCGGACGACGTCATCCTGGTCGGCTCCCCCGGCACCGGCGCCCAGCAGGCCTCCCAACTGGGCGTCGGCACGGGCCACGTGTGGGTCGGCGCCGCCGAGCACGACCCGGTCTCGCACCTGCCCAGCCACGACGAGGCCAAGGGCATCGGCATCGGCGCGGGCATCGGCGGCGTCCTGGCCGGTCCGCTCGGCGCGGTGGCGGGCGGCTTCATCGGCGACAAGATAGCCGGGCACGATGACCCCCACGAGCTGTGGTTCGGCCAGGACCCGGCGAGCAGCGAGTTCGGGGCGCACCGCTTCGACGTCGCGGACGGACCGCTCGGCTTCGACTCGCACTCCGACTACTGGAACCAGGGCGACGGCCGGGACGGGCACTCGCTGCGCAACATGGCCTTGATCGTCTCCGGCCACGGCGACCGGGTGTCCGGACAGGAGTACCGATGAACGACGACCTGGTGCCCGAGCTGCTCGCGGCCCGGTCCGCGGTGGACGAGCTGCTGGACTCCGCCCCCGCCGCACTCACCCCCGCGGTGCACTGGGCCGACGGCCCGTACGTCGCCGTCGCCCACGAGGACGCCTTCACCCGCGAACCGGACGGCACCGCGCACCTGGAGAAGCGGCGCTACCTGCTCACCCGGGTCGCCGAGCACCGCTACCCCGAGCTGCTCGCCCAACTCGCCCGCGCCTGGCACGAACGCGGCTGGGCGGTGGACGGCGAGGCCGACCCGGTGCTGCCCGTCCTGCGCGCCAAGTCCCCGCACGGGACGGCCGAGTTCAGGATCGGCTTCGCCGGGAACGGGACGCTGCTCGCCCGCGTCGACGGGCTGGCCGCGCCCGGCACCTCCTACCCGTTCGGCGGCGCCAGCACCGTCCCGATCGGGCCCGAGGGGGCGATGGACACCATGCCCCGGCGGCAGGACCCGTTCTGGTCGGTCTAGGGTCCGGGGGGAGCGTACGGAGAGGGAGTTCGGGATGAGGGTGCGGGCACGGGTGCGGGTGCGGGTGCGGGTGGCGGGCGCCGCTGCGGCGCTGCTGCTGGGGCTGGGCGCGGCGGGCTGCGACTCCGGCGGGTCCGGCGGGGCGGGCGGACGGCAGGTCGTCGCGCTGGACACCGCCCGCAGCAAGCTGCAGGAGCTGGTCGACGGCACCACCGGCGCCCTCACCCCCGCCGTGCACTGGGCCGACGACGCGTTCCGCGCAGTCCCGCACGAGAACGCCGCCCGCGACAACGACGGCACCGCCCAACTCACGCTCCGCCGCTACGTGTTGACCAAGGTCTCGGCCGCCAACCAGCCCCGGCTGCTGGAGCAGGTCCGGGCCTACTGGAAGGGCCGCGGCTACACCCTGCACACCGACGACTCCCCCGACGAGGCGTCCGCGGCCGCCCCCGACGGCACCGGCGTGACCGTCACCGTCGGCGCCGTCGGCAACGTCACCGTGGTCGCCGACGCCTGGGTGGAGGACCCCGGCAGCACCGCCCCCTTCGGCCCCGCCCCCAGCCCGCTGCCGACCGGCAAGGACGGCGGGCCCGACACCGTGCCGACCTTCGAGGACCCCGCCTGGTCCTGAAGACGGTCCTGGAGGGCCGCCCGACTGCTCTACATTCGGAGGTACCGAGGGGAGCGGCAGCGTTGGAACAGAGCCACACGCACAACAGCAACGAGAACGCCCGGGTCGGGACGCTCGTCCAGACGGGGTCCGTCGGAACGCTGAACGTCTACCAGGCCGCACCGCCACCGGCCGAGGCCGAGACCACGGCCGACGCCACGGCCGACGCCTGGACGGCGCTGGTGCGGGACTCCCCCGTCTGGGACCACGTCCTTGCGACCCGGAGCACCGCGCACCACCGGCAGCACGCCGCCGCCGTCGCGGGCGCGGCCGCCGCCCTGCGCGACCGGCTGACCCGGCGGACCGCCGAAGACCCGTGGTACGAACCGGAGTTCGCCGGACGGTTCGTCCGCCAGGTCGAGTGGCTGCTCGGCGAACCCGGCGGGCCGCCCGGCGGGCCGTCCGGCGGGCCGCCCGCCCTGGACCTGTACCCGGCCGAGGCCGCCGTCCTGGTGCTGGTGCCGCTGCTGCAGCAGGTGCACTACCTGCGGCGGGTCGAACTCCACCTCGACGCCCGCCCCGGAGACCTCGACCCCGCCCCCGCCCCCTGCGCCGACCGGGACCGCTCCGCCTACCGGGCGTTCCTCGGCGGCGCCGACCAGCTGGTGCAGCGCGCCCGGCGCCGCCCCGGCACCGCCCGGGACGTCGGCTGGTGGCTGTTCCACCGCTGGCTGACCCAGCAGCGGGAGTTCGCCGACAGCGGCAGCACCGCCACCATGCTCGCCGAACTCGGGCCCTCCGTCGGCGAGTTGGGCGACGCCTTGAAACCCGGCCGGATCCTCCCGCTGCTGCACGGCCTGCGCCGCGGCCCCGAGGTCGGCAACCCCGAGTACCTCGCTGCCCTCCCCCACGACGACGGCGTCCGCTCCGGCCCCGGCCCCCAGCAGATCCGCGACCAGCGCGCCGCCCTGCTGCTCTCCCTCGCCCACACCCTCGCCCTGCCGTCCACCGCCCTGCCGCCGATCGTCGCCGAACACCTCGCCACCCCGCACCCCGTCGACCTCGCCGAACTCAAGTCCTGCCTGGACAACGCCACTTGGGGCGGCCCGCGGGACCTCCCGGTGCTGCGCGCGGAGGCCCGGCACGAGGCCGTCGTGGAAGCCCTGCGCGAGTACGCGGTCCGCGCCGACGAGCAGTTGCACGCGATCCGCCGCACCGTCCACGAACGCAACGCCCCCGTCCCCGCCCTGCCCACCCGCCTCTCCGCCGACCGCGTCACCGCCGCCGCCGACGTCTTCACCAGCCACGCCCGCTTCCGCGCCGACGGCCACCGCGTCCTCGGCCTCGCCATGGGCGTCCAGCTCTACAAGGACCGCGACCTCGCCGTCCGCGAGCTCTACCAGAACGCCCTCGACGCCTGCCGCCTGCGCGCCGCCCGCACCACCTACCTGAACCGCACCCGCGGCGGCGCCCTCCCCTTCGACGGCCGGATCCGCTTCACCCAGGGCACCGACGAGGACGGCCGCCGCTACCTCGACTGCACCGACAACGGCATCGGCATGGGCGACGGCGAACTCCGCGGCGTCTTCTCCCGCGCGGGCGAACGCTTCGCCGAACAGCCCGAGTTCATCCTCGAACGCGCCGACTGGGAACACCTCGACCCGCCGATCCCGCTCCACCTCAACTCCCGCTTCGGCATCGGCGTGCTCAGCTACTTCATGCTCGCCGACGAGATCCGCGTCACCACCACCCGCATGTCCCGCGAAGGCACCCTCGGCCCCGCCCTGGAAGTCGCCATCTGCGGCCCCGAACACCTCTTCCGGATCGTCGACACCGGCCGCCACCGGGCCGAGCCCGGGACGCGGGTGCGGCTGTACCTGCGGGAGGAGCTGGGGGCGGACTGGTCGGTGGTGGGGGTGCTGCGGCGTTTGCTGGGCATCGCGGAGTTCACGACGGTGGCGGAGGACGGGGAGCGGAGCGAGAAGTGGCAGCCGGGGGTGCTGCGCGCCAGGGAGCACCGGGGCGGTTCCGAACAGTTGGGGCTGGACGCTCACGGCATGTTGCTGCACGCCCCCGGCCCGGTCGACGACGGTCAGGTCGTGTGGTGCGAGCGCGGCGGCGGGATCCTGGTCGACGGCCTGGTGACGCGCCCCGCGACCCGCCGGGGCCTGCTCGGGCGGACTTCTTCCGGATTGACCGGTGCAGTCGTCAACCTGCGTGGGGCGAACGCTCCGACGACCATGTCCGTCGACCGCACGACGGTCCTCGACGACCTGTCGCCGACCTTCGCGAAGCTGCTGGAGGGTGCTGTCCCCGCCCTCTTGGAGGAGTACGGCTCGCCGCTGGACATCGAGTGGCTGTCCCTGGTGGCGAATACCAATGCCCAGGTGGCCGACCTGGTCACGGGTCACCTGTCGGCCGCGGGGATGCAGTTGCAGGGCACGGGCTTGACGTTCGGCACTTCGCAGACCGGATGGTTCCCTTGGGACCAGCGCCTGGTCTCTCGACGCGCCAACTCCGGTGCGCCCGGCGGCTACGCACCCGACCACGTCTACCTGTGGCGCCTGCTGGCCCACCGGCCCCCGGAAGCGCTGCGGCTCCTGGCCTCCGAACTCCCGGACATCTTCAGGTTCCCCATCCGGGTCTGCGCCGCGGTCCCGTCCGACCAGGACCTGCTCATCGGCCGACCCGCGAATCGCTGGCCGAAGTACAAAATCGAGTTCCCCCAACTGGCCGACCACGCCGCGGCCTTCGGAGTTCCGTTCGAGACACTGGCCCGACGGTACGTGGAACTGGGTGTTGCCGAGGTCGACCTGCGGTCCTGGCAGCCGGAGGTGGCCCTGGCCGAGCCGCAGTTGCCACTGCGCCACATCTCCTGGTTCGCACACCCCTTCCTGGCCGAACCGGTGTCCGCCACCTGTCTGTCCGTGCTGTCCCAGAACGGCGGCGGCACCGTCGGGAAAGTCTCCGATCGACTGCGAGCCCTCGGGTACCGCGTCCCCGAGGAAGCGGTCCGGCTCGCCGTCGCCGCGCAGGACGACCCGCTGCTCCGGTCGGGGCCGCAGGCCGTCCTCCCCAGCGACCGACCGGTTCCGCCCGGACAGCTGGTCCAGGCCGCCCGGGCCGCGGGACTGCCCCTCCACGTTGCCCGGGAGCAATTGGAGTCGTACGGTCTCCGCGTACAGGCGGCTGGACGCCTCGCACCGCTCTCCGACCGCGATGCGGTGCTGCTGAGCGTCAATGCCGACGGGAAAGCACCCTGGCACGACCAGGACTGCCCGCTGCCGCTCCTGAATCTGTTGTACGCCGCCAAGAAGACCGGCCGCACTCCCGCCGAACTCGCGGTGCGGTTCGGGGAGCTGGGCTTTCGCGTCCCGTCGAACCTTCCGGCCGACGCCGATCCGGAGGACCTGCTCGCCTTCGCCGGCTCGGGGGATGACCTGTCGTTGGGCCCCCAGTACTCGTGGTTCTTCGGGATCCACCACGACCTGCCGATGCTCCGGAAACACCTGCGGTCCCTCCTGAAGTACGGCCTCCTCCCCGACCTCCGGGTACCCCGCCAGTTCACCGCCCTCGACCGGGAACTCCTCGGCGGCAACAGTCTGCTGGACTGGGTGGGGCTGGAGGTGGGCCGACCCGTACCGTTCTGCCGCGTCCTCCTCGCCGCCCGCGGCCTGGACGAGTCGCCCGGTGCGGTCGCCCAGCGGCTGACGTCCCTCGGCATCCCCGTCACGCACGACCGCCTGCCGACCGGGCTCACCACGGCCACCGCTCTGCGGATGATCCATACGGACACGGGCGAAGAAACCCCGGACGAGATCGACCACCCCCTCCAGTACCTCGTCGAGACCGCCCTCGACAACGACTGCAGCCTGCGCACCCTCGTCGGCTGGCTGAACGGCCTCGGCATCCCCGTCGCCGACCCCGCCGAGACGATCCGGGCCGCGTTCGCCCGGGTGCCCCGGTTGCCTGACGGGGCGTGAGGACGAATCGGGGCCGATCAGGGCTGATCGGGCGTCATGGCGGGACTGACTGACGGTAGTTGGAGGGTGGCGTTAGGCTGTCGTGACCATGCTGGCTATAGTCGGGGCGATCTAGCCGGAACGGCGGCCGGCCGAGGGGTCTTCCTCGGTATTGCCATGCCGCGTTCCGTGCGGTCGTGTTGCCGTGCCGTCCGTCGTCCCTGGGCTTGTCGTGTTCCGCGTCGACCACGGGGAGAGACGACATGGTTCGGATGGACGGGCGGGGGCGCGCCGCGCTCGCCGCTTTCGTGGGCGGGATGTTGCTGGTGAGCGGGTGCGGGGTCGTCGGGATCGGCGACTCCTCGCACGAGGACGTGGACCTGCGGTCGTTGCTGCCGGAGCGGGTGCGGAAGTCGGGTGTGCTGACGGTGGGCGCCTCGTTCACGGCCGCGCCGGTGGTGTACCGCAACGACCGCAACGAGCCGGACGGGCTGGACCCGCACCTGGCGGAGAAGCTGGGGGCGCTGCTGGGCGTCCGGGTGGAGTTCCAGGACGCCGGGCCGTTCGCGAACGTGCTGCCGGGGCTGCTGGGCGGCAAGTACGACGTCGCGATGTCGGGGATCACCGACACCCGGGAGCGCGAGGAGGGCGTCGACAAGAACGGCGTGCAGGTCAACCCGGGCGTGGACTTCGTGGACTACTTCATGGCGGGCATCGGCATCGCCGTCGACAAGAACAACCCGAAGCGCATCGTCGACATCGACAACCTGTGCGGGCACACCGTCACGGTCAAGAAGGGCACCACCCACGACGACCTGGTGACCAAGCAGAGGACGGCCTGCGACCACAACGGCAAGGGGGCGCTGACCCTGCTGGAGACCGACAGCGACAACGCCGCCATCCAGAACCTCAAGGGCCCGGCGGACGCGTACATCACCGACTACCCGAAGGCCACGTACGCGGTGCAGACCGTCGACAACGGCAACGCCTTCGAGATCGGCGGGCCGCAGTTGCAGCCCCGGCCGTTCGGGATCGCGCTGCGCAAGGACGACGCGCAGCTGCGGGACGTGCTGATGCGGGCGATGAACCGGCTGATCGCCGACGGCACCTACGACCAGGTGCTGGCCGAGCACCAGTTGACGGTGGGAGCGATCCAGAACTCGGTGACCAACGGCTCCTAGGACGCCCGTCCGGCGGCGCGCGCGGGCCGTGCGGGGCCCGGTCGGCGCGGAAGGTTTCGGAGCTCAGGTGGTGGCGAAGGCGAGCACCGCCACGTCGTCGGTCAGGGAACCGGCGTGGCGGCGGACGTCGTGGTCGAGGAAGGTGACGACGGCGTCCGGATCGGTGGCGGGCAGGGTGGCGAGGCGGGCCGCGAGCGGGTAGAAGGCGCCGGTGCGGTCGCGGGCCTCGGTGAGGCCGTCGGTGTGCAGGAGCAGGGTGCGGCCGGGCGGCAGCGGGACGGTGGCGGGCGGTGCGGCGGGGCCGGCGGCGAGGTGGCCGAGGCCGAGCGGGAGGTCCTCGGGGCAGGGGACGGTGCCGACGCTGCCGGGGGCGAGCAGGAGCGGGGCGAGGTGCCCGCGGTTGACCAGGGCGATCTCGTCGGCGCCGGGGCGGTGCTGGAGCAGCACGGCGGTGACGAACAGTTCGCGGTCGCCGTCCTGTTCGGCGCCGCGGCGCACGTGCCGGTCGAGCTTGTCGGCGAGTTCGCCGAGTTCGGCGGTCTCGTGGGCGGCGACCCGGAACGCGCCGATCACGTCGGCGACGGTGCGCACGGCGTCCAGCCCCTTGCCGCGGACGTCGCCGAGCAGGATCCGGGTGCCGTGCTCCGTCTCGCACACCTCGTACAGGTCTCCGCCGATGCCGACGTCCGCCTGCGCGGGCTGGTAGAGGCCCGCGGTGCGCAGGCCCCCGGCGCGGGCGGGGACGGGGCGCAGCACGGTGTGCTGGAGGGTGTCGGCGACGGCGCGCACCCGGACCAGGTCGCGGGTCTGGCGGCGGCGCTGCCGGGCGAGCCCGGCGCCCAGCGTGCCGGCCAGCGCGGTGGCCAGGTACGTCCACATGTGGTGCTGCTCGGTGAAGTGTCCGGCCCGCAGCGCGAGCAGCGCCTGCAGGGCGACGGTGCCGACGGTGGCGGCGACGACCAGCCCGGGGCCGCTGCTGAACGCGACCACCACCGGGATCACGGTCAGCAGGAAGCCCGCCGCGACGGAGCGCGGGATGGACCACTCCATGACGAGGTCGGCGACCACCAGCAGCACCGGCAGCAGCCGCACCCAGGTGGGGGTGCGCAGCGCCCGGGCCATCGCCGCCTCCCACCGGGCCCCGGCCGCCCCGGACGAACCGGACGGCCCGGCGGGCGCGGACGGTACGGCGGGGCGGTGCCGGTCGCGGTCGGCGGCGGCGGGGGCGGGCGGCGCGGTCATGCTGGCCTCCTCGACAGCCGGTGCGGGTAGGGCGCTCCCTCCATCGTCGCGTGCGGCCCGGCCGGGTCACCGCCCGCGAAGGTCCCGACGGTTCGGGACCTTCGGCCTGTTCCGACCGGGTGCGGGAGGTGCCGTGAGCTGCGTCACCGTGCGGGCGGGTCCGGGGCGGGTCCGGGGCGGATCGGCGGGCGGGTCCGGGGCGCGCCGACGAGCGGGTCGGCGGGCGGTGGCTGGGTAGGCTGGACGGCCATGGAGATCTGGATCAACCCGCAGTGCAGCAAGTGCCGCACCGCCCTGGGCGAACTCGACGCGGCGGGCGTGGAGTACACCGTCCGCCGCTACCTGGACGAGCCGCCGACGGCCGCCGAACTCACCGAGGTGCTGGGCCGGTTGGGCCTGGAGCCGTGGGACGTGGCGCGCCTGGACGAGGCCGTGGCCAAGGAGCTGGACCTGCGCTCCTGGGGCCGGGAGGAGGCCGACCGGGCGCGCTGGGTGGAGGCGCTGGCCGCGCACCCGAAGCTGATCCAGCGGCCGATCATCACCGCGGACGACGGCTACACCGTGATCGGGCGCACGCCGGACGCGCTGAAGGACGTCCTCTCCCACTGACCCCCGCCCGGCCCCGACCTGCTCGGCCCGGCAGGCGCGCCGCAGTTCCCCGTCCCGGTCGCTCCGGCCGAACAGACCACCCCGGCCGGGCGGGGCGGGCGGGCCGGGGCGGGCCGGGCGGGCCCATCCGCTCCGGGCAGGGCACCACGACGCGGACGCGCCTCCCGGGCCGGGAGCAGGACGCCCGGCACCGCCACCGCCTCGCCCTCGCCCTCGCCGCCGACGTCCCGCAGCGCGGCCGCGCAGGCGCGGCAGGGCGGCTGCGGCTGCGGCTGCGGCTGCGGGACCGATCGCGCCGAGCAGGTCCGCGCCCTCGTCGAGATCGCGGCAGCGGAACGGTCCGCCGCCCTCGTCCGGGCCGGGCGCCGCGAGCGGCCCGAACCGCCGCAGCGCCCCGGCGCGGAGCGGACGACCGGCCGCTGCCCGTCCCGCACCGGTCACGCGGGCCGCCTGGTACCTTCCGCTGGTGACGAGTCTCCTGCAGCCCCCGCTGCTCACCCGGCTACTGGCCGCGGAGCGGATCCTGGTCGCCGGTGCGGGCGGCGGGTTCGACGTGTACGCGGGGCTGCCGATCGCGCTCGCGCTGCGGGCCGCGGGGCGCGAAGTGCACTTCGCGAACTCCTCGTTCAGCAGCCTGCACGGCCTCGGGATGGACGTCTGGGAGGCCCCCGAACTGGCCCGGATCACGCCCGACACCCGCTCCGCCGACCGGTACTTCCCGGAACTCTCGCTGGCCCGCTGGCTGCGCGACCACCAACTGCCGGACACCGTCTGGGCGTTCCCGCCGACCGGGGTGCAGACGCTGCGGGCCGCGTACCGGGCGCTGGTCGAGCTGCTGGACATCGACGCGATCCTGCTGGTCGACGGCGGCACCGACATCCTGATGCGCGGCGACGAGGCCGGACTCGGCACTCCGGAGGAGGACATGGCCTCGCTGGCCGCGGTCGCCGGGCTGCAGGAGGTGCCGCAACGCCTGGTCGCCTGCCTCGGGTTCGGCATCGACGCGTACCACGGCGTCAGCCACAGCCTGGTACTGGAGAAGACAGCACGCTGTTCATCAACCCGCTGATGACGCTCTACTTCGGCGCCACCGTCGAGGCGCTCGCCGCCCGCCACCTCTACCTGGACCGGCTGGAGAACACCGTGCTGCTCGGCCAGGTCGCCTCCGCCATCAGCCGCTTCCAGGACTCGCTGCCCCGGCAGCGCCCGCCCCGCGCCTTCCCGCACTGAGGCCGCTCCGCCCCGGGGCCCGCCGCCCGGCGCGGAAAACCACTGCCGCCCGATCGGGCCCGGCTGCTACCGTCCGCACCCGATGACCACCGACGCCTTTCTCCAACCTCCCCTGCTCACCAGGCTGCTGGCCGCGGAGCGGATCCTGGTCGCCGGCGCGGGCGGCGGCCACGACGTGTACGCGGGGCTGCCGATCGCGCTCGCGCTGCGGGCCGCGGGGCGCGAAGTGCACCTGGCGAACCTGTCGTTCACCCACCTCCACGGCCTGGACGGCAGCGCCTGGGCGGGCCCGCACCTGGCCCGGATCACGCCCGACACCCGCTGCGCCGACCGGCAGTTCCCGGAACTCTCGCTGGCCCGCTGGCTGCGCGACCACCAACTGCCGGACACCGTCTGGGCGTTCGCCTCGACCGGGGTGAAGCCGCTGCGGGCCGCGTACCGGGCACTGGTGCGACGCCTCGGCGTCGACGCGATCCTGCTGGTCGACGGCGGCACCGACATCCTGATGCGCGGCGACGAGGCCGGACTCGGCACCCCCGAGGAGGACATGGCCTCGCTGGCCGCGGTCGCCGGACTCCGGAACGTGCCGCAACGCCTGGTCGCCTGCCTCGGGTTCGGCATCGACGCCCACCACGGCGTCAGCCACGGCCTGGTACTGGAGAACCTCGCCGCGCTCCAGCGCGCGGGACAGCACGCTGTTCATCAACCCGCTGATGACGCTCTACTTCGGCGCCACCGTCGAGGCGCTCGCCGCCCGCCACCTCTACCTGGACCGGCTGGAGAACGCCGGCACGACCCGCGAGATCGCCTCCGTGATCGCCGACTTCCGCGAGGACCTGCCCCGCCTGCGCCCGCCCCGCGCCTTCCCGCACTGACCGGGCCGGGGGCGCCCGGCGGCGCTACACCTCGACGGTGTCGCCGGGCGGCACGATCTCCAGCGGGACGTCGCTGAGCATCGCGGGGCTCAGGATGGTGGCCATGGACCGCTGGCCGATCTCGCTGAGCATCGCCTCGTGGATCTGCACCAGCCGTCCGGGGGCGACCTCCCGGACGTAGTCGACGGCGTCGCCGGTCCTGGTCCACGGCCCGGCGGCGGGCAGCAGCAGGGTGCCGACCGGGGCGTCCGGCACGTGGTAGGCGTCGCCCGGGTGGTAGACCCGCCCGTCGACCAGGTAGCCGACGTTGGCGACGCGCGGGACGTCGCGGTGGATGGCGGCGTGCAGTTCGCCGTGGACGGTGACCTCGACGCCCGCGACGGCGAACGCGTCCCCGGCGGCGACGGCCGTCACCTGTCCGCGCCGGGCCGCCGTCCAGCGCCCGACCACCGACTCGGGGCCGTAGACCCGCAGCTCGGGCCGGGCCGCCAGGGCGGCGGCGATCACCTCCTCGTCGAAGTGGTCGAAGTGCTCGTGAGTGATCAGCACCGCCGCCGCCCCGGCCACCACCTGCGCGGCGTCGGGCGTGAAGGTGCCGGGGTCGACGGCTATCCGGGTGTCGTCCTGGGTGAGCACCACGCAGGCGTGGGCGTGCTTGGTCAGCTGCATCGAGGGTCCTTTCGATGGTCCACGGAGATGCACAGGTAATGCTGTGCAGTCTGGCCTGTGCAGTGTGGACTGTACAGTTCGAACTGCGCAACTGGTAGCGTGACCGCATGACGCCCCCCACCCCTGCACCATCCACCCCCGCAC
>NZ_JNYE01000052.1 GCF_000717185.1 Kitasatospora phosalacinea | reverse complement strand
GCCCACCCCCGCGCCGACACCGACGCCCACCCCGACGCCGTCGCCGTCCCCCACCCCGAAGCCCACGCCCACGCGGACGCCCGCCCCGCGGCGGGTGCCCCCGCCCGCACCGTCGCCGAAACCGACGCCGACACCGACGCCGTCCCCCACCCCCACGCCCACGCCCACGCCCTCACCCTCGCCGACGCCCCCGGTGGTGACGGCCCGCCAGTTCTGGCTGGACGAGGTGCCGCTGAACCGCGGCCACCGGAGCGCGTCCGACACCCCGAGCATCCGCGGCGGCGGGCAGGTCCTGCAACGGCCCGCGGCCCAGCTGCACGGCACCCGCTACCAGCACGTGCTGGCGGCCCGGGTGCCCTCCCGGGTGACCGTCGACCTGAACCGGCCCTGCCGTTCCTTCGACGCCGTCGTCGGGCTGGACGACTACGGCGTCACGTACGGCGAGGTGGTGTTCTCGGTGCAGGGGGACGACGGCCGGGTGCTGTGGAGCTCCCCCGCGATGTCAGCGGACACCCCCCCGGTCGCCGTCCACGTCCCGCTGGACGGCCGGACGTCCATCCGGCTGGTGGTCACCCCGGTCCGCGGCTCCGTCCCGGTCGTCGACCTGGCGGACTGGGCGCAGGCCCGGCTCACCTGCTGAGGGCCCCTGCGGGGCGGCGGAGCTGCGGGGCTGCGGGGCGAGGCGCTGTGCTGCGTCGCGGTCCGGGCGGCGGTCGGCGGTCGGCCGTGCCGTTCCCCGCCCCCGGTTCCCCGTCCCCCGGTTTCGCGTCCCCCGGTTCCCCGTACCCCGGTTTCGCGTCCGGCCCGGCGCAGCGGGTCTCAGACCGCGCAGGTGCCGTCCTCGCAGGTGGCGGCGGGCGGGGCGATCGGGGTGATCTGCCGGGCGGTCTCGGCTTCGACCTGGCGGAGGACCTGGAGGAAGGTCTCGGCCTCCTGGCCGCCCTGGACGGCCCACTTGCCCTCGAAGACGAAGGTGGGGACGGCGGTGACGCCGATGGCGCGGGCCTCGGCGAGGGCGGCGCGGGTCTCGGCCTCGCCCTCGTCGCCGGCCAGGTAGGCGGCGGCGCGGTCGCGGTCGATGCCGGTCTCGGCGGCGAGGTCGGCGAGGGCTTCGACGTCGCCGACGTCGACGCCCTCGGAGAAGTGGGCCTTGAGCAGGCGTTCCTTGAGGGCGGCCTGGACGGTGGCGCCGTACTCGGTCTCGGCGAGGTGGAGCAGGCGGTGGGCGCGGAGGGTGTTGACCTCCAGGGCGGCGTCGAAGTCGTAGTCGATGCCGACGGCCCTGCCGACCTCGGTGATCCGGGCGTCCATGGCGAGGGACTGCGGGCCGTAGCGCTCGGCGAGCCACTCGCGGTGCGGGCGGGCCTGCTCGGGGGCGTCGGGGACGAGCTGGTAGGGGCGGTAGACCACCTCGACGCCGTCCCTGCCCTCGAACTGCCCGAGGGCCTGCTCGAAGCGCCGCTTGCCGACGTAGCACCAGGGGCAGGCGATGTCCGAGTAGATTTCGACCTTCATGGCGGGGCGTGCTCCTGTCGGGGGTCTGGGGAGGGCCGGACGGCCGTTCGACGGAAGGTGAACGCTCAACCATCCGCGGACATTCCGGTCGCCCCGCTCAGCCCTCCTCGGCGGCGGGCGCGGGGACGACCAGCACCGGGCAGGTCGCGTGGTGCACGGCGGCGGTGCTGACCGAGCCGAGCAGCAGCCGGGAGAAGCCGCCGTTGCCGCGGGTGCCGACGACCAGGGTGTGGCGTCCGGCGGCGGCCTGCAGCAGCAGGTCGACGACGTTGCCGAGGACGACGTGCAGGCCGAGCGGCCCGGCGTACGGACGGGTGCGGGCGGACTGGACGGTGGCGACGGCCCGGCGCAGGCCGTCGGCCATGCTCTCGGTCAGCCGCTCGGTGCTCTCCTGGACGAGGTCGGCCATGCCGGGCGGGTAGCCGGTCGGCGAGGGGTTGACCACCGCGAGGACGTGCAGCGGGAGGCGGTGCGCCTCGGCCTCGGTCATGGCGCGGTCGAGGGCCCAGAGCGCGGCGTCGGAGCCGTCGCAGCCCGCCAGGATCGCGGGGCCGGGCGGCGGCGGCTCGTGGTGGACGGGGAGGGTGGCGGTCATGGCGCGGTCTCCGGGAGGGGGCTGGGGTGCCCGACGCTACCCAGCGGGCGCCCGGCGGCGGGGCAGCCGCGCCCGGGGGCGGTCAGGTTTCCAGCGCGGTGCGGCGCGGGGCGGGCAGGCCGGTCCAGGAGGAGCCGGGGCGGCGGGCGGCGAGGCGGCGGAGCCAGAGTTCGACGGCGAGCAGCTCGGCGAGGGCGGCGAGGGTGCCGGGCGGGGCGGTCTGCGCGGGGTCGGTGGCGGCGGCGAGGGTCTTGCGGGCGGCGGGGACGTCGAGCAGTCCGGCTTCGCCGAGCAGCGGGCGGTCGAGCAGTTCGGTGAGCGCGGGGGCGGCCGCGCGCAGTCCGCGGCGGGCGGGGTCGTGTGGGTCGGGGCCGGGGGCGCGGCCCCAGTCGGCGGGGAGGTCGGTGCGCCCGGCCCCGGCCAGGACGGCGGCGAGCAGGGCGTGCCGGGCGCCGGGTTGCAGGCGCAGGTCGTCGGGGAGCAGGCGGGCGGCGCGGACGACCTGGTTGTCGAGGAAGGGGGCGTGCAGGCGCTGGCCGTGCTGTTCGGTGGCGTGCACCAGGGTGCGGTAGTGGGCGGCGTGCCGGTGCAGGGCGAGGCGGGCGCGGCGGGCGCCGGGGGGTTCGGTGGGGGCGCCGTCGCGGGCGGCGGTGCGCAGGTGCTGGGCGAGGGCGGCGAGCGGTTCGTCGGCGAGCAGGTGGGCGGCGGGGCCGGGGCGGTGCCAGGCCAGCTCGGCGGCCAGGGTGCGGCCCATCGTCCGCCCCGACACGGGTTCTTGACGGAGCGTCAGTTGCAGGGCCAGGTCGTCGAGGGCGTCGGCGTAGCGGGCGCGGGCGAGGCGGCGGGCGGCGCGCAGGACGGTGACGGGGGTGTGCAGGGTGCCGGTGAGGGCGCCCGCGGCGGCCCGGTCGGCCCCGGCCAGGGCGGCGATCGGGGCGAGCAGGTCGAGGGAGCGGCCGGAGCGGACCAGGTCGGCGAGCCGGGCGGGGTGGCCGTCGAGGACCTGGCGGGCGCCGTGGCCGGTGAGGTGGTCGGCGCCGCCGGCCCGGTGCGCGGCGGCGTGCCGGGCGGCGTCGACCAGGGCGGGGCCGGGTTCGTCGGTGAGCGGCCCGGCGAGGGGGTCGGCGAGGTCGGCGTACGGGGCGACGGGCGGGACGACCAGGTGGCGCAGGCGGGGGGCGTGGACGGCGAGGGCGAGTCCTTCGGCGTCGCCGAGGGTGACGGCGGGGAGGGTCTCGGGTTCGGGCGGTTCGGTGCGGCGGGCCCAGGACCCCTTGACGGCGCCGGTGCGGGCGGCGGGCCGCTCGGGGGCGGCGTCGGCGCCGGGCCCGGGCGGCAGCGGGACGGCGGCGGCGAGCAGGGCGACGGTGGCGGACGCGGTGCCGTAGGAGAGGTCGACGCCGAGCCGGGGCCGGTCGGCGGGGCCGGTGGCGCGGACCCGGCAGCGGACGGCCTCCAGCAGGGCCCGGGTGAGCTCGCGGACGGCGGGCGCCTCGGCGCCGGCCGGCTCGGCGGGCCGGTCGTCGTACGGGGTGCGGTCGGCGCGCCCGCCGCGGATCCCGAGCGCGTGGCCGGGCGGGACGCGGCGCACGCCCCGGTAGGGGGTGCGGTCGCCGAGCGTCTCGGGGGTGTCGGGGGTGGCGAGCCGGGCGGCCAGGTGGGCGGCGTCGACGGGGGCGCCGACCAGGTCGGCGAGCGGGAGGGCGGCGGTGGCGTAGGCGGTGCCGCCCGCGAACGGGGTGTGGAAGACCGGCTGGGCGCCGGACAGGTCGGTGAGCAGCACGGTGGAGCGGGTGCCGGTGCGCAGCACGACGGTGTAGCTGCCGGGCCAGTGGGTGAGGTGGCGCAGCGCGCCGCCGCGGGCGGCGGCCAGGCCGTCGGCGAGTTCGCGGTCGGTGGCGCCGCAGCGGCCCGCGACGGCGAGGCGGAGGGTGGCGGGGGTGTCGTGGTCGGCGCTGTCGGTGGGGTCGCCCGGGTCGAGGCCGCCGCGGACGGTGGCGGGGCCGCCGGGGCGGAGCACGGCGAGGCGCAGTTCGTCGGGGCGCCAGTCGCCGACCGCCCAGAGCGGGTTCGGGCCGCCCCAGAGCAGGGTGCCGGCCAGCGGGCGGACCGCGGCGAGGGCCGGGTCGGCAGCGGTCAGACCGCTCCAGCCGGTGAGCCACCGCATCGCGCCTCCACCTGTGGTGCTGCGGGCGCGCGGCGAAACCCGGGGCGGGCGTACGGGGTTGGCGCGCCGTCAGGAGACATCGTGCCACCGATGGGGCGGTTGAGCGCCAGGCTTTCGGGCACCCGGTGCCGGAGGGCGCACGGACCGGGCCTCCCCCTCCGGGGCCCGGACCGTGCGGGTCTCGAACTCCCGTCCGGGGAAAGGCCGGTGACCGGGCAGGACGGCGTGGGGAACGGCCGCGACCGTCACGGCTCGACCGAAGTTGGCCGAAAGCCGTCGCACGGCCCGGGAGGGCATCCGCATGCCCTCCCGGACGCGCAGCTGCCCGCGGGGATTGAGGCAGCGTTTCCCCCGGCCCGCCGGGTCCTCGACGGCGGGCCGATCCACAGGCTTTAGCGAATCGCCCACCTGCCGCTGCGGCCAGGGAGCACGGGTGGCGCACACGGGCACGGGACCGGAGCACGGGCGTCCGGCACCTGCCCCCGGGCTACCCGGCGGGCGTCCGGGCGCCCGGCGTGGACGCGGCGCGTTCCCGCCAACCGGAATGCAGCCTCTTAACCCTCGGAACGCGGACGACTACGCTAGGTGCAAGCAGTCCGGTGGCGTACCGCGGTCGTCGCGGCTCGCCGCCATCCGCGCACGACTCCGCGCACGACGTCGCCAGGGGGTGCCACCGCCACCATGACCGTCAGCTCACGAGGGCCGAACGACCGGCTCGGGGCCCTCCTCGCGCTCGCCCAGATCAGCAACGCCGGGCTCGCCCGCCGGGTCAACGACCTGGGCGCGCAACGCGGCCTGACCCTCCGTTACGACAAGACCTCGGTGGCCCGCTGGGTCACCAAGGGGATGGTCCCGCAGCGCCCGGTGCCGCACCTGATCGCCACCGCGCTCGGCAACAAGCTGGGCCGCCCCGTCCCGCTGGAGGAGATCGGCCTCGCCGACTCGCACCCCACGCCCGAGCTGGGCCTGGAGTTCCCGCGCGAGGTACCGGAGGCCGTCCGCTCCGCGACCGAGCTGTGGCGGGTCGACCTGGACCTGCGGCGCGGCCCCGGCGGCGGGCGGTGGAGCGACAGCCTGGCGGGCACCTTCTCGGTCGCCGCGTACGCCACGCCCGTCTCGCGCTGGCTGATCACGCCCGCGGACGGCTCGGTGGCCCGCGAGGCCGTCCCCGACCTGACGGGCTACCGGGTGGGCCACGCGGACGCCGCGAAGCTGCGCGAGGCCGCCCAGGAGGCCCGCCGCTGGGACTCCAAGTACGGCGGCGGCGACTGGCGCTCCTCGATGGTGCCGGAGTGCCTGCGGGTCGAGGCCGCCCCGCTGCTGCTCGCCTCGTACAGCGACGCGGTCGGCCGGGCGCTGTTCGGCGCCACCGCCGAACTGACCAGGCTGGCGGGCTGGATGGCCTTCGACACCGGCCAGCACGAGGCCGCCCAGCGCTACTACATCCAGGCCCTGCGGCTGGCCCGCGCCGCCGGGGACGTGCCCCTCGGCGGGTACGTGCTGGCCTCGATGAGCCTGCAGGCCGCCTACCGCTCCTTCCCCGACGAGGCCGTCGACCTCGCCCAGGCCGCCTTGGAGCGCAACCGGGGCATGGCCACCGCCCGCACCATGAGCTTCTTCCACCTGGTCGAGGCCCGCGCCCACGCCAAGGCCGGCAACGCCCCGGCCTGCGCCGCCGCGCTGGCCGCCGCCGAGACCGCGCTCGACCGCGCCCGCCCCGGCGACCAGGACCCGACCTGGATCGACTTCTTCGCCTACGACCGCCTCGCCGCCGACGCCGCCGAGTGCTTCCGCGACCTCGGCGTCCCGTCCAAGGTCCGCCAGTTCACCCGCGAGGCGCTGGCCCGCCCCACCGAGGGCTACGTCCGCTCGCACGGCCTGCGGCTGGTGGTCTCCGCGATGGCCGAGGCCGAGGCCGGCGACCTGGACGCCGCGGTCGCCGCCGGGGAGCGGGCCGTCGAGGTCGCCGGACGGATCTCCTCGCACCGCAGCCGCGAGTACATGGTCGAGCTGCTGCGCCGCCTGGAGCCCTACCAGAACGAGCAGCGCGTCAAGGACCTGACCGAGCGCGCCCGCCTGGTCCTGGCCACTTCCTGAACGCCCTCCGCCGCGCGACCCCGCCGTGGCACCATCCATCGGAGCGGTCTCACACAGCCGAGGGGTGGCGGGGTTGAAGCACGACGTCCAGGTCCTGGTGGTCGGCGGCGGCATCGTCGGGCTGTCCACCGCGTACGCGCTCACCCGCGAGCACCCCGGCACCGGCGTCGCCGTGCTGGAGAAGGAGGCCGCGCCCGCGACCCACCAGACCGGCCGCAACAGCGGGGTGATCCACAGCGGCGTCTACTACCGGCCGGGCTCGCTCAAGGCCCGGTACGCCACCGGCGGGGCCCGCGAGATGGTCGGGTTCTGCCGCGAGCAGGGCATCGCCCACGAGGTCACCGGCAAGCTGATCGTCGCCACCGACCCGGCCGAGCTGCCCCGCCTCGCCGCCCTCGCCGAACGCGGCCGGGCCAACGGCATCCCGCTCACCGAGCTCGACCCGGCCGGGATCCGGGCGCACGAGCCCGAGGTCACCGGCATCGCCGGGCTGCACCTCGCCACCACCGGCATCTGCGACTACCCCGCGGTGGCCCGCCGCTACGCCGACCTCGCCGGGCAGGCGGGGGCCGAGCTGCGCCTGAACACGCCCGTCCTGGGCATCGCCCGGCGCGCGGACGGCGTCACCGTCACCACCCCGCACGGCGAGGTCCGCTGCGCGGTGCTGGTCAACTGCGCCGGGCTGCACAGCGACCGGATCGCCCGGCTGGCCGGCGACGACCCCGGGGTGCGGATCGTGCCGTTCCGCGGGGAGTACTACGAACTGGTGCCCGAACGGCGGGCGCTGGTGCGCGGCCTGGTCTACCCCGTCCCCGACCCGGCGTTCCCGTTCCTCGGCGTGCACCTCACCCGGGGCGTCCACGGCGACGTCCACGTCGGGCCGAACGCGGTGCCCGCGCTGGCCCGGGAGGGCTACGACTGGCGCACCCTCAGGGCCCGCGACCTCGCCGAGACGGTGGGCTTCCCCGGCACCTGGCGGATCGCCCGCCGGCACTGGCGCCACGAGGTCGGCGAACTGCACCGCTCGCTCTCCAAGCGCGCCTTCACCACCGCCGTCCGCCGCCTGCTCCCCGGCGTCACCGAGGCCGACCTCGTCCCCGCCGCCGCGGGCGTCCGCGCCCAGGCCGTCGCCCGCGACGGCACCCTCCTCGACGACTTCGCCTTCGCCGGGTTCGACCCCGACGACCCCCGCTCCCCCCGCCGGGCGGTGCACGTCCTCAACGCGCCCTCCCCGGCGGCGACGGCCTCCCTCGGCATCGGCCGCGAGGTCGCCCGCCGGGCGGTGGCGGCGCTGCGGGCGGGATGAGGTCCGGGTGAGGGCGGGGTGAGGGCCGGGGGCTCCGTTCCGGGCTCCCTTAGACTGGTGCGATTGTGACCTCCTCCGCCCCCAGCACCCAGTCGTCCGCGTCGGCCCGGCTCTCCGCCGCCCCGGCGGCGTACCCCGCACCGATGTACCCGCACAAGGCCACCGAGGCCCAGCACCGCGAGCAGCGGATCCGCAGCTTCCAGCCGCGCCGCGGCCGGATGACCAAGGCGCAGGCGGGCGCGCTGGACCGCGGCTGGGAGCGGTACGGGCTGGCGATCGACGGGACCCCGCTGGACCTGTCGGCGCTGTTCGACGGCCGCCCGGTGACGCTGGAGATCGGCTTCGGGATGGGCGACACCACGGCCGCGATGGCCGCCGCGGACCCGTCCGCGGGGATCCTCGCGGCGGACGTCCACACCCCGGGCCACGGCAACCTGCTGCAGTTCCTGGAGCGGGACGGTTCGGAGAACGTCCGGCTGGCGGCGGGCGACGCGGTGATCCTGCTGCGCGACATGCTGCCGGACGCCTCGCTGGCGGGCCTGCGGGTCTTCTTCCCGGACCCGTGGCCGAAGCCGAAGCACCACAAGCGCCGCCTGATCCAGTCCTCGTTCCTGGAGCTCGTGCTGCCCCGGCTGGCCCCCGGCGCGGTGGTGCACTGCGCGACCGACTGGGAGCCGTACGCGGAGCAGATGCTGCAGGTGCTGGAGGCCTCGCCGGAGCTGGAGAACCTGCACCCGGAGGGCGACGGCTCGGGCTGGCTGGAGCCGGAGGAGCACCCCGCGGGCAGCGTGCCCGGGTACGCGCCGCGGCCCGGGTGGCGTCCGGTGACGAAGTTCGAGCGGGCGGGCCTGGCCAAGGGCCACGTGGTGCACGACCTGCTGTTCCGCCGCCGCTGACCCGGCGGGGGCCGTCCGGCGGCGGCTGGGCGGCCGCTCAGGCGGCGGCCTTGCCCGCGGCGACCAACGCGCCGAGCGCCGTCCGCTGGACGTGGACGAGCAGGGCGACCGTCACCGCGCCCATCACCAGCGCGAACAGCACGTGCCCGGGCGCGGAGGTCACCGCCGTGCCGAGCAGGCCGAGCACCAGGTGGCTGCCCAGCCGCAGGCCGACCAGTCCGAGGGCGACCTTGCGGGTGCCCTTGCCGCGCCACAGCAGCTTGGCGAGCTTGAGGCGCCGCCGCATCAGGGTCAGCGAGACGCCGATGTTGACGGCCGCCAGGGCGACCAGCGCGGGCCAGGCCGAGGGGGCGGCGCGGAGCAGGTCGAAGGCCCCGGCCAGGACGCCCTCGAAGCCGAAGAACCAGACCGGCAGGCGCATCTCCGCGACGCTCGGCAGCGCGGACGCCGGCACCGGCTCCCGTCCGGCCTGCGGCCCGGCCTGCTGTCCGGCCTGCTGTCCGGCGGGACGGGCAGCCTGCTGTTCGGCCTGCTGTCCGGCGGGACGGGCAGCCTGCTGTTCGGCCTGCCGGGCGGGCGTCCTGGTCGCGGTGCCGTTCATGGTCTCTCCCCCGTGTCGTTCTCCGTCGCCCCGGTGCCTCCCCCGGCGGCGTCCACCACTGTGCCCGCCGGGCCCGGCCGCGGCCCAGGAACGGGCGTCACCGACCCGTCATGACGGATGTCACGGAGGCGGTGGGCGGGGTTCCGTTCCGCTGACGGCCGGTCACCCGGCGGGTACGGATTGTGCCGACCACTCCCGCCGGGAGGAGGGGTTCGCCTACGCTGCTGCGGGTGAGCAGTCCGCCCGGCGGCAGGTCCACCCCCGGCCTGCCCGTGGCGGCCGCCGCCACGGCCGCCGATCCCCCGACGCCCCCCACCGGCCACCGGTCGCTCCCGGCGCCGTCCGTGCGCCGGTCCGGCGGCCTGCTCCCGGGCCGGCCGCCGGGGCGGCCGGTGCTGAGCGGGCGGATCCCGGGGCAGCAGGGCGGCCCGGTCGCGGGCCGGGCGGCGGCGGTGCCGCTGTGGCGGCGGCTGTGGCCGCTGCGGCGTCCGGCGCTGTCCTCGGCGGTGGCGGCGTCGGCGCTGGCCGGTTCGGGGGTGCTGATCCTGCGCCTGGTGCAGCGGCAGACCGGGACGACGGGGCTGCTGGTGGGGTCGGGCCTGGCGCTGCTGCCGCTGCCGTTCGTGCTGGGGTCGCTGGCCTGGCTGAACCGGACGGCGCGGGTGCCGGTGCGGCACCTGCTGTTCTGCCTGGCCTGGGGGGCGTGCGCCGCGACCACGGTGGCGATCCTGGCGAACGGCTGGGCCAGCGACTTCCTGATCGCCCACCGGGGCGCCCGCGGGGAGACCCTGGGCGCGGAGTTCGCGACGCCGCTGATCGAGGAGGTGGCGAAGGGCTCGGCGCTGCTGGTGCTGCTGCCGCCGCTGCGACGGCGGCACCGCTGCGAGGAGGGCCGCCCGTGCGGCCGGTGGCGCCGCCTGCTGTGGCACCGGCCCGGCGGCCGTCCGGCCCACTTCCGCCCCGCCCGCTCCCGCCCGGTCCCGGCGGGCCCCCGGCGGGCCCGCTCCTCCCCGCGCACGCTGGCGGCGGGGACGGTGCTGGGCGGGGTGACGGCCTGCGGGTTCGCGTTCACCGAGAACGCGCTGTACCTGGGGCGGGCGTTCACCGCGGACCGGCAGGCCCGGCTGGACGCGATCGGCCTGGGCGAGGCCCCGAGCCTGCGGGACTTCGACGGGACGGTGCACACCTTCGTCCTGCGGGCGCTGCTCTCGCCGTTCGCGCACCCGCTGTTCACCGCGCTGACCGGGCTCGGCCTGGCCCTCACCCTGGCCACCGCCCGGCGCTGGCCGGCCCGGCTGGGCGCGCCGCTGGGCCTGCTGCTGGCGATGGGCCTGCACGGGGTGTGGAACGCGGCCGCCGGGCTGGGCACGGACGGCTTCCTGCTGGTGTACGGGCTGGTGATGGTGCCGTGCTTCGCCGCCCTGGTCTGCTTCGCGGTCTGGGCGCAGACCCGTCGCACCCGGCAGCCGGCCGCTCCGGGGGGAGGGCCCTGAGCTCGCTGGGCTCATAACCCAGAGGTCGCAGGTTCAAATCCTGTCCCCGCTACTCAGTAGCACGAAGGCCCGGAGGCACCGCCTCCGGGCCTTCGTCGTACCCGGCTCCGGGCTCCCTTCGGACCTGCTCCGTAACCGCTCCGTACCTGCTCCGTGCCCGCTCCGTGCCCGCTCGCGGGGCCGCTCGCTGGGCTCATAACCCAGAGGTCGCAGGTTCAAATCCTGTCCCCGCTACTCAGTAGCACGAAGGCCCGGAGGCACCGCCTCCGGGCCTTCGTCGTGCCCGGCCGCGGAATCCGCCGAATAAATCCGTTGCCCGTCGCGGGGGGCGGTGCCTATGGTGGCGGCACACTGAAAGGAGGTGATCCTGAGTTGAGTTCTTTCAGGATGCGTGAGGTGGCTGCTCGCTAGAGCCGCCCCTGCCTGTGCAGCGGTGGGGCCGTTCGGCCTCCGGCTCAGGCTAATTCCCAGCAGTCACCCGGCCCGTGGGCTCACCGGTACATCCCCGGTGCCTCGGTGGCCGTCCCCCAGGGGGCGGTCCGAGGAGCAGCCCACGGGCCGTCTGCGTTCCCGGGCTCCCGCCGGGGCTCGGTGCGCGTGCCGCGGGGCGCGCGGGGGTGCAGCGCCAGGACGCGGGCGGGGCGGCCGCCCGTGCCGGGGGCGGCCAGGACGCGGCTGGCGATGCCGTGGTGGCGGAGCGCGGCGCGCAGCTCGGTGAGGTGCGGGCAGGGGCGTCCGCGTTCGTCGTGCAGGGGGTGGACCCGGACCTCGCCGCCGGGGGCGGTGACCCGGGCGAGTTCGCGCAGGGCGCGGAGCTGGTCGGCGGGGCCGAAGACGGCCGGGTAGGCGAACAGCAGGTAGGAGCTGAGGGTGAGCGCGAAGGTGCCGTCTGCGAACGGGAGCCGGGGCAGCGCGGCGGCGACGTAGCGCTCCGGGTGGGCGGTGGCGTCGGCGGCGAACAGGCGGCGGGCGCGGTCCCAGCTGCGCAGGTACTGCTCGGGGCGGTGCCTGCGGTCGGCGGGCAGGTGGCGGCGGGGTTCGCGCCGGATCGCGTCGGCCATGACGGCGCGGCCGTCGGCGGCGAGCGCGGCGAGGCGGCGCGGGCCGAGCGCGTAGCCGGGGTCGGCGGCGAGCACCTCGCAGCCGAGGGCGCGGGCCTCGGCGGCGAGGGCGGCGGCGCCGCCGGGGCAGTCGAGGACGGGGCCGGGCAGTCGGCCGAGCTCGGCGCGGGTGAGGCCGAAGGAGGCGCAGTACTCGTCGAGCGGCCGGGAGGTGACCAGGACCGGCGGGGCGGCCTGGGGCCGGTTCGGGGCGGTCGGACGCATGCGGGCCTCCGGGCGTTCGGCGGGCCCGGGGTGCGGCCCGGGCCCGTGGTCATCCGACCACGGGCCCGGGGGTGTCGCACGTCCAGCGGTGTCGCACGCGGGGTCGGCCGTTGTGGGGCCGTCGTCGCGGGGGTCAGTCGTCGCGGGGGTCAGTTCTCGGTGGAGAGCAGGGCGCGGGCGGCGAGGCGGTTGACGCCGGTGAGGCCGCGGATCAGCTGGGGGGTGAGGAAGAGGAGGACCAGGCCGAGCAGGCAGACGCCGGTGATCTGCGGGATGGAGGTGATCTCGTAGACGTGGTGGACGCCGTCCGAGCCCGTCCAGTCGGCGACCCGGTAGCCCTCCCAGGAGGTGTAGTGGCGGAACGCCCACTGGTAGAGCGGGAACAGGGCGAGCGACCAGCCGAGGGTGAAGAAGGTGAGGGAGAGGGCGAAGCTGAGGATCGCCCAGGGGAACATGACGACCTGGTGCAGGACGGCCTTCCAGCCGGCCGGGTCGGCCAGCCGGGCGGTGATCCGGCCCCAGACGCCCTCCCGGCGGACGGCCAGCTCCCGCGGGGCGGGCAGGTCCTCGCCGAACAGCGAACGGATCCGCAGCCGCTCGGCGGCGCCGAGGCCGCGGGCGACGGCCAGCAGCAGGGCGAGGACGGGCAGGCCGAGGGCGGTGACGACGAGGCCGATCCCGGCGCTGAACAGCGGGACGACCAGGCAGAAGCCGAGCACGGCCATCGGCAGGCCGGTGAGCGCGTAGCCGAACTCCCGGAAGGTCTGCGGGGAGAACGGGGCGCGCCAGAACCCGGGCCGGTCGTGGTGGCCGCCGAGGGCGGTGGCGGGGTACGCAGCGGTGGACATCCGCGGTCCTTCGGTTGGTCGGGCGGCGCCGCCGGTCGGCGGTGCCGGGCACGGGTACCAATCTGCCCGTCCGGACCGGCCCGGCGTAATGAAGCCTGCCGCCGACTTCGTGGTGGGGTTAACCCCCCGTCCCGCCCTGGAGCCTGCTCTCCCCCGCCCACGGCGGGCCGGTCCACTCGGGGGCGAGCAGCGAGTACTGGAGCGCGTCGTGCCAGGCGCCGTCCCGGTGCGACTCGGCCCGGATCCGGCCCTCGTAGCGGAACCCGGCCCTGGTCAGGACCCTGACCGAGGCGGTGTTGGCGGGGTCGCAGCGGGCCGCCAGCCGGTGCAGGCCCAGCGTCCCGAAGCCGAACCCGCACAGCAGCGCCGTCACCTCGGCGGCGTGGCCGCGGCCCCAGGTGTCGCGGCGCAGGACGCAGCCGAGCCAGGCGGCGTGCCCGCCCTCGCGGGTGAGGGCGGCCTGGCCGATCGGGTCGCCCGCGGGGTCGTCGACGGCCAGCCGGTAGTGCGTGCGGGGGTCCTCCTCGGCCGCTTCGAGGTACAGCTCGACCTGGTCCGCGCACTCCTCGAAGTCCCGGACGCCGAACGGGAGGTGGCGCACGGTCCCGGGGTCGCCGTGCACGGCGTGCAGGGCGGCCACCTCCTCCGGGGTGTGCCGGTACTCCCGCAGGGTGAGCCGGGGGCCGACGAGCCGGAGGGTCTCCATGCCCGCCGACCCTACCGGGCGGCCGTCCGGGGACCGGCTACCGTACCTGGGTGAACGACGAAGACCTGCACCTGCTGCCCCGCACCCGGGCCACCGACCTGCTGGACTGGGCGGTCGCGGAGGGCCACGACCCGGTGCCCGAACCGGCGGTGCGGACGGTCCTGACGCTGCTGGAGCTGGGCGGGGCCCGGCTGCACGACGGCCTGCCCGAACTGACCTCCCCCGTGCTGGAGCACCTGCTGTACGAGCAGCTGCACCTGTACGTGCAGCCGGACGGCGACCCGGCGGCCTACCCGGCGGCGGTGCGGCTGCTGATCGAGTGGCAGCGGGCCGCCCGGCGGCTGAACGCCAAGCGCGCCGAAAAGCTCCGCGCCGAGACCGACTGGCAGGGCGAGGTGCTGCTCTCGCTGCTGCGCCGCGCCGACCTGGTGACCTGGCCCCGGCTGTACGCGCTGCTGCTGCGCGCGGACGAGGTGCCGGTCGACGACCTCGACCGGGTCCGGGAGTGGCTGGCGGCGTTCCGCGAACTGCCCGCGGAGGAGCGGCACGCCGCCTTCGACCGGGCCCCGGGCCTGGACGGGGACGGCAACTGGGACCAGCCGGGGCGGCCGCTGCTGGTCGGGGTCTCCACGGACGGGGCGCGGCGGCTGCTGGAGCAGGGCCTGATGCGGCGCAGCTACCGCAACCTGGCCGAGCGGTCCGCCCGCGGGCTGCCGATGCCCGACGAGCTCTCCGGCGCCTTCGAGGAGTTCGAGGAGGCGGTGGCGCAGGCCGCGATCGACCTGTGCGGGGAGTGGACCGTCCCGGGGCTGCCGCGGCTGCTCCTGGAGGAGTTCCCGGAGCTGGCCCCCGAGGAGTACTGAGGGCCTCCGGGGCGGCGGGGTCGTCCGAACGGACGACCCGGGGGTCCTCCTGACGGTTCGTCAACCATGGCCGGACGGTGGATCCTCGTAGCGCCGGGCCGGAGCAGGATTGCCGCATGACCCGATCGCTGCTCCCCGCCCGCACCGCCGCCCGCACCGTCGCGGCCTGGACCGCCCTGTTCTCGCCGGTGCGCCGGTGCCGGCTGCTGGGCGGCCGGGCCGCCGCCCAGCTTCCTGCTCGTGCCCGCCGCCCCGCCGCCACCGGGCCGGGCGGCCCCGGTCCTCGGCCGGGGGTCGACCGCCGGTCCGGACGCGCCGGCCCGCTTCGCGACCTTCCCGCCCGAGCCGTCCTCCCCCGCGGGCGGCCTGCGGTTCGCCCTGACCGCGTCCGGCCGCAGGCTGCCGCCGCGGCGTCAGGTGGCGCGGCGGGAAGTGGCGCGGCGTCAGGTCGCGGCCGGGGCGCTCCAGCCGGCCAGCAGGCGCAGGGCGTCGGCGGTGGCGGAGGCGGGTTCCACGGAGTAGACGCACAGCGTCTGGTCCGGGTCGCCGGGGGCCTGGAAGGACTCGTAGGAGAAGTGCAGGTCGCCCACCAGCGGGTGGACGTAGTGCTTGGCGCCGTGGGTGCGGCGGAGCACCCGGTGGTCGTTCCACCAGGTGGGGAACTCCGGGCAGCGCAGCGTGAGTTCGCCGATCAGCTCGGCCAGCCTGCGGTCGTCGGGGTACCGTCCGGCTTCCAGGCGGAGCATGGCCACGGTCTCGGCGGCGATCGTCGCCCAGTCGCCGACCCGCTCGCGGGCCTGCGGTTCGAGCAGGTAGTAGCGGGCCAGGTTGCGGCGGGTGGCCGGGAGCGCGTCGAAGTCGACGAGGACCTCCCGGGCCAGCCGGTTGGCGGCCAGGACGTCGGTGCGCCGCCCGAGGACGAACGCCGGGACGTGCGCCAGGGTCTCCAGCATCAGGTGCAGCCCCGGCCTGACCCGCTGCGGCCGCTCCGGGGCGCGGCGGGCCGCGTGCTCGGCGGGGAGCAGCAGGTCGGCGAGGTGCTCGCGCTCGGAGGGGTCGAGCCGCAGGGCGCGGGCCAGCGCCTGGACCACTTCGGTGGACGGGCGCCCGGCCCGGCCCTGTTCGAGGCGCGTGTAGTACTCGGTGCTGACGCCGGCCAGCCGGGCCACCTCGTCGCGGCGCAGGCCGGGCACCCGTCGCACCCGGCCGTCCGCGGGCAGCCCGGCCGCCTCCGGGGCGATCGCGGCGCGCCGGGTGCGGAGGAAGTCGGCGATTTCCCTGCTGCGTTCCATGGACCAAGTGTGCGGGCTCCCGGGGCGCGTCGACGGGCCGTGGGTGGCCCTGGCGGTACCAGTCGGCGCAGGGTCCGCCCGGGGCCGTCCGCGGGCCCGTCGAGCTGGTCTGCTGGAACGGCGGCCGGGTCCTCCGGCGCCGCAACTCCCGTGCTCGGCCAGGAAGGCACACCATGTCCACGCCCACCTCCCCGTCCCCCGCCGCCCCGTCCCCCGCCGCCCTGCCCCTCGTCCCCCTGCCCCTGGCCGGCCGCACCGCCGTGGTCACCGGCGCCTCCAGCGGCATCGGCGAGGCCACCGCCGAGGAGCTCGCCGGGCTCGGCGCTCGGGTCGTCCTGCTGGCCCGCCGCGCCGAGCGGCTGGCCGCGCTGGCCGACCGGATCGAGCGGGCCGGCGGCACCGCCCTGGCGATCGCCGCGGACGTCACCGACCGGGCCGCGGTGCGGGCGGCCGCCGACCGGGTCGCCGCCGAACTGGGCGGCGCGGACCTGCTGTTCAACAACGCGGGGGTGATGCTCCCGGCGCCGGTCGAGGAGTTGGCGGTGGACCAGTGGCAGCGGCAGATCGACCTCAACGTCTCCGGCCTGATGAACGTGATCGGCGCGTTCACCCCGCAGCTGGTCGCGGCCGCGGCCGAACGCGGCGTCGCCGACCTGGTCAACACCTCGTCGATCGCGGCGCAGAACATCTTCCCGACCTTCGCCGTCTACTCCGCGACGAAGGCCTACGTCACCCACCTCTCCCGCCACCTGCGGGCCGAGCTGGGCGCGAAGCACGTCCGGGTCTCGACGATCGAGCCGGGCATCGTCGGGACGGAGCTCCAGGACCACGTCACCGACCGGGGCGCGCTCGACTGGCTGGCCGGTTCCAAGGAGACGATGGAGTGGCTCGTTCCCGGCGACATCGCCCGGACGGTCGGGTTCCTGGCCGCCCTGCCGCCGCGGGTCAACCTCCAGCAGGTCACCGTCATGCCGACCGGCCAGGCGAGCTGAGCGCGGTGCGGCCCACCCCGTCCGGGCGGGCCGTCCCGTCCGGACGGGGTGGCCGGACGGAACTACGGCTGCAGGCCGAGGTGCTGGAGCCAGGGCAGCGGGTCGACGGGGGCGCCGCCCGCCGGGCGGACTTCGAGGTGCAGGTGCGGGGTGGTGGCGCTGCCGGTGGCGCCGACGGCGCCGAGGACGGTGCCGGGGGCGACCGGGCCGGAGGCGGTGGCGATCCGGGAGAGGTGGCAGTACCAGACCTCGGTGCCGTCGGGGAGGGTCTGGATGACGCGGTAGCCGTGCGTACCGGACCAGCCCGCGGCGGTGACGGTGCCGCCGGTGACGGCGGTGACGGGGGTGCCGGTGCGGGCGGCGAAGTCCAGGCCGGTGTGCAGGTGGGCCCAGTGCGCACCGGCCGGGGCGTACTGCTCGGTCAGCCGGTAGCCGGTCAACGGGAGGGCGGGCGCGGAGCGGTCGGCGGCGGTCCCGTCGACCGCGGCGGTCCCGTCGACCGCGGCACTCTCGGCGTTCGCGACGGCCGCGGCGTTCGCGGCCACGGTCCCGGCCTGGCGGTCGGCGTGCTTGGCCTCGGCCTCCTGGGCGGCGGCGAGCCGGGCGGATTCCTCGGTGGTGGTGCGCTGCCCGTCGGCCTGCTGCAGGATGCGGGCGGCGAGGGCGAGTCCGGGGTCTGCGGCGAGCAGTCCGTCGGAGGCCCCGTCGGTGGCGGTGACGGGTGCCGGGGCCGGTACGGCGGCCTGGGCGGGGGCGGTGGCGAGTCCGGTGGCGCCGAGCGCGGCGGTCATCGCGGTGACGCCCAGCAGGGGGGCGCCGGTGCGGGCCTGGCGGGGCAGCCGGTGCCGGAAGGACTCGGCCTCGACCGGGTGGTCGAGCAGCTGGGTGCCGGCGGTGCTCTCGGTGTAGGTCGACGCCACGGGGGCGTGCTCCTTCCTTCCCTGCCGCCGACCGGGTTAGCTGACGGGTTCGGAGGTGGAAGGTCTCCTACGGTCGGGCCCAGGGCCGTCCCGATTCACCCCGGTGGAACGTGGTTCCCCGGCTCCTGGACCTGCCGCGGGGGCGGGCCCGGTGGATTAGGCGTGGCGCACGGTGCCGCATGGTTACGGCGTTGCCGACCGCGCTGCGTTATCAAACGTTAATCCTATGGACCCCATGATTCCAAGCGCCTTCCGAGGTGCAGTGAAACTTTCCTGACGCCCTATGGGCGATTTGTGACGATTCACCAGACCACCCGAATCCGGCCATGACGGAACGTGACGGAGCGATTGAGTATCCGTACTCACGACCCGCCCGCGCCCCGGCGGGACCCTGGGCCCATGACAGCCTCCGTGCCGCACCGCACCACCTCCGCCTACTTCCTGCAGGCCGTCGCGTCCTTCGCGTTCGCCACGGTCGCCCTGGCCCTCGGGATCGCCTACCTGCCGGTCAGCGCCTGGATGCGCGCCTTCCTCGCCGTCGGACTGCTCTACGAGATCACCTCCGCGTTCACGCTGGCCAAGGTGATCCGCGACCGCCAGGAGGAGGGTGCACTCACCAGCCGGGTCGACCAGGCCCGACTGGAGAAGCTGCTCTCCGAGCACGACCCGTTCAAGGTGGACGGGATCTGAGCGGCCGCCCTCCGGGGTGGACCCGACGCCCTGGCGACCCGACCGCCCGGCTGCCCGACCGCCCGGCTGCCCGGTGGCTTGACGGCTAAGGCTATTAGCCTTAGCTTTATGGCTATCGGCAGCAGCCGGGCAGGGGAGCCCGGGGCGCCGGACGACGCCCGCCCAGGAGGCCCGCGATGAACAGCACCCTCGGCACCACCACCCGGTACCTCGACGTCACCGGCGGCCGGATCGCCTACGACGACGCCCCCGGCTCCGGCGCCCCGGTCGTCCTGCTGCCCGGCATGCTCGACCGGCGCACCGTCTACCGCCACCTCGTCCCGCTGCTGTCCGCCGCCGGGCACCGGGTGGTCACCATGGACCTGCGCGGCATGGGCGAGTCCTCGACCGGCTTCACCGACCACACCCCCGCCGCGCTCGCCGACGACCTGGTGGCCCTGCTGTCCCACCTGGACCTGCGCGGCGCCGTCCTGGTCGGCAGCTCGTACACCGGCGCCACCGTGCTGCGCGCCGCGGCGCTCGCCCCCGAGCGGACCGGCGGCGTGGTGCTGGTCGACGCCTTCATCGAGAACCTGCCGCTGAACGCCTTCCAGAAGGCGCTGTTCGGCCTGGCCGCCCCGCTGATCACCGCCTTCCCGGGCCTGTGGGGCACGATGCAGAAGTTCTACTACCCGGCCACCGCCCGGCCCGCCGACTTCGAGGCCCACCGGGCCGACCTCGCGCGGATGCTCCGCGAGCCCGCCCGCAAGACGGCCCTGCGCGGCTACCTGAAGGGCGACTCGGCGCCGGTCGGCTGGTGCGAGGGCGTGGACGTGCCCGCGCTGGTACTGATGGGCGACGCGGACCCGGACTTCCCGAAGCCGGAACTGGTCGCGGACCGGCAGGCCGCCGCACTGAGCGGCCGCAAGGTGATGATCGGGGGCGCCGGCCACTACCCGATGGCCAGCCACCCGCAGGCCGTCGCCGACGCCCTGCTGCCCTTCCTGGCCGAACTGGCCGACGAGAACAACGAGAACGACGAGAACGACGAGGTCTCCCGCTGATGCCCCGCGCCGGACTCTCCACCGCCGCCGTGGTGGACCACGCCGTCGACCTGATCGACGACCGGGGCGCCGAGGCGCTCACCCTGTCCGCCGTCGCCGCCCGGGCCGGGGTCGCCACCCCCTCGCTGTACAAGCACGTGGCGGGCGGCCTGCCCGAACTGCGCCGCCTGGTCGCCGTCCGCACCACCGGGGAGCTGGCCGACCACCTGGCCGCCGCCGTCCTCGGCCACTCCCGGGACGGGGCCGTCCGCGCCCTGCTCGCCGCGTACGCCTCGTACGCCCTGCGGCACCCGCGGCGGTACGCGGCGCTGCCGCAGGTGCCGGACCCGGATCCGGAGCTGGTCGCGGCCGCCGAGCGGCTGGTGGGGGTGCTGTTCGCGGTGCTGCGCGGCTACGGCCTGGAGGGGGCGGAGGCGGTGCACGCGGTGCGGACGCTGCGGGCGGCGGCCCACGGGTACGCCTCGTTGACCACGGCGGGGGCGTTCCAGCTCGCCGAGGGGACGGACGTCACGCTGGAGCGGCTGACCGGGGTGCTGGTCGAGGGGCTGGCCAACTGGCCCGGGGCGGAAGGGCCGTGACCTCCCGGGGCGGTGCCGCGTTCTACCCGGTATGAAGAAGCGCAGCATGCTCGCCTTTGCCTCGCTCGCCGTAGGCGTGGTCGCCTCCCTCACCGCCCCCAGTGCGCACGCCGCACCGGAGCACCGCGACGGGCTCGGCCCGCTCAAGGACGCCGTCTCCGCGCCGGACCTGGTGCTGGACGAGGACTTCGCGCAGACCGCGGCCGAGCAGCAGCCGGGGGCCTGACCGCGGCGGCTCCAGCAGCTCCAGCGGCCGCGGAGTCGCCGGAGGCGCGGGGGCGCGACCTGCGGGGCGGACGCGCTGGTCGCGCGCCTTCCACACCGTTTCGCAACCTCTCCCCCATCATTCCGACACCACTGGTGCGTAACACTGTCCTTCGGTCGGGAAGTCATACCGCGTGGAGACCTTCCACGGGTGTGGCCGACAAGCACGGAGGATCAGGGACATGCCGCAGGCGACTCAGCACATCGAGCCTGGCACGGGGCTGATCCCGGCTCCCCGGACGGCACCGGACGGAGCGCCCGGCTCCCCGCACCCGACCGCCGACCCGCGGGGCGAGGGCTGGGGCGCGGCGCTGCTGCGCGGCGTCGCGGTGGCGCGCGGGCTGCGCTCGCTGCGGCCGGTCGCGGCGCGCCCGCAGCGTGGCTACGGCGAGGTCGACGGCCAGTAGCGGCCCCCGGCCCCGCCCCACCACCTCACCCCGTCACCGTCACCGTCCCCACTCCCGTCACCGCCCTCGCCGCCACTGGCAAGATGTCGGAAATGCCGCGGAATTCACCACGTGTCGTGAAAGCGCCTGGTTGCCCGGTGCGTCCATAAGATGGTCAGCACTGGCACGTCGACCGGAAGGGCCGGGCGCTTCGCATGGACCAGAGCTCTCCGCGTCGGGCCAGCCGTTCCGAACTGCGGTGCGTGCGGGCGCTGCTGCGGGCGTCGAGCGCGGCCGAGCTGCTGGCGGCGCTGCTGACCGAGGGCCCGGCCTGGATCACCGGCGAGGGTTCGGCGCTGTACCTGCTGGACGGCGGGACGCTGCGGCTGACCGCCTCGCACGAGCTGCCCGAGTGGGCGCACCGCAAGTACGGGCTGGTCGACCCGGAGAGCGACCTGCCCGCGGCGCTGGCACTGCGGCGGCGGGAGCCGGTGCTGCTGAGCCCGCAGCAGACCAGCACGGACTACCCGAACACGGCGGCGGGCCTGGGCACCGGCCTGGTCGCGCTGGCGGTGCTGCCGCTGGTGGTGGACGGGAGCCCGGTGGGTTCGCTGGCGGTGGCGCTGGCCCACCGCGGGGCCGTCCCGCGGCGGGACGTCGAGCTGCTGGAGACCTTCGCCGACGTGGCCGCGCACCGGCTCGCGCACCTGCTGGACCACGTGCACGCGGCCGATCCGGCCTCGGACGGTCCGCGGACGGAACTGCCTTCCGCCGACCGTGAGTTGATCTCGCTGGCGGTGCGTTCGGCGGGCGCCGGGGCGTTCGAACGGGACTTGGTGACCGGCGAGACGCTGTGGGACGCGCAGGCGTACCGGGTGGTGGGCCTGCCGCCGCCGGGGGCGACCGGGCAGGCGCCGGAGCTGGCGGACGTGGTGCACCCGGAGGACCTGCCGGACGTGCAGGCCTCGCTGGCGGAGGCGCTGGCGACCGGCGGCCCGTACCGGATCTCGTACCGGGTGGTGCGGCCGGACGGTGCGCCCTGGCAGGTGGACGAGGCCGGCGAGGTGATGCTGGACGTGCACCAGCGGCCGGTGCGGACGGCGGGGCTGCTGACCGGGCGGGAGTGGCGGGCGGGCCCCGCGGGCGGCGGTCCGGTGGCGGCCGCGGCGGCGGGGGCGCGCTCCACGCTGCTGCTGGCGCTGACCCGGGCGCTGTCCCGGGCGGTGACGGTGCGCGAGGTGACCACGGCGCTGACCGACGTGGCGCGCCCGGCGCTGGGCGCGGCCGGCGTGGTGCTGGACCTGGTGGACGAGGGTCGGCTGATGCCGGTCTCCCCGGCGGTGTTCGGCGGCCCGCACCGGGCCGAGCTGAACCGGCTGCACGACCTGGCGGGCGGGGTGATGGAGCACGTGCTGGCCCGGGCGACGCCGCTGTTCAGCGAGCCGGGCCAGGAGCGCCGCGGCCCGGAGGCGCCGGCCGCCTGGACGGTGCTGCCGCTGGTGGCCTCGGGCCGGCAGGTCGGCTCCTGCCTGATCACCTTCGCCACCGAGCGCTCGTTCAGCCGCGAGGACCGCACGATGTACTCGGCGTTCGCGGGCATCCTGGCGCAGTCGCTGGAGCGGGCCCGGCTGTACGACGTGCACCACGAGCGGGCCAGCGAGCTGCAGCGGGCGATGCTGCCGCGCTCGCTGCCGGTGCTGCCGGGGATCGCCTCGGCGGCGCGCTACCTGCCCTCTACCGAGGGGATGCAGATCGGCGGCGACTGGTACGACCTGCTGCGGCTGCCAGGCGGCCTGGTCGGGCTGGTGATCGGCGACGTGCAGGGCCACAACGCGGAGGCGACCGCGGTGATGGGCCAGCTGCGCTCGGGCCTGTGGGCGTACGCGACGGACGGGCACGACCCGGCGACCACGCTGGAGCGGACCAGCCGGCTGCTGGCCGGGATGGAGACCGAGCTGTTCGCCACCTGCCTGTACGTGGTGCTGGACCCGGCGACCGGGGTGCTGCGGGCGGCCCGGGCCGGGCACCCGCCGCCGGTGCGGATCGGGGCGGCGGGGGCGGCGGAGCTGGAGCTGCCGGGCGGCCCGCCGCTGGGCGTGCTGCCGGGGGTGCGCTACCCGCCGGCCGAGGCGCGGCTGGAGCCGGGCGAGACGCTGCTGGCCTACACGGACGGGCTGGTGGAGGTCCGGGACGAGGACTACGACGAGTCGGTGCAGCGGATGCTGGGAGGGCTGGAGCTGTGGACGGCGGAGGCGGGCGGGGCCGGTCGGCTGGAGCGGCCGGAGGCGCTGGAGCGGCTGGCCGACCTGCTGACGCTGAACGTGACGGAGCGCGAAGTCCGGCAGGACGACGTGGCGTTGCTCCTGCTGCACCGGCTCGCTACCTGAGCCCGGGCACGAACTGTCCGACCTGTCCGAAATTGACGGAATCTGAACGACAGAAGTTGGAACCGTTCATACGCAAGTAGTAACACCACCATAAACTCCGCGTGTGACGACCACTCAATGGTGCTTGGCAGCAGCCGCATTGCTCGCCCTCCTCGCCCTCGCGGCCACCGCCCGCTCCCGTGCCGTCACCCGCACCCTGCGCACCCGGCTGGCCCGCACCGAGCGCGAACTCGCCACCGTCCGGGAGCAGTTGGCGGCCGAGCTGGCCGACCGCCGGGCGGGCGACGAAGCCGCCCTGCACGAGCAGGAGATGAACGCGGCGACCCGCCGGGCCTTCCTCAACGTGGCCCGCCGGATCCTGGTGATGGCGCACGACCAGCAGGCCGGGCTGGACGAGATGGAGCGCACCCACGACGACCCGGTGCTGCTCGACGGACTGCTGCGGGCCGACCACGCCGCCGCCCAGCAGGCCCGCCTGGCGCAGACCCTGGCCGTGCTGTGCGGCTCCCGCGCGGGCCGGACCTGGCCCGAGCCCGTCCCGCTGGAGGACGTGGTGCGCGGCGCCCAGGGCCGGATCCTGCCGTTCCAGCGGGTCGTGGTGCACAACCGGGCGGACACCGCGGTGCTCGGCGCGGCCGCCGAGGCGCTGATCCACGCGGTCGCCGAACTGCTGGACAACGCCACCCGCTACTCGCCGCCCAGCTCGCAGGTGTACGTCACGCTGATGCCGGTGCACAACGGCGCCGTGATCGAGATCGACGACTGCGGCGTCGGCATGACCGACGTGACGGTCGCCAAGGCCGCCGCCGCGCTGGCCGGCGGCGGCTCGCTGGAGGTCTCCCGGATCGGCGAGGTCCCGCAGCTGGGCCTGGCCGCGGTCGGCCTGCTCGCCCGGCAGTACGGCTTCCGGGTCACCGTGCACTCCACCCCGTCCCCGTACGGCGGCGTGCGGGTGGTGGTGCTGCTGCCGAACGCGCTGCTCACCGACCCGCTGCCGCAGCACGGCCTGCCGTCGCCGCGTCCCGCCGGAGCGCACGCCCGGCCGCCCGCGCCCCGGCCGCCCGCCGCCCGGGGCCGCGCGCCCCAGGAGCCCGGCCCCCTGCCCACCCGCCCGGTCGCCCCCCGGACCGGTCCGACCCCGCCGCCCGCGGTCCCCCCGCAGGCCGGCCCCCTGCCGCGCCGGAGCAACCGCCGGGGCGGCACCCCGCAGCGCCCGTTCCCCCAGGAGCCGACGGTCTCGCCGCGCTCCGCCCAGGAGGCCCGGGCCTTCATGTCGCTGTTCCAGAGCGGCACCGCTGACGGCCGCACCGCCGCCCAGCAGGACCGGCGGTCCGCCGCGGACCGCCCCGACGTATTCCCCGCTTCCCCCCAGGGAGAACCGCATGACGACCAACCCTGACCTCGGCTGGCTGCTGGCCGACATCGTCTCCGTACCGGAGGTCCGGCACGCCCTCGTGGTGTCCAACGACGGTCTGGAGATCGGCCGCAGCCCCCGGATCGACCGGGACGACGCCGAGCGGCTGGCCGCCGCCTGCTCCGGGCTGCAGTCGCTGTCCCGGGGCGTGGCCACCGGCTTCGGCGACGGCAGCACCCGGCAGATCGTCATCGAGTACGGCGGCGGCTACCTGTTCGTGGTCGCCGCCGGGGCCGGGGCGCACCTGGCGGTGGTGGCCGGGGAGTCGGTCGACGCGGGCCTGGTGGCGTACCAGATGCAGATGCTGGTCGGGCGGATCGGCGAGCACCTGACCGCCGCGCCCCGGCAAGGGGCGGCCGCCGGGGAGGAACGGTGACCCGCGGGCCGGTACGCCCGTACGTCATCACCGGCGGGCGCACCCGGGCCAACCGGGACGTGCTGGAGTTCGAGAGCCTGCTGCGGACCGTGCCGGGGGCCGCGGTCGACCCGATGGTGGTGAACCGGGAGCAGCTGGCCGTCCTGGAGATGTGCCGGGAGCTGCTGTCGGTCGCCGAGGTGGCGGCCCACCTCGGGCTGCCGATCAGCGTGCTGAAGGTGCTGGTCGGCGACCTGTGGGAACTGGGCGCCGTCCAGGTGCTGCCGCCCGCCCGCCCGGCCGAGCGGGCGCCGCTCGCCCTGATCGAGGAGGTGCTGGTTGGCCTCCGCCAGCTCCGTTGAGCCCGCGTACCTGCCGTCCAGCGTGCAGGGCGCGGTGAAGATCCTGGTCACCGGGCCGTTCGGGGTGGGCAAGACCACCCTGGTCGGCGCGCTGAGCGAGATCGACCCGCTGCGCACCGAGGAGACCATGACCTCGGCCGGCGAGGGCGTGGACGACCTGACCGGGCGTCCGCACAAGGCGACCACCACGGTGGCGCTGGACTTCGGCCGGATCACGCTCAGCGACCGGCTCGCGCTGTACCTGTTCGGCACGCCCGGGCAGCAGCGCTTCTGGCCGCTGTGGGAGGACCTGTCGCGCGGGGCGCTGGGCGCGATCGCGCTGGTCGACGCCCGCCGCCTGGAGGAGTCCTTCGACGTGCTCGGGCTGCTGGAGGAGCAGCGCATCCCGTTCGCGGTGGCGGTCAACGTCTTCCCCGACACCCCCGCCCACCCGGAGGCCGAGCTGCGGACCGCGCTCGACCTGCTGCCCGGCGTGCCGATCCTCACCTGCGACGTCCGCGACGAGGACGCCGCGCACCGACTGCTGATCGATTTCGTCGACCACCTGCGGGTCGGCGCCCTGGAGTTGTCATGACCGTTCCCGAACACCTGGCGTCCGGTGGCTGCCCGTACGCCGGACGCCCGGGCGCCGCTCCGCTGTACGGCACGGCGGTCTCCGACGACCCGCACGGCCTGTACGCCCGGCTGCGCGCCGAGCACGGCCCGGTCGCGCCGATCGAGCTGGAGCCCGGGGTGGAGGGCTGGCTGGTCATCGGCTACCAGGAGATGCTCGACCTCACCCGCAACGAGCAGCTGTTCTCCAAGGACTCGCGGCACTGGCGGGTGGCCCGGGAGGGGCGGCTGCGGGCCGACTCGCCCCTGGTGCCGATGACCATGTGGCGGCCCACCCTGCAGAGCATGGACGGCGCCGAGCACCACCGGCTGAGCACCGCGGTCGGCGAGGCCCTGGGCCGGATCGACCACCGGTGGCTGCGGGAGACCACCGAGGCCGCGGCGACGGCGCTGATCGAGAGCTGGGGGCCGGACGGCACCGCCGACCTGGTCGCCCAGTTCACCCGGCGGCTGCCGCTGCTGGTGTTCACCATGCTGCTGGACCTGCCCGAGGAGGACGGCCCGCGGCTGCTGGGGATGATCACCGGCATGGTGGACAGCGGCGGGGAGGCGCAGCGCTCCGCCGCCGAGTTCGGCAGCATGCTCGCGGCCCTGGTCGGGCAGCGGCGCGCCCGGCCCGGCGAGGACCTGACGTCCTGGCTGCTGGCCCACCCCGCCGGGCTGAGCGACGAGGAGGTCGTCCACAACCTGATGGTGCTGCTGGTCGCGGGCAACGAGTCGACCATCAACTGGATCGGCAACACGGTGCGCCTGCTGCTCACCGACCGCCGCTTCCGCACCAGCCTGACCGGCGGCCGGGCGACCGTCGCGGACGCCCTCGACGAGGTGCTGTGGCGCGACCCGCCGGTGCAGAACTTCCCCGGCCGGTGGGCGACTTCGGACACCGTGCTGGGCGGCCAGTACATCAGCGCCGGCGACATGCTGGTGCTCGGCCTGGCCGGCGCCAACGACGACCCCTCGGTGCACGGCGCGGAGGGCCTCAGCGGCAACCGGGCGCACCTCGCCTGGGGCGCCGGGCGGCACGTCTGCCCGGCCAAGGACCCGGCCCGGCTGATCGTCGAGACCTCGATCGAGACCCTGCTGCACTGCCTGCCGGACCTCCAACTAGCCGTACCGGCACATGAGTTGACCTGGCGGCCGTCCCCGTGGTCGCGCGCCCTGACCAGTCTGCCGGTGCTGTACAGCTCCTTCACCCCGCCCCGCCCCGCCCCGCCCGAGAGGACCGCATGGACGCCGCAGCCGCAGCCCGGGTCTGCCCCTACAGACTCGACCCCGCCGGAGCCGACCAGCTCACCGAGAACCAGCGGCTCCGCGCTCGCGGACCTGCGACGCAGGTTGAGCTCCCTGGTGGGGTGGTGGTCTGGTCGGTGAGCCACCACGACACCCTGCAGCACCTGCTCGCCGACCCGCGGGTGGCCAAGGGCCCCGAGCACTGGACGCTGTACCGGGAAGGACGGCTCCCCGAGGGCTGGCCGCTGATGACCTTCGTCACCGTCCCCGGCCTGACCACCTCCGACGGCGCCGACCACCGCCGGCTGCGCGGCCTGGTCAGCCAGGCCCTCACCCCGCGCCGGGTCGACGCGCTGGCCCCCGCCGTCCGGCAGCGGGTCCTCGGCCTGCTGGACGACCTCGCCGGGGCCGTCGGACCGGACGGGTCGGTCGACCTGCGGAGCCGGTTCTCCTACCCGCTGCCGATGGACGTGATCGGCGAACTGCTGGGCCTGCGGGCCGAGCAGCAGGACCGGCTGCACGAGCTGTCCGACGTCATGGTCAGCTCCTCCGCCGTGCCCGGGGCGGGGGCCGCCGCCGCCCGCGACATGGGCGGGCTGCTGGCCGCCCTGGTCGCCGAGAAGCGGGCCGCGCCCGCCGACGACCTGACCAGCGCGCTGATCGCCGCCCGCGAGGAGCAGGACCGGCTCAGCGAGGAGGAGCTGATCGGCATCCTGCTGCAGCTCGTGGTGGCCGGGCACGAGACCACGCTCAACCTGGTCTCCAACGCGGTGCTCGCCCTGCTCGCCCACCCCGACCAGCTGGCGCTGGTGCTCGGCGGCGAGGTCCCGTGGTCCGCGGTGGTCGAGGAGACCCTGCGCCGCGACTCCCCCGTCGGCCACTTCCCGATGCGGTACGCACTGGAGGACATCGACCTGGGCGAGGTGGTGATCCCCGCCGGCGACGGCATCCTCGCCTCGTACGCGGCCGCCGGGCGCGACCCCGGCCACTGGGAGGACCCGGACCGCTTCGACCTGACCCGCTCCCCGGTCCGGCACCTCTCGCTCGGGCACGGGCCGCACTTCTGCATCGGCTCCGTCCTGGCCCGGCTGGAGGCGGAGACGGCGCTGCGCGAGCTGTTCACCCGCTTCCCCGGCCTGCGGCTCGCCGACGGGGAGCCGCCGCGGCCGATCGCCTCCTTCCTCAGCAACAGCGTCAGCAGCCTGCGGGTGCGGCTGTCCTGATCCGCCGTCCGGATCCGGCGTCCGGAGCGCCCCTGCCGGGTCAATCCTCGTGACCGGGCGGGGGCGCTCCTCGTTGCACCTGCCATGAAGAAGCTCACCGCCCTCGCCGTCCTCTCCGCGGCCGGGATCGCCCTCGCCCAGGCCCCCGCCCAGGCCGCCGCCCCGATCGCCCAGGCCGGCGGCCTCGGCCAGGCCCAGGGCCTGGACACCGGCTACCACGGCACCCTGCCGTCCACCGCCGAGCTGTGCCACCGCGACCTGGCCCAGTACCCGGTGGTCGGCCCGCTCACCGACTCCACCACCGGCGCCTGCGAGGCCCTCGGCGCGACCGTCGACGGGCGGTAGCCACGACCCGGACACCCGAGCCGTTATGGTGCGAATGTCCGTTTCGGTGGTGGTTCCTGGCGTGAGGTGATCCCGTGGGCAGCGTGGCCGACCAGATGGTGGAGGTGCTCCGGCAGGCCGGGGTCGAACGCGTCTACGGGGTGGTCGGCGACAGCCTCAACCCGGTCGTCGACGCGATCCGCCGCGCCGAGGGCATCTCCTGGGTGCACGTCAGGAACGAGGAGGCCGGGGCGTTCGCGGCCGCCGCCGAGGCCGAACTGACCGGACGCCTCGCCGTCTGCGCGGGCAGCTGCGGCCCCGGCAACACCCACCTGGTCCAGGGCCTGTACGACGCCCAGCGCAGCGGCGTGCCCGTACTGGCCCTGGCCTCGCACATCCCGTCCGCACAGATCGGCACCGGCTTCTTCCAGGAGACCCACCCCGAACGGGTGTTCACCGACTGCAGCTCCTGGTGCGAGATGCTCTCCAACCCCGCCCAGCTGCCCCGGCTGCTGCGGATCGGCGTCCAGCACGCGCTCGGCTCCCCCGGCGTCGCGGTGCTGGTCTTCCCCGGCGACGTCGCCGCGCTCACCGCCGCCGCCCCCACCGGCAGCAGCAGCTTCCTCACCGAGCAGGCCGTCGCCGCCCCGCCCTGGTCCCAGGTCCAGGCCCTCGCCGACGCCCTCAACTCCGCCCGCACCGTCACCGTCTTCGCGGGCGCGGGCGTCCGCGGCGCGCACGAGGAGCTGATGCACCTCGCCGAGACGCTGAACGCCCCGATCGGGCACACCCTGCGCGGCAAGGAGTGGGTGCAGTACGACAACCCGTACGACGTCGGGATGAGCGGCCTGCTCGGCTACGGCGCGTGCCACGAAGCCCTGCACGAGGCCGAGTTGGTGCTGCTGCTGGGCACCGACTTCCCGTACGACTCCTTCCTCCCGCAGGCCCGCACCGTCCAGGTCGACCACGACGCGACCCGGCTCGGCCGCCGCACCCCCCTGGAACTCGCCGTGCACGGCGACGTCGCCGCCACCCTGCGGGCCGTGCTGCCGCTGCTGGAGCGCAAGGGCGACCGCCGCTTCCTGGACGGCATGCTGGAACGGCACTGCAAGGCCCTGGAGACGGTGGTCGGCGCCTACACCAAGGACATCGAGAAGCACCGGCCGATCCACCCCGAGTACGTCGCCTCCGTCCTCGACGAGGTCGCCGCCGAGGACGCCGTCTTCACCGTCGACACCGGCATGTGCAACGTCTGGGCCGCCCGCTACCTCACCCCCAACGGGCGCCGCCGGGTCATCGGCTCCTTCCTGCACGGCTCGATGGCCAACGCCCTGCCGCACGCGATCGGCGCCCAGCTCGCCTTCCCCGGGCGGCAGGTGGTGTCGGTGTCCGGCGACGGCGGGATCGGCATGCTGCTCGGCGAACTGCTCACCGTGGCGAAGTACCGGCTGCCGGTGAAGACCGTGGTGTTCAACAACGGGGCGCTCGGCATGATCAAGCTGGAGATGCTGGTCTCCGGCTACCCCGAGTCCGAGATCGACAACGGCGACGTCGACTACGCGGCGATCGCCCGCGCCTGCGGCATCCCCGCCAAGCGGGTCACCGACCCCGCGAAGGTCCGCGAGGTCCTGGCCGACGCCCTGGACCGCCCCGGCCCCGCGCTCGTCGACGTGGTCACCGACCCCAACGCCCTCTCCATCCCCCCGCACATCACCGCCGCCCAGCTCAAGGGCTTCGCCCTCGCCGCCGGCCGCACCGTCCTCACCGGCGGCGTCGGCAAGATGATCGACCTGGCACGCTCCAACCTCCGCAACATCCCGCGCCCCTGAGAGCCCCTCCGGGGACGAACGGCGGGAACCCCGGCCGGACGGGCAGAGGAAGCGAGAACGCCGCACCCCTCCTGAGCAGACGGGAGGCGACAGCAGCGGAAGCCCTGGCCGGGCCCCTCCGGAGCAGACGGGAGGCGAGAGCAGCGGAAGCCCTGGCCGGGCAGGCGAGAAAGGACAAGAACACCCGGCCCCTCCGGGGACGAACGGCGGAAACCCCGACCGGACGGGCGGGGGAAGCGAGGAAGCCCGGCCCTCCGGGGCAGCGGAAGCCCGGGCCGGGCGGGCGAGGAAGAGCGAGGAAGCCCGACCCCTCCGGGGCGGGGAGGGGGCCCGGCCGGGCGGGCGGGGTGGTTCGGGGCCGTGGGGCGGGTTTGCCTGTGGGGCAAGTTTGTTGCCTCGGGGGCAGGGAGGGTGTCCACTGGTCACATGACGGACAGCCCTCTCGACGAGGACCAGGAGGTCGCGGGCCTCGGTGCGCGGCTGCGGGAGCAGCGGGTCTCCAGCCGGTTGACGCTGGAGGTCGCGGCGGCCCGGGTGGGTCTCTCGCCAGCTTACTTGTCGCGCCTGGAGACCGGGCGGCGGCAGCCCTCGCTGCCGGTGCTGCTGGGCCTGGCCCGGGCGTACGGGACGAGCGTGGCCGAGCTGCTCGGCGAGCAGCCCGGTGAGCCGGACCCGGTGATCCGGGGCGGCCGGATCGAGCCGGGACGGGCCGGTGGCTGGGGCTACCGGCGGGCCGGGGCGCAGGGCCGGGCCATGCAGGCGCTGCGGGTGCACGTGCCGCCGAGCACGCAGGACGCGGTGGTGCGGGTGCACCCGGGCGAGGAGTGGCTGTACGTCACCAAGGGGCGGATGAAGCTGACGCTGGGCGACCGGGTCCACTTCCTGGACGAGGGCGACTCCGCGCACTTCGACTCGATGACGCCGCACGTGATCGCCGCGGACTCCGCCGCCGGCCTCGACCTGATCTTCGTCCACACGCTGTTGCAGAGCCCCGGCGGCGACCTGTGCCTGGGCGACGCCCCGCGACTGTAGCCCCACCCCCTCCACGTCAGGAGACCGCGCCATGACCGACACCGGAAAGCCCGCCGCCCACGCCCCCGCCCCCACCCCGACCGTCCCGAAGTACGCGGAGACCATCGACGCGGGCTACCGCGCCTCGAACCGGGTGTGGATCCGGGTGTGGATCTACATCGTCTCGGGCCACGTGTTCGTGGCCTTCCTGTTCCTGCTGTTCTACGTGGGCAGTCACAAGGGCTGAGCGAGCAGCTCGCACAGCGCGTCGAGCGCGGCCCCGAAGGCGTGCTCGGGCGGCGTGCCGTAGCCGATCACCAGCCCCGGGGGCCGCTGCGGGTCGGGGCTCGCGCCGGGGGCCCGGTGCCAGCCCAGGGTGTTCAGGGCCAGGCCCGACTTCCGGGCGCGGCGCAGGAGTTCGTCCTCGTCGGGGCCGTCCGCGGGCAGTTCCAGGACGGCGTGCAGGCCCGCGTTGAGGCCGGTGACCCGCACCGCGGGGGCGCGTTCGGCGAGCACCTCGACCAGCCGGTCGCGGCGGCGGCGCAGCAGGTGGCGGCTGCGCCGGACGTGCCGGTCGTAGTCGCCGGAGTCGATCAGTTCGGCCAGGGTGAGCTGCTCCAGGGCGCCGCTCTGCGCGTCGGCCAGCCGCTTGTGCCGGGCCACCGGCTCGACCAGGGCCGCGGGCAGTGCCAGCCAGGCCAGCCGCAGGCCGGGCGCCAGCGACTTGGCGGCGGTGCCCGCGTACACCACCCGCTCGGGGTCGAGGGCCTGCATCGCGCCGATCGCGTGCCGGTCGTAGCGGAACTCGCCGTCGTAGTCGTCCTCCAGCAGGTAGCCGCCGCCCTGCCGGGCCCAGTCGACCGCCGCGGCCCGCCGGGAGGCCCGCAGCGGCACCCCGGTGGGGAACTGGTGGGCCGGGGTGAGCACCGCCAACCCCGCTTCGGTGCGGGCCAGTTCGCCCGTCCGGGCGCCGCCCTCGTCCAGCGGCAGCGGGCGCAGGGCGGGGCCGCGCGCGGTGATCACCGCGTGCTGCGGCGGCAGCCCGTACTCCTCCACCGCGACGGCCGTCAGGCCGTGTTCGCGCAGCGCGGCGCAGAGCAGGCCGAGGCCCTGGAGGTAGCCGGTGCAGATCAGCAGCCGCTCCGGGTCGGTGCGCACCCCGCGGGCCCGGGCCAGGTAGGCGGCCAGGGCGCGGCGCAGCTCGATCCGGCCGCGCGGGTCACCGTAGCCGAACGCCTCGTGCGGGGCCGCCGCCAGTGCCCGGCGGGCGGCCGCCAGCCAGGCCCCGCGCGGGAAGCGGCTCAGGTCGGGCGAGCCGGGGCGCAGGTTGTGCACGGGCGGGCGCCGGACGCGCAGGCCGGGCGGCGGGGCGGCGGGCGCCGACTGCGGGCCGCGCTCGGCGACCACCGTGCCGGAGCCCTGCCGGGAGGCCAGCCAGCCCTCGGCGGCGAGCTGGGTGTACGCCTCGGCGACGGTGTTGCGGGCGATGCCCAGGTCGACGGCGAGCGCCCGGGAGGACGGCAGCCGCGTCCCGGCGGCGAGGCGGCCGTCGCGGACGGCGGTGCGCAGCGCGTCCTCCAGGGCGGCGCGCAGGCCGAGGCCGCGGGCCCGTCCGGCGTCCAGGTCGAGGTGCAGGTCGCCGCCGAAAGTGGCCCAGGAATCCATCTCCCAAATGAACCACGCCACCGGTCCACCGCGCGCCTACGGTGGGCCGTATGACCGACGATTCCACTGTTCCCGCCCCGTCCCTCCGCATCTCGCTGCGCGACCGCGCCCCCGAGTTCTACCGCTCCCTGCTGGACGCCTCCCGCGCCGCGATCGCCGGCCTCGCCGACCCGGTGCTCACCGAACTGGTCAACCTGCGCGCCTCCCAGATCAACGGCTGCGCGTTCTGCCTCGACCGCCACGCGAGCGACGCCCGGGCGAAGGGCGAGCAGGAGCACCGCCTCGACACCCTCGCCGCCTGGCGCGAGACCCCGTACTTCACCGCCCGCGAGCGCGCCGCGCTGGCCCTCACCGAGTCGGTCACCCTGGTCGCCGAGACCCGCGTCCCGGACGCGGTGTTCGACGAGGCCGCGAAGCACTTCTCGGAGACCGAGCTGGCGCACCTGATCGCCCTGATCTGCGCGATCAACGCGCTCAACCGGGTGGGCGTGACGAGCAGGCTGACGCCCGCACCGAAGCGCTGAGGGAAGTTGAACCGGCAGGGGTGCGGGGAACTGCGCGCGGCGGAGTCGCACGTCGGCAGGATCGCGGGATGGTGCGAGTGGTCGTCCTGCGTCGCGATCCGGCAGTGCGTGCTCGGCCGGCCGCGCCGTTCCCCGCGCCCCTGGTGTCACGAATCCCGGAAGGCCGCCACCCCGTTCGGGGTGCCGAGCCCCGTCGGGCCGTCGTAGCCCGGGCCCGCGGTGCAGAGGTAGGCCGGGGCGCAGGTGGCGGTGGCGCCGGTGGTGACGTCGTGGAGGGCGGCGGGGTTGCGGTAGGGGAAGGAGGCGGGGGCGCTGCCGGGGGGCGGGGGGCCGGCGAGGGCGTAGGCGGCGGCGATGACGGGGGCGGCGGCGGAGGTGCCGCCGTAGGTGTACCAGCCGTTGCCGCCGTAGGTCTGGTAGACGGCGACGCCGGTCGCGGGGTCGGCGACGGCGGCGAGGTCGGCGACGGTGCGGCGGGCGCAGCCGGGGTCGTCCTGCCAGGCGGGCTTGGGGAGCAGACCGGAGCAGCCGCTCGCGGTGCCCTCGTCGGGGCCGGTGGCCCAGGCGGTCTCGCTCCAGCCGCGGGGCGAGCCGTCGGGGCGGAGGGTGGTGCCGCCGACGGCGACGACGTGCGGGGAGGAGGCGGGGAAGTTGACGCCGTACCCGGCGTCGCCGGAGGCGGCGGCGATGACGGTGCCGGGGTGGTCGAAGTAACGGCGGTCGTAGTCGGCCGCGTTGGCGTTCTCGGTGGTGCCCCAGCTGATCGACACGTACTGGGCGCCGAGGGCGACGGCGGTGTTGACGGCGGCGCCGAGGTTGCCGACGGCGGCGCTGTCGGCTTCGACGAGGAGGATCCGGGCGCGCGGGGCGATCGCGGAGACCATGGCGAGGTCGAGGGCGGTCTCGCCGGCCCAGGCGGTGTTGCCGCGGGGCAGCCGGGTGCCGCCGCGCTGGTCGGTCTTGCGGAAGCAGCCGGTGTCGGCGGTGCAGGCGGGGAGCCCGTAGTGGCGGCGGTAGACGTCGAGGTCGGCTTCGGCGCGGGGGTGGTCGTAGGCGTCGACGACGGCGATGGTGGCGCCTTCGCCGCCGTCGGCGGGCAGTCCGTACGCGGCCAGCAGGTCGGCGGGTCCGTAGCCGTCGGCGGCGGCGGTGGCGCCGAGGACCCGCAGGGCGTTGCAGGAGGCGGTGTCGGCCCGGGCGGGGGCGGTGCAGGTGCGCACCCAGCGCGGGGCGGCGTGCGCGTGCGCGTGGGCGGGGGCGGCGGCGAGGGCGGTGAGCAGGGCGGCGGTGAGCGCGAGGGGACGGCGCAACGGGGCCTCCGTTCGGGGGGAGCGGCGCCGGGGGCAGGGGGACGCCCCGCACCGGCGGTCCGCCTGAGCCCCTGGAGTGTTGACCGTCCGTCAGGCCGGTATGCGCACGGTCACCCGCTCGGAAGACAGCGGGCCGGGGCGGCGGGGCACCGGGTCTGTTGCGGAACCGGGACGCCGTACGGACGGAATCCCGGCAGGAGTTGAGGGAGTCTCGTCTCCGGGAGCAGCGCCTTCGGCTCCCGGTGGACCCGCTCGCCGCGAGCGGGACGCTCGACCCGGAAGAAGAGGACCATGCGCGTTCGGAAGTTCCCGGCGATCGCCCTTGTCGCCGTTGCGGCCTGCCTGTCGCTCACCGCCTGTGAGGACAGCGACCCCGCCCCGTCCCGCAGCAGCGCGTCCGCCCCCGCCTCGTCCAGCGCCGCCTCGCCCACCGCGCCCAGCGCCGCCTCGCCCGCCGCGGGCGCGTCGGCCACCCCGACGACGGGCGGCAAGACGCCCGCGAAGTCGTCGAGCACCCCGAAGGCGTCCGGCACGAAGTGCACCGACCAGCTCGACTACGCGGGCGACTCCCGCTCCAACGCCGAGATCAACTCGATCGGCGACAGCACCGGCACCTGCCCGCCGGTCAAGCGCTGACCCCGCCCGACTCCGGCCCCGACCCCGACCCCGACCCCGACTCCGGCCCCGGCCCCGACCCCGGCCCCGACTCCGGCCGCGGACCGGCCGCGGCGGCTACTCGGCGGGCAGGTGGTCGACCGTCCCGACCTTGACGCCCGCCAGGCCGTGCCGCCGGGCGGGGGCCCGGCCGGGCGGCTGGGCGGGGCGCTCGCCGGGGTCGGCGACCTGCGCGGTGGGGCGGCTGACCGGCCTGCCGGCCTCGATCCGCAGCTGCTCCTCGTCGTGCAGGACGGGCAGCACGCTGCCGCGCCGCAGCGTGTACGTGGTGGTGGCGTGGGTGATGTCGACCCGCAGCAGGTGCTCGCGCACGTTCATCGAGAAGCACAGCCGTTGCAGCCCGGCGGGCAGCCGGGGCCGGAAGGAGAGCTGCTCGGTGTGGTCGCGCAGGCCGCCGAACCCGGCGACCAGGGCGATGCAGGCCCCGGCCAGCGAGGCCATGTGCAGGCCGTCGCGGGTGTTGCCGCCGAGGTCGTGCAGGTCCATCAGGGCGGCTTCGGCGGTGTAGTCGTAGGCCAGGTCGAGCTGCCCGACCTCGGCGGCGATCACCGCCTGGGTGCAGGCGGACAGCGAGGAGTCGCGGACGGTCAGCCGCTCGTAGTAGGCGAAGTTGCGGGCCTTCTGCTCGGGCGTGAACACGTCGCCGCGGACCTGCATGGCGAGCACCAGGTCGGCCTGCTTGACCACCTGCTTGCGGTACAGGTCGAAGTACGGGTAGTGCAGCAGCAGCGGGTACTTCTCCGCCGGGGTGGTGTCGAAGTCCCACATCTGGTGGTCGGTGAACCCGTCGGCCTGCGGGTGCACGCCGATCTGCTCGTCGTACGGGATGAACATCTTGTCGGCGGCGTCGCGCCAGGCCGCGGCCTCCTCGGTGTCCACCCCGAGCAGCGAGGACTCGTGCCGGTACTTCAGCGCCGTGTCCGCCGCGTTCCACAGGTTGGACTGCGCCATCACGTTGGTGAACACGTTGTTGTCGGCGACCGCCGAGTACTCGTCGGGCCCGGTGACGCCCTCGATCCGGAAGTTGCCCTTGGCGTCGTGGTGGCCCAGCGAGCGCCACATCCGGGCGGTCTCCACCAGCAGCTCCAGGCCGTGGGTGCGCTCGAACTCGGTGTCGCCGGTGGCCCGGACGTAGCGGACCGCGGCGGCCGCGATGTCCGCGCCGATGTGGAACGCCGCGGTGCCGGCCGGCCAGTAGCCGGAGCACTCCTCGCCGCGGATCGTCCGCCACGGGAACACCGCTCCCGCCAGGCCGAGTTGGGCCGCCCGCTCGCGGGCCATCGGCAGCGTGGTGTGCCGCCAGCGCAGCGCCTGCTTGACCGCGTCCGGCAGGCAGTAGGTGAGCACCGGCAGCACGAAGGTCTCGGTGTCCCAGAACGAGTGCCCGTCGTAGCCGGGGCCGGTCAGGCCCTTCGCCGGAATGGCCCGCTCCTCGCTGCGGGCGCCCGCCTGCAGCACGTGGAACAGCGCGAACCGGACGGCCTGCTGGAGCTCGACGTCGCCCTCGATCTCGACGTCGTTGTCGCTCCAGAACCGGCCCAGGTACTCCTTCTGCTCGGCCACCAGCCCCTCCCAGCCGGTGTACCGGGCCGCGGTCAGCGCCGCCTCGACCTGGTCCCGGACCGCGGGCAGCGAACGGGTCGCCGACCAGCCGTAGGCGAGGTACTTGACCAGGCGCAGCTTCTGCCCGGCGTTCAGCACCGTGGTCGCGGTGATCCGGGCCTGGTCGTCGGAGGACTCGGCGGTGGTGTCGATCCGCTCCGGCCCGTCGATCACGTGGTCGATCGCGGCGGCCACCCGCAGCCCGGAGAACCTCGTCCGGTGCACCAGCACGCCCTTGACGCCGTCGGCGTGCTGGAGCTCGGCCGCCAGCGGGGCCTCCAGCACGGCCGCCGCCCGCGGGTCGGCGTCGCCCGCGCTGCCCGGCAGCTGCTCGTTGGCGACCAGCTCGGACTGCAGCACGATCCGCACCGGCCCGTCCACGGCCTCCACCGTGTAGTCGACGGCGCACACCGCCCGCTGGGTCAGCGACACCAGCCGGGACGAGGTCACCCGCACCGTCCGGCCGGCCGGCGAGGTCCACTCCGCCTCCCGGCGCAGGATGCCGTCCCGGAAGTCCAGCGTCCGCCGGTGGCTGCGCAGTTCGCCGTAGCGCAGGTCGAACGGCTCGTCGTCGACCAGCAGCCGGATCAGCTTGCCGTTGGTGACGTTGATGACGCTCTGCCCGGACTCCGGGAAGCCGTAGCCGCTCTCCGCGTACGGCAGCGGCCGCAGCTCGAACACGCCGTTCAGGTAGGTGCCGGGCAGGCCGTGCGGCTCGCCCTCGTCCAGGTTGCCGCGCAGCCCGATGTGGCCGTTGGACAGCGCGAACACCGACTCGGCGCGGGCCTGCCCGGGCAGGTCCAGGCCGTGCTCGCTGATCCCCCACGGGTCGACGGTGAAGGCCTCCGACGGGCTCATCCGCGCTCCCCTCCGTGCTCCTCCAGCAGCTCCGACAGGTCGTCCACCACCACGGACGCGCCGTGCTCGCGCAGCGCGTCGGCCTGCCCGGTGCGGTTCACGCCCACCACCGCGCCGAAGCCGCCGGCCTTCCCCGCCGCGACGCCCGCCAGCGCGTCCTCGAACACCGCGGCGTGCTCCGGGGCCACCCCCAGCTGCCGCGCGGCCGCCAGGAAGGTGTCCGGCGCGGGCTTGCCCGCCAGGTGGTCGCGGGCCAGGACGACCCCGTCCACCACCACCTCGAACAGGTCGTCGATCCCGGCGGCCCGCAGCACGTCCCGGCAGTTCGCGCTGGACGAGACCACCGCGCGCGGCAGCCCCAGCTCGCGCAGCCGGTGCAGGTACGCCACCGAGCCGTCGTACGGCTGCACGCCCTGGTCGTGGATCATCCGCAGCACGGTGTCGTTCTTCGCGCCCGAGAGGCCGTTGACGGTGCGGGTGCCCGGCGGGTCCTGCGGGGTGCCCTCGGGCAGCACGATCCCGCGCGAGGACAGGAACTGCAGGGTGCCGTCCAGCCGGGGCCGCCCGTCCACGTACCGGTCGTAGTCGCGGCCCGGGTCGAACGGCACGAACTCGCCGCCGGTGCGCGCCGCTTCGGCGCGCAGGAAGGTGTCGAACATGTCCTTCCAGGCCGCGGCGTGCACCTTCGCGGTCTGGGTCAGCACCCCGTCCAGGTCGAACAGGTAGGCCTTGATGCGGTCCGGAAGTCCCAACATGCAGCCAGTCTCACCCGTCTGCCCGGCTCCATGCCGGTCATCGCCCGGACCGGCGCGTCGCACCCCGCGCACGCCCTCAGTCCGCTTCCGCGTGCACCCCCGGGTGCGGGTGCGCCCCCGGGACGAACAGCGGCTGCGGGCGGCCGCTCTGCACGTAGTCCTTCAACCGGACGACCAGCTCCGCCCAGCGGCCCGCCGCCACCGGCACCGCCGGGCCCGCGTCCGCGGCCCAGCCCAGGTGCCGCAGCAGCAGCAGCGACTGCCGCGCGCCGTCGGGGTGGTCGAAGAAGTCCCAGGTCACCGTCGTCCCCTGCCAGGCCGGCGGGAACACCCCGACGCTGCGCCAGGCGACCCGCTCCAGGTCCGCGCGCTCCCGGCGCAGGCGCAGCGGCTGCGGGGCGTCCGGCACCGTGAACAGCAGGTCCTCGCCGTCCCGGTCCAGCCCGGTGGTCCACCAGGACGCCAGGCCCTCCCGGGTGTCCAGCGCCGCGAGCAGCCGCTCGCGGGACGCCGCGACGTCCAGCTGCAGGGCGATCTCGGCCATCGCACTCACCTCAACCACCACCATCCCGCCCGGCCCGGCCCCGGGCAACCGCGGTCGGGCCGGGTCGGGCCGGGATCAGGTCGTGAGCTCCAGGGTCTGGTGGATCGTCGACGCGTCGTCCAGCAGCCGCACCAGGGTGTGCGCGACCTCGTCCCGGGAGACCTGGCCGAAGCGGTTCGGCGGCGGCGCGAGGTGCGCGTGCCGCTCGGTGGGCTCGTCGGTCAGACCGCCCGGCCGCAGCACCGTCCAGTCCAGCGGGCGCTCCTTGACCGCCTCCTCCGCCGCCCGCTTCGCCCGCAGGTACGCGTCGAACTCCGGCGTGACCCCCGGGTCGCCGATCCGGTCCAGGCCCATCGAGGACACCAGCAGGTACCGCCGCACCCCGGCCCGCCGGGCCGCGTCCGCCAGCAGCACCGCACCGTCCCGGTCCACGGTCTCCTTCCGCGCCGCCCCGCTGTTCGGCCCCGCCCCCGCCGCGAACACCACCGCGTCCGCCCCCGCGAGGTGCTCCGCCAGCTCCTCCACCGAGGCCGCCTCCAGGTCGCACACCACCGGCCTGGCCCCCGCCCCGTTCAGGTCCGCCGCCTGCGCCGGGTTCCGGATCAGCCCGGCGACCGCGTCGCCCCGGGCGGAGAGCAGCTTCGAGAGCCGCAACGCGATCTTTCCGTGCCCACCTGCGATCACCACGTCCATGGAACGCGACGCTACCCGCGGCGCTGAGGCTCGGCATGCCGGGAGGCGACGACCGGGGGCGCGAGGAACTGCGCGCAGCGGAGGAGCGCGTCAGCGAGGTCGCGAGAGGGTGCGAGGCACCGTCCTGCGTCGCGATCAGGCTGTGCGTGCTCGCCCGGCCGCGCGGTTCCCCGCGCCCCTGGTTCCGCTAGGCGTCCTCGTGCCACTCGGTGGAGAGGACGCCCATCTGGACCTGGTCGTGCCAGCTGCCCGCGCGGAAGACGGCCTCGCGGCGGCGGCCCTCCTCGGTGAAGCCGGCCCGGCGGTAGGCGGCGAGGGCGCGGGTGTTGTAGCCGTTGACGGTGAGTTCGATGCGGTGGAGGCCGAGTTCGGCGAAGCCGTAGCGGATGGTGGTGCGCAGGACGTCGGTGCCGAGGCCGCGGTCCTGGTGGGGCGGGCCGATGATGATGGCGAGGGTGGCGCAGCGGTCCTTGGGGGTGGCGCCGTAGAGGGTGACGTGGCCGGCCAGGTCGCCGGTGTCGAGGGTCTCGACGGAGAGGCCGAGGTCGGTGCCGGTGTTCTGGCTCCAGGCGCGGAACATGTCGGCGAGCCGGGCGTCGGGCTGGGGGTGGACGGGGCCGGTGAGCTGCTGGATGGCGAGGCCGGGTTCGCGCCACCAGGCGGTGAGGCGGGGGAGGTCGGTCTCGCGGAGTTCCCTGAGCCGGACGAGTCTGCCGCTGAGCGGGTCGGTCATGCGGGTGGTCCTGTTCGTGACGGGGGCGGTCCAGGGACGGTTCAGGAGCGGTTCAGGCGAGCTGGGCGGCCTGCAGGCCGGCGTACGGGCCGCCGGTGCGCAGGAGTTCGGCGTGGGAGCCGATCTCGGCGATGCGTCCGTCGTGCATGACGACGATCCGGTCGGCGCCGCGGATGGTGGAGAGGCGGTGGGCGACGACGAAGACGGTGCGGCCGCGGACCAGGCGGGCCAGGGCCTGCTGGACGAGCGCCTCGGAGCGGGAGTCGAGGGCGGAGGTGGCCTCGTCCAGGATGAGGACGCGCGGGTCGCGGATCAGGGCCCGGGCGATGGCCAGGCGCTGCTTCTGGCCGCCGGAGAGGCGGGCGCCGCGTTCGCCGACCACGGTGTCGAGGCCGTCGGGGAGGCGTTCGATGAACTCCAGGGCGTTGGCGTCGCGCAGGGCGGCGAGGACGGTCTCCTCGGGGACGTCCTTCATGCCGTAGGTGACGTTCTCCCGGATGCTGCCCTCGAACAGGATGGACTCCTGCGGGACGACGGAGAGGAACTTGCGGTAGGAGCGCAGGTCCAGCTCCTCCATGTCGCGGCCGTCGAGCAGGATCCGGCCCTCGGTGGGGCGCAGGAAGCCGATCACCAGGTTGAGGACGGTGGACTTGCCCGCGCCGGACGCGCCGACCAGGGCGACGGTCTCGCCCGGGCGGACGGAGAGGTCGAAGCCGGTGACGGACGGGGCGTCCGCGCCGTGGTAGCTGTGGCCGACGCCCTGGAAGTCGATCCGGCCGGTGACGCCCGCGACGTCCGCCTTGCCGGCGTTCTCCTCCAGGTCGGGGGCCTGGAGGACCTCGCCGGCCGAGCGGACCGAGGCCAGGCCCTTGCCGAGCTGCGGGGTGAGGGTGAGCAGGGTGGTGACGGAGCCGGTGAGCGAGGAGAAGTAGGCGCTGAGCATGACGACGGCGCCGGGGGTGACGTCCATCCAGCCGTAGTAGGCGACCAGCGCGGAGCCGGCCAGGCAGCCGACGCCGATCGAGTTGAGCAGGATCCAGGACATCGAGCCGAAGCGGCCGTTGAGCAGGTCCAGGCGCAGGCCCTCGTCCAGGACCCGGCCCAGGGTGCGGTCGACCCGGCGCAGCGCGGTGCGCTCCAGGCCGTGCGCCCGGGTGATCGGGATCAGGGTGGTCATCTCGCCGATGCGGGAGGAGAGTTGCTCGACCTCGCGGCGGAAGGACTCGTTCTGGGTGCGCAGCCGCTCGCGCAGCCGGACCACCAGCAGGGCGCTGGCGGGAACGAGCACCAGGAAGACCGGCAGGAAGGCGGGCGTCTGGACCGCTATCACGACCAGGCCGCCGAGCAGGGTGGCGATCGCGGCCAGGCCGTTGTCGGCGGTCTGCTGGGAGGCGGTCTCGATGCCCTCGACGTCCCGGATCACCTTGGCCTGCAGGACGCCCGCGCTGACCCGGGAGTGGTAGCCGATGGACAGCTGCTGCATCCGGTGGCAGAGGGCGGAGCGCAGCCGGGTGCCCATCCGGCGGATCGAGCCGTGCATCCAGTGCACGTACAGCATGTGCAGCGGCAGGTTGAGCAGCAGGATGGCCAGCAGGACGGCGGAGTTCCACCACAGCACGGACACGTCGCGGTGCTTGACCACGACGTCGACGATGTTGGCGGTGATCAGGGGCAGCAGCCAGACGGGGGCGTGCTTGGCGAAGAAGACGCCGACCGCGCCGAGGGCCCGGGCGCGGTCGGGACGGAAGAGGAACAGCAGGGTGCGGACGGGGTGCTCGCCGCGGTAGCGGTGGCTGAGCGATCCGTCGGGCAGGGCCATGGGGGAACTCCAGTACGGGGTACGAGCGGGGCGGTGCCGTCCCATCCTTCCAGCGGGCGGGGGCGCCGGGACTGTCCGCAACCGGACAGTGATACTCCACGGACGGACACGTTCACCGGGTCCCGTGCGACGGACCCCCGCGCCCCGTCCGGCGCGACGGATCCGGCCGCGGGTGAAACATCCCGGCGTCCCGGACCGTCATAGGGCGGATCGGGCGAGGGGAGACGAGAGTGGGCACGGCGCGACGGCAGGCCGCCATGGAGGAGGAGTTCGTCGCGTTCGCGACGGCCCGGTCCGGGCAGCTCTACCGCTCGGCGTACTTCCTCACCGGCGGGGACGCCCACCTGTCGGAGGACCTGGTGCAGGACACCCTGGGGCAGATGTACGCGCACTGGCACCGGCTGAACCGGCCGAGCTGGGCCGGGCGGATCGAGAACCCGGCCGGGTACGCGCAGACCGTGCTGGTCCGGGCGTACCTGACGCACCGGCGGCGGCGCAGCAGCAGCGAGCGGCCCAGCCGGCTGCTGCCGGAGGTCGCCGAGGACGGGCCGGACTCGGCGCTGCGGCTCGCCCTGGTCGAGGCGCTCTCGCAACTGCCGCCCCGCGACCGGGCGGTGGTGGTGCTCAGGTACTGGGAGGACCGCAGCGTGGAGGAGACCGCGGCGATCGTGAAGGACAGCTCGGCGGCGGTGCGGACCAGGTGCTCGCGGGCGCTGGCCAAGCTGCGCGGGCTGCTGGGCGGGGACCTGGCGGAGCTGGTGGCGCGGTGAACCCGGAACGCGACGGACGGAGTGGGGCAGTGGACGGCGGGACGGGCGGCACGGGCGGCGGAGCCGACGGCGGGGACGGGGAGTTCGAAGTGCAGTTGGGGACGGCCTTCGGGCTGACGGGCGGCGGGCCGGGGCCGGGGCCGGAGGTGACGGCCCGGCTGGTCGATGGCGGGCTGGCCGCCGGTCGGCGGCGCAGGCGGGCCAGGCGGCGGCGCACGGTGCTGCTGGCGGGGGCGCTGACCGCGGCGGTCGCGGTCGGGGCGGGGGTGCTGGTGGTGCCGCGCGACCTCCCCGGGGAACGGACCTCCGCGGTGGAGCTGGCGCACTCCGGCCCGGACCCGGACCCGGCCCCGGTGCCGCTGTCCGACGGGGTGACGGTGCTGCTGGTCGGCACCGACGGCGCCCTGGACGCGCGGGGCGGGCCGGTGCCGGAGGAACTGCTCCGCGGCGACCTGCACAGCGGCGCGGCGGGCGCGGCCGACCGGCCGGGCACCACCGACACCCTGATGCTGGTCCACCTCCCGGCGGGCGGCGGCGAGGTGCGGGAGCTGTCGCTGCCCCGGGACGTGCTGGCCGAGGACACCGACGGCCGCGAGGTGGGGCTCGACCGGATCTACCCGGACGCCGAACGGGCCGCGCTGGAGAGCCTGGGCGGCGACGGCGTGTCGGGCGAGGCGCTGCGCACCCGCGCCCAGGAGGCGGGGCGCCTGGCGCTGCTCAAGTCGGTCGAGCGGCTGACCGACGTCCGGATCGACCACTACGCGGAGGTGTCGATGGCCGGCTTCTACCGCACCGCCCAGGCGATCGGCGGCGTCCCGGTCTGCCTGAACCGCGCCGTGGACGACCCGTACAGCGGGGTCCGCCTCCCGGCCGGGCGGCAGGAGCTGGGGGCGGCCCAGGCGCTCGCCTTCGTCCGGCAGCGGCACGGCGTCGGCGCGGGCTCCGACCTGGAGCGCACCCGGCGGGCCCAGGCGTTCCTGGCCGGGGTGGTGGAGAAGCTGCGCTCCGGCGGGACGCTGCAGAGCACCGCCCGGCTCGACGCCCTGTACCGGGCGCTGGACGGCAGCCTGGTGGTGGACCGGGGCTGGAACCCGGTGGACTTCGTCCGCCAGGTCCCGGCGCTGGCCGCCGGGCGGGGCACCCTCCGGACGCTGCCGGTGACCGCGGACGGCCCCGGCCGCTACCGGCCGGTGGCGGGCGCGGCCCGGCGCCTCCTGCTGGGCGGCGACCCGGCCACGCCCGCGCCGTCCGCGCCCTCCGCGTCCTCCGTTGCCTCCGTGGCTGAGCTGCCCGAGCTGCCGGAGCCGGTGGAGCTGGGCGGGGTGCCCTGCGTGGACTGACGGCCGGCGCGGGGCGGGGCTCAGTCGAGCGGCGTCCAGCCCCAGGGCCGGGGGCCGTGCTCGCCGAGCAGGCAGGCGAGGCGGTAGCGGGCCTGGGCGCGGTGGCGCGGGTCGGCGCCGGACTGCTGCAACGCGTAGCAGGTGAGCCGGAGTTCGCGGATGTCGCGGAGCACCGGGTAGCCGGGCGACTCGGTGACGTCGGCGCCGTACGCGGCGCAGAACGCGGCGTACGTCCCGGGCGGGACGGTGCCGAAGGTGTGGTGGCCGACGGCGGTGGTGGTCAGGTCCCACTCGACCGGGCCGAGGGCGGTGCGCTCGAAGTCCAGCAGGTGGGCGGTGGTGGCGGTGACCGCGAGGTTGCCGCTCCAGGCGTCGCCGTGGACGACCCGCGGTGGTCCGGCCGGGAGGGCGAGTTCCCGCCAGGCGGTGCGCAGTTCGGCGAGCCGGGCGTGCAGCCGTCGGCGGTGGGGCGGCTCCAGGTCGGCGGCGTCGATCCGCTCGGGGAGCCGGACGAACGGGTCGAGGGCGCCCAACCCGGCCCCGGGCGGCGGGAGTCGGTGCAGTCGGCGCAGGGCGGTGGCCAACTCGGTCGCGGTGCCGGGCCGGTGCGGCGGCAGCTCGTACCAGAAGGTGGCCGGACGGCCGCGGACGGCCAGCGGTGCGGCCGGGTGGTCGAGCGGCCGGACGGCGGGCACCCGGTGCCGGTGCAGCCACCGGGCGACGGCCAACTCCTTCTGCGCCGCCGCGAGTTGCCCGGCCCGCCCGATCCGGGCGATCACCCCGCCGGGCAGCCGCCACAGTGTGTTCTCGCCCGCCCGGATCAACTGCGCCCCGGCGCTGGACCGTCCGGCGGCGGCGCAGGCCTCGGCGAGCAGGGCGGCGGGGGTGGGCTGCTCCACGTCCACGGCTGGGCTCGTTCCGTTCGGCGTCCGGGGGCCGCGGCCAGTGTGCGCCGCGGGGGCGGTGAGCGGGAAGGGCGTACGGGGGCACGGGGGGCGTCCTAGGATGACGGCCATGCCACCGGGAGAGCGACGCGTCAGTGCCGAGATCGGCGTTCCGTTCCTCAAGATCGGTACGGACGACGTCGGTTCGCTGTTCCGGCGCCGGGCCCGCAAGCCGCTGGGGCCGTTCCTGGTGGTCTCGGTGAGCAGCGGGCTGGCGCTGGACACCGCGCTGCGCACCACGCACGACAGCCACCCGCACCTGTGGCCGGTGCACGGACAGCCGCACCAGCTGTGGCTGCTCCGGCCGACCGGCCACGCCGGGGAGCACCACCTGGTCTCGGCGGCCAACAACCTGCTGCTGGACGGCAGCGGGGTGCCGGACACCGAGCCGGTGCGGATGCGCGACCGGCACGGCACGGACGCCGCCTGGCAGCGCTGGCGGGTGGTGCCGGTCAACGGCGGCCGGGCGCACCGGATCGAGAACGTCGGCACCGGCCTGGTGCTGAACTGCCCGCGCAGCGGCGCCGCCCGCACCCCGGTGTCGCTCCGGACGCCGCACGGCGGGGAGAACCAGACCTGGCTGCTGGCGGCGCCGTTCACCGCCCTCTCGGAGGACTGACGGGCAACTCCCGCCCGGCGCGGGGCGGGTGGCGACCCTTCCCCGGAATGGTCCAGACCCTCGCTATTGGTCCAGACCTATTGACGCCCCCTGCCCCCGCTCCTACGATCCGGCTGGGCACAACCCCCACATGTCCCCACCTCACCCACAGCCGGGCACCGCGCCCCCACAGCGTTGGTCATGCCCATGACCAGGTGTTTCGGCGGGAAGGGATCACGATGTTCCGTCGAAGGTCGTACACGCCCGTGGAGCGCGCCGCCCAGGCGCCCCGGGTCAGCCGGGCCCGCTCCGGCCCGAGCGCCGCCCGGCGCACCCTGGCCGGGGTGAGCGCCGCCGCCGTGATCGGCACCGGCCTCGCCGTGGCCGGCTCGGTCACCGCCTCCGCCGACGTCGCCAACCTGATCGCCAACCCCGGCTTCGAGAGCGGCCTCGCCAACTGGACCTGCACCAGCGGCTCCGGCGCGACGACCGTCAGCAGCCCGGTGCACGGCGGCACCTCCGCGCTCAAGGCCACCCCCAGCGGCCAGGACAGCGCGCAGTGCACGCAGACCATCAGCGTGCAGCCCAACTCGCAGTACACCCTGAGCGGCTTCGTCCAGGGCAGCTACGTCTACCTCGGCGCCACCGGCACCGGCGTGAACGCCTCCACCTGGGCCCCGGGCAACGCCTCGTACGGCCAGCTCAGCACCACCTTCTCCACCGGCGCGTCCACCACCTCGGTGACCGTCTTCGTGCACGGCTGGTACGGCCAGCCCGCGTTCTACGCGGACGACCTGGTGCTCAGCGGCCCCGGCGGCAGCGGCAGCCCGTCGCCGTCCACCAGCGCCCCGACCTCGCAGCCGCCCACCTCGCAGCCGCCCACCTCGCAGCCCCCGACGTCCCAGCCGCCGACCTCGCAGCCGCCGACCTCCCAGCCCCCCACCTCGCAGCCGCCCGGTGACGCCACCTGCCCGACCAAGCCGAAGCCGACCGGCAAGGTGCTGCAGGGCTACTGGGAGAACTGGGACGGCGCCTCCAACGGCGTGCACCCGGGCATGGGCTGGACCCCGATCACCGACAGCCGGATGCTCCAGCACGGCTACAACGTCATCAACGCCGCCTTCCCGGTGATCCTCTCCGACGGCACCGTGCTCTGGCAGGACGGCATGGACGCGGGCGTCAAGGTCTCCACCCCCGCCGAGATGTGCCAGGCCAAGGCGGCCGGCGCGACCCTGCTGATGTCGATCGGCGGCGCCGCCGCGGGCATCGACCTCAGCTCCAGCGCGGTGGCCGACAAGTTCGTCGCGACGATCGTCCCGATCCTGAAGAAGTACAACTTCGACGGCATCGACATCGACATCGAGACCGGCCTGTCCGGCAGCGGCAGCATCGGCACCCTGTCCGCCTCGCAGTCCAACCTGATCCGGATCATCGACGGCGTCCTCGCCCAGATGCCGGCCGGCTTCGGCCTCACCATGGCCCCCGAGACCGCGTACGTCACCGGCGGCAGCGTCACCTACGGCTCCATCTGGGGCTCGTACCTGCCGATCATCAAGAAGTACGTCGACAACGGCCGGCTGTGGTGGCTGAACATGCAGTACTACAACGGCTCCATGTACGGCTGCTCCGGCGACTCCTACTCCGCCGGCACCGTCCAGGGCTTCACCGCCCAGACCACCTGCCTCAACAACGGCCTGACCATCCAGGGCACCACCGTCAAGGTCCCCTACGACAAGCAGGTCCCCGGCCTCCCGGCCCAGCCCGGCGCGGGCGGCGGCTACATGGCCCCCAGCCTGGTCTCGCAGGCCTACGGCTCCTTCAACGGCCAGCTGAAGGGCCTGATGACCTGGTCGATCAACTGGGACGGCTCGAAGGGCTGGACCTTCGGCGACAACGTCAAGGCCCTGCAGGGCCGCTGACGCCCGGCAGCTGGTAGAAAGTCCGACACGGGCAGGGCCCCGGGAGCGTTGGGTGCTCCCGGGGCCCTGCCCCTCTCCCCCCGTGCGGGGCGCCGGGTGTCAGGCGCGGGCGCGGTGGGCGGCGATGAGCTGGGCGTAGCGTTCGCCGCTGGACTTCACGGTGCGGACCTGGGTGTCGTAGTCGACGTGGACGAGGCCGAAGCGCTTGTCGTAGCCGTACGCCCACTCGAAGTTGTCGAGCAGGGACCAGGCGAAGTAGCCGGCCAGCGGGGCGCCCTTGGCGACGGCGCGGGCGCAGGCGGCGAGGTGGGACTCGAGGTAGGCGGTGCGCTCGGGGTCGTCGACGCGGCCGTCGGCGGTGACGGTGTCGCGGTAGGCGGAGCCGTTCTCGGTGACGTAGATCTCGCGGACGCCGTAGTCCTCGGTGAGGCGGAGCAGGAGCTCCTCGATGCCGGGGGCGTGCACCTCCCAGTCCATGGCGGTGTGCTCGGGGTTGGGGCCGGGGACCTGGCGGAAGTTCGGGACGGCGCCGGTGGGGTCGTCGGCGACGATCTGGCGGAAGTAGTAGTTGAGGCCGATCCAGTCGAGCGGGGCCGAGATGAGCTCCATGTCCCCGTCCCGGACGGGGAGTTCGACGCCGTACAGGTCGAGCATGTCCTGCGGGTAGCCGCGGCCGAGGACCGGGTCGAGCCACCAGCGGTTGATGTGGCCGTCGGCGCGCAGGGCGGCCGCGAGGTCGGCGTCGGACTGCGAGGCGGGCTCGATGGTGGAGAGGTTGTTGACGATGCCGATCCGGGCGCCGGGGACGGCGGCGCGCAGGGCCTGCACGGCGAGGCCGTGGCCCAGGTGCAGGTGGTAGGAGGTGCGGACGGCCGCGGTGAGGTCGGTGACGCCGGGGGCCATCTTGCCCTCCAGGTGGCCGATCCAGGAGGAGCAGAGCGGCTCGTTGAGGGTGCACCAGTCGCGGACCCGGTCGCCGAGGCGCTCGGCCACGACGGCCGCGTACTCGGCGAAGCGCTCGGCGGTGGCGCGCTCCGGCCAGCCGCCGCGGTCCTGCTGGGCCTGCGGGAGGTCCCAGTGGTAGAGGGTGGGGAACGGGGTGAGGCCGCGCTCCAGCATGCCGTCGACCAGGCGGTCGTAGAAGTCGAGGCCGGCCGCGTTGACCTTGCCGTCGGCCAGCGGCACGACGCGGGGCCAGGCGATGGAGAAGCGGTAGGCGTCCAGGCCGAGCGAGGCGGCCAGGTCGAGGTCCTGCGGCCAGCGGTGGTAGTGGTCGCAGGCCGTGTCGCCGGTGTCGCCGTTGTCGACCTTGCCGGGGGTGTGCGAGAAGGTGTCCCAGATCGACGGCGCGCGGCCGTCGGTGCTCGCGGCGCCCTCGATCTGGTAGGCGGCGGTGGCTGCTCCCCAGCGGAAGTTGGCCGGCAGCGCGTCGAGGTGGTTCACGGGGGGGTCCTTTCGAGGGTGAGGGGGCGGCGGTCCTGCCGGGGCGTCAGTTGACGGCACCCTGACGGTGCCTCACTTGACGGCACCGGCGGTCAGACCGGCCACCAGGTAGCGCTGCAGCAGCAGGAATCCGGCGACCACGGGGAGGCTGACGACCAGCGAGGCGGCCATCACCTGGTTCCAGTAGACGTCGGTCTGCGTGGCGTACCCCTGGAGCCCGACGGCCAGCGTGCGGGTCTGGTCGTTGGTCATGACGGAGGCGAACAGCACCTCGCCCCAGGCGGTCATGAAGGCGTACACGGCGACCGCGATGATGCCGGGCAGGGCGGCCGGGACGATGATCTGCACCAGGGTGCGGATCGGCCCGCAGCCGTCGACGGCGGCGGCCTCGTCGAGGTCGCGCGGGATGGAGTCCAGGTACCCGGCCAGCATCCAGATGGAGAACGGCAGCGAGAAGGTCAGGTAGGTGAGGATCAGGCCGCCGCGGCTGCCGTAGAGCGCGATGCCGGTGGAGTTGCCGATGTTGACGAAGATCAGGAACAGCGGCAGCAGGAACAGGATGCCGGGGAACATCTGGGTGGACAGCACGGTGATCGTGAAGATCTTCTTGCCGCGGAACCGGTAGCGGCTCACCGCGTAGCCGGCCAGCAGCGCGATCAGCACGGACAGCGCGGTGGCCGAGCCCGCGACGATCAGCGAGTTGGTGAAGTACTTCGCGAGCGGGACGGTCTTCCAGATGTCGACGTACGGCCGGAAGGTCAGCTCGCTGGGGATCCAGCGCCACGGGCCCTGGACGTCGCGCAGCGGCTTGAGCGAGGAGCTCAGCATCACCGCGACCGGGGTCAGCGTGAAGACGGCCAGCACCAGCAGCACGACGCGGCGCAGCCAGCGGAAGGAGGCGGGCGGGTTGATCATTCTGCTTCCCCCCGGCGGCGGTTGGTGGCGAACAGGTAGACCGCGGTCACCAGCAGCAGGAACAGCAGCAGCAGGACGGACATCGCCGAGCCCTGGCCGAAGTTCCAGGTGATGAAGGAGGACTGGTAGATGTGGATCGAGATCAGGTCCGCGGCCTGCGGGGCGGACTTGCCGAACAGCACGAACGGCGTGTTGAAGTCGTTGAAGGTCCACAGGAAGAGGACCAGCACCAGCACCAGGTTGACCGGGCGCAGCGAGGGCAGGGTGATCCGGCGGATCTGCTGCCAGACGCCCGCGCCGTCCAGCGCGGCGGCCTCGTACAGCTCGCGCGGGATGTTCTGCAGGCCCGCGGTGAGGGTGAGGAAGGCGAACGGCCAGGACTTCCAGACCGAGACGGTCAGCAGCGCCCAGAAGCTGTTGTCGCCGATCAGCCAGAACGGCTTGTCGCTGGTCAGGTGCAGCTGGTCGTGCAGCACGTGGTTGATCAGGCCGGTGTCCCGCTGGAACATGAACGACCAGGTGATCACGGCCGCGAACACCGGCAGCGCGTACGGGAGCATGAACGCCGCGCGCAGCAGGCCGCGGCCGCGGAACGCGTCCTGGGTGAAGATCGAGGCGGTGACGCCGATCAGCCAGGACAGGCCCACCGACAGGACGGTGAAGCCGCAGGTCACCCAGAACGAGTGCAGCAGCGCCTTGCCGACCGGGGCGTTGAACTCCAGCGCCACCTTGAAGTTGTCGAAACCGGACCAGGGGGCCGAGCCCCAGTCGCGGATGAAGAACTGGGTGAGCTGCTTGAACGCCATCACGATGCCGGTGACCATCGGCACCAGGTGGATCAGCAGTTCGGCCAGCAGGGCCGGGAGCAGCAGCAGGTAGGGCAGTGCGCTGCGCCCGAACTTGTCGCGGAGGCGCCGGCGGGCGGGGGCCGCCCCCTTCGGGGCGGCCTCCTTGCCGACGGTCTGGCGGTCGATCACTTTCTCGGACACGTGCGTCAGCTCGCCGGCATCTGCTGCTGGGCCTTGGACAGCTCGTCCTTGACCGTGGCCTCGGTGACCGGCTTGCCCGCGGCGGCGGACGCCAGCAGGTTCTTCACGGCGGTGCCGATCAGGGTCTCGAACTGGCTCTCGGTCGGGACCTGCGGGAGCGGCGCGGCGCTCTTCTGCAGGACGCCCGCGAGGGTCTGCAGCTCCGGGGTGGCGAACGCGGCGTCGGACTGCGCGGCCTTGACCGACGGCAGCGAGCCGTAGGTGCCGTTGAGGGTCTTCTGCTCCTCGTCGCTGGTCATGAACTTCACGAAGTTCAGGGCGCCGTCGAGGTTCTTGGTGTTCTTGAAGACCGCCATGTTGATGCCGGCCACCATCGAGGTGGTGGCCTTGTCACCGGTGGCACCGGCCGGGGCCGGGACGGGGACGACGCCGTAGTCGTCGGGGTTCATGCCGTGCGACTTGAGGTTGGCGCCCGCGGACTGCCACATCAGCATCGCGGCCTTGCCGGTGGCGAAGTCGGTCACCGACTGGTTGGCGGCGTACTCGGCGTTGCCGGGGGCGGCGATCTTGTCGTTGGCGATGAAGTCGACGTACTGCTTGACCGCGGCGACGGCCTCCGGGCTGTCGAAGGCCGGCTTGCCCGAGGCGTCGAAGAAGCCGGTGCCGTGCTGCATGCCGAGGGTGAAGACGTTGTGCACGTTCTCCGAGACGTTGCCGCCCTCGATCGCGATGCCGTACTTGTCGCCCGAGGTCAGCTTCTTGCCGTCCTCGACGAGCTCCTCCCAGGTGGCGGGCGGGTTGGCGATCCCGGCCGCCTGGAACAGCTTCTTGTTGTAGTACAGGCCGTAGGCCATCGAGTACAGCGGGACGGCCGCCGGGTCCTTGCCCTTGGCGCCGGCCGAGGCGATGGCCGACTCCAGGAAGCGGTCCTTGCCGCCGATCTTGTCGAAGGTGGCCTGGTCGAACGGGAGCAGCGCGCCGGTGGCCTGGAGGGAGGCGGACCAGGTGTTGCCGATGTTCAGCACGTCCGGGCCCTGGCCGGACGCGGTGGCGGCCAGGATTCTGTTCAGCAGGTCGGACCAGGGGATGACCTCGAGGTTGACCTTGATGCCGGTCTGCGCCTCGAACTTCTTGAGCTCGGGCTCCAGCACCTGCTTGTCGTTCTCCAGGCTGCTGCCCTGGTTGGAGGCCCAGTAGGTGAGGGTCTTCGGGCTGGAGTTGCTGCCGCCGCCGCTGCCGCCGCCGCCGCAGGCGGAGGCGGTCAGGACGATCGCGGCGGTCAGGGCGAGGGCGGCGGAGATCCGGTGGGTGCGCATGGGAGGAGCCCCTCTCGGGCTGTCGTCTCGTGGGGGTGAAGAAGCAATCAGGACTGCTTACTTCACGCCGAGATTTAACGTCTGAGAAAAGTAGACGTCAAGAGGCGCGACGGCGTAGATTCTGCAACGAAGAAGGGACACCGATGACACCGCGAGGCAAGCAGACCGTTCGCGACCTGCGCCGGAGCAGCCGTTCCACGCTACTGCGACACCTGTACTTCCACGGTCCGCTGAGCCGCCAGGAGCTGGGCACCGCGACCGGACTGAGCGCCGGATCGGTCAGCAACGTGACGGGCGAACTGCTCGCCGACGGGCTGATCGAGGAGTGCGGGTCCGTCGACTCCGACGGCGGCCGCCCGCGCATCCTGCTGCGCGTCGCGCCCGGCCAGGCCCACCTGGTCGGCATCGACATCGGCGAGACCCAGGTCCGGGTCACCCTCTTCGACCTCGCGCTCACCGAACTCGCCTCCGCCGACCAGCCGCTGCTCGCCGCGCACGACCCCGAGCGGGTCGTCCGGATGATCGCCAGCGGCCTCGACCAGGTCCTCGCCGCCGCGGGCGTCCCCGCCGAGAACGTGCTCGGCATCGGCATCGGGGTCCCCGGCATCGTCGAGCAGGGCACCGGCGCCGACCCCGGCGCCGACACCGTCGTCCACGGCCAGACCTTCGGCTGGGACGCCGTCCCGTTCGGCCGGATGCTGCGCGAGCACACCCCGCTGCCGCTGTACGTCGACAACGGCGCCAAGACCCTCGGCCAGGCCGAGATGTGGTTCGGCGCCGGACGCGGCAGCCGGCACGCCGTGGTCGCCCTGTTCGGCTCCGGCGTCGGCGCCTGCGTGATCGCCGACGGCGTCCGCTTCCGCGGCGCCACCAGCTCGGCCGGCGAGTGGGGCCACACCAAGGTGCACGTCGGCGGCCGCCCCTGCCGCTGCGGCTCCCGCGGCTGCCTGGAGGCGTACGTCGGCGCCGAGGCCCTGGTCGAGCGCTGGGACGGCACCGTGCCCGGCACCAGCGAGAAGGCCGGCCTGGCCGCCCTGCTGCGCGCCGCCGAGGACGGGCAGCCCAGCGCCGTCGCCCTGCTCGACGAGGCCGCCGAACTGCTCGGCGCCTCCATCGCCGACCTGGTCAACCTGTTCAACCCCGAGCGGATCGTCATCGGCGGCTGGGCGGGCCTGCTGCTCGGCCCCCGCCTGCTCCCCGCGATCGGCGAGGCCGCGACCCGCTACGCCCTCGCCTACCCCCGCTCCCGCACCACCATCACCCTCTCCGACCTCGGCCCCGACGCGGTGACCCTCGGCGCCGCGACCCTGCCGCTGACCCACTTCCTGGACAGCGGCGGCGAGATGCCCGACCACCTCGCGGCGGTCGCCGCCGTCTGACCCCGCCCCCTCGCCCCTGCCCCGCCCCCTCCCCCGAGACCCCGTCCCGCCCGCGCAGTCCCGCTCAAGACATCCGCGCGGGCGGGACGGTCCCGCGCCCCGGCCACTCAGTAGGCTCTGGCCCGGCGCCCGACCGACCGGACGGCGCCGCACGGGACGGGGGGACCGATTCATGCTGGACGCACTGGGGCTCGACGCCGAGGCCGAAGCCCTCTACCGCCGGATGCTCGCCGAACCCGACACCGGGACGGCCGCCCTGGCCCGCGCGCTCGGGCTGCCCGGGCAGCGGGCGCACGACGCGCTCGACCGGCTCGCCCGGCTGGCCCTGGTGCAGCCCGCCGCCCGGACGGGCACCGGGTACCGGGCGGTCGGCCCGGAAGCCGCGATGGAACTGCTGCTCGCCCGCCAGCAGGCCGAACTCGCCGCCCAGCAACTGCGGGTGGAGTCCTCCCGGGCCGCGGCCGCCCAACTGATCGCCGAGTGCTCGGCGCTCCGCCCCGCCACCCCCGGAACCGCCTCCGAGCAGTTGGACGGCCCCGCCGCGATCCGCGAACGCCTCGCCGAACTCGCCGGGTCCGCCCAACGCGAAGTGGCCACCTTCGCCCCCGGCGGCGCCCACACCGAGGACGACCTGCGGGCCAGCCGCCAGCCCAACGCCGCCCTGCTGGCCCGCGGCGTGCGGATGCGCACCGTCTACCTGGACAGCGCCCGCGACCACCGGCCCACCCTGGACCACGTCACCTGGCTCGGCCGGCACGGCGGCCAGGTCCGGACGGTGCCCGAACTCCCCGTCCGCATGATCCTCTTCGACCGGCAGCGGGCCGTCCTCCCGGTCGACACCGAGGACGCCCGGGCCGGTGCGGTGGTCCTGCACGGCGCCGGCACGGTGGCCGCCCTGTGCGCCCTGTTCGAGAGCGTCTGGGAGGGCGCCGCCCCGCTCGACGACGCCTCCCGCCACCAGTGCGCCGACGGCCTGCCCCCGCAGGAACTGGCCGTCCTCGAACTGCTCGCCCGCGGCCACACCGACGAGACCATCGCCAGGCGCCTCGGCGTCTCCCCCCGCACCGCCCGCCGCCTCGCCGCCACCCTGATGGACCGCCTCGACGCCCGCAGCCGCTTCGAAGCCGGCGTCCGCGCCGTCCAGAACGGCTGGCTCCCCGGCACCCGCTGAATCCCCGGGGCGCGGCCAGGGGCACGGTCAGGGGTGCGGTCAGGAGGGTGGTCAGGGGCGCGGTCAGGGTGCCGAGTCGGGGACGTTCTTGCTGCGGTCGTACGCCTGGACCGGGGTCATGCCGCCCATGCCGGGGAGGGAGACCGTCTTCTGCCTGCCGACCTTGGCGCAGCCGCTGGTGTCGTCGGCGGTGCTGACGTCGGCGCCCTTCAGGGCGGCCGCGGGGTCGGTCGAGGGGGTGGCGGAGGTGGCGGGGGCGGAGCCGCCGGCGGCGGCCGGGTAGCTGGTGCCGGTGGTCCAGTCGGTGCCGATCAGCAGCTCGACGGAGGAGCCGTCACCCGCCCGGACGGCGCTCGCGGGCAGGCCGAGCGCCGCCGCGACCTGCTCGGCCGCGGCCTTCTTGCCCGCCGGGTAGGTCACCGCGCTGTGCGCGGCGGTGACGCTCTGACCGGCGGCGGTGCCCTTGGCGAAGCCCGCCTGCCGGAGCACGTCGGCGAGCGCGGCGGCGCGGCCGGTGACGCCGGTGCCGTTGCGCACCACGACGGTGGTGCCGCTGCGGGCCGGGCCGTTCGCGGCCGGGGGCGTCGACGGGGCCGCGGGGGCGGACGCGGGGGCGGAGGCGGACGCGGGGGTGGACGGCGCGGCGGAGGCGGCGGCGCCGGGCTGCGGGCCGCCGGTGAGCGGCCGGTCCTCCTTGATCATCCGGAACAGGTCGGTCGCGCCCGGGCCGATCAGCCGCCGGTCGTCGTCCGCCGGGTCGTGGACGACCTGCATGGTGGTGAAGGTGATCCGCTCGGAGGGCACCTTGCTGATGTCCTGGCCGAGGCCCACCAGCTTGGTGACCCCGTCCAGCCCGGGGTCGACGGTGAGCGCGCTGGTGGCCGCGTCGGCGAGCGAGAGCAGCTCGGCCGGGTTGGTGAGCGTCCCGGCGCCCTTCAGCTGACGGATCATCGAGCCGAGGAACAGGTGCTGGGCCGAGGAGCGGCCGATGTCGGTGCCGTCGCCGAAGCCGTGCCTGGTCCGGACGAACTGCAGCGCCGCCAGGCCCTGCAGGGTGTGCTCGCCCTTCGACAGCTTGAGGTGCGAGTACGGGTCGTACACGTTGTCGCTGACGCACACCGGGACGCCGCCCACCGCGTCCGACATCTTGACCACGCCGGTGAAGTCGACCTGCACGAAGTGGTCGATCGGCAGGTCGGTGAGCTTGCGCACCGCCGCCACGGTGCAGCCGGGGCCGCCCAGCAGGGTCGAGTTGATCATGCCGCGCTGCGCCTTGAACACGGACTTGCCCGTCTTGGGGTCCTTGCAGCCCGGAAGGTCGGTGACCAGGTCGCGCGGGATGCTCATCACCGTCGCGTTGCTGCGGTCCGCGGAGACGTGCAGCAGCAGGTTGACGTCGGCGTTGGTGCCGCTGTCCTCGCAGGCGCCGCCGATCGTGCAGTTCTCCGGGTCGCTGCGCGAGTCGGAGCCGATCACCAGCACGTTGATGGGGGTGCGGCCGAAGGCGTCCGGCACCTCCTGCCCGGCGTCGCCGTCCTCGCCCGCGTACAGCGGCGCCTGCTGGATGTTGGAGTTGAACCGGTAGTACAGGTAGCCGCCGGTGGCGACGGCCAGCACCACCACCCCGGTCGCCCCGTACACCAGCACCTGCTGCCAGCGCCGCATCCGGCGCCTGCCCCGCCGCCCCCGCCGCCCCTGCTGCCGGGCCGCCACCCGCCGGGCGGCCCGGCCGTCCGCCGGGGCCTCCGCGGGTGCGTCCGCCGGTGCTCCCCTGCGGCCGCCCGCCCGCTGCCGGGGCACCGTGCCCCCGGACCCGTCCTCCGCCGGCTCGGCGGTACCGGCCTGTCCGCGCATCACATCGCACCCCCGTGGCCCGGCCGTTCCGGGCTGTCACCCCTATAGATGCGCGACCGCCCGCAGGTGTTGCACGACTTTCCGAACACTTTTCCGCCCGCGGCAGGGCGGGACGGGGCGCGGGCGGGCGGCGGGGCGCGGGCGGGACGGGGCACGGGCGGGCGGCGGGGCGCGGGCGGGCGGCGGTCAGAAGTCCGCGGGGTCGCGGATCAGCGGGCAGGTCATGCAGTGGCCGCCGCCGCGGCCGCGGCCGAGCTCCGCGCCGACGATGGTGAGCACCTCGACGCCCGCCCCCCGCAGCAGCGCGTTGGTGGTGGTGTTGCGGTCGTACGTGACCACCACGCCGGGTTCGAGCGCGACCGCGTTGTTGCCGCTGTCCCACTGCTGGCGCTCGGAGGCGTACACGTCGCCGCCGGTGCCGATCACCCGCAGCTCGCGCAGCCCGAGCGCCTCGGCCACCACCGCGGTGAACGGCCGGGTGCCCTCGTCCACCACCTCCACGCCCGGGGCCCGGTCGGTGGGGTACAGCGAGAAGGCGTGCACCCGGTCCATGATCGCCGGGTAGAGGGTGACGGTGTCGCGGTCGGCGAAGGTGAAGACGGTGTCCAGGTGCATCGCGGAACGCAGCTTGGGCATCCCGGCGACCACCACCCGGCGGGCCGCACCCCGGGCGAACAGCGCGGCCGCGACCTGCGTGACGGCCTGCCGGGAGGTGCGCTCGCTCATGCCCATCAGCACCACCCCGTTGCCGACCGGCATGATGTCGCCGCCCTCGAAGGTGGACTGGCCCCAGTCCCGCTCCGGGTCGCCCCACCAGACGGTGGCGTCGGCGAAGTCCGGGTGGAAGGCGTAGACGGCCTTCATCAGCAGCGTCTCGTCGTGCCGGGCGGGCCAGTACAGCGGGTTGAGCGTCACGCCCCCGTACAGCCAGCAGGTGGTGTCGCGGGTGTAGAGGGTGTTGGGCAGCGGCGGCATCAGGTACTCGCGCACGCCGGTGGCCTCGCGGGCCAGCGCCAGGTAGCCGGAGCGGAACTCGTCGGGCAGGTCGGCGGTGGCCAGGCCGCCGATCAGGAACTCGGCCAGCGCCGCCGGGTCCAGGCTCTCCAGGTACCCGCGGGTGCCGTCGACCAGCCCCAGGCCGACCTGGTCCGGAACGATCTTGCGGTCCAGCAGCCAGTCCCGCGCCCCGGGCACCGCCACGGTCTGCGCCAGCAGGTCGTGCAGCTCGACCACCTCGACCCCGCGCCCGGTCAGCAGGTCCACGAAGGCGGCGTGGTCGCGCTGGGCGTTCTCCACCCACATCACGTCGTCGAACAGCAGGTCGTCGGCGTTGCCCGGGGTCAGCCGCCGGTGCGCGAGGCCGGGGCGGCACACCAGCACCTTGCGCAGTCGGCCGACCTCGGAGTGGACGCCCAGAGCCGGAGCAGTCATCGAAACGGTCCCTTCGCAGCGGGGTGGGATGGGTGGGTGGGGCGGGTCGGGGGGGGTCACGTCACGGACGTCGCGGCACCGATGCCGCGTCGCGGATGTCGCAGCAGGGATGTCGCGTCACGAGAACTCACAGGCTGATCCACCCGGCCGCCAGCGCCACCACCCCCACCACCGCCCCGGTCACCGACAGCACCAGCACCACCGCCTCGCGCGGCGAGAACAGCTGCCGGCCCTGCTCCCGACGCGCCATCACGAACAGCACGGTCGCGGGCGCGTAGATGATCAGCGACACCAGCAGGTACGCCCAGCCCGCCGCGTACACCAGGAAGGCGGTGTACGCCGTGGCCAGCCCGGCCACCAGCCAGACCCCGGGGCCGGCCCGGTCCTGCCGGGCCACCAGGACCGCGTACCCGGCGGCCAGCAGGTAGGGGATCAGGCTGAGCGTGCTGGTCAGGTCGAGCGCGAAGTCGAAGGCGTCGTCCGAGAACGCCGTCACGACCAGCATCACCTGCGACAGCGCGGTGGTCATCAGCAGGGCCGGAACCGGCACGTCCCGGGCGGTGGCGCGGGCCAGGAAGCGCGGCATGTCCTCGTCCTCGGCGGCGACGAACAGCACCTCCGCGGCCATCAGCGTCCAGGCCAGGTACGCGCCCAGCACCGAGACGATCAGCCCGACGCTCACCAGCACCTGCCCCCAGGTGCCGACCGCCGACTCCAGCACGCCCGCCATCGACGGCTGCCGCAGCTCGGCGATGTCGGCCATCGGCAGCAGGCCGTACGACACGATCGTCACCGAGGCGAACACCGCGAAGACGCTCAGGAAGCCCAGCACGGTGGCCCGGCCGACGTCCGAACGGCGCTTCGCGTGGCGGGAGTAGACGCTCGCGCCCTCCACCCCGAGGAAGACGAAGACGGTGGCCAGCATCGTCCCGTGCACCTGGTCGTACAGCGAGCCCGCGTAGGAGGCGCCCTGGAAGTTGTCGGCGAACACGTCCGGTTCGAAGTAGAACAGCGCCAGCACCACGAACACCAGGATCGGCACCAGCTTGGCGACCGTGACGACCCGGTTGATCATCGCGGCCTCCTTCACGCCGCGCCGCACCAGCAGGAAGAACCCCCACAGCCCGAACGAGGAGAGCACCACCGCGAGCGCCGTGTCCCCGTCCCCGAGCGCCGGGACGAGCGCGCCGACCGTCGACATGATCAGCACCCAGTACGTCACGTTGCCGACGCAGGCGCTCGCCCAGTAGCCGAACGCCGAGAAGAAGCCCAGGTACTCGCCGAAACCCGCCTTCGCGTACGCGTACACGCCCGCGTCCAGCTGCGGCCGCCGGATCGCCAGCGACTGGAACACCAGCGCCAGCATCAGCATGCCCGTCCCGGCGACCAGCCAGGCGATCAGCGCGCCCAGCACGCCGGTCTCCTGCGCGAACCGCCCCGGCAGCGAGAACACGCCCGCCCCGACCATCGACCCGACCACCAGCATGGTCAGCGTCGGCAGCGCCAGCTCGGCCGCCCCCGCCGCCGGGTCCCGGACCGTCTCCGCCGTCTCCTCCGTCGCCACGCGCCCCGCTCCCTCTCGCCCGCGGCTCCCCGCACCCCGGGCGCCCCGGACGCCACCGCCGCGGGCGGAACGCTACCAACCGAATGTCGCATTCGCCCCGTTACATCCCTTTCCGCGCGCCGCCCCTCCCGCCGGGAGCCCACCGGGAGCCCGCCGGGAGCCCCGGGCCGCGCCGTAGGCTGATGGCTCGTCAAGTCGGGCGGTGCGGCCCGGTGCGGTGGCCGACGGGAGACGGGAGACGGGCATGGAGTTCACCGAGCGGATCGCTCCCCTGCGCCTGGTGGTCACGGGCGGCGGCACGGGCGGGCACACCTACCCGGCGCTGACGGCGGTCCGGGCGCTGCAGGCGCGGCTGGCCGCGCACGGGCGGGCGGTCGACGTGCTGTGGATCGGCACCGCGGCGGGGCTGGAGGCCCGGGTCGCGCCCGCGGAGGGGATCCGGTTCGAGCCGGTCGCCACCGGCAAGGTCCGGCGCTCGTCGAACCCGCTGAAGCTGCTCTCCCCGGCGAACGTCCGCGACATGTGCCGGGTGCCGCTGGGCGCCTGGCAGGCCCGCGCCCTGGTCTCCGGGTTCCGGCCGGACGTGGTGCTGGCCACCGGCGGGTACGTGGCCGTGCCGGTGGGCCTGGCGGCCCGCTCCTGCCGGGTGCCGCTGGTGGTGCACGAGCAGACGGTGCGCCTCGGGCTGGCGAACAAGGTGCTGGCCCGCGCGGCGACCCGGGTCGCGGTCTCCTCGGAGTCCACCCTGCCGCTGCTGCCCGGGTCCGCGCGCCGCACCGCCGCGGTGACGGGCAACCCGGTGCGGCCCGCGGTGCTGGCCGGGCGGGCCGACAAGGCCGTCACCGCCCTCGACCTGTACGGCTTCGACCGCTCGCTGCCGACGGTGTACGTCACCGGTGGCGCACAGGGCTCGGTGCAGATCAACACCCTGGTCGCGGCCGTCCTGCCCGACCTGCTGCACCAGGCCAACGTCGTCCACCAGTGCGGCCCCGCCAACGAGGCGGCCCTGCGCGAGCGCACCCGCACCCTGCCCCCGCACCTCGCGGGCCGCTACCTGCTCACCGGCTACCTCGGCGCCGAACTGCCCGACGTCCTGGCCCTCGCGGACGTGGTCGTCAGCCGCAGCGGCGCCGGAACCCTCGCCGAACTCACCGCCCTCGGCAAGGCCGCCGTCTTCGTCCCCCTCGCCTCCTCCGCCGGCAACGAGCAGGCCCACAACGCCACCCACCTCCAGCAGTCCGGCGCCGCCACCGCCCTGCTCGGCGAGGTCACCCCCGCCGACCTGCACACCGCCCTGACCCCCCTGCTCACCGACCCCGCCCGCCGCACCACGATGGCCGCCCGCTCCCGCGAACACGGCCGCCCGGACGCGGCGGAACACCTGGTCGACGTCCTGCTCTCGGCGGCCGGACAGCCGAACTGACCCGGACGCCCCCCGAGCCGCCGTCGAGAACGTCGTGTCCGGCACCGGGCGGGGACGGGACCCGTGGTGCCAGCCGGAGGGTCCCGTCCCCGCGTGTGCGCGTGACGGCCGACCCTGGCTCCGCGCACACCCTCCGTTCGCGGCGGAGGGGGCACGGGCTTGGTGCGGACCTCAGGTGTTCACCCGATCGGCGCAGTACGGAGTCCGGGCGGCGCCCGGTCAGGGGCGGGCGAGGGCCGGGTGGGCGGGCGAGGGCCGGGTGGGCGGTGAGCCGCTCCGTACGGCGACCGCGAGGCCCTCGACTACACCGGCCTCGCCCTCGCCCACGGTTGGCACAGCTCCCTGTTCCTCTACCACCGCGGCGAGATCGAGCGCGCCCTCGGCCGCACCGACGACGCCCGCACCCACCTCGCCCGGGCCCTCGCCACCGACCCGCGGTTCAACCCCCTCCAGGCGCCGCGGGCCCGCTCCGCCCTGGCGGAACTCACCCCCTGATTCCCGTGCCGGTCCGGGCCCCGGTGCACGGCGTGAGGGCCCCGGAAACCGCCGAAGCGGTCGGGGCCCTCGGGCGTGACCGTGCGTCAGGAGGTCGGCATCAGGACGGTGTCGACGATGTAGACGGTGGCGTTGGCGGTCTGCACGTTGCCGCACAGCACCTTGGAGTTGCCGTTGACCGTGAAGTCGGGCTCGGAACCGGTGACGGCGAGGTCGCCGCCCTCCAGGGTCTTGTGGGTGCCGGCCAGCGAGCCGGGGGCCAGCCGCTCGGGGGTGACGTGGTAGGTGAGCACCTTGGTCAGCTTCGCCTTGTCGGCCAGCAGCGCGTCCAGGTCGGCCTTGGGAATCTTGGCGAAGGCGTCGTTGGTGGGGGCGAAGACGGTGATGTTCTGCGCGGAGTTGAGGGTGTCGACCAGCCCGGCCTGCTTGACGGCCGTCACCAGGGTGGACAGCAGCGGGTTGTTGGAGGCCGCGGTGGCCACCGGGTCCTTCGCCATGCCGCTGAACGACCCCGCCCCGTCCGCGGGCACCGCCGCGCAGGCGGCGCCGAACGGGGCGTCGGCCATCGCCGCCGAGGCCGAAGCGGTGCTGCCGGACATCGCCGCGGACGGGGAGGGAGCGGTGGAGGCCGGGGCGGACGAGGAACCGGAACCGTCGCCGCTGCTGCTGCACGCGCCCAGGGTCAGGGCCAGGGCACCCGCGGCGAGCAGGGCGGTGAAGGTACGGCGGTTGCGGACGGAAGCGGACATGGCGGATCTCTCCTCGGTACGGGGGTGGAGTGGTGCTGGGTCAGGGAACGGACGGAGTGGGTCAGGTGACGGTGACGACGGTGCTGTGCCAGCCCGTCGCCCCCGCGGGGAAGGGCGCGGCGCGGCTCTCGGGCTGCACGGCGCCGGTGGTGTCGGTGGCGCGCACCTCGATCCGGTGCGTGCCGGGGGTCGCACCCGTCCAGGCGTACGACCACTGCCGCCACAGGTCGGGCCCGGCGTCAGCGGCCAACTCGGCCTGCTGCCAGGGACTTTCGTCGATGCGGACCTCGACGGCGGCGATGCCGCGGTGGGTCGCCCAGGCCGTTCCGGCGAGGTCGACGGCACCGGCGGGGACCTTCGCGAACGGCGCGGGCACCTCGATCCGGGAGGCGGTGCGGACGGCGCCGGTGCGGTCCCAGCCGCGCCGCACCCAGTACGGGTCGAAGGCGGCGAAGGTGGTGACCTCCAGCTCCACCAGCCACTTGGTGGCGGAGGTGTAGCCGTAGAAGCCGGGCACCACGCTGCGGCACGGGAAGCCGTGCGCGACCGGCAGCGCCTCGCCGTTCATCGCCACGGCCAGCAGCGCGCGGCGGCCGTCCAGGACGGACTCCAGCGGGGTGCCGATCGTCATGCCGTCCTTCGAGCGCCCCACCAGCTGGTCCGCCCCGGGCCGGACCCCGGCGCGGCGCAGCAGCGCGGGCAGCGCGGCACCCAGCCAGCGGGTGGTGCCGACGTACGGGCCGCCGACCTCGTTGGAGACGCAGGACAGCGTGTGGTCGAGCTCTTCGAGCGGCTCGCGCAGCAGTTCGTCGAAGGTGAGCAGCAGGGGGCGGTCCACCAGGCCGTGGACGCGCAGCGTCCAGTCCCGCGGGTCGATCTGCGGCAGGGTCAGCGCGGTGTCGACCCGGTAGAAGTCGGAGTTCGGGGTGGTGAACGACGACAGGCCGGGGACGTTCGGGTGGACGGCGGCGGGCAGCGGCGGCAGCGGCTCGGCCGGTGCGGGGAGGCGGACGGCGTCGCGGGCGGCGGTGACGTCGTACCGGCGTCCGGTCAGGACCCGGCCGCCGGCCCCGGCCAGGGCGCCCGCCGCGAACGTCCCGGCGGTGGCGGTCAGCACCGTCCTGCGGCTCGTCGTCCCCGTCCCGTCCGGTTCCGCGTGCTGCTCGGAGGCCGCCCCGGGCGATCCGCGCCACAGCCGGGCCAGGGCCTGGACGGTGAGCGCGCCGACCAGCCCGGCGACCAGTGACGGGGCGCAGTCGGCGGGGGACGCGCCGGGACGGGACAGCGCCGCCCAGCCGCCGAGGCCGCCGAACGCGGCGAAGACCACGGCCCCGGCGAGGGGGCGACGAACCGCCAGCAGTCCGGCCAGCGCGGCGAGCAGGGCCATCGTCAGGTAGATCCCGCCCAGCAGCACCGCCTTGTCGTGGGTGCCGAAGGTGCGGACCGCGTACTCCTTCAGCGGCGTCGGCGTCAGGTCGATCGCCGCCGACCCCACCGCGATCACCGGCGCGGTTCCGGCCCCGACGGCGCACGCGACCAGTTCGCCCGCGCCGAGCGCCGCCACCGCCGACGCCAGGCCGATTGCGGCCGCGCCGGCCGCCCGCAGGAGTCTGCGGGCGGCGCCGCGGGGCGGGGCGGCGGCGGGAGTCGGTTCGTTGGTCACATCCCCGGTTCGGGACGTGGACGGGCCCGGATTGGTCGGACTTTCCGGCCCGCCCGATCGGGTGGTGCCGGACAGGCGCGGGCCGCCCCGGCCTCCGACCGCCTGTTCTCCTTCGGCCGTCCGGACGCTCGGCATCCCGCAGGGACGACGGCCCCCTGTTCACGGGGTGACCAATCCGCGCGCCGCACGGTGTCGAACGCCGAGTACGAGCAGGTGCCCGATCACCTGCCGCCCGAGCCGCCGAACGCGGCCGTTCGACGGAAGGCAGCCATGTCACCCACCACCCCGGGGCAACTCCCCGCCAGGCACCCCGGAGCCGCTCCGTGGTGAGCACGGTCGTCCGCCTCCCCGATCCCGGCCGTGCCGGGCCCGACCTCCAGGAACTGGTCGGCCGCATCGCCCTCGGCGACCAGGAGGCCTTCTCCCGCCTGTACGACGCGGTGTCCGGGCCCGTGCTCGGGCTGGTGCAACGGGTGCTGCGCGATCCCGCGCAGTCCGAGGAGGTCGCCCAGGAGGTCATGCTGGAGGTGTGGCGCACCGCTCCCCGGTACCGGCCGGAGTGCGGGAACGTCATGCCGTGGGTGATGACCATCGCCCACCACCGGGCGGTCGACCGCGTCCGGGCCGCCCAGGCCGCGGCCGACCGCGACCGGCGGGCCGCGGCCGGCGCCCACACGACGGCCTTCGACGAGGTCGCCGAACAGGTCGAGGGCCGCCTGGAGCGCGAACAGGTCCGCCGCTGCCTGAGGACACTGACCGAGCTCCAGCGGGAGTCCCTCACCCTGGCCTACTACCGGGGCTACACCTACCCGCAGGTCGCCGAGGTCCTCGGCGCCCCGCTCGGCACCGTGAAGACCCGCATGCGCGATGCCCTGATCCGGATGCGCGACTGCCTGGGAGTGGGCACATGAACACCACCGCCGACCTGCACACCCTCACCGGCGCCTACGCCGCCCACGCCCTCGACGACACCGAACGCGCCGCCTTCGAGCACCACCTCGCGCACTGCTCCCCCTGCGCGCAGGAGGTCGCCGAGTTCGCCGCCACCCTCGCCAGACTCGGCACCGCCGAAACCACCACTCCCCCGCCCCGCCTCAAGGCCCAGGTCATGGCGGCCCTGTCCACCACCCGGCAGGACGCCCCGCGGGTCACCCCCGTTCCCGGTCACCGCCCGGGCCGCCGATCCCCCGGGCGTCGGCAGGCACTCGCCCTGGCCGCCTGCCTCGCCGTCGCCGTCGGTGCGGGCGCAGTGGCCGTCCAGCAGCACCGGGAGACCGAACGGGCCCGGACGGAAGCGGCGGCGGCGCAACAGCAACAGGCCGCCCTCACCGTCCTGCTCACCGCCCCGGACGCCCGTCTCGCCGCCGGTCCCGTGACCGGCGGCGGAACCGGCACCACGGTGTGGTCACCCGCACTCGGTCGGGCCGGGTTCTGGGCCTCCGGCCTGCCCGCCCTCCCCGACGGCCGCGTCTACCAACTCTGGTTCGACGACGCGGGCACCATGCGCCCCGCCGGACTGCTCCCCTCCGACGGCGCACTGGTCCTGGCCGGCCCCGTCGACGCGGCTTCCGGAGTCGGCGTCACCGAGGAACCGGCGGGCGGCTCCCCGCACCCCACCGGCTCCCCCCTCCTCCTGCTGCCCCTGACCTGATGCCCGACCCGCCGTCGGGACCGTCCGCTCCGACCCGCGGCACAGCCCGGGATCCGTGACCTCGAGGAGCAGCGGACCATCACCCCTGACGGAACCAGCCCCTGAACCCGGGACGGAACACCCGGAAAAGGTGACGTGTTCTGTCAGTTTTACCGTGAACGATGGATGACATGAGCAACGAGGAGATCACCACCCAGGACACTTCGACGACCGCGCGGGTAGCCGCGGCGGGTCCGCTCGCGGGGCGGGTCGCGCTCGTGGCGGGCGCCACCCGGGGGGCGGGGCGGGCGCAGGCCGTGGAGCTGGGCCGGGCCGGTGCGACCGTGTACGTCACCGGCCGCACCACCCGGGCCCGGGCCAGCGAGGTCGGCCGGACCACCGAGACCATCGAGGAGAGCGCCGAACTCGTCTGCGCGGCGGGCGGGACCGGGATCGCGGTTCCCACCGACCACCTCGACGAGACCCAGGTGCGCGCCCTGGCCGAGCGGATCGACCGGGAGCACGGGCGGCTCGACGTCCTCGTCAACGACCTGTGGGGCGGCGAACACCTGTTGGTCGCCTCGGTGTTCGGGAAGAAGAGCTGGGAGACGCCGCTCGCGGACGGCCTGCGGATCCTGGAGCTCGGCGTCCGCTCGCACGTGATCACGGCGGCGCTGCTGCTCCCGCTGCTGATCCGCTCCGACGCGCCGTTGCACGTGGAAGTCACCGACGGCACCGCGCGCTACAACCGCCGCTACCGGGAGAACATGTACTACGACCTGGCGAAGAACGCCCCGATCCGCCTCGCGTTCGGGCTGGGGCAGGAGCTGGCGCAGTACGGGGGCACGGCGGTCGCGGTCTCGCCGGGCTTCCTGCGCTCGGAGCAGATGCTCGCCCACTTCGGCGTGCGCGAGGAGAACTGGCGTGACGCGATCGCCCAGGAGCCGGCGTTCGCGATCGCGGAGTCCCCGCGCTACCTGGCCCGCGCGGTCGCGGCGCTGGCCGCCGACCCGGACCGCGCGAAGCGGTGGAACGGCGCGTCCACTTCCAGTGCGGAACTCGCCAGGGCGTACGGGGTGACGGACGCGGACGGCAGCCAGCCGGACGTCTGGGCGTACTTCGAGGACGTCGCCCGCGGCGGGGAGGTCTCCCCCGAGGACTACCGCCGCGCCGCGCCCTCCTCGGGTTCCACCGCCTCGGCTCCCGACTCCACGGGTTCCACCTCCCCTGAGTCCGCCCCGTAGAGCGCGGCCAGGGCGGCGGCGCGCTCGCGGAAGCGCGCGCGCAGGTGAGCCGGGGCCAGGACCTCGGCGTCCGCGTCGAGCCTGGCCAGTTGGTCGAAGGCAACGTCCTCGGACTCCACCGGCAGGTCGAGGGTGACCAGGCCGGCCGGGTCCGGGGCGCTCGCCGAGGCGAGCGCGTCCGCGACGGCGGCCCCGTCCACCACCGCGGGCAGCCGCCGCAGGCCCCGCCCGGTCAACCGGACGGTGACGGTGGTGCGCAGCAGGGCACGGGCGAAGGCGAGGGACCCGGCCTCCCAGTGGGCGGCCAGGTCGAAGGCCGGGTCGCGCACGAACGGATCCTCGGTTCCGGCAGCGGCGGCGAGCGCGGTGATCCGGTCGACGCGGTAGGTGCGCCAGCCGCCGTCGCGGTCCTCCCGTGCGCCGGGGACGCGGGCCACGACGTACCAGGTGCCGGCCTTCAGCACGAGCCCGTACGGCTCCACCACCCGCGCCACGGCGGTGGGCGGCGCGCCGTCCCTGCCGGGCCGCGCGTACGACAGCTCGACGGGCCGGTCCGCCCACACCGCGCGGGCCAGCTCGGGCAGCAGGTCCGGGGCGGCGGGTTCGCGGAACCAGGCCGGGGCGTCGAGGTGGAAGCGGCGCACGGAGGACTCGGCGGCCCGGCGCACCGAGGGGAGCAGGGTCGCCGTCAACTTCAGCCGAGCGGTCTCGGCCGCGTCCGAGAGCCCCAGGTCCTGCAAGGCCGAGGGCACGCCGGACAGGAAGAGCGTCTCCGCCTCGCCGGGACGGAGCGTGGTGAGCCTGGTCCGGTATCCCGCGGCGAGGAAGTACCCGCCCACCCGCCCGCGCTCCGACCGGACCGGGACGCCCGCCTCCTGCAGGGCCTGGGCGTCGCGGATCACGGTGCGCTCGGAGACCTCCAGCTCGCGGGCGAGAGCGGCCGCGGTCAGGCCGGGGTTCGACTGGATCAGGAGGGCCATGCGGATCAGGCGAGCGGCACGCATCCCCCAAGGATCACCGACCCGGCGGACAGTCGGCACCTCCGCCGCCGGGCGGCCCCGAACCGGTCCCCGCGGAGGGACACATCGGACGCGATTTCGGGTCGTCGTGGCCCACCGCCCGAGCGCCCGGCGTGGAAGGAGCCCGTCGGACGGCGTCTGGCCTGGCTCTGGTGCGCCGTCCGCTCACGCACCGCTCACGCACCGGCGGCGAGCCCGGGCTCCCCGTGCCACCGATGACGCGGCCGGGCGCAGGGTCCGACGCCCTCCCTCCGCTGGTCCGTTCCGAGTTCGGGGTCAGACCTGGACCACGTGGACGTCCTGGGCGTCCAGCGCCTTCAGGTGAGCCGTGAGGTCGTCCGGGTCACTGGTGAGGACAACAGCGCTGCCATGCCGGGCCGCAGTCAGCGCCACCAAGGCGTCCACGGCGTCCGGACGCTTCTTCGGAGGCAACTCAGCCGTAGCGAGCGCGCTACCGATGCGCTGCCGCCCCGTCAGATCCGGCCCGGTCGCACACATGATGCGGACCGTCTGCCCAGCGGCAGTGGGGCGCATCGCCGGGGCCGAGCTCCGCACCTGCGGCACCGTACAGTCCTTGAGGGCCGCGGCTGCTCGGCAGGCCGATCTATCGGCTCTGCGGCGGGTCAGCTCTGCAAGGGCTTTGATCCACGGATCGTGACATGAAGCGACAGACCCGGGGCTGGATGGAGGGCGGTGGACGTGGGTGGAAAGGGTGCCTGAGGGGGCGGTTCGGGGGCGTCGTCCCCGCACCGTCCCCGCACCGGTCCACAATTCAGGCATTCCGGGTGCTGCCCCGAGCGGCGCAAACAGCCCCCGAACCGCTCCGGACACGAAAAAGGCCAGGTCAGACGGTGTCTGACCTGGCCTGGACTGCGGTGGGCCGCCAGGGGTTCGAACCCTGAACCTACGGATTAAAAGTCCGCAGCTCTGCCAATTGAGCTAGCGGCCCGCGGCAGGCGCGGGCCCGGTGGGACAGCGCCTGCCGGGGTGATCCTACCTGGTGCCCGGTGGGGGATGACCAGTGGATTGCCGGGCGGGTCGCGCGGGTTGGAGGGGTGGGGGCGGGCGGGATCAGGGTGTGGGCAGGTGGGCGGCGCGGACGCGGTGCAGCCAGGCTTCGACCGGGCGTTCGTCGGGGGTGGCAGGCAGGACGCCGGGGCGGGCGAAGCGGGTTTCGGCGTCGGCGAGGAGGGGGGCGGCGTCCTCCGGGTGGTCGGCGTAGCGCTCGCCGAGGGCGCGGACCCGTTCGGGGTCGGGGAGGCGGATCTCCAGTCGGCCGGTCTCGTGCAGGGTGACGCCCTGGCGGACCAGGCGGACCAGGTGGCGGGCGTGCTTGGCGGCCCTGGCGCGGCCGGTCGGGTCGGTGCGGTCGCGGGCGGTGAGCTTGCGGAACTGCTGGGCGGCGTAGCCCAGGTAGGACTGGCGGACCGCCGGGCCGCACAGGAAGGCCTCCCGCAGGCCGATCAGCTCCTCGCCGAGTGGCGTCCGGACTTCGTACAACTCCTCGGGCAGCCAGACGAGTTCGGTGGCGGTCGGGTTGCCGCCGAGGGCGAGCCGACACCACTTGGCGGCTTCGTGGAGGGTGCGGTCGGGGGCGGTGGTGACGTGCGACTCTGCGGGGCGGTGCAGGCCGTGGAAGGCGACGGTGGGGGCGGCGAACAGGCCGAGCCGGTCGAGGTCGGAGCCGGCGTGCGCCAGGCCGTACGCGGTGGAGCCGACGATGCCGGAGAGCAGGACGTTCACGGGCGGACGCCTCCTCGGCGGGCGCGGGTGGGTGCGGTGCGGGTGCGGGCGCGGTACGGGTACGGGTGCGGGTGTCGGGTGTGCAGTGTCGCCCGCCGCGGACCGTCCGGGCGAGCGATTTACCGACCGGGGCGGCCCCGGCCGACACGGCCGCCGCCGTCGCTCCCCGCCGGGCGGCGGGGCCGCGCCGATACTGGGCGGATGGTGAACGGCGAGGTCCCGGCGGTGAAGCTGCGTGCCTGGTGGGCGCGGCGGCAGTGGTTGGACGGCGGACGGCACCGCGGGGCGTCGGCGGCGCAGGTGCTGGCGGCGACGGGGTGGGCCCGGTCGACGGGCGGGGCGGGGCCGTACCTGGGGCTGTTCGCCCGGGCGGGGCTGCGGCGGGCCGAGGTGGACGCGGCGCTGGCCGCACTGGAGGTGCAGGAGTTGCCGTCCGCCCGCGGGCGGACGTACCTGCTGCCCGCCGAGGACTCCGCGCTGGGCCTGGCCGCGGGCGCGGGCTCGGTGGAGACGGAGCTCGCGGCGGCGGCGCGGCAGCTCGGGGTGACCCGGGACGAGATCGAGCAGCTCTGCCTGGCGGTCACCGAAGTGCTGTCCCCCGTCGAGCCGTTGACCGCGAAGGAGCTGCACGCGCAGCTGGGCCCGGCGGTCCGGTCGCTGGGCGAGGCGGGGCGCAGGCGCGGAGTGGCGACCACCCTGCCGCCCGCGCTCGGGCTGCTGCAGTCGCGCGGGCTGGCGCGCCGGGTACCGGTCGGGGGCCGCCTGGACCGGCAGTCGCGCGGCTACCTGCGGTGGGACCGGCCGGCGCACGGGGAGGCCGCCGACCTGGCGCGGCGGTACTTCGCCTGGGCGGCCCCGGCCTCGGTGCGGCACTTCCGCTGGTTCTCCGGTTTCGGCGCGGCGACCGCGAAGGCCGCGCTGGCCCCGCTCGGGCTGGTCCGGCTGCCCGGCAGCGAGTTGCTGATGCCGCCCGAACTCGTCGACGAGTTCGCCGGGTTCACCGTTCCGGACGAGCCCGCGTACGCGCTGCTGGCGGCCACCGACGGCCTGCACCTGCTGCACCGCGACCTGCCCCGGCTGGTCGACCCGCGGGACGCGGACCGCCCCGTCCCGGCGGCCCGCCCCGCCCCGGCGGCCCGGAGCGGCCGGGACGGCCGGGGCGGCCGGGGCGGCCGGGGCGGCCAGGATGGGCGGGGCGGGCGACTCCTCGGCGAGGAGACCGACCCGCGGACCCACCTGGTGGTGGACCGCGGACGGGTCATCGGCTTCTGGGAGTACGACCCCGAACTGCGGGAGCTGGTGCACGAGTTGTTCGTACCGATGACCCCCGGCCTGCGGGCCGCGATCGACGCCGCCGAGGCCTTCGTCCGCGAGGACCTCGGCGACGCCCGCAGCTCGGGCCCGGACTCGCCCCGGAGCCGCGCGCCGCGGCTCGCCGCCCTGCGCGCACGGGGGCAGTGAACTACCGAGCTGTGTCCGGGAGTTCGAGCGGAAGGTGGCCGTATCCGGTCGAGTTCGGGACGGCCGCGCGCAGGCCGTCCAGCAGCGGCCCGGGCGGCGTCGCGTACACGGTGGTGTAGTGGTGCTCGCCGAGCGCCGGGTCGTTGGCCCAGGCGGGCCGCTCCTCGGCGGGGGTGGTGGCGAAGTGCCCGTCCGCGCCGTTCCGGTTGCCCCGGCCGTCCAGCCGCACCCACCACGAACTGCCCGGCAGCAGAACGCCGTTGAGGCCGTGCAGCACCTCCAGCTTCTGGTAGCACAGCCCGGCCGGGATGCCGTTGGCACGCAGCAGCGCGGCCAGCAGGTGCGACTTGCCGTGGCAGATCGCGTTGCCCGCGGCGAGCACGTCGGAGGCCCGGTAGGCGGCCGACCAGCGGCCGACGTCCGCCGAGTGGTCGATCCGGTCGCGGACGTGCTCGAACACCGCCTCGGCGGTCCGCACCGGGTCGTCCTGCCGCAACTGCGCGGCGAGGGCGACGATCGCGGGGTGGTCGTGGTCGACGACCTCGTCCGCGGCGAGGTACGCGGACAGGTCCGGCCGGTCGGCCCGCAGCGGGCCGTGGGGGGAGAGCGAGAGGTCCATGGCAGTGATGCTCGGCCGCCGACCGGGCGGCCCGCAAAGGAGTTTCACCGGGTGGGATAGCGTCTGGGCGACACCGTCGTGGACGAAGGAGCTGACGGCATGGCGCAGGACGAGGCGGACGAGGTACTGGTGGTCACCGGCGGCGGCCGCGGCATCGGGGCGGCCACCGCGCTGCTCGCCGCCGGACGCGGCTACCGGGTGTGCGTCAACTACCGCACCGACCGGGACGCGGCGGACGCCGTGGTGCAGCGGATCCGCTCTGCGGGCGGCACCGCGCTCGCCGTCCGCGCGGACGTCTCGCACACCGCCGGGGTGACCGAGCTGTTCGACACCGTCGACCGCGAACTCGGCACCCTCACCGCCCTGGTGAACAACGCGGGCACGCTGGAGAAGCAGTGCCGGCTGGACGAGCTCGACGAGGACCGGCTGCAGCGGATCTGGGCCGCCAACATCACCGGCCCGTTCCTGTGCGCGGCCGCCGCGGTGCGCCGGATGTCGACCCGGTACGGCGGGCGCGGCGGCGCGATCGTCAACGTCGGCTCGGCGGCGTCCCGGCTCGGCTCGCCCAACGAGTACGTCGACTACGCGGCGTCCAAGGGCGCGCTCGACTCGATGACCACCGGCCTGTCGCTGGAGGTCGCGGCCGAGGGCATCCGGGTCAACGCCGTCCGCCCGGGCCTGATCCACACCGGCATCCACGCCCTCGGCGGCGAACCCGGCCGGGTCGACCGGGTCGGCCCGAACCTGCCGATGGGGCGCGGCGGGCAGCCCGAGGAGATCGCCGAGGCGATCCTCTACCTGCTCTCCCCCGCCGCCTCGTACGTCACCGGCGCCTTCCTGGACGCGGCCGGCGGACGCTGACCGGCCCCGCCCCCGCCGCGGCGACCCTCGGTCCCGCCCCCTCTCCCGCCCCCTCTCCTGCCCCCGCTCCCGCTCCAGCTCCCGGTCTCGATCCCGGTACCGGTTCGGTGAACGCACCGGCCCGCCGTCGCCCCCTGCGCCTACCGTGGAACGCATGACCGAGACCGAGATCGCCGCCGCGCCGTTCCTCGACATCCCCGACGTCCCCAACCTCCGCGACGCCGGGGCCGGCGTCTACCGCCCCGGACTGCTCTACCGCTCGGCCACCCTCAACCGCCTCACCGACGAAGGCCTGCAGCGCTTCGCGGCACTCGGCATCCGCACCGTCCTCGACCTGCGCAGCACCCCCGAGGTCGCCGACTGGCCCGACCGCCTCCCGGACGGCGTCGACTACCTCCACCTGCCGCTGCTGCCCGACCCGGCCACCACCGACCGGGCCTGGCCCGAGGACCAGGCCGCGCTCTACCCGTTCATGGCCGAGACCGGCGGCGTCGCCATCGCCGCCGCCGTCCGCGCCCTGGCCAACGGCGCCCCGCTGCTGGTCCACTGCGCCGTCGGCAAGGACCGCACCGGCCTGACCGTCGCCGTCCTGCAGACCCTGGCCGGCCTCCCGCTCGAAGCCGTCACCGCCGACTTCCTCCGCTCCAACCCCGGCCTCGGCCTCGACCGCGGCCCCGTCCCCTACTACGACGCCGCCGGAGTCGAACGCCTCTCCCGCCCCGTCGAAGCCGCCCACCTGCACGCCGCCCTCACCCACGCCACCACCGCCCACGGCTCCCTCGACACCTACCTCCGCAACCACGGCGCCACCGACGCCGACCTCGCCACCCTCCGCACCCTGGGCCCGGCGTGACGACGGACGGCGGCCGCACGAGCATCTGACGGCGCCGGTGTCACCCCATCTCGTCGACGGCGAGGACCCCAGGGGGATGCCGGTCGCCGAGCTCCTCGGAGTCGTGGTGCCGCTGCTCGGCGATCGGACGTTCGGGTGCGGGCTGTCGGCGGGCCTCGGTGTGGAAGAGGAGGGCCAGGAGGACGGTGGTGGTGGCGAGTTGGGTGAGGGGGTTGAGCTGGGTGCCGAGGGGGGTGATGGCCAGGACGAGGGCGGCGGTGAGGAGGCGGAGGCGGGTGGGGCCGAGGGCGAGGGTGCGGCGGATGCCGGTGTTGGCGCAGAGGAAGAGCGCGGTGCCGCCGGAGAGGGCGAGTGCTTCGGGGAGGTGGATGGGGGAGGTGGGGTGGGCGGTGGCGGTCTTGGCGCCGGTGGCGAACAGGATGACGGCCAGCAGCAGGGCGTAGTGGCCCAGGTTGTAGACCTTGATCGCGGCCAGGTTGCGCCGGGCGTCGTCGAGCCGGGCCATCGCGTGGACGGCCTTCTCCTCGTCGTCCGCGCCGAAGTACGCCCACCACAGGCCGACGCAGACCGCCAGGGCGAGGATCGCGGTGGTGGCCGGGGCGGGGGTGAGTCGGGCCTCGCCGATGCCGACGCCGATGGCGATCACCGACTCGCCGAAGGCGACGATCACCACCAGTCCGTGGCGTTCCACGAAGTGGTCGGAGCGGAGCTGGAAGCGCGGCAGGTCGACCAGGTACGGGATGACCAGCTGGAGGCCGAACGCGGCCGTCCAGAGCAGGAGTTCGGGCCCGCCGCGGAGATACCCGCCGGCGATCACCAGTCCGGCGCCCAGCAGGTTGAGCGCCCCCATCCGGGCGACCGCCCCGGGGCGGACCCCGGCGGTGGCGAACATGCCGGTGTGCACGGCGATGACGAGCAGGTACGCCCAGCCGAAGGCCTCGCCCCCACCGTCGAAGGCCCGCGGCACGCTGAGCGCGATGACCAGGAAGCAGCCCATTCCCAGCAGCATCAGGCCGCGCTGCCCGTGGGTGCGCGGCGGGACCGCGTTGGCGACCCATATGTAGGCGTCGTACATCCACCAGATCACCGCCAGCATCACCAGCACCCGGGCGAGGCCGCCGGGGGTGAGGTGGTGGGCCAGGCTCGCGGTGAGCTGGGTGATGACGAAGACGAAGACCAGGTCGAAGAAGAGCTCCAGCGGGCTTGCCCGCAGCTCCCCGTCCCCCGTCGGTGCAAGCTCTCGATCGGTCACCGCCCGAGTATCCCAATCCCCGTTCCCCGCACGGCAGGCGGCTCGTTAGGAGCGTTACCGTGGACGGGCCGTGGGCGGCGCGTCCACCGGAAGCCCGCAGTCGTGAAGCCCCGCAGTCGTGAGGCTCCACAGCCGTGAAGCTCCACGGCCGTGAAGTCGTGAAGCCCCGTAGTCGTGAAGTCGTGAAGGAGTACGTCCGATGGCCCGTTTCCCCGCCACCGCCGCCGTTGCCGCCACCGGGCTGATCGGCGGGTACGCGACCGCGCGGTTCAGCGGCCGTCGCGAGCTGGGCGGTGCCGTGCTGGCGGCGGCGGGGGCGACCGCCGCGGTGCGGTGGGGGCGGCGGTCGGGGGTGCCGGCCGCGGCGGGGCTGACCGCGCTGTACCTGGCCGCGTTCGGCGGCTCGCACCCGCTGGCGAAGAAGATCGGCGCCTGGCCGGCCGTGCTGTCCGTGACGGGTGTGGTGGCCGCGGCCTCGGCGCTGGCCACCGGCGACTGAGCGGGCGGGACGCCGTCGGGGGCCGGTTCAGCCGCCGAAGCGCGTCTCGAAGGCCGTCCGGTTCGCCGAGGGGTGGCTGCGGTCCCAGACCGCGAACACCACCCGGTCGAAGGCGGCGCCCCACCCGTCCAGGGCCTGCCCGAACGCGGCCGCGACCTCGGTCGGGTCGTTGCGGAACACCCCGCAGCCCCAGGCGCCCAGCACCAGTTCCCGCACCCCGTGCCGGGCGGCGACGGCCAGCACCCGTCCGGCCCGTTCGGCCAGCAGCGGGGCGAGGGCGAGCGGTTGGCCGGGTGAACGGAGCGCCAGCTGGCCCGCGTTGGGCGCGGGCGAGGTCAGGAAGCCGACCCGGTGGGTGCGTTCCAGCAGGTCGCCCCGGTCGTCTCGGATCACCGGCACGCCGGGCGACCAGATCACCCGGTGGCTGTAGCGCAGGTCGGTGGAGGCCCGGTGCGCCTCGTAGTAGTCGGGGGCCTCCAGCAGGCAGCGGTACAGCAGCGAGGAGCGGCAGACGTCCTCCTCCTGGGCCTTCGCACCGCGCAGGTAGCCGCCGCCGGGGTTGCGCGCGGAGGCGAAGTTGAGCACCGCGACGCTCCGCCCGCCGTCCGCGACCAGCCGCCGGGCGGCCTGCATGCTGCCCTCGCCGGTGACCTCGACCACCGCCCCGACCGCCGCCCCGGCCGCCAGCGGCCCCGGGCCCGGCCCGAACTCCGCGTCGGCCCGGTACGACACCGTGCCCGCCCGGGCCTCGGCGAGCTCTTCGGCGATCCGCACCACCGCCCCGGCGGGGCTGCGGTACTCGCCGCGGTCGGCGATCTCCTCGTTCTGCGCGGCCATGGCCCGCTGCCTACTGCTCATGCCACGGCACGCTAACCCCCAACTCCCCTCCCCACCAGCGATTTTCACCGCCCGGGAACGCGGACGGGCCCGCCCCACCGAAGTGGAACGGGCCCGGATCAGCCTGCGTGCAGGGCGTCAGTTCTTCCAGCGCGGCTTGCGGTCGCCGCCGCCATTGTAGCCGCCGCGGTCGTCGCGGTTGAAGCCGCCACGCTCGCGGTCACCGAACGAACGGCCACCACGGTCGCCGCCACGGTCGTCCCGGTTGAAGCCACCGCGCTCGCGGTCACCGAACGAACGGCCACCACGGTCGCCGCCACGGTCGTCCCGGTTGAAACCGCCCTGCGGGCGCCCACCGGTGCGGTGGTCGTCGCGCCGCACGAACGGACGGCTGCCGCCACCGGCCTGGCCGCGGTCGCGGTCGCCGCCGAAGGAGCGGGCCGGACGGTCACCGAAGGAACGGCTGCCGCGGTCGTCGCGGTTGAAGCCACCGCGCTCGCGGTCACCGAAGGAACGGCCACCACGGTCGCCGCCACGGTCGTCGCGGTTGAAGCCACCGCGCTCGCGGTCACCGAACGAACGGCCACCACGGTCGCCGCCACGGTCGTCCCGGTTGAAGCCGCCACGCTCGCGGTCACCGAACGAACGGCCGCCACGGTCGTCCCGGTTGAAGCCGCCCTGCGGGCGGTCACCGAACGAACGGCCGCCACGGTCGTCGCGGTTGAAGCCGCCACGCTCGCCGCGGTCCCGGTCGCCGAACGAACGGCCACCGCGGTCGCCGCCACGGTCGTCGCGGTTGAAGCCGCCGCGCTCGCCGCGGTCCCGGTTGTTGTAGGCCGGGCGCTCGCTGCGGGTCTCGCGGTAGGACGGGGCGCGCTCCTCGGCGACCGGCTCGGCCTCGGCGGCGGCAGCCGCCGCGGCGGGGGCGTCGGTCTCGGCCTCGGCGGCCGGCTCCTCGTCCACGATGCCCAGGTCGGCGCGCTCGCGGGCGGCGCGGGCGGCCAGGCGGTCGGCCTCCTCGCGCAGCTCGGTGGCGCGGCGCTGGGCGCGCTCCAGCTCGCGGGTGAGCTCGGCGACCTCGCGCTCGGCGGCACCGGCGATGCCGGAGGCGCTCTCGGCCTGCACCTCGACGAGCGAGCGGGCGCCGGTGATCCGGGCCACCTCGGCGTCGAAGGCGTGGTCGAGGATGTGGCGCGAGGCGTCGACGCCCGCGTCCTCCATCAGGCGGAACACGCCGCGGCGCTGGTGCGGCAGCACCAGGGTGACGACGATGCCGGAGCGGCCGGCCCGGGCGGTGCGGCCGGAGCGGTGCAGGTAGTCCTTGTGGTCACCGGCCGGGTCGACGTTCAGCACCAGGTCGATGCCGTCGACGTGGATGCCGCGGGCGGCGACGTCGGTGGCGACGACCACGTTCAGGTAGCCGTCCTTGAAGTCGCCGAGGACGCGGGTGCGGGCGCCCTGGGTCATGCCGCCGTGCAGCGCGTCGGCCTTCACCCCGGCCTCCATCAGCTGCTGGGCGACCCGGTCCGCGCCCATCTGGGTGCGGACGAAGATGATGGTGCGGCCCTTGCGGGCGGCGATCGCGTTGGTGATCGGCGCCTTGTCCTTGGGCTTCACGACCAGGATGTGGTGGGTCATGGTGGTGACCGCGCCGGCCGACGGGTCGACCTCGTGGGTGACCGGGTTCTTCAGGTAGCGCTTGACCAGGGTGTCGATCTCGTTCTCCAGCGTGGCGGAGAACAGCAGGCGCTGGCCGCCGGCCGGCACCAGGTCGAGGATCTCGGTGACCTCGGGCAGGAAGCCCATGTCGGCCATCTGGTCGGCCTCGTCCAGGACGGCGATCTCGACCTCGTCCATCTTGGCGGAGCCGCGGTTGATCAGGTCGCGCAGGCGGCCGGGGGTGGCCACCAGGACGTCGACGCCGCGCTCCAGGGCGTAGATCTGGTTCGACATCGAGGTGCCGCCGCAGACCACCTTGAGGCGCAGGCCGAGCACCGAGCCGAACGGCTCCAGCGCGTCGGCGACCTGCATGGCCAGCTCGCGGGTCGGGACGAGGATCAGGCCGCGCGGGTGCTTGGCCTTGGTGCGCTCGCCGTCGGCGAGGCGGGTCAGCAGCGGGAGGCCGAAGCTCAGGGTCTTGCCGGAGCCGGTGCGGCCGCGGCCGAGCACGTCCTTGCCGGCCAGCGCGTCCGGGATGGTCGCGGCCTGGATCGGGAACGGGGTGGTGACGCCGCGCTTGGCGAGCGCCCGGACCACGTCGTCGTGCAGACCGAGGTCGCTGAAGGTGACGGTGGGCTCGGCGTCGTCCGCCGCGTCGGTGTCGACGTCGGCGTCCGCGTCGGTGTCGTCCGCGGCGTCGGTGTCGACGTCCGCGGCGAAGTCGGTGTCGGTGTCCACGTCGGCGTCGGTGAGCTCGGCGAGCTCCGCGTCCAGCGTGTCGGTGTCGAGGGAGTCGGCGTCGGACCCGTTCGCGGGCATGGCGAAGCGGGCGTCGTCAACGAGAGACATGCAAAACCTTCCGGAAGTGGCACGCGCCAAAGTCCGGTGGGTCTGTTGAAAAACCGCCTCTATGCGGTCAGCCACGGATCGCCGGAACGCGCCAAGGGCGCTCAAAGGTGTATGAGGAGCGCCAGCCAAATAGGATCAAACGAACGATCTACCACCATAGGGGAACCTCGGGATCGGAGGCAAATCCCCTGGTCATCGCCTTCGAACGAAGGTGTGGACCGCCTCCTCAGTGTACCGAAGACGGGTCGCTCGGCCCCTCCGACCCCGAACCGCTGGGCGTCGCGGACGGCGTCGTCGAGTGCGCGGGCGCCGACGGGCTGCCCTGCGGGCTCGGCGGGGCGGCCGTCCCGCCCCCGCCGGCGGGCGGGCTGGGCGGCGACGAGGCCGGCCCGCTCGCCGTGCCGGAGGGGGGCGTGCTGCTCGCCGAGGGGGCGGGCACCTGCACCGGCGCACCGGGCACCCCCGCCGACTCCGGCGGCGGCGTGGAGCCGGGCGCGGGGGCCCCGGCCGGGGGCGACGCGGCCGGTGACGCCCCGTCAAGGCTCAACGAGCCGCCGCGCTCCCCGTGCTGACCGCCCTGCCGCCCGCCCGACCCGCCGCCCGGCCTGGCGCTCGCCGCCGCGGAGCCGCCCGTCCCGGACGGCTTCACCACGACCGACCCGCCGGGGGCGTCCGCACCCACCGACATGCACCCGCCCAGCCCCAGCACGGCCAGCGCCGCCGCCACCGAACCCGCCGCCGCACGCCGCCGACGCACCGACCAACCCGCCACCATCGAGCCACCTCCCGCACGACCCGCCCGGGGCCGCCACCGTTCCCGGTGCCCAACGCGCGGCCGCCCACCGGGACACGGGTGGCGCCCCACTCACCCCCAGATCGCGCGTCCGACGCCCGCCCCCGCGTACACCGCCGCCAGGCCCGCGCCCAGCGACAGCACCACGTTGCCCAGCGCCGCGCCGCGGGAGCCGTTCTGGGCCAGCTTCAGGGTCTCGAACGAGAAGGTCGAGTACGTGGTGAGCGCCCCGCACAGGCCGGTGCCGAGCAGCAGCCGGACGTCCGGCGGGGCGACCGCGGTGAGCAGGCCGAGCAGCGCGCAGCCGCCGACGTTGACGGTCAGCGTGCCCCACGGGAAGCCGAAGCCGACCCGGGAGTGCACCGCACGGTCCGTCAGGTACCGCAGCGGGGCGCCGACCGCGGCCCCCGCCAGCACCAGCAGCCAGTTCACCCCGCGGCCCCCCGTCCGTCCGCTCCTCCGTCCGCTCGCCCGCCCGCGCCCCCGGCCGTTCCCCCGGCCCGCTCGCTGCGCGCCAGCAGCACCGCCCGGGTCGCGCCCGCCGCCGCCCAGACGGCCGCCAGCGCGGCCAGCAGCGTCCCGCCCAGGTAGAGCAGCGCCCTGCCGGGCAGCGCGTGGTCGAACAGCCGCTGCCCGTCCACCGCGTACGTCGAGAAGGTGGTGAACCCGCCGAGGATCCCGGTCGCCAGGAACGGCCGCAGCAGCGGGTTCGGCGTGCGCCGCCCCTCGGTGAGCACCACCAGCACCACCCCGATCACCGCGCAGCCGAGCACGTTGACCCCCAGCGTGGTCCACGGGAAGGCGTCCCCCGAGGTCGGCCACAGCAGCCCCGCCCCGTACCGGGCGCCCGCCCCCAGCACCCCGCCCGCGGAGACCGCCGCCACCACCCGCCCCTGCCCGCGCAGCACCGGTTCCCTCGTCGTCATGCCGCCAGTCAAGCACCCGCCCGGCCCCCGCCGTTCCGGCCCCCGACACCCCGCCGGTGCCCTGGCGTCCCGTCGGCGGAACTCCGACAATGGGGCCCGTGGAGATGACCCGGGACGAGTTCGAGGCGCTGGTGTCCGACGCACTGGACCAGATTCCGCCGCAGCTGGCCGCGATGATGGACAACGTCGCCGTCTTCGTCGAGGACGAGCCCGCCCCCGGCACCCCCGACCTGCTCGGCCTCTACGAGGGCATCCCGCTCACCGAGCGCGGCGAGTGGTACGCCGGCGTCCTCCCCGACCGGATCATGGTCTACATGGGCCCGACCCTCCGCCTCTGCGAGACCCGCGAGGAGGCCGTCGAGGAGGTCCGCACCACCGTCATCCACGAGGTCGCCCACCACTTCGGCTTCGACGACGACGAACTCCACGAACTCGGCTGGTCCTGACCCCCGCCCC
>NZ_JNYE01000051.1 GCF_000717185.1 Kitasatospora phosalacinea | reverse complement strand
CCCCCGCACCGGTGGCCGGGCCCACCCCCGCCACCCCGTCCGCGCCCGAGCCCGCGTCTGCCTCCGCCAGCACCCCTGCGCCCGCGTCGACACCCGAGCCCGCCCCGGCCCCTGCGCCCGCGCCTATCCTTGCGCCCATGCCTGCCCCGGCCCATGCGCCCACGCCCGCGCCCGCGTCTGCCCATGCGCCAACGCCTGCCCCTGCCCCCGCGCCTATCCCAGCCCCAGCCCCAGCCCTCGCGCTCGCGGTGCCGCTGCCCGGCGTCGACCTGCTGCCCCGTGCCCCGCGCGGCTTCTACGGTCGGGATGCCGAACTCACCGCCCTGGGCGACGCGTTGCGTGCCGGTCCGGACGGGGCGATCGCCCTGGTCACCGGGCCCGCCGGGGTCGGGAAGACCGCTTTGGTGCTGGACTGGGCGCACCGGCACGGCCCGCGCTTCCCCGACGGTGTGCTGTTCGCCGACCTCGGCGGGTTCAGCGACCGTCCCGACCGCGAACTCGCCGACGTGCTGGCCGAGTTCCTGGCCGCTCTGGGCGTCGACCCGGCGGACCTGCCGCCGACCCTGGCCGGGCGGGCCGCGCTCTACCGGCGGGCCACCACCGGCCGTCGGCTGCTGGTGGTGGTCGACAACGCGCGCGAGTCCGAGCAGGTCCGCCCGCTGCTGCCGGCCGGGGCGGACTCGGCCGCGCTGGTCACCAGCAGGAACCGGATGCTCGGCCTGGTCGCCTCCGAACTCGCCCGCCCCGTCCCGCTGTCGGTGCTGCGGCCGGAGGAGTCGGCGGCGCTGCTGTCCCGCGTCCTGGGCCCGGACCGGGTCGCCGCCGAGCCCGAGGCGGCCCGCGAACTCGCCGACCTGTGCGACGGATTGCCGCTCGCGCTGCGGATCGCCGCCGCCAAGGCCGCCGCCGACCCGCGCCGCGGCCTGGCCGTCGTCGCCGACCAACTGCGCAACGAGCAGCGCCGGTTGATCCATCTGGCGGCGGAGGAGATCAGCGTGGCCAGCGCGTTGCGGATCTCCCACGAGCAACTCCCGCCCACCGCGGCCCGGTTGCTGCGCACCCTCGGCCTGCACCCCGGTCCGATGGTCGACGCGTACACCGCCGCCGCCCTCGCCGACCTCGAACACCGGGCCGCCGCCGAGGCGTTGGAGCAGCTCGCGGCCACCCACCTGGTCACCGAGACCGGCGCCGAGCAGTACGTCCTGCACGACCTGGTCTGGCTGTACGCCCGCCAGCTCGCCGCCGAGACCGACCGGGCCGAGCAGCGGGCGGCCCGGGCCCGGCTCGCCGACCAGTACCTGTACGCGGGCCTGGCCGCCGCGCAGTGCGCCGAACCCGCCAGCAGGCCCTGCTGCGAGCCGCCCGCGACCAGTCGGCGCCCGCGGGCCGTCCCCGGGTTCGGCACCGCCGGGGAGGCCCTGCAGTGGCTCGGTGCGCACCGCGAGACGCTCGCCGAGGTGATCGCCACCGCCGACCCCGAGCGCGCCTGGCGGCTGGTGCTCACCCAGTGGCCGCTGATCCTGCGCCGGGTCCGCGACGGCTGGGTGCCGCAGCTCCAGTTCGCCCTGGAGGCGGCGATGGAGGCCGACCACCTGGACGGCGAGAGCCAGGTGCGGGCGCTGCTCGGCTGGGTGCTGGTCTCCAACCGCCGACTGCACGAGGCCGCGGCCTGCCTCGGCCCCGCCGCCGAGCTCGCCGTCCGGGCGGGCAACCAGGTCGGCCGGGCCATCGCGCTGATCAACCTGGCGGCCGTCCACACCGAACTCGCCGAGCACACCGCCGCCGGGACCGGCCTCGCCCAGGCCCTGGAGATCGCGCTGGCCGCCGACCACCCGCACACCGTCGCCCTCGCCCACCAGCACCTCGCCCGCCACCACCTGGACGCCGGACGCCCCCGGCAGGCCCTCGACCACGCCCTGCACGGCCTCGCGCTGAGCACCGGCGAACGCCCCGACCCGCGCCGCGTCCTGCTGCACGGCGCCGCGGGCGAGGCCCTCTCCGGCCTCGGCCGCCACCCCGAGGCCAGGGCCCGCCTCGGCGCCGCCCTCACCGAGGCCGAACGGATCGGCCACGACGAGGCCACCGCCGACGTCCTGCGCGCCCTGGCCCGCGCCGAGGACGCCGCCGGTGAGCCCCGGACCGCCGCCGCCCACCGCCACCGCGCCGACCTGCTCTCCCCCCGCTGACCCCCGCCCCGGGCCCGCCCCGTCCTCGTCCTCCCGCCTCCGTCCCGGGCGCGGTGGCGCAGCCGCGGCGCGTCAGGCGGACGCAGCCGGAAGGCAAGCCCGCCCCCGCAGGATGGTGCTTCCACCCCGCCGCCGGGTCCGGACGTGGGGCCGGGCCCGGCGGTGCCGTGGGCGGCGTGACTTGACAGTGCCGGGCGGGGCCGCATTGACATGCTGTCAGCAGCTGGATCTAATGCTGGTTCCGCTGAACGCGCAGCTCACCGGGGGGCCGTAGTGGGACGTTCCAGGATCGACGCAATGTTCGAACGCGACCGGGCCGCCAGTGGCGCGGGCATCGTGCTCGACGAGGTGTCCGGAGGCCGCGCGGTGGCCCGGATGAAGGTCACCGAGGAGATGGCCAACGCGCACGGGATCGGCCACGGCGGGTACGTGTTCCTGCTCGCCGACGCCGCGTTCTCGTACGCCTGCAACAGCTACGGTCCGGTCGCGCTCGCGCAGGGCGCGCAGATCACCTTCCTGGCCCCGGCGCAGCTCGGCGACGAGCTGGTGGCGGAGGCCGTGGAGCGGACCCTGGCGGGGCGGCAGGGCGTCTACGACGTCACGGTGCGGACGGCCGCGGGCGCGGTGGTGGCCGAGTTCCGCGGGCAGAGCGTGCTGGTGGCCGGGGTGCCGCACAGCAGCTGAGCCCGCTCGCGGTGCGCCCGGGGCAGCGTCGCCCGGGGTGCGCGGGGGCCGACCGGGGGCGGTGGTGGCCCTCACCGGACGGCCGGTCCCGCTGTGCGGTCGGTGTAACCGCCGACCGTCCGCCGTGGAGACAGTCGCGAAATGCGCCCTTCCTACAGTCGCCACAGGCAGGGCAGGTCGAACGGAAGGGCTCTCCCGTGGCCGGACAGGTGGCGCAGGACGCAGCGAAGCCGCAGCGACCGGGGACCGAACAGGTCAGGTCGGTCTGCTCCTACTGCGGGGTGGGCTGCGGCCTGCTCCTGGACATCGGCACCGGCCCGGACGGCCGCCGCACCGTGCGGCGGGCCTCCGGCGACCCGGAGCACCCGGCCAACCGCGGCCGGCTCTGCACCAAGGGCGCGACCACCGCCGACATGCTGGCCGCGCCCGGCCGGCTGTCCACCGCGCTGGTGCGCACCGTCCGCGGCGAGGACCCGGTGCCGACGCCGGTCGCCGAGGCGATCGCCGCCACCGGGCGGCGGCTGCGGGCGATCGTGGACGAGCACGGTCCGGACGCGGTCGCGCTGTACGTGTCCGGGCAGATGAGCCTGGAGGCCCAGTACCTGGCCAACAAGCTCGCCAAGGGCTACCTGCGGACCAACCAGATCGAGTCGAACTCGCGCCTGTGCATGGCCAGCGCGGGCACCGGCTACAAGCTGTCGCTGGGCGCGGACGGCCCGCCCGGCTCGTACCGGGACCTCGACCTGGCGGACGTGTTCCTGGTGATCGGCTCCAACGCCGCCGACTGCCACCCGATCCTGTTCCTGCGGATGATGGACCGGGTCAAGGCGGGCGCCAAGCTGATCGTCGTCGACCCGCGGCGCACCGCCACCGCCGCCAAGGCCGACCTGTTCCTCCAGATCAAGCCCGGTACCGACCTGGCGCTGCTGAACGGCCTGCTGCACCTGCTGCACGCGAACGGGCACCTCGACGAGGCGTTCATCGAGCGGCACACCGAGGGCTGGGCGGCGATGCCGGACCTCCTCGCCGACTACCCGCCGCACCGGGTCGCCGAACTCACCGGCCTGGCCGAGCAGGACATCCGCCGGGCCGCCGAACTCATAGGCGAGGCGGGGGAGTTCACCAGCCTGTGGACGATGGGGCTGAACCAGTCCACCCACGGCACCTGGAACACCAACGCCCTGGTCAACCTGCACCTCGCCACCGGCACCATCTGCCGCCCCGGCAGCGGCCCGTTCTCGCTGACCGGCCAGCCCAACGCGATGGGCGGCCGCGAGATGGGCTACATGGGGCCCGGCCTGCCCGGCCAGCGCTCCGTGCTCGCCCCCGCCGACCGGGAGTTCACCGAACAGCTGTGGAACCTGCCGCCCGGCACGCTGCGCGCCGACGGCGTCGGCAAGGGCACCGTCGAGATGTTCCGCAAGATGGCCGACGGCGAGATCAAGGCCTGCTGGATCATCTGCACCAACCCGGTCGCCTCGGTCGGCAACCGGCGCACCGTCATCGAGGGCCTGGAGAAGGCCGAACTCGTCATCACCCAGGACGTGTTCACCGACACCGAGACCAACGCGTACGCCGACGTGGTGCTGCCCGCCGCGATGTGGACCGAGACCGAGGGCGTGCTGATCAACAGCGAGCGCAACCTCACCCTGGCCCGCCCCGCCGCCGACGCCCCCGGCGAGGCCCTGCCCGACTGGCGGATCATCGCCGAGGTCGCCCGCGCCATGGGGTACGCGGAGGGCTTCGACTTCACCGACGCCGAGCAGGTCTTCGAGGAGCTCAAGCGGGCGTACAACCCCGCCACCGGCTGGGACCTGCGCGGCGCCTCCTACCCGCGGCTGCGCGACACCCCCGTCCAGTGGCCCGCCGCCGACCCGGACGGGCCCGACCGCAACCCGATCCGCTACCTGCTCCCCGACGGCACCCCGCACTTCCCCACCCCCAGCGGCCGGGCCGCCTTCCACCCCCGCCCGCACCTGGACCCGGCCGAACTCCCGGACGACGACTACCTGTTCGCCCTGAACACCGGCCGCCTCCCGCACCAGTGGCACACCCTCACCAAGACCGCCAAGGTCGCCAAGCTCGCCAAGCTGAACCCGTCGCCGTTCGTCGAGATCCACCCCGAGGACGCCGCCGCGCTCGGCATCGTCGAGGGCGACGGCGTCGAGGTCTCCTCCCGGCGCGGCCGGGCCGTGCTACCCGCCACGGTCACCGACCGGGTGCAGAAGGGGAGTTGCTTCGCGCCGTTCCACTGGAACGACCTGTTCGGCGAGTACCTGTCGGTCAACGCCGTCACCTCCGACGCCGTCGACCCGCTCTCCTTCCAGCCCGAACTCAAGTACTGCGCCGTCTCGTTGACCAAGGTCCCGACGCCCGCCGCCACCCCCGTCGCCACCACCCCCTCCTCCTTCTCCTCCTCGGTGTTCGGGTTGGACACCGCGCCCCCGCCGGTCCTCTCCGAGGGCGAACGCCGTTACCTGGCCGGGTTCCTGGCCGCCATCCCGACCGGCCTGCCCGGCGTGCCGGTGCTCCCCGCCGACGCCCCGTTCGACCCCGCGCACGCCCAGTGGGTCAACGGCGCCCTGGCCGGCCTGTACTCGCGCGCCACCGAACCGGCCCCGGCCGCCGCCACCGCCGTCACCACCCGCCAACTCCTCGTCCTGTGGGCCTCGCAGACCGGCACCGCCGAGGAGTACGCCACCGCCGCCGCCGCCCGCCTCACCGCGGGCGGCCACCCGGCCGCCCTGCGCGCGATGGCCGACACCGACCCGGCCGCCCTCCCCGGCGACGCCGACCTGCTGCTCATCACCTCCACCTACGGCGACGGCGACGCCCCCGACAACGGCGCCGGCTTCTGGGACGCCCTCACCGCCGCCGACCCCGCCCGCCTCGACGGCCGCCGCTACGCCGTCCTCGCCTTCGGCGACTCCAACTACCAGGACTTCTGCGGCCACGGCCGCCGCCTCGACACCCGCCTCGCCGAACTCGGCGCCCACCGCCTCGCCCCCCGCGCCGACTGCGAACCCGACTACGAGAGCACCGCCGACAGCTGGCTCGACAGCGTCCTCGCCGCCCTCGGCCGGGACGGCGCACCCGCCGCCGCCCCGGCCCCGGCCCCCGCTCCCGCCGCCGCCCCGCGCCGCACCACCACCCCAGCCCGGCTGGTCGGCAACCGGCTGCTCTCCGGCGCCGGTTCGGGCAAGGAGGTCCGCCGCTTCACCTTCGACACCGGCGAACTCGGCCTCCCGCTCGACTACTCCGCCGGTGACGCGCTCGCCGTCCACCCCGTCAACTCGCCCGCCCTGGTCGACGAATGGCTCTCCGTCACCGGCCTGCCCGGCGACAGCGCCGTCACCCTCCCCGGCCACGGCGACCTGCCGCTGCGCGAAGCGCTCACCCGGCACCTCGACATCACCCGGGTCAGCCCCAAGCTGCTCCGCTTCACCGCCGAACGCACCCGCGACGCCCGCGAGTTGCGCGCCCTGCTGCGCGCCGACAACACCGACGCGCTGGCCCGCTGGACGTGGGGCCGCCAAGCCGTCGACGTGGCAGCCGAGTTCGCCGTCCGGGCCACCGCCCAGGACTGGGCCGAGGTGTTCGGCAAGCTCCAGCCCCGCCAGTACTCGATCTGCTCCAGCCCGCTCACCGACCCCCGGCTGATCTCGCTCACCGTCTCCGTGGTCCGCTGGGACAACCTCAAGGGCCACCCGCGCGGCGGCGTCTGCTCCACCCACCTCGCCGACGCCGAACCCGGCGCCACCGTCCCCGTCCACCTCCAGCGCTCCCCGCACTTCCGCCCGCCCGCCGACCCCGCCACCCCCATGATCATGGTCGGCCCCGGCACCGGCGTCGCCCCCTTCCTCGGCTTCCTGGAGGACCGCCGCGCCCGCGGCCACCGCGCCCCCAACTGGCTCTTCTTCGGCGAACAGCACCGGGCCACCGACTTCTACTACCGGGAGGAACTCGCCGCCCACCTCGCCGACGGCACCCTCACCCGCCTCGACACCGCCTTCTCCCGCGACCAGCGCGCCAAGGTCTACGTCCAGGACCGGATGCGCGAACACGGCCACCACCTCTGGTCCTGGCTCCAGGACGGCGCCCACTTCTACGTCTGCGGCGACGCCTCCCGCATGGCCAAGGACGTCGACCGCGCCCTGCGCGACATCGCCACCACCCACGGCAACCTCACCCCCGCCGACGCCGCCGCCTACGTCAAGAACCTGGCCGCCGAGAAGCGCTACGTCCGCGACGTCTACTGAGCCGCCCCCGGCAGCAGCTATTTGAACGCGTTCAGGAGTGCGGTAGCGTACTGGTCGTGCGCCACCGAGAGCCGTGGCGTTCATTCCGGTACGCCCGCATGCCGTTCGGCGCGGCGGGCGCGGCACCATGGACGAGGACGGGGGCGGAGCCATGCCCGGAGGCGGATTCGACGAGTGGGTGGCGGCGTTCGAGGCGGAGCGGGCGCGCCGGGAGTGGATCGCGGACCCGGAGTGGGAGCGCGGGGTCGAGCTGCCCGCGGTGGTGGCGCGGAGCCTGCAGAAGTTCCAGGTGGGGGAGAACGGGGACGGGGCGAACCTGCGGGCCAAGGCCGACCAGGCGGGGGACGCGGCGTACTCGGCGGCGGTGCGGCTGTTCGTCGACGAGGAGCGCAACCACGCGCGGCTGCTCGCCGAGCTGCTGGGCGCGGCCGGCGTCCCGCTGCTGGACGGGCACTGGAGCGACGGGGTGTTCGTCCGGGTGCGCCGACTGCTGGGACTGCGCACCGAGTTGATGGTGCTGATGGTCGCCGAGCTGGTCGCCGTCGAGTACTACCGCAGCGTGCGCGACGGCGTCGCGGACCCGCTGGCCCGCGAGGTCACCGACCGGATCCTGCGCGACGAGCAGCGCCACATCCCGTTCCACGTCCAGCGGTTGCACCAGGCCTTCGGTGAACTCGCGCCGTCCGCCCGCCCGTTCGCGCACCTGGCCTGGCTGCTGCTGGCCCTCGCGGGCGCCCTGTTCGTCGCGGTCGACCACGGCCCCGCCCTGCACGCCGTCCGCGCCTCCCGGGGCCGTTTCCTGCTGGCCGTCGCCCGCCACGCCCGGACGGTCGGTGCGCAGATGGCGGCCCGGGGCGGGCGGACGGCCGCGGAGCCGCTCCCGGAGTAGGGCCTACTCCCCGGTGCTGCCGTCGATGCGTTCGCGCAGCAGGTCGGCGTGGCCGTTGTGGCGGGCGTACTCCTCGATCAGGTGGGTGACGACGTAGCGGAGGGTGAAGACCTCCTCGCGCCAGTGGAAGGGCGCGTCGAGGGAGGCGGCGTCGTTGACGGTGGCGCGGGAGCGGGCGCACTCCTCGTGCCAGGTGCGGAAGGCCTCGTCGGGGTCGGCGTCCTCCACCGCGAAGGCCGCGTCGCCGGGCCAGTGCGCGGGGGCGTCGTCGCCGTTGACGACGTTGCGGAACCAGCTGCGCTCGACCTCGGCGAGGTGCCGGACCAGGCCGAGCAGGGAGAGCTCGGAGGGCGGCACGGCCCGTAGCCGGAGCTGCTCGGCGCCCAGCCCGGCGCACTTCATCGCCAGCGTCTCGCGCTGGTACTGGAGGAACTCGGTCAGGGAGGCCCGGTCGTCGGCCACCCGGGAGGGCTCGGTGCGCTGAAGGTCGCTCATCGGACCATCATCCCAACCCGGGCGGCCGGAGGTCAGGGCCCCGGGTCAGTGCGCGGGACGCTCGTCGACGACCTGGCGGAGCTTGCCCGTCCGGGGGTTGGTGACGAGCTCGGCGCGCGGCACCCACTCCACCTGCAGCGGGTGGATCGCGCCGATCGCGGCCTCGGAGACGTACGCGGGCCGGGCGTCCAGGACGGCGCGGCGCAGGGTCTCGGCGAGTTCGGCGGGCGGCGGGGCCTGGGTGGTGTGGCCGAGGCGGATGATCAGGCCGTCGCGGTTCTCCCAGCGGCGCTGGACCAGCTGCATCCCGGTGATGTGGTGCCCGGGGTCGTGGGCGAGCAGCACGTCGCGGACGTCCTCGGTGGGCATGCTGACGATCCCGACCCGGGCGCCCTCGGTGGAGCGGCCGAGCAGCCGGAAGGTGCGGCAGCCGGAGTCGGTCCACTCGGCGCGGTCGCCCGCCGGGTAGCGCAGGATCGGGACGAGGGTGCGGAACAGGTTGGTGACCACGACCCGGCCGGGGACGCCGGGTTCGGTGATCGGCTCGCCGGTGGCGTCGTCGACGAGCTCGACCACCGTCCGGTTCGGGAAGGCCCGGTGGACGCGCAGGTCGTCCCCGGCGGGCACCGGCCCGGCGACCAGCCCGGCGTCCACCGAGGCGTAGCCGATGGAGGACAGCGCTGCGTTCGGGAAGGCCGAACGCAGCAGCGGCCGCAGGTCGTTGAAGAGGATGTCGCCGCCGAACAGGATCAGCTCGACCTGCGGCGCGGGCCGGCCCTGCGCCAGCAGCGTCTCGGCGACGGCGGACAGCTTCATCGGCTCGCCCGCCAGCACGTCCACGCCGAAGGAGTGCACCAGGTCGGCCACGTAGGCGTCCGGCGCGGTCGCCACCGGCAGCCGGACGTTGTCGATCGGCGCGTGGTGCAGCGCGCCCTCGATGAACAGGAAACCGCTGTAGAACTCGCCCGCCCGGAACAGGTTGGCGACCTTCTGCCCCGGCCTGAGCCCGGCGTCGACCAGCCCGGCGCCGAACGCGCTCACCGAGTCGAAGTGCTCGGAGCGCGTCCACGGCGAGAACTTGGGGGCGCCGGTGGTCCCACCGGACTTGTAGACCGCGGCGTCGGTCAGCGGACCGGTCAGCAGCCGGTTGTCGGGCCAGCGGTTGGCCGACCAGAACGCGACGTGGTCGATGACGGGCAGGTCGGTGAGCGAGGTGACGACGGCGGGCACGTCGCGGTACAGCTCGGCGTAGAACGGCGAGTTGCGCCGGGCGTGGTCGACCAGGGCCTGAAGCGGCAGAGCGGGCACGGCAGTTGCTCCTCAGTTCAAAGGGGTCGTTCGGTGTGGCCGATCCAGTCGCGGGCGAGCCGCTGCACGGCGGTGCCGTCGCGGTCGGCGAGCTTGGCGTCCAGGTAGGCCGCGGCCCACGCGCCGGTGGGGATCCGGAACGGCGGCCGCTCCTCGGCCAGCGCCCGCAGCACCGCCTCGGCGACCTCCGCCGCGGGCTGCCCGGCCCCCGCCCAGTGCGCGCCGATCCGCTCCCCGTACGCGGCGAAGGTCTCCGCGTACGGGCCCGAAGCGGCCTGCACGGTACGGCGGTTGACGTCCGGGAAGATGCCGAAACGGGTGTCCGGGACGTAGCCGGGCACCAGCACCGACACCCGCACGCCGTGCGCGGCGGCGACCGGCGCGAGCGACTCCATGAAGCCCTCGACCGCGAACTTCGCCGCGCAGTACGCCTCGTTGAAGGGCTGCCCGATCACGCCGTGCACGCTGCCGATGGTCAGCAGCCGCCCGCCCGAGGCCCGCAGCAGCGGCATCGCGGCGCGCGAGACGGCGACGGTGCCGAAGAAGTTGACCTCCAGGTTGGCCCGCAGCGCCTCCGCGGTGGACATCTCCAGCGTCGGGTCGAAGTTGGAGATCCCGGCGTTGTTGACCAGCGCGTCGAGCCGCTCGATCCCGGCGAAGCACTCCGCGACCGACTCCTCGTCCGTGACGTCCAACCGCCGCACCTCCGCCCCGGGCGCCGCCGCCCGCAACGCACCGGCCCGCTCCGGATCACGGACGGTGGCGAGCACCCCCCAACCGGCCCGGCTCGCCGCCGCAGCGGTGGCCAACCCGATGCCGGACGAACACCCGGTGATCAGCACCACTCGACGACCCGTCACCACGCCACCTCCCCGGCCCCGGCAGCGCCCCCCACGGGGCGGAGCCCTGCCACTTGCCCGCCTCCGCGGGTCCGGCGCAGCCGTCCCTCGGTCGCGGGGCGGAGCGTCCTCGGTCGGCCTTCCCCCCAGCCCCGGCGCAGCCGGTCTTCGGCCGCGGGGCGGTTGCTGGTCGCCGCGGAGCGGAACCCTCTCACTTGGCCACCTCCGCAGGTTCGGCGGCACCGTCCGCGCTCGGCGCGTGTTCGGTGACGCGGTCCACGGCCTTCGGCAGGTCGGCGTCCATGCGGGGCTGGATGCCGAGGGCGGGGAGGAAGGAGCAGGCGGCGAGCAGGGTGCCGCCGACCATGGTCCAGCGGGCCGCGTCGAGGACGCCGAGCGGGCCGGTGAGGAGGGAGACGGCGAGGCCGCCGGCCAGGGCGGCGAGCGGGATGACGCCCCAGGTGGCGGTGCGGAAGGCGGCGTGCATGACGCCCTGGTGCTGCGCGGACATCCGGGACTGCCGGGCGGGGGCCGAGCAGACGTTGATGCAGGACATGAAGAAGCCGTAGCAGCCCATGGTCACGGCGATGACCGGCCCGGCGGGCAGCGCGGGCGCGGCCAGCACGCCCAGGCCGACCAGGCAGTGCAGCAGCAGCGCCCAGGCCAGCGTCCGTCCGATGCCGAGGCGTTCGCCGATCTTCGGGGCGACCAGCGCGCCCAGCAGCGCGCCGACCGCGCCCGCGGACATCGCGGCGCCGTACACGCCGACGCTGACGCCCAGGCCGCGGTAGGCGAGCACCGGCAGGACGGTGACGAACACCGGGCCGCCGGAGTTGAGGGTGACGGCGGCCAGCACGACCCGGCGCAGCACCGGGTCCTGCCAGTTCAGCCGGAAGCCGAGGGTGAGGCGCTGCCACACCGTGCCCTGGGCGACGGTGGGCTGCCCCCAGGGCCGCATCCAGCGGAAGCAGACCGCCGAGACCAGGTAGCTGGCGGCGTCGACCAGCAGCGAGGCCGCGCCGAGCGCCCCGTACAGGGCGGCGGCGATCGACGGGCCGGAGACCTCGGCGACCGAGCCGCTGCCCTCCAGCCGGGAGTAGGCGCGCACCAGGTGCGGCTGCTCGACGACGGCCGGGACGGCGACCAGGTAGCCGACGTTGAAGAAGATGGTGGCCCCGGAGACCGCCGCCACGCAGCAGAACAGCAGCGGTGTGGAGAGGAGGTCCAGCCAGTACGCGAGCGGGATCACCGCGACCGCCACCAGCCGGACCAGGTCGCAGACGATCAGGGTGCGCCGCTTGTCCCAGCGGTCGACCAGGACGCCCGCCACCGGGCCGAGCAGCGGAATGCCCAGGTACTGGGCCATCGCGACGACGCCGACCTGGAGCGCCGAGGCGTGCAGCACGAAGATCATCAGGGTCGGGACGACGAACACCGTCACCCGGTCGCCGACGTTGGAGACCGACTTGCCGAGCCAGAACAGGTTGAAGCCCCGGCCCAGTTGCTCCGGTTTGCGCAGTTTCACGAGTCCTCGTTTCACGGTTCCTCCCGGACCACGAAACCCGCGGTCTTCCCGGTGCGTTCGTTGCTGACCAGCGCGTCCACCACCCGCACCCGCACGTGCTCCGGGTCGTGGACGAAGGCGGTGCTCAAGGTGAAGGTGCCGGAGAGCAGTTCGCGCCGCAGCGCCTCGGGATCGGGCAGCTCGCCGAGCACCAGGACGTCCACCCCCTGCGCCCGGCCGCCCCGTTCGGTGATCAGCACCTGCGCGCGGACGACGCCCGGCTCGCGCTCGACCCGGGCCAGCAGCTCGTCCACGTGCAGGCCCAGCCCGCGGACCTGCACCACGTTGTCGCGGCGCCCCAGCACCCGCATCGCCGGGCCCGGCCGCCCGCACGGGCAGGGGGCCAACTCGCCCGCGTCGCCGGTGCGGTAGCGCAGCACCGGGTTGAGCATGGCGGGGTCGAGCGAGGTGAAGTCCAGCAGGCCGCCGTCGCCGACGTGCACCAGCTGGTGCGGGAAGGGGTGGAAGGTGTCGGCCGGGCAGTCGGGGGAGTTGGAGCCCACCACCCAGGTCTCGGTGGAGCCGAACATGCCGTGCCGCCGGGCCTTCGGCGCGACGACCGCCAGGTCCTCCTCCAGCTGCGGCTGCCAGGCCTCGCCCAGCCACAACACCTTGCGCAGCGACGGCAGTTCGATCCCGGCGGCGCGGGCGTGCGCGAACCACAGCCGCAGCACGCTCGGGGTGCCGCCGATCGCGGTGACCTTCCGGTCGGCCAGGAAGCCCAGCCACTGCGGGTACTCCTCGGCGGTCACCGAGCCGAGCGCGATCACCCGGCAGCCGGACAGGTCGGCCAGGCCCGCCGCCAGGAAGTGCGCGCCCCACATCCGGCCCGCGCCCCAGGCGTTGACGAACACGTCGTCCCGCTCCAGCGGCTGCCAGTGCTCGAACACCTTCGCCATGTAGAACCCGGTCGGCGCGTACCCGACCTTCGGCGCACCCGTCGAACCGCCGCTCTGGAACAGCCAGGTCGCCCCGTGCTCGGCGGCGGGCTCCAGGTGCGCCAGCGCCGTGTTCAGGTCGTCCTTGGCCAGCGGCGGCAGCGCGGCCAGCTCCGCCAGCGTCCGCGGCGCCGGACAGGAGGCGTACCGGTCGCCGAACTCCGGTACTTCGCGCAGCAGTTCCAGCGTCCGGCGGGCCACCGCCAGACCGTCGGCGGCTTCCGCCCCGGTGAGCGAGAAGGTCATCGCCGGGCACCCCCGTCCGCGAGGAAGGCCGCGTGCGCGTCCCGGTAGGCGGCGAACCGGGCCCGGGTGACCGCGCGTTGCACCGGACGGCCGGGGTCCTCCAGGTCGGGGGCGATCACCCCGTCCGGTTCCAGCTCGGAGAACCAGAACCGCTCGCCGTCGTGCAGGAAGTCCACGCAGAAGAACGGGATCGGCAGCTTCTTCGCGAAGTAGGCCGTGGCGTCGGCGAGTTCGGGCGGCACCTCGCAGAACTCCATCGACCCGCCGCGGCTGGCGTTCGCCACCGGCGACCCCGCCTCCGGGGTGCGCCGCAGCGCCGCGTACGGGCGCCCGTCGATGACGTACACCCGGTAGTCGACCGTGCCGTCCCCCAGGTACGGCTGCGCCACCAGCACGGTGTCGCCGCCCTGCGCCAGGCTGGCCAGGCCGCGCACGTCCTCCCGGGAGCGGGCCAGGCAGATCCCGCCGCCGCCGCACCAGCCGGACGGCTTCACGATCGCCGGGAAGGCCAGCCCGTCCAGCGCCGCCTCGTACTGGTGCTTGGAGACGTCCCGACCGGAGCCGATCCGCACCGACGGGACGGGCGGCACCGGCGAGTCCGCCAGGAACAGCACCGTCGCCAGCTTGTCGTTGCCCAGCAGCGACACCTGCGCCGGGAACGGCAGGTAGAACCCGGCCTGCTCCAGCACCGTGCACAGCGTCAACTGGTTGAACACGTCCATGGACTGGTACGGCAGCGAGTACAGCGCCGTGATGAACAGGGTGTCCTCGGGCGTCACCCGCTCGCCGTCCACGTACACCCGCGGGCGGCCCGGGTCGGTGCCGTCCACCGTCACCGCCTCCGGCGCGTGCATCGTCCACGACAGGCCCAGTTCGGCGGCGATCTCCGCGTACATGTCCCAGAAGTAGTGCTTCCACATCGCCCCGGACCGGCTCGACTCCCGGTCCGGGAAGATCCAGCACATCCGGCGCAACGGCGCCCGCACCCCGCTCATCCGCTCTCCTCCAGTTCGCTCAAGTCGAAGTCCCGTCCGGCGCGGGCCCGTTCGGCCCACCAGGCCCGCCCCTCCGGCGGCAGCGTGTCCACCGGGTCCACGTACGGGTAGCGGCGGGCCAGCCCGTCCGGGCCCGACTCCCCGTCGCCGCCGCGCAGTTCGAGCCCGGTGCGGTAGTTCTTGGTCCACCACGAGACGCCGCGCACCCGGTCGTAGCCCACCGCCTGGTGCACCCAGCGCTTGCCGACGTGCGGCACGTCCGCGACCAGCCGCGGCGTGGCGTAGCCCGGCAGGTAGCCGAGGATCGCCTCCTGCAGGCGCTGCGCGGCGGCCAGCGGCAGCCGCCAGTGCTCGGCGTTCGGGACGACGTCGCACAGGTAGAAGTAGTACGGCAGGACGTTGGCCTCGCCCTGCAGCGCGAAGCACAGGTCGAGCAGCGCCTCCGGGCTGTCGTTCACGCCGCGCATCAGCACGCCCTGGTTGCGCACGTCCCGCACGCCCGCGTCCAGTAGGGCCCGGGCCGCCTCGGCGACCAGCGGGGTGACGGACGCCGCGTGGTTGGCGTGGGTGTGCACCGCCAGGTTGACCGAGCGCCGGGCCGCCAGCCGGGCCACCCGCTCCACCCCGGCCAGCACCTTCGGCTGCAGCCAGTGCTGCGGCAGCCCGACCACCGCCTTGCTGGCCAGCCGGACGTCCCGCACCGAGCCCAGCTCCAGCAGCCGCAGCAGGAACGACTCCAGCCGCGGCCACGGCACGTTCGCCAGGTCGCCGCCGGAGACCACCACGTCCCGCACCGACGGGGTCCGCTTGAGGTAGTCGAGCATCTGTTCCTCGCGGTCCGCCGGGCGCAGCACCAGCCGGGCCTTGGCGACCTGCGGGGTCGAGCGGCCCACCAGGTCCATCCGGGTGCAGTGCCCGCAGTACTGCGGGCAGGTCGACAGCAACTCGGCCAGCACCTTCGTCGGGTAGCGGTGGGTGAGCCCCTCCACCACCCACATCTGCGCCTCGTGCAGCGAGTCCCGGGCCGCCAGCGGGTGGCTCGGCCAGGACGGGAGCCGGTCCGCCCGCACCGGCAGCATGTAGCGCCGCACCGGGTCGGCCAGGAACGCCTCGGTGAACGCGGCCGGCGCCAACTCCGCACCCGCCGCCATGGTGTTCAGCATCTGCGGCGGCACCAGCATCGACATCGTCGCGAACTCCCGCTGGTCGGACGCGAGTTCCCGGTAGAACCGGTCGGTCAGCAGCGGCCCGAACACCTGCCGCAGCTGCCGCTCGCCCTGCACGCAGTGCGCCCGCTGCCACTGCGCGTCCCGCCACTGCGCCGCCGTCACCTCCCGCCAGCCCGGCAGCCGCCGCCAGTCCGGTTCCACCAGCGGCCGCCGCACGTACGGGTAGGGCTGCGCCCCGTGCTCCATCAGGCGGCCGACGCGGTGAGCAGGCCGGCGTGCCGGGTGCGCAGTTCCCGCTTGAGCACCTTGCCGGTCGGGCCGAGGGGGAACTCCCCGTCGGTGCGGGCCACCCGCAGCGCGGCCAGCTCCGCCAGCCCGGCCCGGCCGAGTTCGGCGTTGGCGGCCTTCAACAGCCCTTCCTCGTCCAGCACTTCGGCACCCGCCTGGAGCCGGACCACGGCGATCGGCCGCTGCCCGCCGTCCGGGTGCGGGACGCCCACCACCGAGCAGTCCTGCACCAGTTCCGCGCAGTCGGCGAGCAGCACCTCCTCCAGCGGCAGGCTGTACACCGGCCCGTCCAGGGTGTCGATCACGTCCACCGTCCGGTCCAGGTGGAAGAACCGGCCCTCGGCGTCCCGGTAGGCCACGTCCCCGGTCAGCCAGTACCCGGAGAGCCGGAAGCTCGCGCTCAGCCGCTCGTCGTTCCAGTACCCGGGCGTGATCGAGGGCGCCCGCACCGCCAGCAACCCGACCGTCCCGTCCGGGACTTCGACGCCGTCCTCGTCCAGCACGACGGCCCGCTCCACCACCTCGGACGGCCTGCCCACGCAGCGGTCGGCGCGCTCCGTCTCCGGCGAGGTGACCTGACCGAACAGCGCCATGCCCATCTCGGAGGAACCCAGCCCGTCCACGAACTGCGAACCCGGCAGCGCCGGTTGGTCGGCCTTCTCCTGCGGCAGCAGCCACGGCTTGACCAACCCGGCAGGGCGCCGGCCCAGTCGCACCAGCCGCCGGACGTGCCCGTAGTGCGCGCTGTCACCGGTGTTGAACCAGGAGTGCACCTCGGCGGCGCCCGCCACCGGCAGCTCGCCGGTCGCCAACTCGACGAAGGTGCGCGGGAAGGAGGCCACCATGGTCGGCCGGAACGCCTCCATCACCGGCTCCACCACCGTGCGTCTCCACCCCGCCATCACCACCGTCGGCAGGCCCAGCAGCGTCGCGGTCAGGAAGTAGCTCAGGCCGCCCGCGTGGGTGTGCGGCATCAGCGACATCAACCGGTCCGACGGCTCGGCCGGGAAGCGGGTCATCCGCGGCTGCTTGCCCTCCCAGAACTGCCGGTGCGCCAGGATCGTCGACTTCGGGGTGCCCGTCGTCCCCGAGGAGTGGATCAGCGCCACCACGTCCTCGGCCGCGTGCTCGTACGGGTACTGCTCCGGCAGCGCCGCCGCCGCCGCGTCGAACGCCTGCACCTCGGCGGTCAGCGCCAGGAACCGGGGGCGGCGCTGCGGGTCCTGCCGGTACGCCGCGGCCAGCCGGGTGGTGTCGTCCGCGACCACCCCCACCACGCCGACCCGGTTCAGGTAGCGCACCATCACGTCCGGCCGCATCGCGTCGTTGACCAGCGCCGGGACGGCCCCCAGCGCGGTCAGCGCGAAGAAGTGCAGCAGCGGCTCCAGCCCCTCCGCCACCACCACGCCCACCGGCTCGCCCGGCCGCACCCCCGACGCGTGGTACCAGGCCGCGTACCGGTCGCGCAGCGCCGCCAGGTCCAGCAGGCTGTGCCCGACCAGCACCACCCGCCCGCGGTGGTCGAGCCGGTGGTCGAACGCGTACGGCACCGCCCGGTTCGGGTTCGCCGCGATCGCCCGGTCGAGGAAGTTGCCCGCCCCGAGGGTCGGATCGGTCATGAACCGCTCCCGGACGGGCAGCGGGGCGAGGGGCGTCTGGTCGCTCATGGCGGTCTCCAAGCAGGACTCGTTGCCGGGCCCGCCCTCGCGGGGCGCGCACCGGTCGGGGAAAGGTCCGAACGGGCCGGAAAAGGTGGAAGGACGACGGGGCGTCAGAGGTCGAGCAGCTCGGCGGCCGCCCGGCGGCCGGACCGGACCGCGCCCTCCAGCAGGCCGAAGAACTCGGTGCTGGTCTCGGTGCCCGCGAACCGCACCCGGCCGTGCGGGGCGGTCAGCGCCGGCCCGAGCGCCGACCAGTCGCCGGGGCCGAACAGGGCCGCGTAACAGCCCCTGCTCCACGGCTCGTTGACCCAGTCGGTGACGTGGAACCCGACCGGCTCGGGCAGCACCGGGAACAGCCGCCGGGCCTGCGCCACCGCCGCCGCCCGCTGCTCGGCGGGCGGCAGAGCAGCGAAGCGGTGCGCCTCCGCACCGGTCACGAAGCCGGTCAGCACGCCGGGCGAACCCTCCGGCGGGGTGTCGTCCACGGTGGACAGCAGCGGACCGGCCGCGTTCACCGACCAGCCGGACAGGCCGTGCGCCCGCCACACCGGCTCCGGGAACACCAGGTGCAGCTTCACCGCGCACCCCCGCCCGGTCCGCGCACCGGCCCGCCGCACCGGCAGCCCCGGACGGTACTCGATCGCGTCCGCGAGCAGCGGCGGCACCGCCACCACCGCCGCCTGCGCCCGGTAACTCCCCTCCGGCGTACGGACGGTGACCTCACCGTCGGACTGCTCCACGGACAGCACCGGCTCGGCGGTGCGCAGCACCCCGCCCGCCGCCAGCAGCCGCCGGGCCAGCCGCTCGCACAGCCGGTGCGCGCCGCCCGCGACCCGGTCCTGCTGGGCGCCGCCCGCGAAGGCGTTCAGGTAGCGCAGGCCGCCGCCCGAACGCAGGTAGAAGGCCATGTGCAGGACCGACACCTTCGCCGGGTCGGCCGCCATCATCTCGCCCAGGAACAGCGGGAAGAACAACCGGGCGTCCGGGTGCGGGAGTTGCTGCTGCGCCCAGTCGGCGGCGGTCAGCGCGTCCAGCCGCTCGGCGTCCGGCGTCAGCCAGGGCGCCTCCGGGCGGACGGCCGCCGCCAGCTCCTCCAACTGCTCGAACAGGTCGCCCAGGGCGACCGCGTTCAGCGGCGGGAAGCGGCCCTCGACGGTCGCGGCGGGCGCCTCGGGGGAGCCCAGTGCGAACCGGGCCGCGCCCGCCATCTCGGTCGGCGCGGTCTTCAGGTCGCAGGCGGCCAGCAGGGCGTGCAGCTCGGTGTGCCGGTCGCCCAGGTACGCGGCGCCCGCGTCGACCCACCGGCCGGGCGCCACCTCGATCCCCCGGGCCCGCCCGCCGACCCGCTCCCGGGCCTCCAGCACCGTCACCCGCACGTCGCGCTCCGCCAGCTCCACGGCGGCCGTCAGCCCGGCCAGGCCGGCGCCGACCACGACCGCCGAACGCAGCGCACCGGCGGAGGGGGAGTCGGAGGCGGGGGAGAGCGCCGCGGCGCTCACCGGGCGCCCGCGACGGCCGTGGCGGCCGCGACGCGGGCGGCGAGGCCCGCCGGGGTCGGGTCGACGAGGAACTCGTCGAAGGTCAGCTCGACGCCGTGGGTGCGCGCCACCGCGCTCAGCACCCGGGTGGCGACCAGTGAATCCCCGCCCAGCAGGAAGAAGTTGCCGTCCGCGGGCACCTCCGCCAGCTCCAGGACGCGGCGGAACACCGCCGTCAGTGAGTCGAGCAGTGGATCGGTGTCCGAGGGGGCGGGTGCGGCGGCGGGCGTGTCGAGGCTCATCGGGGTCTCCTTCGACCGGTGCGGGGTGCGCGTGGTCCAGTGGTGCCAGCGGTGCGTGGTGCGCTGTGCGGAGGTGCAGGGCGTGCGCGAGGTGGTGCGCGGGCGGTGCGGTGGCAGAGCCTGACGGTTCGTCAGTTGCTGCCTGGGGAAAAGGCGTTCAGGAAAGCACTGCGGTGCTGGTGCTCGTAGTGGTGCTCGTAGTGGTGCTGGTACTGGTACTGGTACTGCCGTACAGGCGGTGCGAGGCGGCGCGGTCGATCTTGCCGCCGGTGGTGCGGGCCAGGTCCGGGACGACGGTCAGTCGGCTCGGGACGAGGTGTTCGGGCAGGAACTCCCGCAGGTGGCGCAGGAGTTCCTCGGTGGTCGGGGGCGCTTCGCCGTCGCCGCGGGGGCGCGGGACGACGTAGGCGACCAGTGCGGTGCGTCCGGCCAGGGTGGTGGCGGTGACCGCGGCCAGGCCCACCCGGGGGTGGGCGCCGAGTGCGGTCTCCACCTCGGCCGGGTCGACCCGGATGCCGCGGATCTTGACCTCGTGGTCGATCCGCCCGCGGTGCGCCAGCACCCCGTCCGGGGCCCGGGAGACCCGGTCGCCGGTCCGGAACCAGCGCCGCCCCGCCCGTTCGACGAAGCGCTCCGCGGTGGTCTCCGGCAGGCCGGGGTAGCCGGACGCCAGGGCCGGGCCGCCGATCAGCAACTCGCCCTCGGCGGTGACCAGTTCCTCGACGTGCGGCAGGGCGCGGCCGATCGGCGCGCGCTCGGCCGCGTCCCACGGGCGGCCCGGCTCCGGGGTGTCGGGGCCGAGCAGGTCCACCGCGTGGGTGATCAGGGTGGTCTCGGTGCAGCCGTAGGTGTTCAGCAGCCGGATCCGGGCGCTGTCCGCCAGCCGGCTCCAGTCCGCCAGCCTGGCCGGGTCGGCGGCCTCGCCGCCGATCACCACCAGCCGCAGGCAGGACGGGAGTTCGGCGTCCGGGCCGTCCTCCGCGAGGTGCAGCACCAGTTCGTGCCAGAACGCGGTGGGCAGGTCCAGCACGGTGACGCCGCGCCGCTCCACCGCCCGCAGCAGCCGGGGGAAGGAGGCCGAGTGCGCCTCCGGGTCGAAGACCAGCCGGGCGCCGGAGGTCAGGGCGGGCAGGATCTCCTCGAAGCAGGTGTCCCAGTTCAGCGAGGCGAACTGCAGCACCCGGTCCGCGGGCCCCACCCCGAACAGCCCGCGCAGCGACCCGACCACCGCCGAGACCGCCCGGCGCGGCGTCAGCACCGGCTTCGGCTGCCCGGTCGACCCGGAGGTGAACAGCAGGTACGCCGGATCCTCCGGACCGACGGCCACCGCCGCCGGTAACTCCCCGTCCGGATGGGGGAGTTCCCCCACCGGCTCGACGTGCGCGAGCCCGAGCGCCGCCGCCTGCCCGGCCGCCCCCACCAGGGCGGTGCAGCGGGCGGCCGCGACCATCCGGCGCTGCCGCTCCAGTGGGAAGGCCGGATCCAGCGGGACGTACGTGCCGCCCGCCGCGAGGACGCCCAGCAGGGCGACCACGGTCTCCGGCGCGTGCCCGGCCGACACCGCGACCGGGCCCGGACGGTCACCCAGCGCAGCCGCCAACCTGCTGGCAGACAACGCGAGTTGACGGTAGCTGAGGGTGCTTCCTGGGGACTCGACCGCGACGCGTTCGGGCCACCGGAGAGCGGTATCCGCGAACGCGTCGAACAGGTCGGAACCCGCTTGGTCGACACCGCCGTTCTTTGACATGCCCGCTCCAAGAAAATGCCCAGAGGTGCCCGTCCGTGCTTCGGCGAACCCGGACTCTACCCCCCGTGATCCGGGCCCACAATGGCTGTTGGACGGGTTATCCGGGGGATCCGTGATCGGCCCGTGAAGGCCGCCCATCCACTCCTTGATCACGTTCAGTGATCAACCCGAAGTGCCCGGTCCGGGCTCCCCGGGCGTGGCGCCGCTCCGCCCGCGCGCGCCGCCGCGCGCGGGGAGCGACGGTTCGTCGACGAACCCGAAGCACCCTCCGGCGGCGGGGCGGAAGGGGGAGGAGAATTCCGTCCGCGCGATAGCGGACCCGACCGGTCACGCGTGCTTGGTGTCCGAACCGACTTTTCCCGACCGGGCCCCGAACGGCGAATTCCCGGAACGGGGAGCGGCCCGCCGAAAGCCCCCGGCGGGCCGCGCCCCCACCGGCCCCGGATCCCACCCCTCCGCCTCCGCCCGCCGCTCGGCCCGGGCCACCCGAAGTAACGGGGCGTGACGGGCGGCAGTAGCATCCCTTGAATGAAGACCACCGTGCTGCTGGTCGATGCCGCGGTCCTCGGCTCCACCGGTGCCGCCCTGCTGCTCGGCCCCCGCACCCTGCGCGCCCCCGCCTCCGCCCCTGCCCCTGCCCCTGCACCCCCGCCCCCGCCCGGCGCCGCTGCCGCCCGGCCCGCCTCCCATCGACCCGTCTTCCACCGGCCCGCCTTCCTCCGGCCGGAGGTGCTGCTGGCAGCGGTGACCGCACTGATCTACCTGAACCAACTGCTCTGCTCCGTCTACCTGCTGCGGGTGCACGGCGGGGACGCCGGATACGTCACCCGCTACCTGCCGCCCGGCTGGTTCGCCGAACCGACCGGAAACCCGGCCGTCCGGGCGCTGGCCGCGCACCTGCCGGTGCCCGGGCTGTTCGCGCCCACCGTGCTGCGCGTGCAGGCCTTCCTGGAGCTGCCGTTCGTGCTGCTCGCCTACGCGACGGTGCTGCACCGCCTCAGCCCCGCCCTGCTGCGCCGCGTCCTCGGCTCACCCGCCGTGGTGTGGACGGCCACCGCCTCGTACACCCTGGTGTTCGCCGCCGTCGAATGGGCGCTGCGCAACCCGTGGACCGTCCAGGACGTGACGATCCGGGTGCTGTCGGCCCTGTGCACCGCACCGCTGCTGCTCCGCACCGCCCGCCGCGCCCCCGGGGCGGAACGGCGCCCGGGCACCCTCGGCCTGCTCCGCTTCGCCGCCGAACTGTGGGCCGTCGGCACCCTCGTGATGGTCGTCTACGACACCGCGCTGCTCTACAACCTCCGCCACCTGCCCGGCCGCTGGCCCGAGGCCGCACTCGCCCTGACCGTCCTCGCCGCCACCGCGTACGGCCGCCGCCGCCCCGCCGCCCCGACCGCCGTCGACCCCGGCACCGCCGCCCCGACCGCCGTCGACCCCGGCACCGCCGCCCCGACCGCCGTCGGCCCCGGCACCGCCGCGCTCACCGTCCTGCTGCACCGGACGCTCGTCCTGTTCCTGCCCCCGGCCCTCGCCGTCCGCTACGGCCTCGGCTACGCGCACCCCCGACTCGCCGCCGCCGCAGCCCTGTTGGTGGCCCTGGCCGCCCTCGCCGACCGCCGGATCCGCGCCGCAGCCCTCTCCCTCGTCCCCGCCTGCGCCCTCGGCCTCGCCGCCGCCCACCTCGCCCTGCACCTGCGCCACGACACCTACCCCGAGAGCGGACTGCTCCGCGCCATGGTCGCCCTCCCCGCCGCGGCCGCGCTGCTCCTCGCCCTCACCGACCGCCCCGCCCGGGTGGCACCCGCCTGACGGAGCTGCCCGCCGAGGTGCCGCGCGCCCGGCGGCCCGCGCCCCGCAACGCCCGCCGGACGGGGCTCAGTTGAGGGCCTGGTCCGCGTCGTCGTCGACCTCGCCGAGGTCCAGCGGGGTCGGGCCCGGGCCGTCGCGGAGCAGACCGGTGAGCAGGGCGGCCAGGTGGCGGGGGCGGACGACCTGGTCGGTATCCGCCAACTCCGCGACGCTCCACCAGCGGTGGCCGAACCTGGCCTCGCCGGGGTCGACCCGGACGGCGGCGGTCTCGGCGGCGGTGAGCCGCAGCAGGCGGTACTCCTCCCACTGGCAGCAGCGGCGGCCGTTGAAGGTGAACCGGGTGCTGCGGGTCATGACCAACGGGCCGAGGCGCTCGGCGGGCAGGTCCAGCCCGGTCTCCTCGCACAACTCCCGGACGGCGGCGGCCAGCGAGTCCTCGCCCTCCTCGATGCCGCCGCCGACCGTGAACCACCAGCGGTCGCCGCCCGGCCGCGGGTCGCGGGAGCAGAGCAGCAGCAGGCGGTCCCGGTCGTCGAGCAGCAGGATGCGCGAGGTGCTCCGCCGGGCGTACGGGGTGCCATCGGGATGCGGCGTCATGGCTCCGACTTTAGGCCCTGCCCGGCCGATCGGCCGTCAGTCGACGACCTCCCAGGTCTCGTGCATCGAGGTGACGGTGCCGCTGCTGTCGGCGCTGTAGATGAAGAGCGGACCGCACTGGAGGCCGGCCGGGCGGCCGTCCGGCTCGGGGATGTCGAAGCAGGGCTTGCGGGTCTTCGCGTACTCGGCGAAGGACACCTTCTGCGCGGTGTAGCGCGGGTAGCCCGTCTTGTTGCCGCTGGGCTTCACGAACATCACCACCGAGGCGTTGGCGGCGACCTTGAAGGTGGTGTCCGGGCCGGAGGTGTCCAGCAGCAGGCCGTACTGGCTGCACTCGGTCTTCACCTTGGTGCCCTTGATCTGGCTGCCCGCCGCCGAGGTGACCAGCAGCACCTGGTGCGTCCTGTAGTACGCGGCGCAGCCCGCGGTGTCCATGCTGGCCTCCTCGAACGCGGCCTCGTCGGCGGGGCTGACGGCCTGTCCGCCGGCGGGCGCGGCCGCAGCGGGCTTGGTCGCGCCGCCGCTTGCAGCGCTGCTCGGGTCGGCGGGCGCTGCGGAGGGCGCGTCGGCGGCCGCATCGGAGGGCGCGTCGGCGGGGGCCGCCGTGGTGGCCGCCGCGGCGGTGGTCGGGGCGGTGCCCGAGCCGGTGTCCGAGCTGTCGTCCGGGCCGCAGCCGGTGGCGACCAGGGCGACGGTCAGCAGGCCTGCGGCGGCGGCGAGCCGACGGGTGCGGGTGCGCGTGTTCAAGGAATCCCCCCGTGGGACAACAGTTTCGGTGACGACGGTCGGAGAACATACCAACCCGCCCGGGGGAGCGGAGAATCGCCACCGCCCGTTCTGCCCGGTCCCCGCAGCGACCTGCACGGTTCGTCCGCCACCGAACTGTCGTCCCCGCCGGAGGCCGGACGGCCCGTCAGCCCGTCAGCCCGTCAGCCCGACTTCCCCGCCACGGCCGCGGCACCGCCCGCGCCCCCGCCACCGCCCCCGCGCAGGGAGAGCCGGTAGGACGCGAACAGCAGCACCGCGCAGGCCGGGTCCAGCAGCAGCATCAGGATCGCCCCCGGCACCATCCGGGTCAGCGCCGCCTGGCCCAGCACCACCAGGCCGATCCGCAGCGCGGACGCCCAACTGCCGTGCAGCAGCTGCCAGGAGCGGCGCAGGTCGCGGCCCTCCAGCAGCACCGCCATCGGCAGCATCGCGGCCACCGCGGCCAGGTACAGCGCGATCGGGTCCAGCACCGGCAGCAGGGGCCGCGCCAGCGACTCGTACCCGCCCGGGAACAGCACGGACAGCAGCCAGAGCAGCCCGGGCAGGTTCACCGCGGACGACAGCAGGGCCAGCCGCAGCACCGGCGAACGGTCCGTCCGGAACGCCGTCAGCGGATCCGACTCCCCTCCCAGCACCCGCAGTTGGGCCGACCACCGCCACGCCGAGAGCACCGACCCGGCCGCGAACAGCAGCACCGCCGCGGCCTCCGGCGCCGCCCCGGCCGAACCGACGAGGGCGTTCAGCACGTTCACCGCGACCAGGAACACCACGTTCACCACGAGCAGCCGCCACCAGCAGGCCGCCGCCAGCTCCCGCACGACCGCCCACCACGCCGAACCCTGCCCCGCAACGTCGTTGACCACGCCCCGACGCTACCGGACCGCCCCCGGGGCCCCGGCCCCGCCCTCAGCGTCCGAACGCCGCGTCCACCGGCGGGTACGCGGACGACTGCTCGGCCGGAGGGCCGTCGAGCGGCACGGCGGGCCGGGCGGCGGGCGAGCGCAGGTAGGTGGCGAACAGCGCCAGCAGGAGCGCGAAGTGCAGCGGGACCACGAGCGCCCGCGTCACCAGTGCGAGGAAGGGGGACCCGCTCGCGAAGAAGACGTCCACGTACAGCTCCTGGACCAGCAGTTCGGCGACGGCCCCGCAGAGCGCGACCGCGCACAGCCGCAGGGCGGTCGGCCAGCCGCCGCGCAGCAGCCGCCAGGAGGCGCGCAGCCCGCCGCCCTCCAGGAACACGGCAGCGGGCAGCGGCGCGGCCACCGCGCCCCCGAGCAGGGCCAGGATCACGACCGCGGGCCACTGCGGCCCCCGGTACAGGTCGAAGGCCGCCTCCGGGGAGAAGACCAGCAGCAGTTCCGACAGGACCGATACCGACAGCAGCGCCGACCACAGCGCCATCAGGCCCAACTGCCGCGGCGGCACCCGCAGTACGGCCGCCGACCGCGGCCCGAAGGCCAGCAGCCGCATCGCCGGACCGTACTCGCAGGCCGACAGCAGTACGAGCAGCACGATGCGCACCACGCGCACCGCGTCGTCCTGCGGCACCGCGTACGTGGCCACTTCGACGGTGACCTCGACCGCCGCCGACACCGCCACCACCGCCAGCAGTTGCCACCCGCAGGCCCGGGCCCGCTCCGCGACGACCCCCCACCAGCTCGCGCCGCCCGGGCGCTTTCCCTCGATGATCACGGGGGGAGGGTAGCGGAGGACGGGCCGGGCGGGGCCCGGGGTCCACGGCTACGGGGCGTGCACGATCTGGATCAGGTTGCCGCAGGTGTCGGCGAAGACCGCGGTGGTGACCGGGCCCATGGCGGTCGGCTCCTGGGTGAAGACCACGCCCAGGGCGCGCAGGCGCTCGTACTCGGCGGGGACGTCGTCGACGGCGAAGGACGCGGCGGGGATGCCGTCCTCGCGCAGGGCCGCCTTGTACGGGGGGACGGCGCGGTGGCCGGAGGGCTCCAGCAACAGCTCGGTGCCGTCGGGCTGTTCGGGCGAGACCACCGTCAGCCAGCGGGCGCCGCCGCCGAGCGGGACGTCGTGCTTCTTCACGAAGCCCAGCACGCCCGTGTAGAAGGCGAGTGCCTCGGCCTGGTCCTCGACGAAGACCGAGGTGAGGTGGATGCGCATGCGGTTCTCCTCGCAGGGGTGGGAGGGGAGCGAGGTCAGGACGCGGCGGCCCAGCCAACCGCCGCCGCCCGTTCGGCGAGCGGGAACACCCGGGTCTCGCCGGGCACCATCCAGCCGAACATACCGGTCAGGTGCGACATCCAGCCGATGTCGGTGACCAGCGCGAGCCGCTTCCAGGCCCGCAGGTGTTCGACCCCCAGCTTGAGGTCCTGCCACAGCGCGCCGCCGGACATCCCGTCGAACTCCGGCACGACCAGCACCAGCCGGATCCCGTCGCCCTCCCCGGCGGCCCGTTCCAGCGCGGGCAGCAGCACGTCCCGGTAGTCCTCGGCGTGCAGCGAGCCGGGCCCGAGTTCGAACCCCAGCAGTCCGGGCGGCAGGTCGGGAAGGGCGTTGATCATCGCATCGCTCCAGGTGGTCGGGCCTCCGACCCTACGACGGCCGCCCGCCCCGAAAACCGGCGGCGCGCCGGGGGGTTCGGCCCGTCAGGCGTCCTCCGGCGCGCGGCCGAAGGCGTGCCGCAGGACGTCGGCGAGGTCGTCCGGGGCGAGTTCGGCGCGCAGGCGCACACCGTGGGCTCCCGGGCCGGGTCCTCGTCGGGGACGGAGTACAGCGTGGTGATCCGGAACTCGCCGGAGGGGTGCGGGACGGCGGGTCAGGAGGGCGAGCCGGATCAGGAGGGCAGGCGGGCGGCGAGTGCGTCGAGCAGCAGGTCGAGGGCGAGGGGGTAGGCGCTGCGCCGCATGTCGGCGGCGAGCAGGTCGGCGGTGGCGGCGATGTGCGGGTGGGTGTCGGGGGAGAGGCCGCGGTAGGCGGTGTCCCAGACGCCGCTGTCGGCGTGCTGGGCGGGGGCGGGCAGGGCGATCGCGGCGGAGTCGAGGACGGCGAAGCCGAGCGCCTGGTCGATGAAGGCGTGGTAGAGGCTGACCGCGTCGGGGTCGGGGAACCCGGCCTCGCGCAGTATGCCGAGCATGGTCTCGATGGCGCGGATCTCGTTGGCCCGGCCGGTGGTGCGGTACGCGGCGAGGACGGCGGCCTGCGGGTGGGCGAGCGAGCGGGCGTGGATGCGCAGCCCGACCTCGCGCAGGTCGGCGCGCCAGTCGCCGGTGGGCTGCCAGCCGTCGAGGCCGAGGCCGATGAGTTCGTCGGCGACGGCGAGCAGCAGGTCGTCGGAGCTGTGGAAGTAGCGGTAGATCGCGCTGGGGTCGGCGCCGAGCGCGAGGCCCAGGCGGCGGACGGTGAACGCCTGGGCGCCGTGCTGGCCGACCAGGCGCAGCGCGGTGTCGACGATGACCTGCTCGGAGAGCACGGTGCCCTGCTTGGTGGGGCGTCGGCGGCGGCGCGCGGTCTCGGGGACGACGCGGTCGGAGCGCTCGGCAGGGCGCTCGACAGGGCGCTCGGCAGGACGGTCGGGGCGGGCGGGGCGGTCGGTCATGGCCCGTGAGCCTAGGGCATCCACCCTTACGACAACAGCATTGACGTTCGACGGGGGCGGGGGTTTCATGGCCTCCCTACCGGCGGTTCCCGCTGGTCGCCCCATGCGCCGTCGCTCGGCGCACCCCCCCACCCGGCGCCCGCCCGCGGGCGTCCCCCCACGACACCTCTCGGCGGTGATCCTTTGGCAACGACGGTCAAGGACCGGGGCCCCGTCCCCGACGGCGGTTCCGGCGGCGGTTCCGGCGACGGCTCCTCCGCGGGCCCGGACGCGATGCGCAAGTCGGTCGGCGTCGGCGCGGCGGTGGTGATCGCCGCGTCCAGCACGGCGGCCACCACCTCGATCGGCATCGGCCTGGGCCTGATGGCGGGCGTGGTCGGCCTGCACCTGCCCGCCATCATGCTGCTGGCCTTCCTGCCGGTCCTCGGCATCGCCTGCGGCTACGGTCGGCTCAACCGGGTCGAACCGGACGCGGGCAGCTCGTACCGCTGGGTCGGCAAGGCGCTCAACCCGTGGCTGGGCTTCCTGACCGGCTGGGTGAACATCGTCACCACCGTCGTCTTCATGGCGTACACCACCACCGTCACCGGCTCGGCGATCATCCAGCTGGCCGGGACGGCGGGCCTGCACGCGCTGCCCGGCGTGCGGCTCGACCCGGACTCCAGCTTCCAGTGCACGCTGATCGGCATGCTGGTGCTGCTCACCGCGACGGTGGTCGCCGTCCGCGGCCTCGACCTGGCGGCCAAGCTGCAGAAGTACCTGCTGGTCTTCGAGTACGCGGTGCTGATCGCGTTCTGCGGCTACGGCCTGTTCGCCGGTGACCAGCCGTTCAGCCTGTCCTGGTACGACCCGTTCGAGATCCCGTCGGCGGCGGCGCTCGCCCAGGGCATGGTGCTCGCGGTGTTCTGCTACTGGGGCTTCGAGTCGGTGTTCAGCGTCGGCGAGGAGGTGCACGACCCGAAGGACGCCACCCGCGGCGGCTTCCTGTCGCTGCTGCTGATGCTCGGCCTGTTCCTGTTCGCGGGCACCGCCTTCCAGCGGGTGCTGCCGATCGACGAGCTCGCCGACAACGGCGCCACCGGCCTGGCGTACTTCGCCGACAAGCTCGCCGACCAGCCGCTGGCCGCCCTGCCGCTGGTCGCGCTGACCTTCTCCGCGGCCGCCTCGCTGCAGGCCGCGGTCATCCCGACCGCCCGCGGGACCTACGCGATGGGCCGCGACGGCACCCTCGGCAAGGTCTGGACGCGGCTGCACCCGCGCCACCGCACCCCCGCCGCCGGGACGTGGCTGATCACCGGCATCGCGCTGGCCCTGGCCGGGCTGGCGCTGGCCATCCCGACCGTCACCGAGCTGATCGCGGCCACCGTCAACGCCATCGGCATCGTGGTCGCCCTCTACTACGCGCTGGTCGCGATCGCCTCCGCGGTGCGCTTCCGGCACCTGCTGCGCGAGAACCCGGTCGAGGGCCTCAAGGCGGTGGTCGCCCCGCTGCTCGGGGCGATCGTGCTGCTGCTGGTCGGCGGCTACCTCGCCTGGACCTTCTACGACTCCACCGACCACTTCGAACTGACCGCCTACAACGGCTGGTTCGAGCTGACCGTGCCGGTCCTGATGCTCGCCTCCGGCCTGGCCGCGGCCGCCTGGTCGCGCTGGGTCCGCCGCTCGCCGTACTTCACCGGCGCCACCGACCGGGCCGACAGCGCCGCCGGGACCGAACCCGCCGGAACCGAACCCGCCACCACCGCCTGACGAACCGTCAACTCCCTTACCACAATCAGAAAACGGAGCACCACCCATGAACCGTGCCGACCTGGTCTTCACCGGCGGGCCGATCCACACCGGCGACGCCGCCCGCACCCGGGCGAGCGCGCTGGCCGTCACCGGCGAGCGGATCACCGCGGTGGGGCACGACGAGGTACGGGAGTTGATCGGCCCCGGCACCGAAGTCGTCGACCTGCACGGCAAGTTGCTGGTCGCCGGATTCCAGGACGCCCACGTGCACGCCGTCTACGGCGGCGTCGAGATGGCCGCCTGCGACCTGACCGGCACCGTCACCGTCGCCGACTACCTGGCCCGGATCGCCCAGTACGCCGCCGCCCACCCCAACAAGGAGTGGATCACCGGCGGCGGCTGGTCGATGGAGAGCTTCGACGGCGGCCTGCCCACCCGGCACCTGCTCGACTCCGTCGTCCCCGACCGCCCGGTGCTCCTCTCCAACCGCGACCACCACGGCGCCTGGGCCAACACCCGCGCCCTGGAACTCGCCGGACTCACCCGCGACACCCCCGACCCCGCCGACGGCCGGATCGAGCGCGAGGCCGACGGCACCCCCAGCGGCATGCTCCAGGAGGGCGCCTGCGGCCTGGTCGGCCGGCACGCCCCCGCCCCCACCGCCGCCGACCGCCTGGACGGCCTGCTGCGCGCCCAGGCGATGCTGCACTCGCTCGGCATCACCGCCTGGCAGGACGCCCTGCTCGGCGAGTTCGGCGGCAACCCCGACCCGTCCGGCACCTACCTCGCCGCCGCCCAGGACGGCACCCTCACCGCCCGGGTGGTCGGCGCCCTGTGGTGGGACCGCGAGCGCGGCGCCGAGCAGATCCCCGAACTCGTCGCCCGCCGCGAGAAGTTCAGCCACGGCCGGTTCCGGGCCGGCTCGATCAAGATCATGCAGGACGGCATCGCGGAGAACTTCACCGCCGCCCTCACCGCCCCCTACCTGGACGGCTGCGGCTGCGCCACCGGCAACAGCGGCCTCAGCTTCGTCGACCCGCTCGCGCTGAAGGAGCACGTCACCGCCCTCGACGCGCTCGACTTCCAGGTGCACTTCCACGCCCTCGGCGACCGCGCCGTCCGCGAGGCCCTGGACGCGGTCGAAGCCGCGATCGCCGCCAACGGCCGCCGCGGCAACCGCCACCACCTGGCCCACCTGCAGGTCGTCCACCCCGACGACCTCGCCCGGTTCGCCGCCCTCGGCGCGATCGCCAACATCCAGCCGCTGTGGGCCGCCCACGAACCCCAGATGGACGAGCTCACCATCCCCTTCCTCGGCCCCGAACGCGCCACCTGGCAGTACCCGTTCGGTGCCCTCCGGCGCACCGGCGCCACCCTCGCCGCGGGCAGCGACTGGCCGGTCTCCAGCCCCGTCCCGATCGACGGCATCCACGTCGCCGTCAACCGCCGCGAACCCGGCGCCGCCCCCGACGTCCCCGTCTTCCTGCCCGAACAGCGCCTCGACCTGGCCACCGCCCTCGCCGCCTACACCGCGGGCACCGCCCACCTCAACGGCCTCGACGACACCGGCGTGCTGCGCCCCGGCAACCTCGCCGACCTGGTCGTCCTCGACCGCGACCCGTTCGCCGCCCCCACCGAGGAGATCGCCGACACCCGCGTCCTGCGCACCTACGTCGGCGGACGGGCGGTGCACACCGCCGAGTGAGAGCCCCGCCAGGAGCCCGGTGAGAACGGCGGGATGCGCAGCCAGGGGCTCGGGGAACGGCGAGTCCGAGCTGCTGCCGGCCGGAGCCCACCGGAAAGTCCGTGCTGCTCCGGGCCCCTGAAAGCTCGCACCCCGCCGGTCCCCCGCGTCCGCTCCGGAAAACCCTTCGCACACCTGTCGCACGGACGTGATAGGAATCTCGATCCGGGGCGCCCGTCACGCGCGCGCCCCCACGGGAACGCACAGCACTTCGGAGGGGACCGGGGAATGGGACTGTTCGCACGGCTGCTCGGCCGCAGCGACACCGGCGGCGGCCGCCGGGCGGCCGCGGACGCACCGCCCGCCGCGGGCGCCCAGGGGCGCCCCCGCATCGACCCGGCGTTCGGCGACACCGAGCTGGCCAGGCTGCGCGCCTTCGCCGGGGTCGGCTCCTGGCCCGCCGCCCGGGCGGTCCTCGACGCCGCCGCCGACCAGGACGACCTGACGCTGATGGTCGCGGCCGTCGCCGACGTCCCGGGCACCGAGGTGCTGGTCGGCAAGGCGCTGGCCGCCGCCCCGGACGACCCGCTGCTGCAACTGGTGCAGGGCGCCCGGCACGTCAGTTGGGCCTGGGAGGCGCGGACCAGGGCCAGCGCCCGGAACGTCACCGAGGAGCAGTGGAAGACCTTCCACGAGCGGCTGGAGAGCGCCGAGGAGCACCTCTACCGGGCCGCCGAGCTCGACCCGCAACTGCTCGGCCCCTGGTACTTCCTGCAGATCAGCGGCCGCGGCGCCTCGCTCGACCGGGAGGCCGCCCGCAACCGCTTCGAGGCCGCGCTGCGCCGCAGCCCCGGCCACCTCGCCTCGCACCGCCAGCGCCTGCAGCAGCTGTGCGAGAAGTGGCAGGGCTCGCACGAGGAGATGCACGCCTTCGCCCGCCGCGCGATGCTCGCCGCCCCCGAGGGCAGCCCGCACGGCGAACTCGTCGCCCGCGCGCACGTCGAGCACTGGCTCGCGCTGCCCCCGGAGGAGGACGCCGCGTACATGGGCCAGGAGCACGTCCGGGCCGAGCTGCACGAGGCCGCCGACCGCTCGGTGCGGCACCCCGCGTACGTCCGCGGCCGGGACTGGGCGGTCACCCACAACGAGTTCGCGATGGCGTTCGCGCTCGCCGGTCAGCCCGCCGCCGCGAACCTGCTCCTCACCGAGCTGGGCGACCTCGCCACCGAACTGCCCTGGGCCTACTGGGGCGACCCGGCGGAGGTGTACCAGCGCACCCGCCTGCAGTGCGCCGGACACTGACCCCGCGCCCCTGACCCCGCCGAGCCCCGCCGCTCACCGTCCCCGCGGAGCCCGGCCCGGCCCCGACCGACCTCCGCCCGCACCAGCCGAAGGACCAGCCCCGGTGACCCCCAACGACCCCAGCGCGCACACCTTCCAGGTGGACCTGCGCGGCCTGGTCGACCTGCTCTCCCACCACCTGTACTCCAGCCCCCGCGTCTACCTGCGCGAACTGCTGCAGAACGCGGTCGACGCGATCACCGCCCGGCAGGCCCTCGACCCGGCCGCGCCCGCCGCGATCACCGTCACCGCGGGCGACGCCCTCTCGGTCTCCGACACCGGCGTCGGCCTCACCGAGGCGGACGTGCACACCTTCCTCGCCACCATCGGCCGCAGCTCCAAGCGGACCGCCGACGGAGCCCTGGACGCCGGTCAACTCGCCGACGCCCGCGCCGAGTTCATCGGCCAGTTCGGCATCGGCCTGCTCGCCTGCTTCGTCGTCGCGGACGAGATCACCGTCACCACCCGCTCCGCCCGCACCCCCGACGCGCCGGTGGTCGAGTGGCGCGGCCGCTCCGACGGCCGCTACACCATCACCACCCTGCCCGCCGAGGCCCGCCCCGAGCCCGGCACCACCGTCACCCTCACCCCGCGCCCCGACGCCGAGGAGTGGACCTCCCCGCGCCGCGTCCTCGAACTGGCCCGCCACTACGGCAGCCTGCTGCGCCACCAGGTCACCGTCGTCGACGGCGCCGGGCGCTCCACGCAGGTCAACGACACCCCCGCGCCCTGGGCCCGCCGCCACGACACCCCCGCCGCCCGGCGCGAGGCGCTCACCGCGCACTGCCGCGACACCTTCGACTTCACCCCGCTCGACACCATCGACCTGGACCTGCCGCTGGTCGGCCTCAGCGGCGTCGCCTACGTGCTGCCCGAGGCCGTCCCGCCGTCCCGCCGGGCCGGGCACCGCGTCCACCTCAAGGGCATGCTGCTCTCCGACCAGGCCGACGAACTGCTCCCCGAGTGGGCGTTCTTCGTGCGCTGCGTGGTCGACGCCGAACGGCTGCGCCCCACCGCCTCCCGCGAGGCGCTGTACGCCGACGAGACGCTCGCTGCCGTCCGCGACGCGCTCGGCCTGCGGATCCGCGACTGGCTGACCGACCTGTCCGCCAGCGACCCGGGCCTGCTGCACCGCTTCCTGGCCGTGCACCACCTGGCCGTCAAGTCGCTGGCCCGGCACGACGACCAGCTGCTGCGGATGCTGCTGCCCTGGCTGCCGTTCGAGACCACCGACGGCAACGTCACGCTCGACGAGTTCGCCCGCGCCCACCCGGTCGTCCTGGTCACCCGCACCGTCGAGGAGTTCCGCCAGGTCGCCCCGATCGCGGGCGCCGCGGGCCTGGGCGTCATCAACGGCGGCTACACCTACGACCGTGACCTGGTGCACCGGCTGCCCGAGATCCGCACCGGCACCACCGTCGCCGACCTCGACCCGGCCACCGTCACCGCGCACCTCGACAACGTCGACCCGGCCACCGAACTGGCCGCCGCCGCGTTCCTCGCCACCGCCCGCGAGGTCCTCGGCCGCTTCGACTGCGACGTCGCCCTGCGCACCTTCCACCCCAGCAGCTCCCCGGCCCTGCTGCTCGACGACCGGGAGGCCCGGCACGAGCGCACCCGCACCCAACTCGCCGACCAGGCCGACGGGTTGTGGGCCGACATCCTCGGCTCGCTGGGCAGCTCCGCGCCCCGCGCCCAACTCGTCCTCAACCACCTCAACCCGCTGGTGCGCCGGGCCGCCGGGATCCGGCAGCGCGAGCTGGCGATCACCACCGTCGAGGCGCTGTACGGCCAGGCCCTGCTGCTCACCCGCCGCCCGCTCAAGGCCAGCGAGTCCGCGCTGCTGAACCGCTCCTTCCTGGCCCTGCTCGACCACGCCACGCTCGGCCACGAGCCCGCCGCACCCGGCCACGGCCCCGCCGCCCCGCAGGACGCCGCCGCGCCGCAGGACGCCACCGCGCCGCAGGACGCCACCGCGCCGAACCCGCCCGCCACGCCGCCCCAGGAGTCGTGATGCTCGACACCATCGACGCCGTCCGCGCCGCGCTGCGCGCCAACGACCAGCTCCCGTACGGCCGCCCGCGCACCGTCACCGCCGAGGAACTCGTCGACGCCGCCGAGCAGTTCGACGACCCCGAGCTGCTCGCCGTCGCCCTGCTGGAGCTGACCGAGGCGTACGAGTACGACGCCGAGCAGCGCAAGCTGCCGGTGGCCTTCGCCCGGATCGCCAAGCTCCGCAAGGAGCACCCCGACAGCTTCGGCGACTGGGAGAACCACGCCACCGACTGGCGCTACAAGTGGGTCGCCGCCGCGCTGCTCAGCGTCCCCGAGGTGCCGCTGGAGGCGGTCCGCCGCTGGCACGGCGAACTGCGCACCCACTACCTCGACCGGGGCCACGACCTCCAGCCCTACTACGCCCGGCAGTACCGGCTCGCCGCGCACACCGGCGAGGGCGTGCCGGACGCCTTCGAGCTCTGGGCGACCCGCTGGCGCTCCCGCTACAGCGACTGCCACGCCTGCGAACTGCGCGACCAGGCCCTGCACTTCGTCGACCTCGGGGACGACGAACGGGCCCTGGAGGTCTGGCAGCCGGTGTTCTCCGGCGAGCGCTCCTGCTCCGAGGAGCCGCACGTCAGCCGGGCCCTCGCCCTGCTGCCGCTGCTGCGCACCGGCCGGGTCGAGGAGGCCCGCTCCGCGCACCTGACCGGCTACCGCTGGGCCCGCGGCCGCTCCGGCGCCGCCCGGGCGATCGGCCTGCACCTGGAGTTCTGCGCGCTCACCCGCAACGAGCCGCGCGGCCTGGAGATCCTCGCCGAGAACCGGGACCTCTTCGACCGGCACGGCGACCCGCTCTCCCGGCTGCACTTCCTCACCGGCGCCCAACTCCTGCTCGGCCGCCTGGTCGAGGACGGCCACGGCGACGTGCCGGTGGCCGGGCCGCCCGGCGAGCACCGCACCGCCGCCCGGCTGCACGCCGAACTGTGCACCGAGGGCGACGAGTTGGCGGCCCGCTTCGACGCCCGCAACGGCACCCCGGCGGTCGGCGCGGCCCGCCGCGCCCGGCTGGCCCGCACCCCGCTGTTCGCCGAGCCGATGCCGCTGGGCCTGCGCGCCACCGGCCCCGCCACCGCCACCGGCCCCGCCACCGCCACCGGCGCCCCGCAGCCGCTCCCGGCCCCCGCCGCGGCCCCGTCCGGCACCCCGGACGAGCCCGTCGACCTGGTCGAACTCGTCGCCAAAGCACGCGAGTTGAGCCACACCAACCACCCCGACGCGCTCCTGCACTGGAACCGGATCGGCGCCCTGATCGAGGCCCCCGAGCACCGCCACCCCGAGGACGCCGAGCAGACCGGCCTCGGCCCGCTGGCCCAGCTCCGGGCCGAACTCGCCCTGGAGCGCGCCTTCGACGAGCGGCTCCCCGACGCCGAGAGCAACGCGCTGTACGCCGAGGCCGCCGAACTGTTCGAGCAGGCCGGGCTGACCGCCCGCGCCCTCGGCGCCCGGGCCCGCCAGGCCGGTCCCGACGACGACCAGCCCGGAGACCTCCCGCTGATCCACGACATCCGCGACCGGCTCGCCGAACTCGCCGCCGCCGACGTCCCGTTCGGCGGCCGCGAACTGGTCGCCGTGCTGCAACTCCAGGCCAACGCCGAGATGCGCGCCGTCTTCGCGGCCGCCGCCGAGGGCGGCCCCGACGGCCCCGGCCCCGACCCGGCCGCCCTCGCCGAGGCCGAGGCCACCCTCGAACGGCTCTACACCGAGGCGGCCCGGCACGGCCTCCCGCACCGCCAGGCCAACGCCCGCCTGCTGGGCGCCCGGGCCCGCTTCCTGGCCGGCCGCCACCAGCCGGGCGGCAACGCCGCCGCCGAGGCCGACCGGATGATCACCGAGGCCGAGCAACTGGTCGAACGGGCCGCCGCCCCCTGGCGGCTCGCCCACGTCCACGGCCAGCGCGGCGAACTCGCCATGTACGACGGCGACCTGGCGAAGGCCGAGGAGTACCTCCGGCGGGCCGCCGCCGTGGTCGCCCAGTACGGCGACCGCTCCACCGGCGCCGCCCGGGTGCACGACGGCCTCGGCCGCACCTACCTCGGCCTGGGGCGCCCCGCCGAGGCGGCGGCCGCGTTCACCGAGTCCGCCGCCCGCTACGACCGGCTCGGCGAGGCCGACGCCGCCGCCTCCGCGCGCATCATGCTCGGCCAGGCGCTGTGCAGCGCCGACCGCGCCGACGACGGCGTCGCCGTCCTGGAGTCCGTGCTGCTGGAGCCCGGCTTCGCCGAACTCGACGTCCGCGAGCAGGCCCAGGCCCGGCTGACCCTGGCCCGCGGCCTGCGCGAGATCGGCGAACCCCGGGCCGCCGCCGAGGAGTACCTGCTGCTCGCCGACCGGGTCGCCGAGTTCGACGAGAAGCACATCCTCACCATGGTCGCCGCCGAGGCCGCCGCCGCCCTCGCCTCCGCCGAGCAGTGGCCCGCCGCCGACCTGGCCCGGCAGCGCGCCCTCGACAGCCACCGCACCGCCCCGCACGCCGACGCCGTCTTCGACATGCTGCTGCGCCAGGCCCGCCACACCGCCGACCGGCACGGCCCCGACCACCCCGAGGCCGCCGAACAGGCCCTGGCCCGGATCGACGAGGCCGCCGAAGTGGCGCGCACCGCCGAACGCGAGGGCCAGGACTTCAGCAGCGGCTGCCCCGACGGCACCCTGCACGACACCCGGGCCCGCACCCTGAGCAGCCTGGACCGCAACGAGGAGGCCCTCGCCGAGATGGAGCGGGCCGTCGCCGCGTTCGCCGCCTACGGCCCCGGCGCCCACCACGGGCGGGCCGAGTCGATCCGGGTCGCCGCCCTGCTGGAGGCCAACCGCCTCGACCGCCCCGATGCCGCCCGGGCCCGCCTGGACGCCGCCGTCGCGATGTTCCGCGACGCCGGGGCCCCCGAGGCCGCCGAGCCGCTGGTCGAACTCCGCGCCCGCCTCACCCGCCACTGACCCGCCCGCGGCACGACGACGGCCCGCCGGGGAATCATCCCCGACGGGCCGTCAACTCGTCCGCCCATCAAGCTACTTCAGGTGCAGCACCGAAGCCTCGAAGGCCCGGAACGCCCCCTCCTGCTTCCACTCCAGCGCCGCCTTCGGGCTGGCCGCCAGCAGCGCCGCGCACTTCGGCGTCGGGTTCGCCGACCCCAGCGTCCGCCCCTGGCACTCCGGCACCGGCTTGAAGCCGTCGCGGTCCCGCCACAGGCTGCGGCCCGCCACGAAGCCGTACTCCAGCGAGTTGCGCGCCAGGTCCTTCAGCTCGGGGTAGCTCAGGCCGTAGGTCCGCGCCGCCCGCACGTACTCGTGGGTGATGTCGATCCGCTCCACCCCCGGGTCGTCGGTGGCAAGCGCCGTCGGCACCCCGTACTTGCGGTACAGCGGGAACGGGTGCTCCTGCCCCTCCACCTGGAGGATCTGCGCGTTGGAGGTCAGCGGCACCTCGACCAGCACCTTGCGCTCGGCCAGGGTGCGCAGCAGCTCCGCCGAGTCGTCCTCGTGGGTGACGTCCACGCCGTGCCCGATCCGCTCGGCGTGGCCGGTCAGCACGGCCTGCCGGATGTGGAAGGCCAGGTCCGACGGCTTCACCAGCCCGGGCACCAACTCGCCCGCGTGCAGGGTGATGTGGGCCTCCGGGTAGAGCGGACGCAGGAAGTCCAGCATCTCCATCTGGAGCTGGTAGTTGTCCAGCGAGGACTGGTAGTCCTCCGGCTGCACCAGGTTCACCGCGACGAACCGCCCGTCCTGGGAGGCGAGTTCCATCCCCAGCAGCAACTGCGCGAACACCCGCGCCGGGGTGGACGCCCGGGACGCCTGGGACTGGATCCGCACCGTCACCGAACAGCCCGGCCGGGCCTGCGCGGTGCCGCACTGCTCGGTGGCCTGGTACTCGGCCATCGCGGTGTCCAGGTCGGTGCGGGCCCCGTCCACCAGCGCCTGCATCCGGCCCCCGGCCAGCAGCTTCTGCCGCAGCGCCGCGAAGTCGGGGTCGAAGCCGACCTCGGCGGCCAGCGCCGCCACCCCGACCGAGGACGGGGTCAGCATGGTCTCCAGGTAACTCTGGTGCTGCGCCGCCATGGTGTCGGTCACCTCGGCGAGCATCGTGCCCGGGTGGCGCCAGCTCGCCTCGCCGAACTTGCCGAAGGTGGCGAAGAAGTGGTCGTGGCCGGACTCCGCGCCCGGCGTGAAGTCCTGCATCGACCAGGCCCGGATCACCTGGGTGCGGAACTCGCCCTCCGCCAGCGCGTCCTGGGCCGGACGCAGGGTGCCCTGGCAGGGGCCGGTCGCCGAGGCGAGGGTCACCGAGTCGATGCACAGGCCGTCCTGCGCGGCCAGCCGGATCAGCAGCTCGGTGGAGACCGCACCGGAGAGGTGGTTGTGCAGGTCACCGCCCTTGGGCATCGCCCGCAGGAAGGCGTCCAGGCGCGCCGGGTCCTGCCGGATCCCGTCCAGCAGGCCGGAGACGGCCTCCTCGGTCGAACGGGGGCCGGGCCGGTCGGCGGCCCCGGCGGCGGGGGCGAGCGGCAGCAGCAGGGCGGTGCAGGCGACGAGAGCTGCGGAGGTGGTACGGCGTAGCGACATCATGATCGCCATGCTGACGGACCGTCAGCCGCCGTACCCCGCAACGCCGTTCATGTCGTGCGCACATCATCCGAAAGAGTGCCGACGCACGGAAACGGCCCTGGAACGATCGGATGGTGCTACTTACTGCTCGCCGCCCGCCGCCCGCCGCCCGCCGCCCGCCGCCTGCTACCCGTTCACTTGCGCCGGGACTTGCCCGCGGCCCGCTCGGCCTTCACCTTCGCCGCCTTCTCCGCCGCCGTCTGCACCCGCTGCGCCTCCTTGCGCACGTCGGCCTGGAGCGCGCGCTCGCGGCGCAGCCACTCCGGGTCCTCCTCGCGCAGCGCGTCGATCTGCTCGGTGGTCAGCGCCTCGGTGATCCCGGCCCGGTTCAGGCCGGTGACCGAGATGCCGAGCCGGGCGGCCACCACCTGCCGCGGGTGCGGCCCGTTGCGCCGCAGGTCGGCCAGCCACTGCGGGGGCTCGGCCTGCATCGCGTTGAGCTCGTCGCGGGAGACGACGCCCGCCTGGAACTCGGCGGGGGTCGCCGCCAGGTAGATCCCCAGCTTCTTGGCCGCGGTCGCGGGCTTCATGGTCTGGGAGGTCTTGGGCTTGGGCGTAGTCATGCGACAAGGGTATAGGGAAAGCGCCCCTGCCCAGCTCACGGCCGCCGCCCCCGCCCCGCCGACCGCCGCCCCCGCCCCGTCACGACCGCTGCCCGGCCGGGCCCCGGCGGACCGCTAGCCTGGAGCGCGTGACCGACAACGAGCAGCCCTCCGCCCCCTTCCGCCTGGTGTACGTGCCCGGGGTGACGCCCACCAAGTGGCTGCGGGTGTGGGAGCAGCGGCTGCCGGACGTCCCGCTCGAACTGCTGCAGTCGGCGCCCGCCGACGGGCACGCCCTGCTGCTGTCCGGCGGCGCGGACGCCGGGCTGGTCCGGCTGCCGGTGGACCGGACGGTGCTGAGCGCCATCCCGCTGTACACCGAGACCACCGTCGTGGTGTTCCCCAAGGACCACTGGCTGGCCGCCGCCGAGGAGGTCACCGTCGCCGACCTCGCCGAGGAGGTCGTCTTCTCGACGTCCCGCAGTCGCAGGTCGCCCTCGCCTGGCCGGAGGAGGCCACCACCGACCTGGTCGAGGAGTTCATCGGCATCGTCCGCGGCCGCACCGCCAACAGCTCCCGCGGCCGCACCGCCGCCGCCGAGGAGCAGCGCCGCCCGTCCGGCACGAAGAAGTCCAAGGCCCAGCCCCAGCAGCGCACCGCCCAGGCCGGCAAGGGCGGCGGCAAGCCCAAGCCGGGCCAGCGCACCGGCGGCGCCCGCACCGCCCAGCCCAAGCGCGGCGGCAGCGGCGGCGGCCGCAAGAAGTAGCCTCGGGCGTCCGGGCACCACCGGGAACCTGCTCAAACGGCCCCCGGCCTCGTGGAGACCGACTGCCCAGGCCCGGTCCGGACCCGCTCGCACCCACCCGGACCCGGAGGCCGGGCCATCCGACAGGGGTGAGCCCGGGTCAGGGGCAGGCACGTTGTCGCTCCGGCTCAAGAGCTGCCCAAGGGCTGGCGGCGAACCCCGGAGATCACGCCAGCACCGGGCGGCTGTTCCACAGTTCCTCGTCCGTGCGGTCCCGCAGGGGCGTGAAGACCCAGGGGGCGAGTCGGGGTGCCGGCACGGCGGCGACCTGTTCGGTGGGGTGGAGCAGTCCGCGGACGCATCGTTCGGCGGTCCAGACGGTGATCCGGGCGTGCGGGTTGGCGGGGTTGACGCCGATCTCGCCCTTGGGCCCGCAGGTCGCGTTGTAGGGCAGGGCGGTGCGCCGGCGGTTCCAGTAGGTCCACGCCTCGGCGGCCTTCTCCTGTTCGAAGAGGTGGTAGAGCTGGGGGTAGCGGTCCAGGAGGCGGACTTCGCGGAAGAGGAGTTGGCCGAGCAGCGGGGCGGCCGCGGTGCGCAGGTCGTCGGCGTCCGCGTCGGTGAAGGCGAAGGCGGTGGCGTCGGCGGCCGGGGTGAGGGCAGTGGCGGTGAAGCGGTGGCAGAGGCGGTCGTGGACGAAGGCAGCGGCGTGCTGGGACAGGCCGGGTTCGATGCCGTCGATCAGGTCGAGGAAGCGTTGGCGGCCGGGGCGGAAGCGGCCGACGTCGAAGAGGGTGCCCATGGTGTCGACGGCGGTGAAGGCGAGCTGCTTGTAGAGGTGGTTGTTCATCTCGCCGAGTTCGGCCAGGTTCTTCGTCGCGGTGCTGGTGGAGTGGAGCATCAGGTACTCGGCGGCGGTCTCGAAGTAGAGGTAGCCGAGGTAGGGCATGACCGGGACGGCGGCGGCCAGTTGGTCGAGGAACGCCCCGGCGTCGGGGCGGATGCGGCCGGTGGCGGTGGCGAGCATCAGGTCCAGCAGGGGTGCGGCGGCGCGGATCCGGTCGGTGACGGACCGGGTGACCTGGTGGTCCTCGGTGGGGGTGAGGGCGTGGCGGTGGCGGTCGAAGGCGCGCAGGTGGACGGCGCCCAGGCGCAGGTAGTCCAGGCCGGCGCCGGGGGCCGGGTGGTCGGGGGAGACTTCGATGACCAGGGGGGTGCTGTCGCGTCGGCTGTCGAGGTCGGGGCGGGTGTCGAGGAGGTGGGTGCCGAGGTTGTGGGGGCGCAGCGCGCCGCCGGGCAGTTCGGTGAGCGGGGCTCCGTAGAGGGCGGCGGCGAGGCAGCCGGTGGAGGCGAGCAGGTGGCCGCTGGTGCGGATGGCGTCCAGGGAGCGGGTGAGGTGCAGCAGGTGCATCGGGCGGTCGGTGGTCAGGGCGGTGAGCATGGCGTTGCCGTCGGGGCGCAGCAGGTGTCCGCCCGGGGTGCGTTGGAGGCGCTCGCTCCAGTGGTCCGGGGTGGCGGTGAGGCCGGTGGGCAACTGCTCGGTGGGGGCGTCGAGGTGGGTGTGGGCGAGGTCCCAGTCCGGGTGCACGGGTGTCTCCTACTCGGGTTGCAGGGCGCGGAGCGCCAGGTGGAGGGCGTGGGCGTCGCTCACGCCGTCGAGGCGGGCGTGTTCGGTGCGGACGACCAGGTCGTGGGCGAGGTGCAGGGCCCAGGCCGGAATCTGGAGGCGCAGCAGGTGCAGGTCGGGCCACCAGCGGGTGGCGGGCAGGCGGTAGCGGTCGAGGGCGTCGGCGGCCTTGAGCAGGTCGACGGCCGTGCGGTGCCGGTGGTAGGCGGTGTGCTGCTCAGGAGTGAAGGCGCGGTGGGGGACGTCGTGGAGGGCGACGGCGGCGACCGCCTCCGGGCTGGCCTCGTGGCCGAACGCGGCGCTGAGGTCGGCCGGGTGCCGGGTCAGCCAGGCGGCGGCGCGGGCGCCGTGGCCGGGGTCGGTGCGGTCGTTGAGGCGGCGGCAGTCGTGGCAGGCTGCCGCGGCGGCGAGCGCGAGCACCCGGTCGGGGCCGAGGCCGTGGCCGGCGGCGAGGAGCTGGACGAGGACGGCGACGCGGGCGCCGTGCAGGACGCCGTGCAGGGAGGTCGCGGTCTCCGGCCGGGCGAACCAGGACGGATCCGGTACCAGCGGGGTCGCGGGGTGTGGCAGTCTGGGCCGCGCACCCGGACCGCCCGGCCGCCGGTCGGCGATCCATGCGAGGGTCGGCCGGTCCAGCACCTGGTGGTCGGGCAGGCGGCCCACGGCCGCCAGCTCGTGCAGCGGCAGCCGGTCGGCGTCCTGCGGTGTCGGAGAGTTCATCGAGTCCTCGAAGGGTCGGGTCGGACATGGGTGTCACGCTGGGCGTGGTGGTGCTGACGATGGGGAACCGGCCCGCCGAGCTGGTGGCGCTGCTGGAGTCGGTGCGGACGCAGGAGGGCTCCGAGTCCGGGGTGCGCACGGTCGTGCTCGGCCAGGGCGTCGAACTGCCGCCGCTGCCGCAGTGGGTGGACGCGGTGGAGCTGCCGGAGAACCTGGGCATCCCGGGCGGGCGCAACGCCGGTGTGGAGCGGCTGCGCGAACTGGGCGGCGCGGACGTGCTGGTGGTGCTGGACGACGACGGGCTGCTGCCGCGCACCGACACCTTCCGACTGGTCCGGGAGGCGTTCGAGCAGGACCCGCGGTTGGGCATCGCCTCGTTCCGGATCGCCGACGAGACCGGCTTCACCCAGCGCCGCCACGTCCCCCGCCTGGGCAAGTCCGACCCGATGCAGTCCGGTCCGGTGACCACGTTCCTCGGTGGCGGCCACGCCATCCGGATGTCCGTGATCGACCAGATCGGCCTGTTCCCGGCCGAGTTCTTCTACACGCACGAGGAGACCGACTTCGCCTGGCGGGCGCTGGACGCGGGTTGGGGCATCGACTACCGCGCCGACCTGGTGCTCCAGCACCCGCGCACCGACCCGGCCCGGCACGCCGCCTACTACCGGATGACCGCCCGCAACCGGGTCTGGCTGGCCAAACGCCACCTCCCCGCCCCGCTGGTACCGGTCTACCTCGCCTCCTGGATCGGCTACACCCTGCTGCGCCGCCCGCCGCTGGCCGGCTTGAAGGCGTGGTGGGGCGGGTTCTTCGAGGGGGTGCGGGTGGCGTGCCCGCCGCGCCGGCCGATGCGGTGGAGCACGGTGCGCCGGATGGCGCAGCTGGGCCGACCGCCGATCTTCTGACGGCCAGACCCAGCCGAGCCCGGCCGAGCCCGGCCAGGCAGATTCAGGCGGCCAGGGCAGCCGAGGGTCCGTCGGCGGTGAACCAGTCGGGGACGGCGCCAGGGGTGGAGCGCAGCCAGGCGACGTACCGGTCGATGCCGTCGGCGAGGCCGATGGCGGGAGCCCAGCCGAGGAGTTCGGCGGCCAGGCGGGTGTCGACGCAGCCGCCGAGCGGGTCGCCCGCGGGCATCGGCGCCCGCTCGAAGCGGGCGCCGGGGTAGTGGGCGGCGATCAGCTCGCCGATGCGGCGCACCATGGTCGGCACGCCGGTGCCGACGTTGACCGTCCGGCCGCCATCCGTTCGGCGACCAGCGCGAGGATCGTGGCGCGGGCGATGTCCTCGACGTGCACCATGTCCCGTACCTGCGTGCCGCCGCCGTTGAGCCGGATCGGGCGGCCGGTGTGCGCGGACATGGCCATCCACGGGACCATCCACGAGTGCGAGCCGGGCTTGGGGACCTGCGGCTCCCCGTAGACGGAGAAGTACCGGACGATCGCGTGCTCGGGCCCGGTGGAGCCGTCCAGCATCAGCCGGGTCTGCTGCTCGCCCCACGCCTTGGTGTTCGCGTAGACGGAGATCGGGTCCAGCGGCTGCGCTTAGGTGAAGACCGCGGGGCCGTCGGCGGTGGTGCCGCCGTGGCCGTAGACGGACGCGGAGGAGACGAACACCAGCCGCTTCACCGTCGATCCGGCCACGGTGTCCAGCACGCTCTGGGTGCCGGCCAGGTTGCTGGCGAACGCGGTGCGCGGGTGGCGGGTGCAGGCGGCGACGTCCGCGTACGCGGCGGCGAGCTGGGCGACGACGCGGCTGCCGACCAGGCCGCCGCCCCCGGTCACCAGCACCGTCGCGCCCGCGAGCTGACCGGTCACAGCTGACTTTGCGTCAATCATGTTGATCTGCACCTCTGTTCGGAGTCGGGTGGATGCCTGAAAGTGAAGCCTCCGGGCCCGGGCGGCGGTACCGTGTTCGCTCCCCCTCCTGGTTAATCCCGTTCATGATCAACTCGCGGTCGTCCCAGGGAGCGAAGTGAACCCGAGCGCCGAACCGAACCGGCACCTGGCAGCCGTCCTGGACGAGGCCGGGTGGACCTACGAAGCCCTGGCCAGAGCGGTGCGGGCCGTCGCCGCCGAGTCCCGGGTCGAACTGCGCACCTCGAAGGCGGCCGTCCACCACTGGGTCGTCAACGGGACCAGACCGGCGGGCAGGACACCGCTCTACATCGCCGAAGCGCTCAGCCGCAGGCTCCGACGCACCGTCACGCCGGCCGAGATCGGTCTAGGCTCCGAACCCGTCGAGGACACCACCCGGGCGCTGCCCCTCGACCCCCTCGTCGCCGCTGCCGACCTCGGAAGGCTCATCATGCTGCGCCGCCGCGACTTCCTCGCCACCACCTTCTCCGCCGCCGCGGTCGGCCTGCCGCTGGCCTACGACCACCAGGCCGCCGCGGCCGCGCTCAGCGCCGCCGCCGGCAGCCGCCGGATCGGGCCCGGCGAGATCGCCGTCGTCCGGCAGTTCACCGAGATGTTCCGCACCGCCGACGAACGCCTCGGCGGCGGCCACGGCCTGGTCGCCATCACCTCCTATCTCGCCGACGTCGTCACCCCGATGCTCAAGGGCACCTTCCCCGACAGCGCCATCCGTACGGAGGCGTTCGGCGCCGCTGCCGAACTCGCCACCCTCATCGGCTGGAAACTCCACGACCACGGCAGCGACGGCGCCGCCCAGCGGTTCTACCTCCTCGCCTACCAGCTCGCCTGCGAGGCCGACCCCGCAGGCCGCGCCGCCTGGGCCATGCGAGCCCTCACCCACCAGGCCCTCGACCTCGGCCACCACACCGGCACCGCCGCCCTCGCCGACGCTGCCCTCCTCCGCGCCCGCGGGCGCGTCGACCCCAGTACCGAGGCCCTGCTGCTCATCACCGCAGCCCGCGCCAACGGCGCCTCCGGCAACCGGGCCGCCGCCGCGAAGCTGATCCTCGCCGCCGAGAACGCGATGCTCGCCGCTACCGAACCGCCCCCTGCCTACGCCGCCGCCTCCGGACCGGTCGCCGCCACCGTCGCCTCCCACACCGGCAAGACCCTGACCGCGATGAAGGACCACGCCGCCGCCGAACGCCACTACCGCGCCGCCGTCCAGCACCGTGTCCCCGGCACCTACCACCGCGTCCGCGCCCTCACCCTGGCCAACCTCGCCAAGACCGTCGCCGCCCAGCACCGCCACGAAGAAGCCGTCACCCTCTGGGCACAGGCCCTGGACCTCATGGAAGGTGTCGCCTCCGAGCGCACCACCAAGGAACTCGACACCATGCGCTCCGCCCTGCGCCTCTACACCAGCCGCCGCATCCGAGGGGCTGCACAGCTGGACCGTCGTGCCGCCGCACCTCGACGTCCCGCAGTCGCAGGTCGCCCTCGCCTGGCCGGAGGAGGCCACCACCGACCTGGTCGAGGAGTTCATCGGCATCGTCCGCGGCCGCACCGCCCAAAGCTCCCGCGGCCGCAAGAAGTGACCCCGCCGGGGCGGAGGGGCTTGCACCTCCCCCGGGGGGAGGCGGCAGGCTGCGGGCATGGACGGCGACACGCGCTACTCGATCGGTGAACTGGCCCGGCGGACCGGTCTGACAGTCAAGACCGTACGGTTCTACTCCGAACGCGGAATCGTGCCGCCGACGGACCGCAGCCCGGCCGGCCACCGCCGGTACGACACCGCCGCCGTCGAGCGCCTGCGCCTCGTGCGGACCCTCCGCGAACTGGGACTGGACCTCGCCACGATCCGCGAGGTCGTCGACCGGGGCCTCCCGCTCCCCGAGGTCGCCGCGGTGCAGGCCGAGGCGCTGGCCGTACAGATCCGCGTCCTGCGCCTGCGGCACGCGGTGCTCACCGTGGTGGCCGAGCGCGGGCTCACCCCCGAGGAGACCGACCCCGTGCACCGACTCGCCCGGCTCACCGAGGACCAACGCCGCGACCTCGTCGACGACTTCCTCCACGCCGTCTTCGACGGAGCGGCCACCGACCCCGTGTCCGCGGGAGCCATGCGCTCGATGACCCCCGAACTGTCCGAGGACCCCGACGCCGAGCAGGCCCGGGCCTGGGTGGAACTGGCCGAACTGGCCCTGGACCCGGACTTCCGGGCCGCGGTGCGGCGCACGGCCGAGGAACTGGCGGCCGACCGGGCGCGGGTCCGCACCACGGGTCCGCGCCGCGACCTCGTCGCAGTCGTCCGCGACCTCGTCGCCCCGGCCCTGGCGGCTGGCGTCCGCCCGGCCTCCCCCCAGGCCGATCCGGTCGTCGCGGCGCTCACGGCCCACTACGCGCAGCTCTGCGGCCGTCCCGACGACACCGGGCTCCGCCGCCGACTGCTGCTCCGCCTGGAGAGCGCGAACGATCCGCGCCGGGACCGGTACCTCCACCTGCTCGCGGTGATCAACCGCTGGCCCGCCCCGGAGGGCCCGGCGCCCGCGCTCACCTGGTCCGCCGAGGCCCTGCGCGCCCGGACGGGCTGACGCCGGGGACGCCGAGGCCGGAAGAAACCCCGAGACCGGAGACGCCGGGACCGGGGACGCCGGGACCGGGGCCGCCGACGGCCGCCGCGCGCTCCGGGAGCGCCCCCGAACCGCCGAGGCGGCGTCAACTCCCTTGATCGGAAGGCCCGTTCCCCGTACAGCCGGAATCCGTTCCGCCGCCCCGGCCGCCGCCCCGTCGGCCGCGCCCCGACGGCGTTCCCGCGGTCGGGGCGGTGTGGCCCGCATGATGGTCGGCGGGCATCCTTGCCGTACCGACCGAGGGGAACAAGCACATGGTGCACGCACGGGCCGGCCAGCCGGCGCAGCCGCAGGACCTGATCGACGTCGCCCGCCTGGTGACGGACTACTACGCGCTGCACCCGGACCCGGAGGACGTCGCCCAGCGCGTCGCCTTCGGGACCTCCGGGCACCGCGGCTCGGCGCTGCGAGGCGCCTTCAACGAGGACCACATCGCGGCCACCGCGCAGGCGATCTGCGACTACCGGGCCGAACAGGGCACCACCGGCCCGCTGTTCCTCGGCATCGACACCCACGCGCTGTCCGAGCCCGCCCGGGCCACCACCCTGGAGGTGCTCGCCGCCAACGGCGTCACGGTGCTGCTGGACACCGCGGACGGCTACACGCCGACCCCGGCGGTCTCGCACGCGATCCTCACCCACAACCGCACCCGCCCGGCGGCGCTCGCGGACGGCATCGTGGTGACGCCCTCGCACAACCCGCCCGCCGACGGCGGCTTCAAGTACAACCCGCCGCACGGCGGTCCGGCCGACTCCACCGCCACCGGCTGGATCGAGCGCCGCGCCAACGCCCTGCTCGCCGCGGGCCTGGAGGGCGTCCGCCGCATCCCGTACGCCCGGGCGCTGGCCGCCGACACCACCGGCCGCTACGACTTCCTCGGCGCGTACGTCGACGACCTGCCCGCCGCGGTGAACCTGGACGCCGTCCGCGACGCGGGCCTGCGGATCGGCGCCGACCCGCTCGGCGGCGCCTCGGTCGCCTACTGGGGCCGGATCGCCGAGACCCACCGCCTCGACCTCACCGTGGTCAACCCGCTCGCCGACCCCACCTGGCGGTTCATGACCCTGGACTGGGACGGCAAGATCCGGATGGACTGCTCCTCCCCGTACGCGATGGCCTCGCTGATCGACAAGCGCGACGCGTACGCCCTGGCCACCGGCAACGACGCGGACGCCGACCGGCACGGCATCGTCACCCCCGACGGCGGGCTGATGAACCCCAACCACTACCTGGCCGTCGCCATCGACTACCTGTACCGGCACCGCGAGGGCTGGCCCGCGGCGGCGGCGGTCGGCAAGACCCTGGTCTCCTCCTCGATGATCGACCGGGTGGTGGCCGGGCTCGGCCGCGAGCTGCTCGAAGTGCCGGTCGGCTTCAAGTGGTTCGTCGACGGCCTGCTGAACGGGACGGTCGCCTTCGGCGGCGAGGAGTCCGCGGGCGCCTCCTTCCTGCGCCGGGACGGCTCCCCGTGGAGCACCGACAAGGACGGCATCCTGCTGGCCCTGCTGGCCTCCGAGATCACCGCCGTCACCGGCAGCACCCCCTCCGCCCTGTACCGCGAGCTGGTCGCCCGCCACGGCGACCCGGTCTACGCCCGGGTCGACGCCCCCGCGGACCGGGCCCAGAAGGCCGCCCTCGCCGCCCTCGACGCCGACCGGGTCACCGCCGACACCCTGGCGGGCGAGCCGATCACCGCGGTCCTCACCCACGCCCCCGGCAACGGCGCCGCGATCGGCGGCCTCAAGGTCACCACCGAGAACGCCTGGTTCGCGGCCCGCCCCTCCGGCACCGAGGACGTGTACAAGATCTACGCCGAGAGCTTCCACAGCGAGAGCCACCTCGCCCAGGTCCAGTCCGAGGCCCGCGAGCTGGTCACCGAGGTCCTCGCCAAGGCGTAGCCTCCCGCCCGAACGCCGCACCCCTCCGGTCCGCCGACCGGAGGGGTGTTGCATTGTGGTGCACTCTGTTCGAAGATGTTCGGTGTATCGGCTCACCCGTCCTGCCCCGAGCCGCGACCCGAACCACGAGGAGTGTGCCGCCGTGCACAAGACGGTGACCGAACTGGCCGACGGCCGCGAACTGATCTACTACGACGACGGGCCCGCCGTCCGCGACGCGGTCGACGCCCGCCCGCTGGAGCCCGCCGCGAGCGTCTCCGAGGTGCGGGTCGACCCGTTCACCGGCGACGCGGTCACCGTCGCCGCGCACCGCCAGGCCCGCACCTACCACCCGCCGGCCGACGAGTGCCCGCTCTGCCCGTCCCGGGACGGGCGGCTCAGCGAGATCCCGGCCGCGGACTACCAGGTCGCGGTGTTCGAGAACCGCTTCCCCTCGCTCGCCGACTCCTCCGCCGCCCACGTCGCCCCCTGGTCGGACGGCCCGTACGCGCTCACCCCGGGCACCGGCCGCTGCGAGGTGGTCTGCTTCACCTCCGACCACGGCGCGTCCTTCGTCGACCTCTCCGAGCCGCACGCCCGCCTGGTCCTGGACGCCTGGACCGACCGCACCGCCGAGCTGTACGCCCGCCCCGGCGTCCGGCAGGTGTACTGCTTCGAGAACCGCGGCGCCGAGATCGGCGTGACCCTCGGCCACCCGCACGGCCAGATCTACGCCTTCCCGTTCACCACCCCGCGCACCGCCCTCGCCCTGGACCGCGCCGCCGCCCACCTCGCCGCGACCGGCCGAAACCTGTACGACGACGTGCTGGCCGCCGAGCGCGCCACCGCGGGCAAGCCGGACTCCCGGGTGGTGCTGGCCGGCGAGCACTGGACGGCCTTCGTCCCGTTCGCCGCCCGCTGGCCGTACGAGGTGCACCTCTACCCCAACCGCCGGGCCGCCGACCTCACCGCGCTGGACGACGACGCCCGCGCCGAGTTCCCGCGGGTCTACCTCGACCTGCTGCGCCGCTTCGACCGGCTCTTCCCCGAACCGGCCCCGTACATCGCCGCCTGGCACCAGACGCCCCGGCCCGCCGCCACCGAACTCGCCCTGCACCTGGAGCTGTTCACGCTGCGCCGCACCGCCGACAAGCTCAAGTACCTGGCGGGCACCGAGTCCGGCATGGGGGCGTTCATGAACGACGTCCGCCCGGAGACCGCGGCCCGCACCCTGCGCGAGCTGTAGGGCCCCTCGCGCACGCAGGAGAACCCGCCCGGGAAGCTCCCGGGCGGGTTCTCCGTTCCCGCTGCCTACCGCACCCGGTGCGCGCCCTGCGAGGGCACCGCCTGGAAGGTCTGCGGCTCGCCGAACCCGGCCGCGGCGAACGCCCCGCGCACCTCCCGCTCGACCTCCGCCAGCCGGTCGGCGTCGACCAGGGCGAGCACCGAGCCGCCGAAGCCGCCGCCCATCATCCGGGCGCCCAGCGCGCCCGCCGCGTTCGCCGCGGCCACCGCGAGGTCGGTCTCGGGGCAGGAGACCCGGTAGTCGTCGCGCAGCGAGGCGTGCCCGGCGGTCAGCACCGGGCCGAGCGCCCGCGGGTCGCCCGCGTCGAGCAGCGCGACGGCGTCCAGCACCCGCTGGTCCTCGGTGACCACGTGCCGCAGCAGCGGGCGCAGCTCGACGGGCAGCCGCTCCTCGGCCGCGGCCAGCCCGGCCGCGTCGACGTCGCGCAGCGCCCGCACCCCGAGCAGCCCGGCGGCCCGCTCGCAGCCCGCCCGCAGGCCCGCGTACGCGCCGTCGCCGAGGTCGTGCTTGACCCGGGTGTCGACCACCAGCAGGGACAGGCCGACCGCGGGCAGGTCCAGCGGCACCTGGCGGCCGGTGAGCGTGCGGGTGTCGAGGAAGTACGCGTGGCCCGCGACGCAGCAGCTGGACGCCATCTGGTCGAGCGCGCCGCACGGCACCCCGACGTAGGCGTTCTCGGCGCGCTGGGCGAGCAGCGCCCGGCCGGGGGCGTCCAGGCCGAGGCCGTACAGCTCGTCCAGGGCGATCGCGGTCGCGCACTCCAGCGCGGCGGACGAGGACAGGCCCGCCCCGGTCGGCACGTCCGAGGAGAACGCCAGGTCGGCGCCGCCTACCGGGTGCCCGGCCTCGGCCAGCGCCCAGAACACGCCCGCCGGGTACGCGGCCCAGCCCGGCACCGAGCCCGGCGCCAGGTCGACGAGCGCGAACTCGGCCACCGAGCCGTCGCCCTGCGCGCTGAACAGCCGCACCCGGCCGTCCGCGCGGCGGCGGGCCGCGACCCGGGTGGCGTGCGGCAGCGCGGCGGGCAGCACGTAGCCCTCGTTGTAGTCGGTGTGCTCGCCGATCAGGTTGATCCGGCCGGGCGCGGCCCACACGCCGTCGGGCGAGCCGCCGTAGGCGGAGGCGAAAGAGGCGGCGGCGTCGGCTGCGGCATCGGCAGCGGCATCGGCGGCGGCATCGGTGGTCATCGGGCGCTCCAACGGACGTTCACGGACGATCAGACGGTATATTCAACACATTCAAACACACTGCCCCAGACTCGAACAGGCCTGGTGTGCCGCCCCGCGAACTATGCTGAGCGCCGTCCCACTCGTACCCCCTCCGGAGGACACCGTGACGACCGACGGCGGACTGCTCGCCGACCAGCGCCGGGCCCTGATCCTCGACCTGGTCCGCCGCGACGGGGCCGTCAAGGTCGCCGAGCTCGTCGACCAGCTCGGCGTGTCCGACATGACGATCCGCCGCGACCTGGACGCCCTCGCCCGCTCCGGCGCCGTCCGCAAGGTGTACGGCGGCGCGGTCGCCCGCACCACCTCCGCCGAGGAGCCCGCCTTCGAGGCCAAGTCGACCCTGGCCGCCGAGACCAAGGCCGCCCTCGCCGAGGCCGCCGCCGCCCAGGTTCAGCCCGGCAGCGTGGTCGCCGTCTCCGCGGGCACCACCGCGTACGCCGTCGCCGCCCGCCTGCTCGACGTCCCCGGCCTGACCGTGGTGACCAACTCGCTGCCCGTCGCCGAACTCGTCCGCAGCCGCGGCGACGGCGGCCCCGCCCTCCTGCTCACCGGCGGCGCCCCCACCCGCTCCGCCGCCCTGGTCGGCCCGCTCGCCGACCAGGCCATCCGCTCCCTGCACGTCGACCTGCTGGTCATCGGCGCCCACGGCGTCAGCGAACGCGCCGGCCTGACCACCCCCAACCTCGCCGAGGCCCAGACCAACCGCGCCCTGATCGCCTCCGCCCACCGCACCGTCGCCGTCGCCGACCACAGCAAGTGGGGCGTCGTCGGCCTCAGCAGCTTCGCCGCCCTCGCCGACCTCGACTGCTTCATCACCGACCGCGACCTCCCCGCCGACGCCCGTGCCGTCCTCACCGAGACCTGCGGCGAACTGCTGATCGTCTGAACGCCCCGGAGCGCGCCCCGGAACGGACGAGGAGCGGAGAGGAACGGAAGGGCACATGGACTGATCTACGGCTACGAGTTCTACCCCCGCCCCCGGAACGTCGCCAGGGCGCTGACCGCTCTCGCCGAGCCGGCGCCCCCGACCCGCGGGGTGCCCCCGCTCGCCCTCACCCTCCCCACCGGCGAGCGGCTCCTGCTCCCGTTCACCTCGCGCTTCCGGAGCGAGCCGGTCGACTGCTCCGCGGGCGGCCCGCTCGACCTCGACACGTCCCTCCTCTTCGACGCCGACGACGCCCTGCGGGCGTACGCGGAGGCGAACGGCCGCGCACCCGAGGCGGACGGCCGGATCCGGATCGGGTACGTCTACGCGACGGTCCGGTTCGCGTCCTTCCCCCACCCCGGCTACGCGTCCGTGGAGTGCTGGGCGGCGACGTCGGAGATGAGCCGCCTGTTCGCGCGGTCGGCCGGCATCAGGAAGGCGTTCACCGACCTCACGGCCGCCGCCGGCGGAGTGTGCTGCCTGTTCGACACCGGCGACGGCGGCCCCGAGGAGGTGTGCTGGCTCAACGGCCGGAGCACCCGGGAGATGCTCGGCGGCCCCCGCTTCCCGGACCGGCGCGCACTCGTGGAGACCTGGCCCGCCCCCGAGGGGTGACCACGGCCGCCCCGATCCGCGGGCCGCTTGCCGGTACGTGCCACTTGGTCTGGACCACTGGACGCCCGGCGGGCCGTTTGCGCACACTGGCGCGATGAGGCTCCGACCGGCCACCGGCCTGGAACTGCACGACCTGGACGTGCCCGACCCGGGGCTGCTGCCGTTCGCGGCGGGCAGTTTCGACGCGATCGGGCCGCTCTCCCGGGCGGACTTTCCGCACCGGCACTCGTTCTACGAACTGGCCTACGTGGTGGCGGGCAGCGGGACGCACGTCATCGACCTGGTCGAGCACCGGATCCAGCCCCCGGCGCTGTACGCGGTGCTGCCGGGGCAGGTGCACCGCTGGTGCGGGGCGCGCCGGCTCGACGGCTGGATCCTGCTGTTCAACGAGGACTTCCTGCACCGGCACCCCGAGGACCTGGCCCTGCTGCGCTCCCTCGCGACCGGCCCGGCGGTCCGGCCGGACCGCCGGGAGCACCGCGAACTGGTCGCCGTGCTGCGGGAGTTGACCGCCGAGTACGAGGCCGGGCTGGACGGCGGGCCGAGCGTGCTGCAGGCCCTGCTGCACGTCCTGCTGGTGCGGGCGCTGCGGGCGGCCCGCGGGCGCGGCGCGGCCACGGCGCCGCCCCGCGCCGCGGGACACCCGCTGGTCACCCGGTTCACCCGGCTGATCGCCGAAGCCGACCGCACCGACCGCTCGGTGCTCGCGCTGGCCCGTGAACTCGGCGTCTCCGCGGGCTACTTGCACGAGGTGGTGAAGGAGGCAACCGGCCGCACCCCGGCCCGGCTGATCCGCGAACAGCAGACCCTGGAGGCCAAACACCTGCTCACCACAACGGACCTGACGATCCGTCAGATCTCGGCGGCAGCCGGCTTCTCCGACCCGGCCTACTTCTGCCGCTTCTTCCGGCGCGAAGTCGGCCGCACCCCGGGCGAGTTCCGTGAGAAGTCCGGCTGAAGGCAGCCTGAAGACAGGCTCAAGGAAAGCTGAAGGCGGGGTGGTTTCGAGGAAGTGACGTCTGCCAACTAGCGGTTCAGTAAAGGCAGTTGGAGGAAAATCCGGGCTGAAGCCCCGTCGAACGGCACGTGAAGGCGCCTGAGGAATGCACCACGTCCCGCAGCCTCCGTCCATCGACGCCCGGCCGGGCAGGGCCTAGCGTCTGAGGCACCCCACAGCGCCGCCGTGCCGGGAGGCCCGACCTCTCCAGGTGTCATGTCCCATCCAAGGGAATCCGGGCGTGCGGCGACCACCAGCAGCAGTCGAACGGAGAGCCATGTCCACCCCCCACAACCCGCTGGACGGCCTGGGAGAACTGGCCGATCGCAAGATCAGCCGCAAGGGCCTGCTCAAGGCGGCCGCCGCGGCCGCCGCGGCCCCCGTCCTGATCGGCGGCGGAGTCGCGCTGGCCCGCGACGCGGTCGCCGCCGACGGCCCGGCCCCGCTGACCCCCGAGTGCACCGACGGCCACCTCACCGAGGAGCAGATCGAGGGCCCGTACTTCAAGCCCGGCTCCCCGCTGCGCACCAGCCTGGTCACCAGCGGCACCCCCGGCACCCCGCTGACCGTCAGCGGCTTCGTCTTCGGCCGGAACTGCCTTCCGATCGCCGGCGCCCTGCTGGACTTCTGGCAGGCCGACACCAACGGCACCTACGACAACTCCGGCTACACCTTCCGCGGCCACCAGTTCAGCGCCGCCAACGGCGCGTACACGCTGACCACGATCGTCCCCGGCCTCTACCCGGGCCGCACCCGGCACATCCACGTCAAGGTGCAGGCCCCCGGGCAGCCGATCCTCACCACCCAGCTGTACTTCCCGAACGAGCCGCGCAACGCCACCGACACCATCTACGACCCGGACCTGCTGATGACGGTCCGCCAGGTCGGCAACGGGCGCGAGGCCAGCTTCGACTTCGTGCTCAACGTCAACGGGACGGGCACGCCCAGCCCCAGCCCCAGCAGCACGCCCCCGGGTTCGCCCAGCCCCAGCCCGAGCAACACGGGCGGCGGCACCACCACCTGGAAGGTCGGCACCAGCTACAAGGTCGGCGACGTGGTCACCTACAACGGTGTCACCTACGTCTGCATCCAGGGCCACGTCGCGTACGCCGGCTGGGAGCCGCCGAACGTCCCGGCCCTCTGGCAGCGCCGCTGACCGGCCCCCGGTCCCGTCGCTGACCGGCCCCACCCCCACGCGGACGGTCAGCGGCGACAGCCACCCGAAGCGGCGGCGCGGCCCCCACTCCCCGGGAGGGGAAAACCGGGAGACCGGGGGCCGCGTCCGCCAGCGCCATGGCGGCCCGAGCGCGGGGTGCCCGGGCCGCCATGGCGCACCACCGGACGTACCGCACCACCTCCCCCCCCCGCCCCGCTCGTCCGCGAACCCCTCGCCGCTCGTCCGCGAACCCCTCGCCGCCCGCCCCGGAACCACCCCACCCGCTCGGTGCACCGGCCGGGCGGCGAGGCCGCACGCACCGTCAGGCGGTGCGCGGATAACCGCTGGCCGTCGCCCCCGCGGAGCGCCTACCCTCCGGGACGGGACCACACCGGGGGAGAACCGCAACCGTGCCGATGCACCGCACCGTCCGCGCCGTCAACCAGCTGACCGCCCGCTGGGGGCGCACCGCCCCGGCCGACGGCCGCAACACCGCCTTCAGCGCCCCGGGCGCCTGGGCCCCGCTCGCCCTCCTCGCCGCGGGCGCGACCGGCCCCGCCGCCCGCGAACTCGCCGACGCCCTCGGCGTCCCGACCGCCGGTGCCGCCGCGGCCGGACGCGAACTGCTCGACGCCCTCGACCGGACGCCCGGCGTCACCACGGCCCTCGGCCTCTGGACCAGGGAGCACCTCCCGCTCGAACCGGACTGGACCGCCGCCCTGCCCCCGCATAGCCACCGCCGGATCACCGGCGACCCGGCCACCGACCGCGCCGCGCTGGACGGTTGGGCCGCCGAGCGGACCGCGGGCGCGATCCCCCGGATGCCCGTCGAGGTCACGCCCGACACCGAACTCCTGCTGGCCGCCGCGCTCACCGTCCGCACCGACTGGATCCGCCGCTTCCACTCCAACCCGTACGTGCCCGAGACCGGCCCCTGGCGGGACCGCCGCGTCGCGAGCCTGTACCGCCGCACCGGCCTGCTCGACCGGGTCGGCGTCGCCGACGACCCCGAGGCCGGGCCGCTCACCGTCCTCAAGGTGCTGGGCCTGCGCGGTGTCGACGTCCACCTCTGCCTGGGCCCCGAGGACGCCGCCCCCGGCGCGGTCCTCGCCGCCGCCGTCCGCACCGCCGAACACCCCCGCCTGCTGCGCCCCGGCACCGAACTCCCCGACGGTGCACCGGGACCGGGCCTGACCGCGGGCTGGGTGGGCAGCTACTCCCGCGAACCCGCCCTCCTCGTCAGCACCGTCGAGTTCGACCTGGCGGACGACCACGACCTGCTGGAGCGGCCCGACCTGTTCGGCCTGCGCACCGCCTCCGACACCACCCGCGGCCACTTCTCCGGCATCAGCGCCGAACCGCTGGCGGTCGACGCCGCCCGGCAGGCCACCACCGCCGTCTTCGGCCCGCGCGGTTTCCGGGCCGCCTCGGTCACCGCTTTCGGCGCGGCCGCCGGGGGAGCGGCCACCAGGCCCCCGTACCTGGTCCGGCGCCTCACCGCGGAGTTCGACCGCCCGTTCGCCTTCCTCGCCGTCCACCGCACCTCCCGCCTGGTCCTGGCCGCGGGCTGGGTGGCCGACCCGAAACCGGCCGAGCCGGACGAGTTCGAGCCGGACGAGTTCGAGTAGGACGAGTTCGAGCCGGAGGCGGACGATCCGGAGTCCGAGCGGTGACGCCCCCGTGGTGCGGCGCCGTCCGGGCCGCTCGCTACACTCCCGGGTCTATCCGCGCGCACGGCGCGGTCTACGGGGTGCGGGGCGCCGAGCGGCGCGGGGCACCGGGGGAGTGAGCACGGACATGAAACGGTGGAGCGGGCTGGGCAAGACCGCACTGGTCTTCCTGATCGTCGGCCTGGCGCTCCCGGCCGCCTCGATCGGCTACGGGATCTCCCTGCGGCCGCGGGTGATCGTGCTGGGGAGCAACGGCATGAGCCCCACCTACCGCGCCGGCGAACGGGTCACCACCTACGGCATCGACCCCGGGGAGGTCCGGCGCGGTGACGTGGTGGTCTTCACGGACGAGGAGGGGGCCGCCGGGAAGAAGGAGAAGGGCTTCGAACGGGTGATCGCCCTCGGCGGCGACCGGATCGCCCAGTGCGGCGACCAGCCCGTCCAGTTGAACGGCGCGCCGCTCGACGAGCCCTACCTGGAGGGCGGCGAGCCCAACGGCTTCCGCTGCTTCGACGTGACCGTCCCCGCCGGGGAGATGTTCGTGATGGGCGACCACCGCACCAACTCCCTGGACTCCCGCGCCCGGGGGACCTTCCCGGTCGACTCGGTGCTCGCCCGCACCGAGGGGAGCACCGCCGCCCTGGCCACCGTCGGCCTCCTCTTCCTGCTCGGCCTGGCGCTCCTCCCGGTGTCCCTGGTCCTCTCCCTGATCGCCCGCCGCCGTCGGCGCACCGCCCCGCCCGAGGCCCTCGCCTACCCGGCCTGGGTACTCGGCGCGACGCCCCCCTACGGCGCCCAGCCCCCCTTCGGCGCCCAGCCCCCGGTCCCGCAGCCCGCCGCCGAGCAGCCCCCGGCTCCGGCCCCGGCCCCGACCTCCCTCGACAAGACGCCCTGAGCCCAACCGCCCTGCGCCTCCGCCGGATTGTCGGCGTGGCGGCCCCGGTTCAGCTCTCGCGTGCCCACGCGCACAGCACCGGCACGCACCGCTCCGCGAAGTACTCGTAGTCCTCCGCGGTGTTGTAGACGTGCGTCGACAGCCGGAAGTACCCCGTCCCGCCGAAGCTGGTGAAGGCCGCCTCGACGCCGAACTCGGCGGCCAGCCGGTCCCGCAGGGCGTCGGCCTCCAGGCGGGTGCGGCCCAGGCCGGACGGGAGCTTGACCAGGCGCAGGGCGTTCACGGGCATGCCGACGTCCGCCGCGGCCGGTTCGCCGGTCGCGGCGGCGATCTCGGCACCGATCAACTGCTGGGCGTAGTCCGCGAGTTCGCCCATGTAGCGGCGGGCCTCGGTCCAACCCCACTGCGTGGCGACGAAGTCGAGCGCGGTCGGCGCGGCCAGGTAGCCGGTGACGTCCAGCGTGCCCTGGGAGTCGAAGCGCTCCGGGAACGGCTCCTCCGCACCCCACGAGTCGATCAACGGGTGCAGGGCGTGCCGGAGTTCGCCGCGGGCGACGAGCGCGGCGGTGCCGCGCGGCGCGCAGCCGAACTTGTGCAGGTTGCCGACCCAGGCGTCGCAGTCCGCCCCGGCCAGCGGGTCCTCGTCCAGGCCGGGCACGTGCGCGGCGTCGACCAGCAGCGGGACGCCGCGCTCGCGGGCGAACGCGCCCACCAGGTCGACCGGCAGGTAGCGGGCGGTCGCGGAGGTGATCCGGTCCAGCACGATCAGCGCCGTCCGTTCCGTCACCGCCCCGGTCACCGCCGCCGCGGCCTCGGCCGGGCCCGCCCCCAGCGGCACGTGCACGGTGCGCAGCGCCCCGCCCCAGCGCCGGGCCAGCCGGGCCGCGCCCATCGTCACGGCCCCGTAGCCGTGGTCGGTGACCAGCACCTCCCCGCCGTCCCGGTGCGGCAGGCTCCCGTACACGGTGCTCGCCCCGGCGCTGGCGTTCGGCACCAGCGCGGTGAACTCGGCCGGTACGCCCAGGAACCCGGCGACCGCGGCCCGCGCGGCGGCGACCCGGCGGGGCAGCGCGGGGAACCAGAGCACCGGCGAGGCGTCCATCTCCTCGCGCAGCCGCTGCTGCTCGCGCTGCGCGACCACCGGCACCGCGCCGAACGAGCCGTGGTTCAGGTGCCGCATCCCCGGGTCGAGCGACCACCCGGCGGCGGCGGGACGCCCGTCCCGCAACAGCAGCGGCTCGGGTGCGACGAGGGTGTCCACGGCTGTGCCCACGACTGTGCTCTCCGTTCCGGTCGGGCGACGCTGCCCCGGTGACCTGCGAAGATCCTGGCACAGCCGCCCCCCGCCCCGGCCACCGGGGCGCCCCGGCCTCGCCTCGGCCGCCGCCCCGCTCCTCCCGCTCCTGGTCACCTGCGGCCCCGTCCTGCCCCGCCCTGCCCCGAACGCGCCACCGCCCGCCCCCGGCACGGAACGGGGGCGGGCGGCTCGGGCGGGCGGCTACGCCAGCGGCTGCGGCCGGATCATCGCGAACGGGGCGCCCTGCGGGTCGGCGACCACCGTCATCCGGCCCGCCATCATGTCGAACGGCGGCGCCAGCACCGTCCCGCCCCGCTTGACCAGGGCGTCCACCGTGGAGTCCACGTCGTCGACGGCGAAGTACGTCAGCCAGTGCGCCGGGGTGCCGGGCGGGTCGTTGGCGAGCAGGGTGACGCCGCCGACCGCGCGGCCGCCGACCCGTAGCTCCCAGTACGAGTCGGCGCCGTCCAGCGGCTCGATCTCGATGCCGAACGCCTCGCCGTAGAACGCGGTGGCGGCCGGTACGTCGCCGGTGTGCAGTTCGTTCCAGGTCAGCGCCCCGGCCTCGTTGACCACCTTGGCGCCGGAGAACTCGCCGGGCTGCCAGACGCCGAACACCGCGCCCTGCGGGTCCGCGGCGACCAGCATCCGGCCCAGGTCGCCGACCTCCACCGTCGGGACGATCAGCGTGCCGCCCGCGGCGACGATCGCGTCCTGGGTGGCCTGCGCGTCGGTGCTGGCCAGGTAGCTGGTCCAGACGGTCGGCGGCTCCGGCATCCCCTCGGGCGCCATCGCCGGACCGATCCCGGCGACGGCCCGGCCGTCCAGCTCGCAGACCGCGTACCCGCCGAACTCGGCCGGGCCGGGCTTGCCCTGCCAGCCGAGCAGGTCGCGGTAGAAGTCCAGCGCCGCCTGCTGGTCCTTCGCCATCAGATCGACCCAGCACGGGGTGCCGGTCGCGTACGGGGTGGTGACTTCGGGCATCTCTCGCTCTTTCCGGTTCGGGTCATCCGGGCGTCCCCCGCAGCCACCCTCCCGGCGCCGCCCCGGATCCGCCACCGGAACCCGCCGCGGCGGCAGCCCGCAGGGCCTACGCCCGGGTGAGGACGTGCGGGCACCCGTCGTCCCGCCCGTCCGCGTGCCGCCCTCCCGCTGCCGGGGTTCCTCCCGCCCCTCCGGCCCCGGGCCCGCGGGCACCCGCCGTCGATCCGCTGTCCCGGGCCGGCAAGGGGGCGGCCCGCAGGGCCTGCACCCGGGTGAGGGCGTGCGGGCACCCGCCCCGTCCCACCCGTCCGCGCGCCACGCCGTCCCGCCCCTCCCGCTGCCCGGGTTCCTCCCGCCGCCGCTCCGACCCCGGGCCCGCGGGCACCTGTCGGGTTCCCGTCTTCCGTCCTTGCCCGTCCCGCCCGTCCGTGTGCCGTCCCGCCACCCCGCCGCCCCTCCGGGCCCGGGCCCGCGGGCACCCGCCGAGACCGTCCTCGGCCCGCCCGTCGATCTGCTGTCCCGGGCCCGCAGGGGCCGCCCGCAGGGCCTACGCCCGGGTGAGGGCGATCAGTGCGATGTCGTCGGAGAGCTGGTGCGTCCAGTCGCGGACGTCCTCGGTGAGCCGCTTCACCAGCCGGCCCGGGTCGGTGGCCCGCAGTGCGGACAGCCGTTCGCCCAGCGGGTAGAACTCGCCGGAGGAGTTGCGGGCCTCGCTCAGCCCGTCCGTGTGCAGCAGCAGCGCCGAGCTGCCCGGCAGGGCCAGTGGGGTCGGGACGGGCGCCGGGCCGAGGCCGAGCGCGCCCAGGCCGAGCGGGAGCAGGGCCGGGACGGGGGTGGTGCGCACACCGTCCGGGCCGATCCGCAGCGGGGCGAGGTGCCCGCAGTTGACCACCTCGACCTGGGTGCCGCCGTCGCGGTGCTGCAGCAACAGGGCGGTGGCGAACAGCTCCTCGTCGCCGCGGGCCGCCGCCAGCCGGGCGAGCTGCCGGTCCAGCCGGGCCGCGAGCTCGCCCAGGTCGGCGGTCTCGTGCGCCTGGGAGCGGAAGCAGCCGAGCAGGTCGGTGACGGTCTGCACGGCCTGCAGGCCCTTGCCGCGGACGTCGCCGATCAGCAGCCGGGTGCCGTGCGGGGTGCGCACCGCCTCGAAGAAGTCGCCGCCGACGCCGGTGCCCGCCGTCGCGGGCTGGTAGTGCCCGACCAGCCGCAGTTCGCCCAGCTGCGCCGGGATCGGGTGCAGGACGGCCTGCTGGAGGGCGATCTCGCTGGCCCGGACGCGGGCCAGCCGCTCCGACTGCTGGCGCCGGCTCCACGCCACCAGGCCCATCGCCGCGCCCACCGCCAGCGCCGCCACGGCCGCGCCGGGACGGTTCGCGACCCGTTCGCCCGCCAGCGCGACCAGCAGCAGGTGCTGGAGCCCGGCGGCCGCGGCCACCGCCAGCGACACCACGGGGCGGCCCAGCAGCATCGACACCAGCGCGACCACGCCGCAGGCCACCCACAGCACCGTGCCGAGCTCCGGAGCGCCGCCCCCGCCGGTCACCAGCGCGGTGCTGCCCGGCACGGCCTGCCCCAGCACCCCGCCGAACAGGATCGCCGCCGGGTACAGCGCCGAGGCCTCCGCCCGGCGCTGCCGCGGCAGCGCGGCCAGGAAGCCCGCCAGGTAGGGGATCTGCACGACGACCAGTCCGAAGCCCACCAGCACCGACACCGCGCCCGCCAGCAGTGCGGCCCGCCCGGCCCCGGCGGGCAGGAAGTGCAGCGAGGCCAGGCCGACCGCGGCCAGCGGCAGGCCCAGCGAGGCGCTGGTCAGCGGGGTCAGCCGCCAGTACCGGGCCGCCAGTCCGGCCGCCAGCATGCCCAGCCCGTAGCCGGACATCGACAGCGTCACGTGCCCGATCGTCACGCCGCGCTGCAGCAGTACCACGGGGAGGGCCGCGGTCAGCGCGAGCTGGGTGAAGCCCAGCGTCGCGCCCGCCGCCACCGCCCCGCCCGCGGCTCGGGCGGGCACTCCCGGCGCCGGCACCGGCTCGGGGCGCTGCCGGGCCAGCAGTACGCTCCGGGCCCGGCAGGCCGCGAACAGCACCACCGAGGCGCACAGCAGCCAGCCCACCAGCGGGTCCGACCAGTCGTGCAGCGGGCCCAGTTCCAGCCCCGCGACGGCCAGCAGCGCCGCCACCGCGATCCCGGGCCCGCACACCGGGGCGGCGCGGGACCGCGAGCGGGGGAGCCGCTCGCGCGGCAGCAGGCGCAGCGAGACGAGCAGCAGCAGCGCCGCGGCGGCCGGGAGGACCGCCTCGCCGAGCCGCCAGCCCGCGACCGTGTCGATCCGCACCGCGATGTTCGCGCCCAGTACGAAGGCGGTGGCGACGCCCGCGACGGCCCCGCCCACCACCCGGGTGATCCGCCCGGGCAGGTTCAGCACCGGGACGGACGCCAGCGCGGCGATCAGCACCCCGGCGGAGCCGGCGTCCTCCAGGGTCCGCCCGGCCAGGTACGTCCAGGGGTGCCCGGCGGTGACCGCGACCGCGCCGCCGACGACCATCGCCCCCAGCGTCCACCGCAGCACCCGGGGCCACCCCCAGGCGTCCACCGCCCGCCCCGCCAGCAGGAACGCCGTCAGCATCGCCAGCGCGGAACCCAGCTGCGCCGCGGCGCCCTCCGCCCGCCCCAGCCCGAACTCGACGACGGCCCCGGCGGCGGTGGCGCCGCGCAGCAGCGGCAGCAGCACGCACAGCGAGGCGGCGGCCACGAGCAGCAGGCGGACGGCGCGCCGGGGGGTGCCGGTCACGGGGGGCTCCTTCGGCAGGTCGGGTGGGAGCAAGGCTTCCAGAGACCCGGAGCGACCAGAAGGGAAAAAGGTCACATAAGTCATATTTATCGCTTATCCGGCATCTGCCAAGCACCCGGCCGCGCAGCTCCGCGGACGGGCCGCCGCCCGCGGGCCCCGTCCGGCCGCTGGGCCGTTGGGGGGACGGCTGGCGTGGATGCGGTGCGGCGGTCGTGCCGGCGCCTACGGTGGCCGCCATGTGGCAGGCCATGTTCGTCGCGGGCATCCCGTACGTCGAGAAGACCATCCGCACCGTCCTGGTCTACCTGGCGCTGCTGGTGCTGCTGCGGCTGATCGGCAAGCGCGGGCTGGCGCAGCTGAACACCTTCGACCTGGTGGTCATGCTGCTGCTGTCGAACGTGGTGCAGAACGCGGTGATCGGGAACGACAACTCGGTGACCGGCGGCCTGTTCGGGGCGGCGGTGCTGCTGCTCACGGACTGGGTGCTGGTGCGGCAGGCGGCCCGCTGGGACTGGTTCAACCGGCTGCTGGACGGGACGCCGACGGTGCTGGCCCGGGACGGGGCGTACGACCGGCGGACGATCGCGAAGCAGGGCATCCGGGTCGCCGACCTGGACGTGGCGGTGCGCCACCAGGGCGGGGACGCGATCGAGGAGACCTCGCTGATCGTGCTGGAGCCGGGCGGGACGCTGCTGGTGGAGCTGAAGGACGGCGACCAGGTCGCGGACAAGGACGACGTGGCGGCGCTCCGGGCCGCGCTGGCCGCGATCGAGGCCCGGCTGCCCGCCGGGCCGTGAACCCGTCGCGAAGATATTGACGAATCCTTAACGGCAGGCCCGTTCCGGCCCGGAGCCTTCGAATTGATCGCCGAAACCGGCTCTGGCCTGCGGAAATGGCAGAAATCCGACAGTCTGACAGGCTGATTGGCCGTTTTTCGGGACGCATACGCTGCCGTGCTGTGTTCAACCTCCCCCAGGCGCTCAAGCGCCTCGTGATCGGCCGCGCCATGCGCAGCGAAGAACTCGGCGAGACGCTGCTGCCCAAACGGCTGGCGCTGCCGATCTTCGCCTCCGACCCGCTCTCCTCGGTGGCCTACGCCACCGGCGAGATCCTGCTGGTGCTCACCGTCGGCGGCACCGCGTTCCTGTACCTGACGCCGTGGATCGGGCTAGGCGTGGTCGCCCTGATGGCCGTGGTGGTGCTCTCCTACCGGCAGGTGGTGCACGCCTACCCGAGCGGCGGCGGCTCCTACGAGGTGGTGTCGCGCAACCTCGGGGCGAACCCGGGGCTGGTGGTGGCGGCCTCGCTGCTGGTCGACTACGTGATGACGGTCGCGGTGTCGGTGGCCTCCGGCGTGGACAACATGATCTCGGCGTTCGGCTCGCTGGCCGACCACCGGGTCGCGCTGGCGCTGGGCTTCGTGGCGCTGCTGACCGCGGTGAACCTGCGCGGGGTGCGCGAGTCGGGGCGGGCGTTCGCCGCGCCGACGTACCTGTTCATCGGCGCCATCCTGCTGATGGTGGTCACCGGCCTGGTCCGGCTCGCGTTCGGCGACGGCCCGCAGGCGCCGACCGCGCACCTGGGCGTCGCCGCCGAGGACGGCAAGGACGCCCTGCAGGGCCTGGGGCTGCTGATGCTGGGCCTGCGCGCCTTCGCCTCCGGCTGCACGGCGCTGACCGGCGTCGAGGCGATCTCCAACGGCGTGCCCGCGTTCCGGGCCCCGAAGTCCCGCAACGCGGCCGCGACGATGGCGGTGATGGGCGTCGTCGCGGTGGTGATGTTCGCGGGCGTCACGCTGCTCGCGCTGACCTCGCACGTGCACTACGTCGAGGACGCCTGCCAGTTGACCGGCCTGGCCGGGGACTGCCACGCCCACACCCAGCAGACCGTGATCGCCCAGCTGGCCGCGAGCGTCTTCGGCGGCTCCGACAGCGTGCTGTTCTACTTCGTCCAGGCGGTCACCGCGCTGGTGCTGATCCTGGCCGCGAACACCGCGTTCAACGGCTTCCCGCTGCTGGCCTCGATCCTGGCCCAGCACCGCTACCTGCCCCGGCAGATGCACACCCGCGGCGACCGGCTGGCCTTCTCCAACGGCATCCTCGCGCTCGCCGTGGCGGCCGGGGCGCTGCTGTGGTTCTACGAGGCGGACGTCACCAGCCTGATCCACCTGTACATCCTGGGCGTGTTCACCTCCTTCACGCTCTCCCAGATCGGCATGGTCCGGCACTGGAACCGCACGCTCGCCACCGAGGGCGACCCGGCGGTGCGCGGCGCCGCCCAGCGCTCCCGGATCATCAACGGGCTGGGCGCGGTCACCACCGCGCTGGTCCTGGTCATCGTGCTGATCACCAAGTTCACGCAGGGAGCGTGGCTGGCCGTGGTCGCCGCCGTGCTGCTGTGGCTGATGATGCGCGGCGTCCGCCGCCACTACGACGCCGTCGCCGCCGAGCTGGCCGTCGCGGACGGCGAGGAGGCGTCCCGCCCCCGGCAGGTGCACGCCGTGGTGCTGGTCTCCAAGCTGCACCGGCCCACCCTGCGGGCCCTCGGCTACGCGCAGGCGTTCCGCCCGGACACCCTGGAGGCCGTCACCGTGGACGTCGAGCCCGAGTCCACCGCCGAACTGCGCGCCCAGTGGGAGGACGGCGGGGTGGAGGTCCCGCTGCGGGTGCTCGACTCGCCGTTCCGGGAGATCACCAAGCCGGTCGTCGCGCACGTCCGGGAGCTGACCGCCGCCCACCCCGGCGACGCGGTGGCCGTCATCGTCCCCGAGTACGTGGTCGGACACTGGTGGGAGCACCTGCTGCACAACCAGTCCGCGCTGTGGCTCAAGAGCCGCCTGCTGTTCACCCCCGGCGTGATGGTCATCTCCGTTCCCTGGCAGCTGACTTCGGCCGGGCGCGCCGACCGCCCGGCCCGCCGCGCCCCCGGCGCCGTCCGCCGCGGCGAGCCGACCCGGGGCCGCTGACCGCCCCGGGGGCCGGGCCGAGGGGGCGGGGGCGTGAACAGTGGGTGAACTCCCGGCGCGCGGCGGCGCGCCGGTGAGCTGACCACCCGTCAGCCCGAACCCCCGCCCGACCCCCGCAACCTGCCCCGCAGCGGCGCGGGCTGACGATCCGTCGGCCCGAGCCGCCCTGCCCCGGCGGCCGCCACCGGGCTCCGCGCCGCCGCCGCTTCCGGCCGTCCACCCGCCCTGACCGGTAAACTTGCCCAGGTTGTCGTGCTTTCGACGCCTTCGGTTGATCGCCGGGGAACCCAGGACGAGGACCGTTGCAGCCATGACCACCGCCCCCGCCACCGCACTGTTCCGCGCCCGGTCCGCGCCCGCCCCGCGCACCCTGGTCGACGTGCTCGCGGCCACCGCCGCCGCCCACCCGCAGGAGCCGGCGCTGGACGACGGGCGCGAGACGCTCAGCTACGCGGCGCTGCTCACCGAGGTCGAGCAGGTCCGGCGGCACCTGGCCAGGGCGGGCGTCGGCCTCGGCGACCGGGTCGGCGTCCGCGTCCCCTCCGGCGGCAACCAGCTGTACGTGGCGGTCCTGGCTGTGCTCGCCGCGGGCGCCGCGTACGTGCCGGTCGACTTCGAGGACCCGGACGAGCGGGCCGAGCTGGTCTTCGGCGAGGCCGACGTCAACGCCGTGATCGGCGCCGGGTACGCCCTCGACCGGGTCAAGCCCTCCGGCCACGACGCCCGGGCGCCCGGGCCCGAGCAGGACGCCTGGATCATCTTCACCTCCGGCTCCACCGGCAGGCCCAAGGGCGTCGCCGTCACGCACCGCAGCGCCGCCGCGTTCGTCGACGCCGAGGCCGCGATGTTCCTCCGGGACGAGCCGATCGGGCCCGGCGACCGGGTGATGGCCGGACTGTCGGTGGCCTTCGACGCCTCCTGCGAGGAGATGTGGCTGGCCTGGCGGCACGGCGCCTGCCTGGTGCCCGTCCCGCGCGCCCAGGTCCGCTCCGGCGCCGACCTCGGCCCGTGGCTGGCCGAGCAGGAGATCACCGTCATCTCCACCGTCCCGACCCTGGCCGCGCTGTGGCCCGCCGAGGCGCTGAACGAGGTCCGGCTGCTGATCTTCGGCGGCGAGGCCTGCCCGCCCGAACTCGCCGAACGCCTGGTCACCGAGGGCCGCGAGGTGTGGAACACCTACGGCCCCACCGAGGCCACCGTGGTCGCCTGCGGCGCCCTGATGAGCGGCCGGGCCCCGATCCGGATCGGCCTGCCGCTGGACGGCTGGGAGCTCGCCGTCGTCGACGGGGCGGGCGAGGTCGTCCCGATGGGCGGCAGCGGCCAGCTGGTGATCGGCGGCGTCGGCCTGGCCCGCTACCTCGACCCGGCCAAGGACGCCGAGAAGTACGCCCCGCTGGAATCCCTCGGCTGGGAGCGCGCCTACCGCTCCGGCGACCTGGTGCGCGCCGAACCCGAGGGCCTGGTCTTCCTCGGCCGCGCCGACGAGCAGATCAAGCTCGGCGGACGACGGATCGAGCTGGGCGAGGTCGACGCCGCCCTCCAGGCGCTGCCCGCCGTCTCCGGCGCGGCCGCCGCCGTCCGCACCGCCCGCAGCGGCAACCAGCTGCTGGTCGGCTACCTGGTCGCCCAGGACGGCTTCGACCGGGACGCCGCCGTCGCCCGGCTGCGCGCCGAACTGCCCGCCGCCCTCGTCCCGCTGCTCGCCACCGTCGAGCACCTGCCCACCCGCACCTCCGGCAAGGTCGACCGGGACGCGCTGCCCTGGCCGCTGCCCGACCTGGAGGCCTCCGGCCCCACCGAGCAGCTGTACGGCACCGAGGCCTGGCTCGCCGAGCAGTGGGCGCAGATCCTCGGCACCCCGCCCCGCGGCGCCGCCGACGACTTCTTCGCGATCGGCGGCGGCTCGCTGGCCGCTGCCCAGCTCACCACCCTGCTGCGCGCCCGCTACCCGGCCGCCTCCGTCCTCGACGTCTACCAGCAGCCCACCCTGCGCAAGCTGGCCCGGCTGCTGGAGAAGTCCGCCCGGGCCGAGGGCCCGGCCCGCACCGTCGCCCCCGTGCCCCGCCGCGCCCAGGCCCTGCAACTGCTGCTGACCCTGCCGCTGGCCACCCTCACCGGCCTGCGCTGGAGCCTCGCCCTCGGCGTCCTCGGCACCGTGCTGCACCTGCTCGGCGACTACCCGTGGGCCCCCGTGGCCCCCTGGTGGCTGCTGGCCGCGGGCGCCGTCCTGCTGTACTCCGCGCCCGGCCGCCTGGCGCTCGCCGCGGGCGGCGCCCGGCTGCTGCTGCGCGGCGTCGGCCCCGGCACGTACCCGCGCGGCGGCTCCGTCCACCTGCGGCTGTGGACCGCCGAACGGCTCGCCGAGGCCACCGGCGCGGTCCAGCTCTCCGGCTCCTGGCTGATCCGCTACGCCCGGGCGCTCGGCTGCCGGGTCGCCCCCGACGTCGACCTGCACGCCCTGCCGCCCGTCACCGGCCTGCTGCGCCTGGGCAAGGGCTGCGCCGTCGAGAACGAGGTCGACCTGTCCGGCCACTGGCTGGACGGCGACCGGCTGGAGATCGGCGCGCTGCGGATCGGCGCGGGCGCCGTGGTCGGCACCCGCTCGACCCTGCTGCCCGGCGCCAAGATCGGCAAGCGGGCCGAGGTCGCCCCCGGCTCCGGCGTCACCGGCGCCGTCCCCACCGGCCAGCGCTGGGCCGGCGCGCCCGCCGCCAAGACCGGCAAGGCCGAACGCGGCTGGCCGAAGCAGCGCCCGCCGCGCACCCCCGGCTGGGCCGCCGCCTACGGCGCCACCGGCTTCGCCCTCTCCCTGCTGCCGCTGCTCGCCGCGCTGCCCGCCCTGCTGGTCGCCGGGCGGTTCGTCCACCCCGGCGACGGCCTCGGCCAAGCCCTGCGCGGCGCCCTGACCGCCCTCGTCCCCGCCACCCTCGCCTACGGCCTGGCCTACGCCGCGCTCGTCCTGGCGGGCGTCCGGCTGCTCTCGCTCGGCCTGCGCACCGGCTACCACCCGCTGCACGGCCGCACCGGCTGGCAGGCCTGGACGGTCAGCCAGCTGATGGACCTGGCCCGCGAGACGCTGTTCCCGCTGTACGCCGGACTGATCACCCCGGTGTGGCTGCGGCTGCTGGGCATGCGGGTCGGCAAGGGCGCCGAGGTGTCCACCGTGCTGGCGCTGCCCAGCCTGACCAAGGTCGGCGACGGCGCGTTCCTCGCCGACGACACCCTGATCGCCCCGTACGAGCTGGGCGGCGGCTGGGTGCGGATCGGGCGGGCCGAGATCGGCGAGCGGGCCTTCCTCGGCAACTCCGGGATGACCGCGCCCGGCCGGGCCGTCCCCGACCGGGGCCTGGTCGGCGTGCTGTCCGCGACGCCGAAGAAGGCCAAGCGCGGCAGCTCCTACCTCGGCATGCCGCCGGTCAAGCTGCCCCGGGCCGCCGACACCGCCGACCTCGCGCTGACCTACGAGCCGCCCGCCCGGCTGCGCTGGGCCCGCGGGGCGACCGAACTGGCCCGGATCGTGCCGGTGCTCGCCTCCACCGCGCTGGCCGTGCTCACCGCCGCCGCGCTCTGCGCCCTCGGTCAGCCGCTGCTGTCGGGCCTCGTGCTGCTGGCCGCGGGCCTGGCCGCCTGCCTGGTCTCGGCCGCCGCGAAGTGGCTGCTGGTCGGCCGGTTCCGGGCCGTCGAGCACCCGCTGTGGTCCGGCTTCGTGTGGCGCAACGAGCTCGCCGACACCTTCACCGAGGTCCTCGCCGTGCCCTGGCTGGTCGGCCGCACCGCCGGGACGCCGCTGATGAACCTGTGGCTGCGCGCCCTCGGCGCGAAGATCGGCCGCGGCGTGTGGTGCGAGAGCTACTGGCTGCCCGAGGCCGACCTGGTCACCCTCGGCGACGGCGTCAGCGTCAACCGCGGCTGCGTCCTGCAGACCCACCTCTTCCACGACCGGATCATGCGGCTGGATACTGTGGAGCTCCGCGCGGGCGCCACCCTCGGCCCGGGCGGGATCGTGCTGCCCGGCAGCACCGTCGGCGAGCGCTCCACCCTCGGCCCGGCCTCCCTGGTGATGCGCGCCGAGACGGTGCCCGCCGACACCCGCTGGCTCGGCAACCCGATCGAAGCCTGGCAGTAAGCAATGACCGCCCCCGCGCCAGGAGGAACCCCCGCGTTGAGCCCCAAGCAGGCCCCCGACGCCGACCCGTACTTCCCCCGGCACGGGGACCGCCGCTACCGGGCCCACCGGTACGAGCTCGCGCTCGACTACCGGCCCGGCCCCAACCGGCTGGCCGCCTCCGCCCGGATCGCCGCCATCGCCGGGCCCGAACCGCTGCGCGAGTTCACCCTCGACCTCGCCGACTTCCGGATCGGCAAGGTGCTGGTCGACGGGAAGCCCGCGCACCACGCCCACCGGGACGGCAAGCTGCGGGTCAAGCCCGCCAAGGCCCCCGCCGCCGGGGCGGTGTTCACCTGCGAGGTGCACTGGTCCGGCAACCCGCGGCCGGTGCGCAGCCCCTGGGGCGGCCTCGGCTTCGAGGAGATCACCGACGGCGCCCTGGTCGCCTCCCAGCCCACCGGCGCCCCGTCCTGGTTCCCCTGCAACGACCGCCCCGCCGACAAGGCCGCCTACCAGCTGACGGTGACCACCGCGTCCCCGTACGCCGTGGTCACCGGCGGCCGCCTGCTCAGCCGCACCACCCGCTCCTCCGCCACCACCTGGGTGTACGAGCAGCCCGCGCCCACCGCCAGCTACCTGGTCGGGCTGGTGGTCGCCCCGCTGCGCCGGGTGCCGCTGGCCGAGCGCGCCCCCGGGACGGTGCCGCAGAGCGGCTGGGTGCCGCAGCCGCTGACCGCCCGGTTCGAGCACGACTTCGCCCGGCAGCCGCAGATGATGCGCCTGTTCGAGGAGCTGTTCGGCCCGTACCCGTTCGACGGGTACACCGTCGCCGTCGTCGACGAGGACCTGGACGTGCCCGTCGAGGCGCAGGGCATGGCCACCTTCGGCCGCAACCACGTCGACGGGCGGCGCGGCTGGGAGCGCCTGGTCGCCCACGAACTCGCCCACCAGTGGTTCGGCAACAGCGTCACCGTCGCCGACTGGCGGCACATCTGGCTCAACGAGGGCCTCGCCAAGTACGCCGAGTGGCTGTGGTCCGAGCGCACCGGCGGCCCCACCGCCCAGCGCCTGGCCGCCGACGCCCACCGGCAACTGCGCGCGCTGCCGCAGGACCTGGCGATCGGCGACCCCGGCAAGCGGCACATGTTCGACGACCGGGTCTACGAGCGCGGCGGCCTGACCGTGCACGCGCTGCGCTGCGCCCTCGGCGACGGCGAGTTCTTCCGGCTGCTGCGCGACTGGGCCACCGCCTACCGGCACGCCGTCGTCACCACCGCCGACTTCGCCGCGCACGCCGCCCGCTACACCGACCGCCCGCTCGGCCCGCTGCTCGACGCCTGGCTGCACCGGGGCGCGCTGCCCGACCTGCCGGTGCCGGAGCCTTCCCCCGCCCCCCGGCCTGGTGTACTGGGAGGCACGGGCCGCGAGGCCGTCCGCCGCTTCCTGAAGGATCGAGGAACTTGACTTCCTCCCCGCCCTGGGGCGGGGGTTCCCCTCAGCCTCGCGGCTGAGCCGCTGCGCGTGGGCGCGGCGGTGGGACTTCTTCCTGCTTCACCGACGACTGCCCGCCCGGAGTGCTCCGTTGAGGTCTGACACCGTCTCCACAGGCTGCAACCGCCAGCCCGGCGGCCAGGATGTTGCGTGCCGCGTTCACGTCCCGGTCGTGGACCGCACCGCAGGCGCACTCCCATTCGCGGACGTTCAGCGGCATCGCGTTGCGGATGGTCCCGCAGGCCGAGCACAGCTTGGAGCTGGGGAACCACCGGTCGACGGTGATCAGCTCGCGGCCGTACCACTGGGCCTTGTACTCCAGCATGGACCGCAGCTCGGTCCACGAGGCGTCCGAGATCGCCCGGGCGAGGCCGTGGTTCCCCAGCATGTTGCGGACCGTCAGGTCCTCGATCACGACCGTTTGGTTTTCGCGGACGAGTCGAGTGGTGAGCTTGTGGAGGAAGTCACGCCTGCGGTCGGCGATGCGGGCGTGCACCCGGGCGACCTTGACACGGGCCTTGTCCCGGTTGCGGGAGCCCTTGGCCTTGCGGGCCAGCTCCCGCTGGGCCCTGGCCAGGCGCTCGCGGTCGGCGCGCTCGAACTTCGGGTTGGCGACCTTCTCGCCGGTGGAGAGCGTCACCAGGCTGGTGATCCCGGCGTCGACACCGACAGCCGCGTTGACCGGAGCGGGCATCGACGGCCGGTCCTCGCACAGCAGCGAGACGAACCAGCGCCCCGAAGCGTCCTGCGACACGGTCACCGTGGAGGGAGCCGCGCCCTCAGGCAGCGGACGGGACCACACGATGTCCAGCGGTTCCGCCATCTTGGCCAGGGTCAGCCGGCCGCCTTGGTAGCGGAACGCGCTGGTGGTGTACTCGGCGGAGCGGCGGGACTTCTTCTTCGACTTGAAGGTCGGGTACTTCGCCCGCTTCTGCCAGAAGTTGGAGAACGCCCCCTGCAGGTGTCGCAGCGACTGCTGCAACGGCACGGACGACACTTCGGACAGGTACGCCAGTTCCTCCGTCTTCTTCCACGCCGTCAGCATCGCCGACGTGGCGTTGTAGTTCAGCCGCTCCCGACGCAGCGTCCACGCCTCGGTACGAGCCCGCAACGCCATGTTGTAGACCTTCCGCACGCAACCGAAGGTGCGCGACAGCTCAGCCGCCTGCGCATCGGTCGGGTAGAAGCGGAACTTGAAAGCCCGCTTCACGTGGGTGGCCGCCATGTCTCACACACTACTACCCCTGTATGTGACCATGTGAAGCATCATCAACTACCGGTACGCCGTACCGCCCCCCGCTACGCGGGAGCTTCGTTTCCTCCCCCGGCTGAAGCCGGGAGTATCCACGAAGGAGATCCGATGAGCACGCACTACGACGTGGTCGTCCTGGGCGCCGGCCCCGGCGGCTACACCGCCGCCGTCCGCTCCGCCCAGCTCGGCCTGCGCACCGCCGTGATCGAGGCCAAGTACTGGGGCGGCGTCTGTCTGAACGTCGGCTGCATCCCCTCGAAGGCCCTGCTGCGCAACGCCGAGCTCGCGCACACCGTCCTCAACGAGGCCGAGCTGTACGGCATCGAGGTCGACGGCAAGGTGTCCTTCGACTACGGCAAGGCGTTCAACCGCTCCCGGCAGGTCGCCGACGGCCGGGTCAAGGGCGTCCACTACCTGATGAAGAAGAACGGCATCACCGAGTACGACGGCTGGGGCACCTTCGTCGACGACCACACCCTCCAGGTCGCGCTGAGCGGCGGCGGCTTCGAGGTCGTCACCTTCGACCACTGCATCGTCGCCGCGGGCGCCACCACCCGGCTGCTGCCCGGCACCTCGCTCAGCGAACGGGTCGTCACCTACGAGGAGCAGATCCTCACCGAGCAGCTGCCGGAGTCGATCGTCATCGCGGGTGCGGGCGCGATCGGCGTCGAGTTCGCGTACGTGCTGCACAACTACGGCGTGAAGGTCACCATCGTCGAGTTCCTGGACCGGATGGTGCCGCTGGAGGACGCCGACGTCTCGGCCGAACTCGCCAAGCAGTACCGCAAGTTGGGCATCAAGGTGCTCACCTCCACCCGGGTCGACGCGATCGACGACTCCGACCCGGCGGGGCCGGTGAAGGTCACCGTCACCCGGGACGGGAAGCAGGAGGTGCTGGAGGCCGACAAGGTCCTCCAGGCGATCGGCTTCGTGCCGCGGGTGCAGGGCTACGGCCTGGAGGTCACCGGCGTGCAGCTCACCGAGCGCGGCGCGATCGCCGTCGACGGGCGCGGCCGCACCAGCGTCGAGCACATCTTCGCGATCGGCGACGTCACCGCCAAGCTGATGCTCGCGCACGCCGCCGAGGCGATGGCCGTGATCGCCGCCGAGACCATCGCCGGGGCCGAGACCATGGAGATCGACTTCGTGATGGTCCCGCGCGCCACCTACTGCCAGCCGCAGGTCGCCAGCTTCGGGTACACCGAGGCGCAGGCCCGGGAGCAGGGCCACGCCGTCAAGGTCGCCAAGTTCCCGTTCACCGCGAACGGCAAGGCGCACGGCCTCGGCCACCCCGTCGGCTTCGTCAAGGTCATCTGCGACGAGACCCACGGCGAACTGCTCGGCGCCCACCTGATCGGCCCCGAGGTCACCGAGCTGCTGCCCGAGCTGACGCTGGCCCAGCAGTGGGACCTCACGGTGCACGAGGTCGGCCGCAACGTGCACGCCCACCCGACGCTGGGCGAGGCCGTCAAGGAGGCCGTCCACGGCCTCGCCGGCCACATGATCAACATGTAGTACCGCAGGCGGTGCCGCCGTCCGGGTGAGTGCTCGCCGCCCCGGCGCCCCCCGCTGGTACGGGGGCGCGCCGGGGCGGTACGTCTTCCGGCCCCGAGCCGTGAGGAGTCCGCCGATGGACGCCCCCGCCCCCTACCTGACGGTCGACGAACGCACCGAGGCCGGCCGCGCCGCCCGCAAGCGCGCCCCCCGCTCCACCACCGGCCACTGGCGGCCCGCCGCCGACCGCCCCGACCCGCTCGCGGTGCTCCGCGCCCAGGCGGAGAGCCGCCTCCCGGACCTGGTGCCGATCCGCAACGGCCGGATGGCCGCCTCCCCGTTCGCCTTCCTGCGCGGCGCGGCCGCCGTGATGGCCGCAGACCTGGCCACCGCCCCCGACAGCGGCCTGACCGTCCAGCTCTGCGGCGACGCCCACCTGGTCAACTTCGGGCTGTTCGCCTCGCCCGAACGCGCCCTGCTGTTCGACCTCAACGACTTCGACGAGACGCTGCCCGGCCCGTTCGAGTGGGACGTCCAGCGCCTGGCCGCCAGCCTCGCCGTCGCCGCCCGGGAGAACGGCGAGGGCCCCGAGGAGGCCCACCGGGTCGTGCTGGGGGCCGTCCGCGCCTACCGCGAGCACGTCCGGGAACTCGCCGCGCTCGGCGAACTCCCGGTCTGGTACCGGCGGATCGACGCCGACGACCTGCCCGACCAGGTCAAGGGCAAGCCGCGCCGCCGCACCGAGGCCGGTCTCGCCGCCGCCCGCCGCCGCGACAGCCTGCAGGCCGCGGGCAAGCTCACCGAGACCACCGCGAACGGGCGCCGCCGCTTCAAGGACCAGCCCCCGCTGATCGAGCACGTCGGCTTCGACGCCGACGAGGTGCACGGCATGCTCGCCGACTACCGCGCCACCCTCCCCGAGGAGCGCGGCCGCCTGCTCGACCGCTACCGCTACGTCGACACCGCCCGCAAGGTCGTCGGCGTCGGCAGCGTCGGCACCCGCTGCTTCGTCGTCCTGCTCCAGGGCCGGGACGCCGACGACCCGCTGGTCCTCCAGGTCAAGGAGGCCGAGGCGTCCGTCCTGGAGCCCTACGCCGGGCCCAGCCGGTACGCCCACCACGGGCAGCGGGTGGTCGCCGGGCAGCGGCTCACCCAGGCCGCGAGCGACATCTTCCTCGGCTGGATGACCGGCCCCGGGGGGCGCCACTTCTACTGGCGCCAGCTGCGCGACATGAAGGGCTCCGCCGAGGTCGGCCAGATGACCACCCGCGGCCTGCGCGCCTACGCCGTCCTGTGCGGCACCGCCCTGGCCCGCGCCCACGCCCGCTCCGGCGACCGGATCGCCATCGCCGCCTACCTCGGCCGCAGCGACACCTTCGACCGCGCGGTGGCCGCCTTCGCCCACCACTACGCCGAGCTCAACACCGCCGACCACGCCCGGCTCGCCGACGCCATCGCCTCCGGCGAGGTCCAGGCCGAGGACGCCTGATCCCGGGGGCGCAAGACCGGCAACGTCCGCACCAACTGCACCGTCGGAGGCAACAGTGACCCACCACAAGTCGGACAGGGCGGCCGGGGGCGACCCCGTCGACGGCGACGGCCTGCCGTGGCGGCCCGACCGGGCCGGGCCGGGGGAGTACGCCGAGCAGGACCGGGGGGAGGAGGACGGCTCGGAGCCCGAGCCGGAGCCCGAGTCCGGGCCTGAGCCGGAGCCGGGTGGCCACGGCCACGGCCACGGGGAGGGGGACGGAGCCGGGGACGGAGCCGGGGGCGGGGACGGGGACGGGGACGGCGGGGTGTAGCCGGTTTCAGGTGTCCACGTCGGCCCCGCGCCCTCGGTTTGGCATATGCCGATTCGCGCGCGCGGGGCGGAGAGGGGTTTCGTTCGCCCCCGGTCGGCCAGGCGCGCAGTGCTGGAATGTGAAGGAGGCGTGTGCAAATGATCACCGAGCAACAGATCCGTTCCATGCTGCACCAGCCCGTCCACGACGCCCAGGGCAACAAGATCGGCAAGGCGGACCACCTCTACCTCGACGACTCCACGGGCAAACCCGAGTGGGTCAGCGTCAAGACCGGCTGGTTCGGTGCCAGCGAGTCCTTCGTCCCGCTCCGCGACGCCCACGTGGTCGACGGCCACCTCCAGGTGCCCTACGACAAGGACAAGGTCAAGGACGCGCCGAACGTCGACGTGGACGGCGGCGGACACCTCTCCGAGCAGGAGGAGCACCGGCTGTACCAGCACTACGGCATCGCCTGGGACAACGCCTGGAAGGCCGCCAACCAGCCCGGTGAAGGCGGCTGGGCCCACTCCGGGCAGGGCGGTACGGGCGCCGCGGGCACCGCGGGCGCAGCGGGTGCGGCCGGAGCGGCCGGAGCGGCAGCGACCAAGCCCGCGACAGGCCGCCCCACCGGGGCCGGCACCGGCCCCTCCGACACCCGCCTGACCGGCACTCCCGGCACCCCCGGGACGACCGGCACCCCCGGGACGACCGGCACCCCCGGGACGACCGGCGCCATGGGTGCTGCCGGTGCCACCGGCACCGCCAGGGCCACCGGGACCACCGGGGCCACCGGGGCCACCGGCAGGGCCGCCGGAACCACCGGTATGGCCGGAACCACCGCGTCCGGCGCCCGGGGCACCGGCAGGCCGGAGCGCGGTGACGACGCGATGACCCGCTCGGAGGAGCGGATGCACGTCGGCATCGAGCGCTACGAGACCGGGCACGCCCGGCTGCGCAAGTACGTCGTCACGGAGGAGGAGCAGCAGACCGTGCCGGTGCGGCACGAGGAGGTCCGGGTCGAACGCGAGCCGATCACCGAGGCCAACCGGGGCCAGGCGCTGTCCGGCGAGCCGATCTCGGAGGCCGAGTACGACATTACCCTGCACGGCGAGCGGCCGGTGGTGCGCACCGAGGCCGTCCCGGTCGAGCGGGTGCGGCTGGTGACCGAGGAGCACGTCGAGCAGCGGACCGTCACCGGCGAGGTGCGCAAGGAGCGCATCGAGGCCGAACTGCCCGACCGCGACAAGAAGTTGCCCCCCACCGGCAAGGGGACCACCGGCAAGGACACCCCCGGCCAGGGGCGCCACCGGTGACACCGCCCGACGGGGCCCGGCGGTAGCGCCGGGCCCCGCCGACGGCGGCCGGAACGACCGAGGGAGGTCCACGTGGCCTGGTTGCTGGTGATCGTGCTGATCGCCGTGGTGTGCGGGTTCGTCGGCGTGCTGGTGAAGGGCCTGCTGTGGCTGCTGGTCATCGGCGCGGTGCTCTTCGTCGGCGCCCTGCTGGTCACCGGCATGCGGATGGGCCGCGCCAGGCGCTCCACCCCGCGCTAGCCGGTGCCGCGGACGCGCCCGAGCCCCGTCGGCCGGGGGTGACCGACGGGGCTCCGGGGGAGGGGTCAGGAGTGCTCGGGGCGGCCGATCGAGCAGACCAGTTCGCCGTCCTTCGCGTCCGCGACGATGGTGTCGCCGGGGCGCAGGTCGCCGCCGAGGAGCATGGTGGCGAGGCGGTTGTCGAGCTGGGTCTGGATGGTGCGGCGCAGCGGGCGGGCGCCGAACTCGGGCTGGTGGCCCTTGGCGACCAGCCAGTCCCGGGCGGCAGTGGTGACCTCCAGGTCCATTCCCTGGGCCTTCACCCGGCGTTCGGAGTCGGCGAGCATCAGGTCGACGATCCGCAGCAGGTCGTCGGCGTCCAGCGCGTCGAAGACGATGATGTCGTCGATCCGGTTGAGGAACTCCGGCAGGAAGCGCCCGCGCAGCTCCTCCATCAGCCGGTCGCGGATCTCGTCGGTCTCGCCCTTGTGGGCCAGGATCAGCTGCGAGCCGATGTTGGAGGTCATGATGACCACGGTGTTGCGGAAGTCGACGGTGCGGCCCTGCGCGTCGGTCAGCCGCCCGTCGTCGAGGACCTGCAGCAGCGCGTTGAAGACGTCCGGGTGGGCCTTCTCGACCTCGTCGAACAGCAGCACGCTGTACGGGCGGCGGCGCACCGCCTCGGTGAGCTGCCCGGCCTCGTCGTAGCCGACGTAGCCGGGCGGGGCGCCGACCAGGCGGGAGACGGTGTGCTTCTCCTGGAACTCGCTCATGTCGAAGCGGACCAGCCGGTCCTCGTCCCCGAAGATCAACTCGGCCAGGGCCTTGGCGAGTTCGGTCTTGCCGACGCCGGTCGGGCCGAGGAACAGGAAGGAGCCGACCGGCCGGTCGGGGTCGGCCATCCCGGCCCGGCTGCGGCGCACCGCCTCGGAGACCGCCACCACCGCCCGGTCCTGGCCGATGACCCGGGCGTGCAGTTCGTCCTCCAGCTTGAGCAGCCGGGCCTTCTCGTCCTCGGTGAGCTGGGAGACCGGGATGCCGGTCTGCCGGGAGAGCACGTCGGCGACGTCGTCGACGGTCACCGAGACCACGCCCTCGCGGCGTTCCTCGATCTCGTCGGTCTGCGCCTGGAGGTCGGCGATCCTGGTCTTCAGCTCGGAGGCGCGGGAGAAGTCCTCGGCGGCCACCGCCTCGTCCTTCTCGCGGCGCAGCTTGGCGAGTTCGTCCTCGCGGCCGACCACCTCGGTGGAGCGGTTCAGGCCGCGCAGCCGGACCCGCGCGCCGGCCTGGTCGATCAGGTCGATGGCCTTGTCGGGCAGGAAGCGGTCGGAGACGTACCGGTCGGAGAGGTCGGCGGCGGCGCGCAGCGCCTCGTCGGTGAAGCGGACCTGGTGGTGCGCCTCGTAGGAGTCGCGCAGGCCCTCCAGGATCTGCACGGTCTCCTCGACCGAGGGCTCGGGGACCAGCACCGGCTGGAAGCGGCGCTCCAGCGCCGGGTCCTTCTCGACGTACTTGCGGTACTCGTCGACGGTGGTGGCGCCGACGACGTGCAGTTCGCCGCGGGCCAGCGCGGGCTTGAGCATGTTGCCCGCGTCCATCGCGCCCTCGCCGCCCGCGCCCGCACCGACCACGGTGTGCAGCTCGTCGATGAACAGCACGGTGGAGTCGGCGGCCTCGCGGACCTCGTCGATGACGTTCTTCAGCCGCTCCTCGAACTCGCCGCGGTACTTGGAGCCCGCGACCAGGCCGGACAGGTCGAGCGAGACCACCCGGCGGTCCTTCAGGGTGGACGGCACGTCGCCGGAGACGATCCGCTGCGCCAGGCCCTCGACGATCGCGGTCTTGCCGACGCCGGGCTCGCCGATCAGCACCGGGTTGTTCTTGGAGCGGCGGGAGAGGATCTCGACGGTCTGCTCGATCTCCTCGGCCCGGCCGACCACCGGGTCCAGCTTGCCGAGCTTGGCGTCCTCGGTGAGGTCGCGGCCGTACTCGTCCAGGGTCGGCGTCCGGCTCCCGTCCTTCGCGGGCGCGCGCTCGCCGCGGACGGCCGCCTCGGTGCCGCTGCGCAGCCGGGAGGCGTCGCCCCGGGCGTTCAGCAGCTTGCCGGCCGCCGAGTCCGGGTCGTCCAGCAGCGCGGCCAGGACGTGCTCGGGGCCGATGTAGGAGACCCCGGCGGCCTGCGAGCGGGCGTGCGCGCCGATCAGGACGCGCTTGGCGGCGGGGGTCAGGCCCGGGTCGACGGACGGGTCGGCCGCGCCGGCGGGCAGGACGCGCTCCAGCGCGGCGGCCAGCTCGTCCGGGTCGGTTCCTGCTCGGGCGAGCAGGCCGCGGGACGGCTCGACCCGGGTCGCGGCCCACAGCAGGTGCGGGGTGTCCAGGTCGGCGCTGCCGTCCTCCTGGGCGCGCAGCTCGGCGCGGGCGATCAGGTCGCGGGCGGACTCGGTCAGCAGCCGCCCGATCGGGACGCGCTGGACGGCGGGCGGGGAGGCGGCCGGGTTCAGGCCGAAGAAGCGGTTGAGCAGTTCGGAGAAGGCGTCGTCGGAGCCGAAAGAGCCGAAGCCGGGCATGGTCATCGTGGAGGCACTCCCATGGGCGGACGGGCAGCGGTCCTCCCGAACTATGCCAATCCGGGGCACAGGCCGCCCCGCGGGGTGATCCGGACAGGTGGCCGGGGACCGCGCACGGCCGGTTCCCAGTCGGCTTCCAGGAACTTGGGACAGGCATTACCTGGACATGGGATTCTGATGACCTTGACTCCAGCGGGCACCCCGGGCGGACCGTCCGGGGTGCCCGCGCGCACCACCCGAGGGGGACGGGCCATGCCGACCGCGGACCGCGCCGCCAGGCGGCGGGGCGTCGACGCCCTGCTGCGCCACTCCCCGCTGCAACCGGTCTTCCGGGCCCGGGCCGCCCGGCGGCTCGCCGTGCTCGCCTACCACGGCGTCGACGACCCGGCGGCCTTCCGCGCCCAGATGGAGCGGCTGGCCCGCACCGCCCGCCCGGTCGGCGTGGAGGAGGTCGCCCGGGCCGCCGAGCACCGCCGCCCGCTGCCCGCCCGCAGCGTCCTGGTCACCTTCGACGACGGCGACCGCAGCGTGCTCACCGAGGCCGTCCCCGTCCTGGCCCGGCTCGGCATCCCCGCCGCCGCCTACGTGATCACCGACCTGGTCGGCGGCGACCAGCCGTACTGGTGGACCGAGGCCGCCCACCTGCTCGCCCACGGCGGCCGCACCCGGGCGCTGCACGGCCTCGACCCGTCCGCCGCCGTCCGCCGGCTCAAGGCCCTGCCCGACGCCGAACGGCACCGCGCCCTGGGCGAGTTGCGCGCCACCGCCACCCGACAGGCGCCCCGGCAGCGGCAGTTGAGCCCCGCGGAACTGCACACCCTGGCCGACGCCGGGCTGGCGGTCGGCAACCACACCGCCTCCCACCCCTGCCTCGACCGCTGCACCGACACCGAGGTCGACGCCCAACTCCTGCGCGCCCACGACAGGTTGACCCGCTGGATGGGCCACCCGCCGACCACCTTCGCCTACCCCAACGGCAACTACGACCCGCGCGCCGACCGGGTGCTGCGCACCCTCGGGTACCGCACGGGGTTCCTGTTCGACCACCGGCACGCCGAACTGGCCCCGGCCCACCGGCTGCGGATCAGCCGCCTGCGGGTCAACTCGCACACCGGCCGCGACCGCTTCGACACCATCCTGTCCGGGCTGCACCCCGCCGTGCACCGACTGCGCGGCGGCCGATGAACGCGGAGGGGGCACAGGCCGTGCCGGAAATCCGACGCACGCCCGAACTGGACGGCGAACTCGTGCACGACTGGCGCGAGTTGATCGCCGACGACCCGGACGGCTCCTGGTTCGCCGGGCCCGACTGGGTGCTCGCCTGGTGGCACACCCTCGGCGCCGGGCAGAGCGGCGAGATCGCCGTCTGGCGCGGCCCGGACGGCCGGGCCGAGGCCGTGCTGCCGCTCGCCGCCGTCCGGCTGCGGGCCCACCCCCGGCTGCCCCTCGCCGCACCCGCGCTCACCCTGCTCGGCACCGGCGCGGGCGCCGCCGACCACTGCGGGCCCGCCGCCCGCCCGCACCGGCGCGCCGAGGTCGCCGCCCACCTGGCCGACCGGGCCCGCCGCGAGACCCTCTGGCTGCCCGGCCTCGACCCCGCCCACGCCGACCTGCTGCCCCCCGGCGCCCGCCCCGTCACCCGCTCCGCCTGCCCGCGCGCCGACCTCGCCGACGGCCCCGACCGGCTCGGCTCCCGGGACTTCCGGGCCGCCAACCGCCGCGCCCACCGCCGCCTCGCCGCGGCCGGCGTCAGCTTCCACTGGCTGCCCCCCGGCACCGCGGGGCCCGAACTGCTGGACGACCTGCTGCGCCTGCACCGGCTGCGCCGCGAAGCCGTCGCGGGCGGGGCCAGCAGCTTCGGCGCCGACCGGCTGCCGCTGCACCGCCGGCTGCTGAGCGCCGCCGCCCCCGGGTGCGGACCGGCCTTCCAGGTCGCCCGGCACCGCGACGAGGTGGTCGGCGTGCTGTACGGCTTCCGCTGGGCCGACCGCTTCGCCTACTACCAGACCGGCTGGGACCCGCGCTGGGCCGCCGAGTCGCTGGGCACCGCGCTGGTCGACGCGGCGATCCGCAGCTGCGCCGCCGAGGGCGTGCGGACCTTCGACTTCCTGCGCGGCCGGGAACCGTACAAGTACCGCTTCGGCGCGGTCGACCGCACCGACACCGGCTGGCTGCTGCCGCGCGGCCCCGGTGGGGCGCTGCTCTCGCTCAAGCACCGCCTGCGCGGCGGGGGTTGACGGATGGTCAGGGCTTGGCGTCGCCGTCCAGGTAGACCCACTCGCCCCGGTGGCGGACGAAGCGGCTGTGCTCGTGCAGCGCGTCGGCCCGGCCGCCCTCCAGGTAGTGGGCGCGGAACTCGACGGCGCCCTCGGTGTGGAACGGGCCGCCCTCGGCGGAGCCGAGGATCTCCAGGCGCTCCCAGCGCAGCGAGGGGTCGAAGTCGACCGCGGCGGGCTGGGTGTCCGGGTGCCAGGAGCGCAGCAGGTAGGGCTCGTCGCGGACCGCGAAGGCGCTGAACCGGGAGCGCATCAGCTGCTCGGCGCTGCCCGCCGCGGCCTCGCCGCGGTGCAGGCGGCCGCAGCAGTCGGCGTACCGGGCGGGCAGGCCGCAGGGGCAGTCGGTCGGGGCGGCGGGGGCGGGGGTGCGTCGGCGGGCCATGAGGTCCATTATCGCGCGGTCCGCACCCCGGACCGGCAGTGTGATTGTCGACTTTTGTCCGGTTCGTCCCGGCGCGGCGCAGGCATGCCTCCGGGCGGCGCGGGCAGGATGGGCGCGTGTCGCGCCCGGCGCGGCGCCGGAGAGGACGACCGTCGGCGAGGGCGAAGGGAACCGCGATGAGCGACCACCACCACAACGTGCTGCTGCTCGGCTTCACCGACCCGGCGGACTGCCGCCGGGCCTACGAGGACGCGATGCACCTGCCCGGACTGCGCCAGGTCGCGGTGCTGGAGCGCGACGCCGAGGGCATCGTCGACATCCCCGAGAGCCACATCCGCGGCGCGGGCGTCCCCACCGTCGGCTCCGGCCTGGTCGGCGGTCTGGTCGGGCTGCTCGGCGGCCCGATCGGCGTGCTGCTGGGCTTCGCCGCGGGCGCGGTGATCGGCAACGCCGCCGAGCAGAGCGAGATGACCGACGGCGGCGCCGGGCTGATCGTGCTCTCCTCCCGGGTCGACAACGGGCGGGCGCTGCTGGTCGTCGACCTGGTCGAGCACCACGTCGGGCCCGCCGACGAACTGGCCGCGAAGTACGGCGCCTCGGTGGAGCGGATCTCCGCCGAGCAGTTCGCCGAGCAGGTGCGGATCGCCAAGGAGAAGGCCCTGGAGGGCTGACGGGAGCCCAGGGGGCCCAGGGGGCCCAGGGGGCCCGGCGGGGGCTCGACGAGGGTTGGCGGGGGTTGGCGGGGCTCAGAAGTAGGGGCGGTAGCCGTCCTTGAGCTTGTCGAGGTCGCGCCGCTCGCGCTTGGTCGGCCGCCCGGCGCCCCGGTCGCGCTGGGCGACCGCCGCCGGGCGCTCCGCGCGGGGCGGCGGCGGGGGGCTGTGGTCCACGTAGCAGGCCTCGGCGACGGGGGCGCCGACCCGCTTGGCGATCGGCCGCACCACCTGGACGATCCGCTCCCGCCCCTCGATCCGCACCCGCACGTCGTCGCCCGGCTTGACGTGCTGCGCGGGCTTCGCGGTCGCCCCGTTCACCTTGACGTGCCCGGCCCGGCAGGCCGCGCCCGCCGCCGAGCGGGTCTTGATCAGCCGGACCGCCCAGATCCAGCTGTCGATCCGCACGCTCACCTCGTCCGCACTCATGGGGGCGACTCTATCGGGGCCGCTCTTTTTGCAACTAGTTGCACGGCTGGTCCACCGCGTCCTACCGTTGGGTAACAAATCCCGACCGGAGGCGTCGATGACCGCTGCGTACCCCCACCTGCTGGCCCCGCTCGACCTGGGCTTCACCACCCTGCCGAACCGGGTGGTGATGGGCTCCATGCACGTCGGGCTGGAGGAGGCCGAGCACGGCTTCGAGCGGATGGCCGCCTTCTACGCGGAGCGCGCCCGCGGCGGCGTCGGCCTGATCGTCACCGGCGGCATCGCCCCCAACGAGGCCGGACGCCCCTGGGCCGGCGGCGCCAAGCTCACCACCGGCGCCGAGGCCGCCGAGCACCGCACCGTCACCGACGCCGTGCACGCCGCGGGCGGGAAGATCGCGCTGCAGATCCTGCACTTCGGCCGGTACGCCTACCACCCCGACCTGGTCGCCCCGTCCGCCCTGCAGGCCCCGATCAGCCCGTACGTCCCGCACGAGCTCACTGCCGAGCAGATCGAGCAGACCATCGAGGACTTCGCCCGCTGCGCCGAACTCGCCCGCTCCGCCGGGTACGACGGCGTGGAGGTGATGGGCTCCGAGGGCTACCTGATCAACGAGTTCACCGCCGCGCAGACCAACCACCGCACCGACGAGTGGGGCGGCTCCTACGAGAACCGGATGCGCTTCCCGGTCGAGGTCGTCCGCCGGGTGCGCGAGCGGGTCGGGCCGGACTTCATCCTGGTCTACCGGCTCTCCATGCTCGACCTCGTCCCCGGCGGGTCGACCTTCGACGAGGTGGTGCGCCTCGCCCGCGAGGTCGAGGCCGCCGGGGCCACCATCATCAACACCGGCATCGGCTGGCACGAGGCCCGCGTCCCCACCATCGCCACCTCGGTGCCGCGCGGCGCCTACGCCTGGGTCACCAGGAAGCTGATGGGGCAGGTCGGCGTCCCGCTGGTCACCACCAACCGGATCAACACCCCCGAGGTCGCCGAGGAGCTGCTCGCCACCGGGCACGCCGACCTGGTCTCGCTGGCCCGGCCGATGCTCGCCGACCCCGCCTTCGTCAACAAGGCCGCCGCGGGCACCCCCGAGGCCATCAACACCTGCATCGGCTGCAACCAGGCCTGCCTGGACCACACCTTCAGCGCCAAGGTCACCTCCTGCCTGGTCAACCCGCGCGCCTGCCACGAGACCGAACTCGTCCTCGCCCCGACCCGCCGCGCCAAGCGGATCGCCGTGGTCGGCGCCGGACCGGCCGGCCTCGCCTTCGCCACCTCCGCCGCCGACCGCGGCCACCGCGTCACCCTGTTCGACGCCGCGGACGAGATCGGCGGGCAGTTGAACGTCGCCCGGCGGGTGCCCGGCAAGCAGGAGTTCGACGAGACGCTGCGCTACTACCGACACGAACTCGCCCGCACCGGCGTCGAGTTGCGCCTCGGCACGACGGTCGGCGCGGACGGGCTGACCGGCTGGGACGAGGTCGTGCTGGCCACCGGCGTCACCCCGCGCACCCCCGCCATCGACGGCGTCGACCACCCCAGCGTGCTCGGCTACCTGGACGTGCTGCGCGACGGTGCGAAGGTCGGCGACAGCGTTGCGGTGATCGGCGCGGGCGGCATCGGCTTCGACGTCGCCGAGTACCTCACCGACCCCGGCAGCGGCGACTTCCTCGCCCAGTGGGGCGTCGACCGCTCGTACGCGGGCCCCGGCGGCCTCGCCGAACCCGAGCGGCCCGCCAGCCCGCGCCGGGTCTTCCTGCTCCAGCGCAAGGAGGGCAAGGTCGGCGCCGGGCTCGGCAAGACCACCGGCTGGATCCACCGCACCGAACTGCGCCACCGCGGCGTCGTCATGGTCCCCGGCGTCGAGTACCGGCGGATCGACGACGAGGGCCTGCACGTCACCGTGAACGGCGAGGAGCAGGTGCTGCCCGTGGACCACGTCGTCCTGTGCGCGGGCCAGGAGCCCCGCCGCGACCTGCTCGACGCCCTGCGCGAGCGCGGCGTCGAACCCCACCTGATCGGCGGCGCCGACCTGGCCGCCGAACTCGACGCCAAGCGCGCCATCGACCAGGGCACCCGGCTGGCCGCCGCGCTCTGACCGGCCGTCAGCAGTAGGTCAGCGGGCGGCCCCGGCGCAGGCAGTGCTGGGCCGCCCGCAGGTACATCGCGGCGTAGAAGGCGGCGTCCGTGTCCCGGGCCCAGCGCCCGGGGCGGCCGGCCGCCGCCGGTGCGCTGCCCGGACCGTCCAGGAACCAGCAGGTCAGGCCCAGGTTGTCGGAGAACTCCGGCAGGTCGGCGGGGAACTCCAGCGCGGCGGCCAGCCGTTCGGCGAGCGGCAGCACCCGGTGCGCCGAGGCCACCAGGGTGTCGTCGGTGTAGGCGGACGGCACCGGCAGCGCGATCTCCTCGTCCAGTGGGACCGGCACCAGCACCGACCAGCCGAGCAGCGTCTCCGTCTCGTCGGGGGTCAGCAGCTCCCGGCACAGGGCGGCGAAGGACTCCATCGGCGGGACGAGCTTCTCCCCGAACGACTGCCCGGACCCGCGGACGAACCCCGCGGGCGGCGGCACCGGCAGGTACGGCGGCAGGCCGCGCCGGGCCAGTTCCCCGTTCAGCGCCGCGGCCACGGCGGAGCGGCCGTCCTCCTCCGGGCCGAACCACTCGTCCGCGTCCACGCTCACCAGGTACGTCCCCATGCGCGCACGCTAGCGCGGCCCGCCGACGGCGCGCCGCCGCCTACCGGGGCCGGGGCTCCGGTGGGCGGGTCGGGCGAGGGCGGGGCGGGTCAGTAGATCGAGACCCCGTACGCGGAGAGGGCCTCGGTGACCGGCTGGAAGAAGGTGGTGCCGCCGGTGGTGCAGTTGCCGCTGCCGCCGGAGGTCAGGCCGAGGGCCTTGGTGCCGTCGTACAGCGGGCCGCCGGAGTCGCCGCCCTCGGCGCAGACGTTGGTCTGGATCAGACCGCTGACGGTGCCGCCGTCGGAGTAGCGGACGGTGGCGTTCAGGGCGGTGACCTTGCCGCTGTGGGTGCCGGTGGTCGAGCCGGTGCGCTTGACGGCCTCGCCGACGTACGCGTTCGCGGCGGTGAAGCCGCCCGGGTGGCTGAGCGAGGTGTTGGTGTAGCGGACCAGGGCGTAGTCGTTGCCGGGGAAGCTGGAGCCGGCGGTGGTGCCGGCCACCGTGCTCTGGCCGGAGTTGGTGTACCAGGTGCTCGCGATGTTGCCGCAGTGCCCGGCGGTCAGGAAGTAGTACGTGCTGCCCTTGACCACGTTGAAGCCCAGCGAGCAGCGGTAGCCGCCGCCGTAGATCGCGGCGCCCGCGGACAGCCGCGGGCTGAAGGTGCCGGGGGTGCGCTCGACCTTCAGGCGGGCGGAGTCCGACCCGGCGGCCGCGGTGAGGCGGGCCAGGGCGGCCGGGGTGACGGTGCTGTCGGCGGTCACCACGACCTTCCCGGAGGCCGGGTCGGTGTGCCAGGCGATGCCGTTGACGCCGCTGAACTCGACCGAGTCGCTGACCCGGGCGAGGGCGGCGGTGGCGTCCGGCGCCGCGGTGGCGGCCCCGGCGGCGGGTACCGCGAGGGCGGTCGCCGCGGCGAGGGCGGCGGCGACGGCGAGCAGGCGGCCGCCGGTGCGGCGCGGGGCGGTGGTGGTGCGCGTGGTCCTCACAGATCTCCTCCTGGGGGAGTGGGAGAGGCCCTGGGGTAGGGGCCGTGAGGCGCGGGCAGGGGAGGTCGGCACCGGCTCGTGCCCGGCGCTTGATCTGACCCTGACAGGCGCTACCCGGGAGTATGCGGACACCCGGGAGGCCTGCGCAAGACCCCGTAAGCGCTTTCCCACCCGACCGGTCGGTCGGCAACACCCGTGCGCGGCCGCCCTCCTGAGCCGACGTCACAGGTCAGCGCACCCGCCGCCGTCCGGCCTGCCCGTACGATCGGCCGCATGTCACTGCCGCACGCGATCCTCACCGCCCTGCTGGAGAAGCCGTCCTCGGGGCTGGAGTTGACCCGGCGGTTCGACCGGTCGATCGGCTTCTTCTGGTCGGCCACCCACCAGCAGATCTACCGCGAGCTCGGCCGCCTGGAGCGCGCGGGCCTGGTCCGGGCCTCCGGGCCGGGGGCGGGGCGCGGGCAGCGCAAGGAGTACGAGGTGCTGCCGGACGGGCGGGCCGAGCTGGCCCGCTGGGCCGCCCTGCCGCAGGACCCGAAGCCGGTCCGGGACCCGCTGCTGCTGCGGCTGCGGGCCGCGGCCGTGCTCGGGCTGGGCGGGCTGGAGGGGGAGCTGGCCCGGCACCGCGAACTGCACCGGGCGCAGCTCGCCGAGTACCTGGAGATCGAGCGGCGGGACTTCCCGCCCGGGGCGGCGGCCGGAGAGAACCGGTTGCAGCACCTGGTGCTGCGCGGCGGGATCCAGCTGGAGTCGTTCTGGCTGGCGTGGCTGGACGAGGCACTGGGGGAAGTGGGCGCGGAGGCGGGCGGGGAGGGCGGGGAATAGGGCGGGGTGGCGTGCCGTTGTCACGGGTGGTTGAATGTTGAATCAACCTCGAAGGAGTTGAGAGCGGTGCAGTTCGGCATCTTCAGCGTCGGCGACGTGACCACCGACCCCACCAGCGGGCGGACCCCGACCGAGCACGAGCGGATCAAGGCCATGGTGGCCATCGCGCTCAAGGCCGAGGAGGTCGGACTCGACGTGTTCGCCACCGGCGAGCACCACAACCCGCCGTTCGTCCCCTCCTCGCCCACCACCATGCTCGGCTACATCGCGGCCCGCACCGAGAAGCTGATCCTCTCCACCTCGACCACGCTGATCACCACCAACGACCCGGTGAAGATCGCCGAGGACTTCGCGATGCTCCAGCACCTCGCCGAGGGCCGGGTCGACGTGATGATGGGCCGCGGCAACACCGGCCCCGTCTACCCCTGGTTCGGCAAGGACATCCGCCAGGGCATCCCGCTCGCCGTCGAGAACTACGCCCTGCTGCACCAGCTGTGGCGCGAGGAGGACGTCGACTGGCAGGGCCGCTTCCGCACCCCCCTGCAGTCCTTCACCTCCACCCCGCGCCCGCTCGACGACACCCCGCCGTTCGTCTGGCACGGCTCCATCCGCAGCCCCGAGATCGCCGAACAGGCCGCCTACTACGGCGACGGCTTCTTCGCCAACAACATCTTCTGGCCCAAGGAGCACTTCCAGAAGCTGATCAACCTCTACCGGGAGCGCTACGCCCACTACGGCCACGGCACCCCCGAGCAGGCGATCGTCGGCCTCGGCGGCCAGGTCTTCATGCGGAAGAACTCGCAGGACGCCGTCCGCGAGTTCCGTCCGTACTTCGACAACGCCCCCGTCTACGGCCACGGCCCCTCGCTGGAGGAGTTCACCGAGCAGACCCCGCTCACCGTCGGCAGCCCGCAGGAGGTCATCGAGAAGACCCTCGCCTTCCGCGACACCTTCGGCGACTACCAGCGCCAGCTCTTCCTGATGGACCACGCCGGGCTCCCGCTCAAGACCGTCCTGGAGCAGCTCGACCTGCTCGGCGAGGAGGTCGTCCCCGTGCTGCGCGCCGAGTTCGCCAGGAACCGCCCGGCCGAGGTGCCCGACGGGCCCACCCACGCCGCGCGGGTCGCGGCCCGGGAGGCGGAGGAGGTGGCGTCCAAGTGAGTGCCCTCAAGCTCGTCGTGGTGGCGGCCGGGCTCGGCGTGCCCTCCTCCACCCGGCTGCTCGCCGACCGCCTCGCCGGAGCCACCGCCCGCGACCTGCGCGGCGCCGGGCGGGAGGTGGACGTCCGGGTCGTCGAACTGCGCGGACTCGCCCGCGACATCGCCGACAACCTGGTCACCGGCTTCCCGCCGCCCGCGCTGCGCGACGCCGTCCGGGCCGTGGAGGAGGCCGACGCCCTGATCGCCGTCACGCCGATCTTCTCCGCCTCCTACAGCGGGCTGTTCAAGTCCTTCGTGGACGTGCTCGACAAGGACGCGCTGACCGGCAAGCCCGTGCTGATCGCCGCCACCGGCGGCACCGCCCGGCACAGCCTCGCCCTCGAACACGCGATGCGGCCGCTGTTCTCCTACCTGCGCGCCGCGGTCGTCCCCACCGCCGTCTTCGCCGCCTCCGAGGACTGGGGCGCCAACGGCGCCGACGGCACGGGCGGCGCCGACGGCTCGCTCGCCGGACGGATCGCCCGCGCGGCGGGCGAACTCGCCGAGCGCCTCACCGGCCGCCCCACCGCCCCCCGGGCCCGGGCGGCCGAACCCGAGCAGGTCGTCCCCTTCGCCCAGCAACTCGCGGCGCTGCGCGCCCGCTGACCCCAGGAGTCATGACCATGGAACCCCAGGTCCACGACAACGCCGAGCAGTCCCGGTTCGAGATCGTCACCGACGCCGGGCCCGCCGGCTTCGCCGAGTACCAGCTCCGCGACGAGGGGCGCACCGTCGCCTTCGTGCACACCGTCATCGACCCCGCCTTCGAGGGCCAGGGCCTCGGCGGCAAGCTGGCCCGCGCCGCCCTGGACACCGTCCGCGAGCGCGGCGCGAGCGTCCTGCCGTACTGCCCGTTCATCCGCGGCTGGATCGCCAAGCACCCGGAGTACGTGGAGCTGGTGCCGGAGGAGAAGCGGGCCAAGTTCGACCTCTGAGCGCCCCGGCCGGGGCGGGACCGGGAGGGGCACGTCAGCAGGGCGGCGACGCGCCCCTGCTGTCGCCTTCCGGTTTGCCGCTCTGTGCCGGGTTGGTGCGGGGCGTGGACGAACCGCCCGGTGGGGGCTATCGTCGCGGGTCGTGACCTTCTCCATCGTGGCTCGTCAGGGCACCGCGTTCGGTGTCGCCGTGGCGAGCAAGTTCCTGTCGGTCGGTGCGCTGGTGCCCGCGGCCGAGGCCGGTGTCGGTGCGGTGGCGACGCAGGCGTGGGCCAACGTCGCGTACCGGCCGCAGGGGATGGCGATGCTGCGCAGCGGGGTGGGGCCGGCCGGGGTGGTGGCGGCGCTGCTCGCGGCGGACGAGGGGCGGGCGCACCGGCAACTGGGCGTGGTCGGGCCCGCGGGGGACGGGGTGACGTGCACGGGGGCGGAGTGCCTGCCGTGGGCGGGCGGCGCCGCGGGCGACGGGTACGCGATCCAGGGGAACATCCTGACCGGGCCCGAGGTGGTGCGCGACATGGAGGCGGTCTGGCTGGCCTCCGCCGAACTGCCGTTCGCCGACCGGCTGGTGGCGGCCCTCGCGGCGGGCGACGCGGCGGGCGGGGATGCCCGGGGGCGGCAGAGCGCCGCGCTGTACGTGGTGGACCCGGGACGGGGCGTCGGCGGATGGGGGGACACCGCGTACGACCTGCGGGTGGACGACCACCCGGAGCCGGTCGCGGAGCTGCGTCGGCTGCTGGCCGTGCACGAGGTGCTGCACGGGGTGTCGGACCCGGCGGAGCTGCTCCCGTTGGAGGGTGAACTCGCCGCCGAGGTAAGGGAGTTGCTGGGCGGGCTCGGGTACGACTCGCTGGACCGCTGGGCGGGGGTGGAGAACCTGGAGGGCCGTCTCGCCGAGGGCCGGATAGACCCGCTGGTGCTCGACCACCTGCGGACGGCCTCCAGGGTCGGCTGAGCAGGTCCAGCGGGTCCGACCTGCCTACCGGATCAGTGCCTTGGCCAGGTCGGCGATCAGGTCCTCCGGGTCCTCCAGGCCGACGGAGAGCCGCAGCAGGGCCGGGGTCGGCTTGTGCGCGGCGGCGACCGGGCGGTGGGTGAGCGAGGCGGGATGCTGGATCAGGGTGTCGACGCCGCCGAGCGAGACCGCGTGGGTGATCAGCTCGCAGCGTTCGGCGACGGCCGCGGCGTGCTCGAACCCGCCGCTGGTCTCGAAGGCCAGGGTGCTTCCGCCGCCGAGGAGTTGGCGGCCGAGCAGGGGCGAGCCGGAGCGGCCGGGGTAGTGCACGGCGGCGACCCCGGGCTGGTCGGCCAGCCAGTCGGCGATCCGGGCGGCGGACGCGGACGCGGCGCGCACCCGCAGCGGCAGGGTCTGCAGGCCGCGGTGCAGCAGGTAGCCGGCCAGCGGGTGCAGGACCGCGCCGGTGACGGCCCGGACCCGGCGCAGCCGCCGCGCCCAGTCGGGCGTGCAGGCGACCGCCCCGGCGAGCACGTCGCCGTGGCCGCCGATCGACTTGGTCGCGGAGTGCAGCACCAGGGTCGCGCCGAACGCGGCGGGCCGCTGCAGCACGGGGGTGGCGAAGGTGTTGTCGACCAGCAGCGGCACCCCGCCGCAGTGTTCGGCGACGGCGGCCAGGTCGAGCAGGTCGAGGGTGGGGTTGCCGGGGGTCTCGACCAGGACGAGCCCGGTGTCGGGACGCAGGGCGGCGGCGAGGGTGCCGGGGGCGGCCCAGGTCACCTCGGTGCCGAGCAGCCCGGAGTCCAGCAGGTGGTCGGAGCCGCCGTACAGCGGGCGCAGCGCGACCACGTGCCGCCGGCCCTCCGCGGCGGCGGCGAGCAGGCAGGCGGAGAGTGCGGCCATGCCGGAGGAGAAGGCCACCGCCTCGGCGCAGCCCTCCAGTTCGGCGAGGGCCTGTTCGAAGCGGGCGACGGTGGGGTTCCACAGCCGCTGGTAGACCAGGCCGCCGTCGGCGGGCGGCCGTTCGCCGGTGGCCAGCGCCTGGTAGGCGTCGCCGCCGGTGGGGAGGTCCGGTACCGGGTAGGTGGTGGACAGGTCGAGCGGGGGCACGTGCGTGCCGAGGCGGGCGAGGTCGTCGCGGCCTGCGTGCACGGCCCGGGTGTCGAGTCGGCTCATGGCCGTTGATGGTGAAGTTGAACGCGTCGGATGGCCAGAGGGGCAGCAGAAGATTCGGTGCGGAGGGGGGCGCTCTTGCGGATGTTCGGCGCGGGCGGTCACGCTGGGGGCGTGCCGAACATTCCACGGGCCCGTGCGGCGGAGCTCGACGCCGTCGACCGGGCGATCGTCCGGGTGCTGCTGGCGAACGCCCGGACGCCCAACAACGCGCTGGCGGAGCAGGTCGGGGTCGCCCCGTCCACCTGCCTCGCCCGGGTGCGGGCGCTGCGCGAGCGCGGGGTGATCGCGGGCTACCACGCGGAGGTGGACCTGCCCTCGGTCGGGCTGCCGCTGCAGGCGATGATCTCGGTGCGGCTGCGGGCGCACACCCGGGAGCAGAACGGCAGCTTCCGGGCCGCGGCGCCCGAACTGCCGGGCGTGCTGGCGGTGTTCCACATGGCGGGCAGCGACGACTACCTGCTGCACGTGGCGGTGGCCGACCCGGAGGCGCTGCGCTGCTTCGTGGTCGACCACCTGACGGCGCACCCGGCGGTCGCGCAGACCCGCACCAACCTGGTCTTCGAACGCATCCCGGGCGCCGGTCCCGTCATCTGACGTAGCGTCAAGTTGCCTACAGCCAGCCGCGCTTGGCGGCCTGAAGCCCGGCCTGGAAGCGGGTCTGGGCGTTCAGCTCGCCCATCAGCTGGGCGATCCGGCGGGTCATGGTGCGCTGGGTGATGCCCAGGCTGCGGGCGATCGCCGCGTCCTTCGCGCCCGCGGCCATCATGGCGAGCAACTCCCGGTCCTTGGGGTCGAGTTCGTCGCTCGGCCGGTCGGCGGCCAGCGGGGTGGCGCGCTCCCACAGCAGGTCGAAGCAGGTGACCAGGGCGGTCAGCAGCGGCGAGGGGCGGATCCACAGCGCGGCGGTCGACTCGGTGGCCTCGAAGCTCAGCGGGATCATCGCGCAGCGCCGGTCCGCGACCAGCATCTTCATCCGCACCGAGGGCAGGCTGCGGGCCTGCTCCCCGGCGTCCACGCAGCGCAGCACGAACTTCCGCTTGTCGGCGCTCTCCAGTCCCGGTGCGTCGTACAGCACCCGGCACTCCACGCCCCGGGCGAGCAGCTGGAACTCGATCGGGTTGTCGGTCGGGCTGTCGAAGTACGGCGGGCAGTCGATCGCCAGGATCTCCTGCTGGGCGCCGAGTTGGAGCTGTTCGGCGCGGTGGCGCAGCGCGTCCTGGCCCTCGACCAGTTCGACCAGTTCGCTGGAGACGGACGGCCCGAGGTCGGCGTACGAGAGCGCCAACTCGCGTACGCGCACCCGTAGTTGGTCGAGCTCCTGCTGGCGCCGGGTGGCCAGCGCGTCCACCGCGACCTCCGGCGGGGCGGCGGTGTACCTCGTCGGGCTGCCCGCGAGCCTGGTCACCAGGCCGGCGGCCACCAGGCGGTGCAGGGCGGTGCGCAGCGCGCTGGGGGCGGCGTCCACCGACTCGGCCAGGCGGGCGGAGGTGGAGCGCGGGGCGGCCAGCACCCGCAGGTACAGTGCGCTCTCCAGCGGGCCCAGGCCGAGGGGTTCCAGCAGGTCGTCGGACATGATCCCCAGGATATGACCGGTATTGGCGAGTTGTGGCCACTGTCCAGCATCCGCCGCCGCAAGTGGGGCCGTTCGGCCTTACCGTACTGAGTATCGGTAATCTGTCCGGTTCCTACGGACGGGGCAGGGCTGCCGAGCCCCGACGCGGCCGGACGAAGGCGCCCTCCCGCTCCCACCCGGTCGCCCCCGTTCGTGAAGGGACCGACCATGGCTGTCGCGGACCCACCCCAGACCGTGCGCTACTGCCTGAGCCTGGCGACCGTCCCCGCGTCCGTGCCGGAGGCACGCCGCGGAGCGCGGACCGAACTGGCCGCCCGCGGAATGGACGCGGACCACCCGCTCACCGACACGGTGCTGCTGGTGGTCAGCGAACTGGTCACCAACGCGGTCCGCCACGCGGCCCCCCGGTCACCCCGCACCACGCTCCAACTCGACTTCTGCGCGGGCGAACTGACGATCCGGGTGCACGACCGCCACCCGCACTGCCCGCGGCCCCCCGAGGTGCCGCACCAGGACGGCAGCGGCGGCTGGGGCCTGTCCCTGGTGCACGAGATGGCCGCCCTGGCGGGCGGCGGCACGGAGACCGTCGCCGACGAGGACGGCGGCGGCAAGACCATGCTGGTACGGCTCCCGCTGGAGCCCTGAGGGGCGGCGGTCGAGGCTGGCGCGGGGCCGACGCCGCGTCCCGGCGGACGCCGGTTGGGAAGACGATCGTCGGACGACCCCGCAGCCTCCACTCTGCTGCATGCCAAGTGTTATTGCAAGTAACTCGCAATAAGACGGGCGCGCCGGAGGGGCGCTCAGCAGCGCCGCAGCGCGCCCGGCGCGCGCAGGCTCGCCAGCGACGGGTAGCCGTCCACCGCCATCAGCAGGTCCGCCTCCGCCAGCAGCGAGCGCAGCACGTGCACCACGCCCGCCTCGCCGCCCAGCGCCAGCCCGTACACGTACGGCCGCCCCACGCCCACCGCCGTCGCGCCCAGCGCCAGCGCCTTCACCGCGTCCGCGCCGCTGCGCACGCCCGAGTCGAACAGCACCGGCAGGCCGTCCGCGGCCGCCACCACCTCGGCCAGCGACTCCAGCGCGGGCAGGCCGCCGTTCGCCTGCCGCCCGCCGTGGTTCGAGCAGTAGGCCCCGTCCACGCCCGCGTCCTTCGCCCGGCGCACGTCCTCCGGGTGGCACAGGCCCTTCAGCACGATCGGCAGGTCGGTCAGCGAACGCAGCCACGGCAGGTCGTCCCAGGTCAGCGGGTTGCCGAAGACCTGCACCCAGTCCATCACCGCGCCGCGCGGATCCCCGTCCGGGTCCTGCAGCCGGGCCCGGAACACCGGGTCGGAGGTGTAGTTCGCCAGGCAGTGCCCGCGCAGCTGCGGGAAGCTGCCGCCGGCCAGGTCGCGCGGCCGCCAGCCGGTCACCCAGGTGTCCAGGGTGACCACCAGCGCCTTGAACCCGGCCGCCTCGGCCCGGTGCACCAGCGACTCGGCCAGCGCCCGGTCGGTCGGCGTGTACAGCTGGAAGAACCCGGGCGTGCCGCCCAGCTCCGCCGCGACCGCCTCCATCGGGTCCACCGACAGCGTGGACGCCACCATCGGCACCCCCGTCCGGGCCGCCGCCCGGGCCGTCGCCAGGTCCCCGTGCCCGTCCGGCGCGCACAGCCCCAGCACCCCCACCGGGGCCAGGAACAGCGGCGAGGCCAGCTCCAGCCCGAACAGGCTCACCCGCAGGTCCCGCTCCTTCGCGCCGACCAGCATCCGCGGCACCAGCCCCCACCGCTCGAACGCCGCGACGTTCGCCCGCTGGGTGTGCTCGTCGCCCGCCCCGCCCGCCACGTACGACCACAGCTCCGGCGCCAGCGCGTGCCGGGCCCGCTCGGCCAGGCCCTCGTACGTCATCGGGTACTTCGGGGCGACGCCGAACAGGGCCTCGAAGTAGACCTCGTTCTGGTAGTCGCCGAACTGGGGGGACATCCGCGCTCCTCGGTGGATCTCGTGGGGGAGGGCCCACGTTCCACCGGTTACCCGTTGGTAGTCAAGGCTCGTCCGGCCGCCGGGTCGCGGGCCGGTCGCGGGCCCGCCCCCAGTCGCCCGCAGCGCGCAGCACCAGCCGGGCCGGGACGGTCTCCGTGCCCGGCGGCGTCGCGTCCCGTCCAGCACCCGCGACACCGTCTTCGCGCTCACCGCCGCCTGGCCCGCCTCGCCCGCCTCGCCCACCACGCCCGCCACGTCGTGCAAGGTCGGCCGCCGCTCCATCCCGACTCACTCCGCCCGGTGCTGTTGACCGTGCAACCGTCCTCCCGGCGGAAGATCAACCAGAGGTAGCCTGGCAGCGGATGTGGTGACCATGCGAGCGAACGAACCCCAGGCGTCCGGGACGGCGATCCCCGAGGTCCCGTTCACCGCGCCACCCGGCGGGCCGGCCGGCGTCGAGGTGATGACGCTCGCCGAACTCCGCGCCCGCCGGGCCGCCGCGACCGGCGCGACCGGCGCCGCGGGCGACTTCCACCGGCCGCAGCGCCCCGCCTTCCACCACCTGCTCACCCTCGACCGCGGCACCCTCCGCCACACCGTCGACTTCACCGCCCACACCGTCGAGCCCGGCAGCTGGCTCTGGGTCCGCCCCGGCCAGGTCCAGCAGTGGGGCGAACTCGACGGCGCCGACGGCCTCCTCGTGCTGTTCGAACCCGGCTTCCCCGACCCCGCGACGGTCGCCGCCGCCCGGCTCGACGACCCCTTCGCCGCCGCCGTCCTGCACACCGACGGGCCGGAACGCGAAGCACTCCGGCACGCGGTGCGACACCTCCACCACGAGTACGCCTCCGGCGCGGACCTGCCCGCCGAGATCCACCACGCCCTGCTCCGGCACCTGCTCGCCGCGCTCCTGCTCCGCCTCGCCAACCCGCCCGCGCCGTGCGGCAGCGCCGCGACCGAACCCGGCGAGACCTACCGGCGCTTCCGGCAGGCCGTCGAACACCACTTCACCCGCACCCGGCGGGTCGAGGACTACGCGAAGTACCTCGGCTACTCCCCGCGCACCCTCTCCCGCGCGACCCTCGCCGCCGCGGGCGTCGGCGCCAAGGAGTTCGTCGACCGCCGCGTCGTCCTGGAGGCCAAACGCCTGCTCGCCCACAGCGAGAGCTCCGCCGCCCGGATCGCCGACCACCTGGGCTTCGCCGACGCCGCGAACTTCGCCAAGTTCTTCCACCAGCGCACGGGCACCACGCCGATCGCCTTCCGCACGGCAGTGCGGGGCGCCTCCGGCGGGGTGGCGGAGGGGGCTCCCATAGCGGGGTGAGGTGGCGCCTTCGGCGGGGCGGGGCCGGGGGTTCCTGTGGCGGGGTGAGGTGGCGCCTCCGGCGGGGGGAGTAGGGGAGTCGAGGCGGTGTTGTTTTCCGCGCGGCGGGGCGGTGCGCCTTCGACGGGGTGGGGGCCGGGAGTCGGGAGAGGCGCTGTCTGCTGTGCCACGGGGCGGGGTGGGGCGTTGCTGAGTAACCGTCAGGTTCCGATCCGGTCCGGAAGGGGTGGACTCGGGGTGGGGGGGGGGGTGGAGGG
>NZ_JNYE01000050.1 GCF_000717185.1 Kitasatospora phosalacinea | reverse complement strand
TACGCCCAGAAGAGCATCGACCTGTCGGCCTACGCGGGCCAGAGCGTCACGGTGAAGTTCAACGCGGTCGAGGACTCCTCGCTGCAGACCTCCTTCGTGGTCGACGACACCGCGCTCAGCGTGTCCTGACCCCGTGTCGACGCCGGTGCCGGGGGCCCTCCGCGGGTCTCCCGGCACCTGTGTGTCGGCAGTGTTGCCGGTTCGGTCCGCTTGCGAAATGCTTGTCGTGACCACTGTCATATGTCCTGATTAATGACGTAGCCTCTCAACCCTCATAGGGTTCCCACACGCTCGGCGGCGGACCACCGACGCACCGACCGAGCACCGTGGAGCCGGGGGTGATCCCGCCGAACCCGCCGGGTGGGGAAGGTGTCGCATGGGCTCGCAACAACCGCAGCAGGCCGGCCGGCTCCGACTGGTCGCCCAGCGCGACCACAGCGGTGAGCAGCCGCCACCGCCGACCGGCCCCCCGACGCCGCCGGGCGGCTTCGCCGAGGTGCTCAACGCCGCCATCGAGAGCAGCGGCCTGAGCCTGGACCGGATCCGCGCCGCGCTCGCCAAACAGGGCGTCAGGATCAGCGTCACCACCCTCAGTTACTGGCGGCGCGGCCGCAGCCAGCCCGAGCGCGCCACCTCGCTGCGCGCCGTCCACCTGCTGGAGGAGCTCCTCGGCCTGCGCCACACCTCGCTCACCGCCCTGCTCGGCCCGCCCCGCCCGCGCGGCCGCTGGGTCGCCCAGGGCCCGGCCCCCGACGGCCTGCGGCTGGAGCAGGTCTGGCCCGGCCAGGCCGAGCTGGTCGAGGTGTTCGCCGAACTGGACGCCCCGCCGGCCGGCCAGCTGGAGCGCCAGTCCATCCACGACGCCTACTACGTCGACGCCTCCCGCCGCGGCCACCTGCTGCGGATGCGCCAGGTGGTGCGCGCCACCGTCGACGGGGTCACCCGGCACGTGGTCGTCCACAAGGCCGACGAGGGCGTGGAGAGCTGTCCGGAGATCACCTCCGTCCGGCACGCCCGCCTCGGCCGGGTCCGCCGCCGCCCGCTCAGCGGACTGCTGGTCGCCGAGCTGCTGCTCGACCGGCCGCTGGCCCTCGGCGACTCCACCGTCCTGGAGTACGAGGTGCAGATCCCCGACTCCGGCCCGACCACCGACTACGGGCGGTTCTTCCCCGCACCGGTGCGCGAGTACGTGCTGCAGGTGCACTTCGACCCCGCCACCGTGCCGGTGCAGTGCGAGCGCTTCGACCGCACCCCCGGCACCGAGGTCGACCGCCACCGCGAACCGCTGTGGATCGGCGCCTCCGCCAGCGCCCACGTGCTCACCGCGGACCAGCAGCCCGGCCAGGTCGGCATCCGCTGGCAGTGGGAGTAGCTCCCCGCGCCTCCCGCCCTCCCCTTCCCTCCCGAATCTTCCCTATCCTTCCCTTTCCCTCCCATTCGTTCCTCTTTATCACCTTTTCTTCCATTTCGTGCACTTTCGCCCCTTTCACCCCTTTGGCCCCGTTTCGCCCCTCGCCACGCCCGACCCCGCGGTGCGCGCGTTCACCCGAACCGCCCTGTCCCACGCCCCATCAGGTGGTCCGCACCACCGCCCGCGGGGAACGTGAGTCCCACTCAGCGAGCTCACCGAGGAAAGGCGGGACCCCCGTGCTGATGGAGTTCAGCGATGTCGAGCCGGACGACTCCTGCACCTGCGGCGGCTGCACCGACCGCCGCCGGGCCCGGCTGCACGCCGTCCGCTCCCCCCGCCACCGCCCCCGCCGGGCCCGCCGGGCGGCCGTCCTGCTCGCCGTCGGCGGCGTGCTGGGCGGCCCCGCCGCCTCCCTCGCCGCGGCCGCGCCGCGCACCGACAGCAGCCCGCTGATACCCGACTCGCCGCAGGGCCAGGTCGCCGGCCCGTACGGCGCGGACACCCCGGCCCACCGCTCGATAGCCGCCCGGCCCGCCACCACGCGGGCGGAGATCCTGCGCCGGGCGCAGACCTGGGTCGACCAGAAGGTGCCGTACAGCATGGCCAAGTACTGGTCGGACGGCTACCGCCAGGACTGCTCGGGCTTCGTCTCGATGGCCTGGGGCCTGGGCAGCAGCCAGACCACCTGGACGCTGCCGGACTTCGCCGACCGGATCACCAAGGACGAGCTGCAGCCCGGCGACGCGCTGGTCTACAACAACCCCGAGGACCCCGAGGGCGGCTCGCACACCGTCCTGTTCGGCGGCTGGGTCGACGCGGCGCGCACCAAGTACACGGCCCTGGAGCAGACCCGCCCGGGCACCACCAAGCGCAGCACCCCGTACGCGTACTGGAGCAACGCGAGCGGCTACCTCCCGTACCGCTACAAGGGGCTGAGCCAGCCGATGCCCGCGCCGGACGACCCGGACGCCTTCCCCGGGGCGGACAAGTTCGGGCCGGGCAAGGTCAACGCGTACGTGACCAGGCTGGGGAAGATGCTGGTCGAGCGGGGCGGCGGGCGGTTCTACCGGGAGGGGCCCAGCCCGGACTGGGGCGAGGCGGACCGGAAGGCCACCGAGGCGTTCCAGCTGGCGCAGGGCTGGCGCGGCGCCGAGGCCGACGGCTACCCCGGCAAGGACACCTGGGACTACCTGGTGCACCACAAGGGCAAGGACATCCCGCCCGCGGCCGCCACCACCCCGCCGGCCCCGACCACACCGACCGCCCCGACCACGCCCGCCACCCCGGCCCCCGGCACCCCGAAGCCCCCGCCGCCCGCGCAGCCCCCGACTCCGGCCTTCCCCGGTGCCGACCGCTTCGGACCGGGCAAGGTCAACGACGACGTGCTGCGGCTCGGACGGCAGCTGGTCGCCAAGGGCTTCGGCGCCGCCTACCGGGAGGGCCCGAGCCGGGACTGGGGCGAGGCCGACCGCCTCAACGTGGCCGCCTTCCAGCGCGCCCGGGGCTGGAGCGGCGCCGAGGCCGACGGCTACCCCGGCCCGCACACCTGGAAGCTGCTGTTCTCCTGACGGACGGCGGTCGGCGGACGGCGGTCGGCGGTCGGCGGACGACGGCCCGCGGGAGCGCGCTCAGGACGCGGCGTGCTCCCGCACCCAGGCGTGCATGGCGATCGCGGCGGCCGCGCCCGCGTTGATCGAGCGGGTGGAGCCGAACTGGGCGATCGAGCAGACCGCCGCCGCGTGCTCCCACGCCTCCGCGGTCAGCCCCGGCCCCTCCTGCCCGAACAGCAGCACGCAGCGCTCCGGCAGCCGGAAGGTCTCCAGCGGCACCGCACCCGGCAGGTTGTCGATCCCGATCACCGGCAGCCCGCGCTCCGCCGCGTACGCGGCCAGCGAGGCCACCGAGCCGTGGTGGCGCACGTGCTGGTAGCGGTCGGTGACCATGGCGCCGCGCCGGTTCCAGCGCCGCCGCCCGACGATGTGCACCTCCTCGGCCAGGAAGGCGTTGGCGGTGCGCACCACCGAGCCGATGTTGAAGTCGTGCTGCCAGTTCTCCACCGCGACGTGGAAGCCGTGCCGCCGGGTGTCCAGGTCCGCGACGATCGCCTCGTGCCGCCAGTAGCGGTAGCCGTCGACCACGTTGCGGCGGTCCCCGGCGGCCAGCAGCTCCCGGTCCAGCCGGGGGTCGTCGGGCCACGGCTCGGGGTGCGGGCCGACGCCGATCTCCCGGTCGTCGCCAAGGTCGTCGTACTGCTCGCCCAGCTGGGGCACCGAGGTGTCGCTCACGCCCCCAACGGTACGGGCTCGGCCCGCACCGGCTGCGTCCGCGTCCGCACCGAGCGCTCCAGCTCGGTGAGGGCCTGCATGACCAGCCGGGCCCCGGCCCGGGTGACGTCGATCCGGTCGTCCCGGGGCAGGGCGGCCAGCTGGTGGTCCCAGGTGCGGTGGGCGTCGCGCAGCAGGGTGAAGTCGACGTCCTGGCCGAGCAGGACCGCGGCGGCGGCCAGCGCGGTGGCGTCCCGCAGCTCCTCGCCGAACGCGGCGGCGCCCGGCACCGGCGGGGCGTCCTCGCCCGGCAGGTGGGCCTCCAGCAGGACGGTCGAGCGGTCCAGCATGCCGACCGCGGAGCGGGCCTTGTCGAACTGCTTGCGGGTCAGCTCCCGCAGCACCTGCTCGTCGTGCCGCACCGGCTCCACCTCGGCCCGGTCCAGCGCCGCCAGCATCTCGCTGCGCGCCTCCCGCACGTCCAGCAGCGCGGGCCGCACGTCCTGCTCCGCGTGCCCGCCCGCCGGGTCCCCGTACGCGGTGAACACCGCCGCCGCGTACCGCCCCGCCGAGGCCAGCCACTCGGCCAGCCGCTCCGGCAGCCGGGCGGTCTGCCAGGTCGGGAACAGCGCGTACGCGGCGAGCGCGACGAACCCGCCCAGCAGCGTCATCGACACCCGGTCCACCGCCAGCTGCACCGGGTCGCCCGGCTGCAGGCCGAGCAGGAACACCACGTACGAGGAGATCGCCACCGTGGTCACCGCGTACCCGGTGCGCATCGTCAGGTACGCCAGCCCCATGCAGCACACCGCCAGCACCGCCAGCACCCGGTCCCCCGGGTCGAACAGCTGCACCACGGTGGTGGACAGCAGCACCCCGGCGGCGGTCCCGGCCACCCGGGCGACGCCGCGGCTGAAGGTCTGCGCGAAGTCCGGGCGCATCACCATCGCCGTGGTCATCGGCGCCCAGTAGCCGTGCTCGATCCGCAGCAGCCGGGACGCCAGGTAGGCGGAGGTGACCACGACCGCCATCCGCACCGCGTGGTGGAAGATCGCCGAGTGCCGGTGCAGCTGCCGCCCGACGGTGGCCAGCGCGGCGGGCGCGACCTTGGCCAGCGGCGGGCGGCGCAGGCCGGTGGCGGGCGCGGTGCGGGTCTGGACGGTGCTGCGGTCCTGCCGGTCGAGCCGGTCCGCGGCCCGGCCCAGCAGGCCGGAGAGCCGGCGGGCCGAGCGGCGGGCGCCGCCGCGCAGCAGGTCCTCGCCGCTGCCGCTGCCGGGGCGGGCCAGCGTCAGGCCCGGGGTGTCCTTGGGCAGCCGGAGCGGGTCGCCGCTGCGAATCGCCCGGGTCAGCGCGTCCAGCACCTCGGCGGCGGCGGCCAGCACCTCCCGGGCCCGGTCCCGCTCCGGGCCCTCCTCGGCGGCCCCGACCCGCGGATCGGCCAGCGCGGCCAGCGCGGGGCGGATCCGCTCGGCGATGGTGCGCAGCCCGCGCAGCTCGGGCGGGCGCCGCCGGGCCTGCCGGGCGGTCAGCCGGGCGGCCTGCCGGCCGACGATGAACGGCTCCGGGTCGACCTGCGCCACCGGGTCGTGCCGCAGGCGGCGGGCGTAGTCGCCGAGCCCGGCGTAGATGTCGGCGAGCGCGTCGCGCTGGGCCCGCCAGCTGTCGATCGGCCAGAGCGTGACCACCAGGGCCTGGACGGCACCGCCGACCGAGCAGAGCAGCCCGTGCTCGACCGCGGTGGGCACCGACACCGGTAGCTGCACCACCACCATCATCACGGCCAGCGTGTTCGCGGCCACCACGCCCGCGGTCGGCCCGATCGCCCAGGCCAGCCCGGCGCCGAACGCCCACAGCGCCAGCAGCACCGGGTACGCGCCCGGGATGCCGACCGCGACGTAGCCCAGGAAGGTCGACAGGCCCAGCCCGGCCGCCGCCACCAGCGCCAGCGAGGCGCGCGGGCGGAACGAGCGCTGGAAGGTCGCGGTGCCCGCGATGAACGCGCCCATCGCGGCCGAGGTGGCCTGCGCGGGCCCGAACAGCAGCAGCGTCGGGAAGACCACCAGCGCCGCGGCCACCGCCCCGCGCAGCGCCCGCCTGGGGTTGGTCAGCGAGCGGTCCACGGTCAGCCCGGCCTTCGCGGTGTCGCGCAGGGCCGTGAACCAGGACATACCGCGAGCTTATCGACTTTTCGCCCACCGGCCCGTCGGTCGTCCGGCCCGGGTCAGCCGTCCGCCCCGCCCACCGGCTCGCCCGCCGCCTCCACCGGCCCGCCCGCCACCGCCTCCACCGGCTCCCCCGCCGCCGCCCCGCCCGTCCGGCCGGACCGCCGGGCCACCCACCACCCCGCCGCCCGCCCCTGCACCGCCAGCAGGCCCCCCAACCTCAGCAAAAGGGCCGTCGGCAGGAACACCGCGTCCGCCGACACCATCGCCAGCGAGAAGAACGGCAGCCCGAGCAGCAGCGCGATCGCCAGGTGCTCGACCACCATCACCGCCAGCAGCACGTTCTTCAGCCGCCGGGCGGCCAGCGAGAACGGGAAGCCGACCTGCATGGCCACCGTGCCGTAGGTCAGCGCGAAGGTCACCAGCAGGCTGCCGCCGAGCAGCCCGGACAGCTCCGGCCAGGGCGTGAAGTAGTCCAGCTCCAGCGGGTAGAAGACCGCGGTGCCGTCCTGCCAGCGGGCGCCCTGCACCTTGTACCAGCCGGCCGTGGCGTACACCAGCACCACCTGGACGGCGATCACCAGCATCGCGCAGTTGTGCAGCATCGCGGCCAGCGCGTCGGCCAGCGCCCGCGGCTCGCCCCACTCGGCCGGGTCCCTGCCCGGCCGGCGGGCCCGGCGGCGGGCGTCCAGCGACCAGACCGCGCCGCAGCGGGTGAACACCAGGTAGATCGCCATCAGGTGGACCAGGTTGTCGCCGCCGTCGCCGAGGAACACGTTCCGGTTCTGCAGCGACAGCACCGTCAGCGCGAACAGCACCGTGGACGCCCGGGTGCGCCAGCCCAGCGCCACCGCCCCGGCCGAGAGCAGCGCCAGCAGGTACACCGCCTCGAACCACCAGCGGCCGTCGCTCCAGGACAGCGCGGTGAACGCGTGGGTGTCGGCCAGCAGCCGGTCGTTCAGCTCCGCCGACCAGGGCGAGCGGTCCCCGTACAGCACCCGCCGGTTGCCCCACTCGCGCAGCAGGTAGGCGCCCCACGTCCCGGCGGTGCCGATCCGCACCACGGCGGCCTGGTACGGGGCGAGGGTGGTCAGCAGGCGCGGCAGCGCGGCCCGGACGGCGGCGGGGGTCGTCACGACAGGCCCTCCCGGTCCGCGTCCTGGACGGGCCACCAGGGCAGCTCGCGCACGTGCGGGGCGGTGTCGACCTGCTCCCGGCTCCAGGCGGGCGGGGCGACGGCGGTGACGGTGGCCCGCAGCTGGACCTGGATCACCCGCCCCCCGCCGGTGCCGGTCCGCTGCAGGGCGATCCGCTCCAGGTACCGCTCGGCCAGCTGCCCGCGCGAGCCAGGCGCCGCCTGCGCGTCGCCCTCGCCGTGGGTGGACTCGTAGAAGTCCCAGGCCCGGCGCAGCAGGTTCTGGTCCAGGTGGCTGGGCGCCGGGTCGTGCCGGATCGCCGCCCAGTCCTCGGCGGACAGGCCGCGCCACTCGCCGGTGACGACCGTCCCGTCCGGGCCGACGGTCTGCACCCGGGCGTCCACCGCGACGTTGCGCTGCAGCGGGTCCGGCGCGAACAGCTTCCAGTTCTGCTCGAACTCCGGGTACACCACCCAGTCGACCTGGGCCCGGTACTGCTTCGACACCGAGTTCGCGGGCGCCACGTGCAGGAAGAGCGCGCCGAGGAACGCCAGGACGCAGGCCCCCAGGCCCACCCCGGCGACCACCAGCACCACCCGGGCGGGCTTGGACCAGACGCGCACGGCGGACATCCTGCCGCACCGCCCACGCGTTCGAACAGGGGCCGGAGCCCTTGCGGCCGCTACAGGACGAACGGCTCCCCGCCGGTGCCGCTCACCATCGGGCGGCCCGCGGCCTCCCAGGCGAACATCCCGCCGTGCACGTTGACCGCGTCCCGACCGCCCGCCACCAGGTACTGCACGACCTGCGCGGAGCGGCCGCCGACCCGGCACATCACGTACAGCCGGCCCTCGGGCAGCTCGTCCAGGCGGGCCACCACCTCGCCGATCGGGACGTGCAGCGCCCCCTCCACGTGCCCGGCGTCCCACTCGTCCTGCTCGCGGACGTCGAGCAGGACGGCGTCGTCGGGCACCGAGGCGGCGTCGGCGGTGGGCAGCTGAGCGAACATCGGGGGAGTCTCCTGGGGGGTGTCGGACGGTTCGTTCCCGCCATTGTCGGGCAGCAGCGCGGCCAGCCTCGCCTGCCGGTCGGCGGCGGTGGCCAGCAGCTGCTCGGCGAGGTCCTCCAGCAGCCGCTCCGGCTCCTCGGGGCGCAGCAGCAGCAGCTCGCCCATCGGGGTGCGCTCCAGCCGGACGCGCTCCACCGCCAGCGCGGTGATCCGGCCGGTCAGCCACTCCAGGCGCTGGCGCAGCCAGGCCAGCCGGTCCGGGGAGTCGGCGGCGGGCGCCGAGTCCGGGGAGGAGGACCACTCCTCGGCCAGCCGCTCCAGCCCTTCGGTGTCGGCCAGCGCGTACGCCTCGTTGACCCGGGCGATGAACGCCGAGCGGCGCTCCTGCTCGGCCGGGTCGGTGGTCAGGTCGGGGTGCGCCCGGCGGGCCAGCTCGCGGTAGGTGCGCTGGGCGTCCTTGTCGGGGCGCACCCGGCGGGCCTCCGGCTCGCCCTCGCGCGGGCCGCGCTCCTGCGGCGGCTCGACCCGCTCCCGGGCCTCCCTGGCCCGCCGCAGGTCCTCCGGGTCGCCGCTGAGCGCCGCCACCGACTCGGCGATCAGCGCGTCCAGCTCGTCCAGCTCGGCGTAGAGCGGGCCCAGCAGCTGGTGGTGGGCCAGCGCGAAGTTGTCGATCTCCACCCGCAGGGTGGCCACGTCCACGTCCAGGGTCAGCCAGGCCAGCTCGGCCGCCGCGACCCGCTCCTCCAGGTCCTGCCGCTCCGGGTCCGCCCACACCTCGACGCTCGGTACGCTCACCCTGGCCACCCTACCGGGGACCGCCGCGCACCCGATCGGGTGACGCCGTAGCACCCCGGGGGCGTACGGCGGGCGACACGCAACTGATACTGACGAATCTGCCCGATTAACTACCTCCCCCCGGCATCTCCGTGCTTCATTGGAGGGCGCGCGCAAGGACGCACGCATCCGGCCAGGAGGAGCAGCAAGCACAACAAAGGGGCAGACCGATACCCATGGTGGACCAGCCCGACTCCACACCCCCCTCCGGAGTGGTCGCCCTGCTCCGGGTCGCCGCCGTGCTGGTCGACCCGGACGGCCGGATCGCCCTGTGGAACCGCACCGCGGAGGAGCTGTTCGGCCACCGCGCCGAAGTCGCCCTCGGCCGCACCGCGCACGGCCTGCTGCCCGCCGTCGAGCCCCGCCCGGACGGCTCCGGCCCGGCCCAGCGCCACGACGCCCTCGACACCCTCGACGACCTCGTGCTGGACGGCCCGTGGGCCGGCCCGATGGCCGTGCACGACCGCGAGGAGCGGCTGCGCGACGTCCTGTGGTGGGCCTACCCGCTGGTCGAGCCGGTCGGCCGCTCGCTGCTCGCGCTGGCCGCCGACGCCCGCCCGCTGCGCACCGCCGGGCCGCGGATCGCCCTCGGCGAACGCCTCGTCCCGTACGCCGCCGCCCCCGCCGCGGCCCGCCCGCAGCAGGTCACCGCCGCGTTCGCCCCGCCCGGCCCGGGCGCCGCCGAGGCGCTCGCCGCGCTGCTCCCGTCGGGCTCCGAGGAGCGCCGCCGCCGCCTGCTGGACGCCCTCGCCCTGGCCGGCCCGCCCGCCCTGCGGGTGGACGGCGCGACCCGGCTGCCGGTGGTCCCCTACCAGTCCTCCCCCGAGGGCACCGGCACCGCCCGGGTCGCCGCCGGGATCGGCCGCCGCTACCCGACCCCGCAGCAGCGCGCCGCCGCCCGCCGCACCGACGCCCCCGCGCCGGGCCCGGGTGCCCAGGGCGGCTCCGGGGTACGGACAGCGCCTGCCGGGTCCGCCGCCGCCCCGCAGGGCGCGCCGCGGCCCGGCCGCGCCGTCCCCGGGCAGCGCGAAGCCGCCGCCCACCGCCCGCAGCCGGGAGGCCCCGCCATCGACCCCGCAGCCGCCGCCCCCGAACCGACCGCCGCCCCCGCCGCCGTCCCGCCCAGCCGGACGGCCGACCCCGGCACCGGCGTGGAGGTGGTCCGCGGGCTGCCCGACGACGGCGACCTCGCGCTGCTCGCCTCGGTCGGCAGCCAGGTCGGCACCACCCTCGACCTGGACACCACCGCCCGCGAGCTGTGCGAGGTGCTGGTCCCCCGGGTCGCCGACTTCGCCTGCGTCGACCTGCTCGACGGCCTGATCTCGGACGGCGAGCTGCCCGCCGCCTCCCCCGACGACGCGGCCGTGCTGCGCCGGGTCGCCCGCACCTTCAACCCGTCCTCGCAGCGCTGGAGCCACGTCCTGGACGAGGGCGCGCTGCTGACCATGCCGCGCTCCACCCCGCCCGGCCTGGCCCTGCAGGAGAACCAGCCGGTCCTGGTGCCGCTGATCTCGCCGGACGTCGCGGTCGACTACGCCGCCTCGCTCGGCGGCCCCGAGCTGGAGCCGACCGTGGTGGGCCGCTCGATGCTGGTGCTGCCGCTGTCCGCCCGCGGCGCCGTGCTGGGCATCCTCAAGCTGCTGCGGCTCTCCGACCGGGCCCCGTTCGGCCGCTCGGACGCCGACACCCTCAAGGAGATCGCCGCCCGCGCCGCGCTCTCGCTGGACAACGCCCGGCTGCACCGGGCCGAGTCCAAGGTCGCCACCACCCTGCAGCGCTCGATGATCCCGACCCGCCCGCCGAAGATCCCCGGCGTGCAGATCGCCCACCGCTACATGCCGGGCGACCGCAAGGCCGAGGTCGGCGGCGACTGGTTCGACGCCATCCAGCTGCCCGGCAGCCGGGTCGCCCTGGTGGTCGGCGACGTGATGGGCCACGGCCTGCACTCGGCCGCCGCGATGGGCCGCTTCCGCACCGCCATGCAGACCCTGGCCGCCCTCGACCTGCCGCCCGGCCAGCTGCTGCGCCACCTCGACAACCTGGCCCACAAGCTCGGCGACGACCACCTGGCGACCTGCCTGTACGCCGTCTACGACCCGATCAACCGCACCTGCGAACTCGCCTCCGCGGGCCACGTCCCGCCGGTCCTGGTGCACCCCGACGGCCGCGGCGAACTGCTGGAACTGCCCTCCGGCGCGCCGATCGGCGTCGGCGGGGTGCCGTTCCAGACCAAGAAGATCGACGTCTCGGACGGCTCGATGCTGGTGCTGTGCACCGACGGCCTGGTCGAGGTCCGGGGCGGCGACATAGGGGAGGGCCTGGCGGCGCTCTGCGGCAACCTGATCGACCCCAAGCAGACCCCCGACGAAGCCTGCGACACCGTCCTGAACACCCTGCACTCCGACGACCGGCAGGACGACATCGCCCTGCTGGTGGCCCGCTTCGACGGCGTCCCGCCGACCGAGGTCGCCACCTGGCAGCTCGGCGTCACCGAGCTGGAGGTCGGCCGGGCCCGCGGCCTGGTGCGCGACCAGCTCGCCGCCTGGCAGCTGGCCGCGCTCACCGAGACCGTCGAACTGCTGGTCTCCGAACTGGTCACCAACGCGGTGCGGGTGGCCCGGGCCGAGGTGCAGCTGCAGCTGATCCGGGTCGACAAGCTGCTGGTGGAGGTCAGCGACGACAACCACAACCTGCCGTCGCTGGAACCCGCCGAGTCGCTGTCCGAGCACGGCCGCGGCCTCAACCTGGTCAGCAAGCTGGCCGAGAAGTGGGGCACCTCCCGCAAGGCCGTCGGCAAGGTCGTCTACTTCGAGATGCCGCTGCCGCGCGGCAGCTGACCGCCCGGCCGGCGACCGCCCGGCCGACCGCCGGATCAGGGGGTGATGACCGCCCTGGTCCGGCGCTGCGCGGCCACCGACGCGGCCGCCCCGACCCCGGTCAGCACCCGCGGCCAGTAGTCGCCGAACACCTCGACCCACACCGCGATCAGCACCGCCGCGCTGATCGCCACCAGGTGCTCCAGGCCCGCCAGGTTCGGCAGCACCAGCGCCTCCAGCGCCATCGCCAGCACCACCGCCCCGCCCGTCCACCACGCCCGGCAGCGGAACGCCACCACCACGGCCAGCGCCACCACCGCCGCCGACGGCCCGGTGTCCCGCACGTGCGCCACCCAGCGCGGGAAGCCCAGCGCGTGCTGCGGGCCCAGCGCCACCCCGACCCGGGCGAACAGCGTGCCCGCCACCGTGCAGACGTACGCCACCACCAGGGTCAGCCGGCGGCCCAGCACGATCTCCGCCACGCCGAACACCAGGAACACCTGCGCCAGCGCCCCCCACACCGGCAGGTCCAGCGCCGGGACGTACAGCGACAGCGGCGTCCGCAGCAGCGACACGTCCAGCGGCAGCGCCGCCTTCACCACGCCGATGTCGGACACCAGCCGGTCCCCGCCCGGCAGGTGCTGCAGCACCGAGAAGAGCAGCACCAGCGCGGTCGCCGCGGTCGCCAGCGGAACGGCGGCGAATTTCCGCCGCACCAGCCTCTCCCGCACGGAAGCGAAGAGCTCCCCCCACTCCGCGACCGCGGCGCGGCGGAATACCGCCCACCACTCCGGTCGCCCGCCCCCCGCGCGGGTGATCACCTTCACGAGCCCTTTTCTCCCGTCCGCTTTCCGCGCCTGTCCGAGCCACCGCCCCTGCTGCGCCCCCCTACCGAGGCTACGCACCGGACCGACCGGCGGCATCAGCTTCGATGACCATTCCCCCCCTCCTTCCGGAGGGGTGCTCCCGGCCCGCTCCGCCCCCCGGCGGAGGGGCCGCCCCCCGTCCCGCGCCGTGCCCGGCCGGGAAGCTCCTCACCCGTGGCGGCGGCGGAACAGCACCGGCATGCTCGGCGCCGTGATGAAGCCCTCCGCGCGGGCCGAGGCGATGCCGATCCGGGGAATCTCGCCGCTCTTCTCGAAGAGCAGGTAACGCGGTTCCCAGATCGGCCGGTACTTCGCGTTCGCCCGGTACAGCGACTCGATCTGCCACCAGCGGGAGAAGAAACCCAGCACCGAGCGCCACAGCCGCAGCACCGGGCCCGCGCCCAACTTCGAACCGCGCTCGAAAACCGACCGGAACATCGCGAAATTCAGCGAGACGCGTTCCAGTTCGACCTCCCCGGCCCGCTGCAGGAGTTCGATCACCATGAACTCCATCAGGCCGTTCTCGCTGTCCCGGTCGCGCCGCATCAGGTCCAGCGACAGGCCGTGCCCGCCCCACGGGACGAAGCTCAGCAGCGCCCGCAGTTCGCCGTCCCCGTCGAAGCACTCCAGCATCACGCAGCGCCCGTCGCCCGCGTCCCCGAGCCGGCCCAGCGCCATCGAGAAGCCGCGCTCGGTCGCGCCGTCCCGCCAGTGGTCGGCCCTGGCCACCAGCTCGGCCATCTCGCACTCGGGGATGTCGCCGTGGCGGCGGATCCGCACCGTGTACCCGGCCCGCTTGACCCGGTTGTACGCCTGCCGGACCACCCGCATCGCCCGGCCGTCCAGCGAGAACTCGTCCAGCTCGACGATCGCCTCGTCACCCAGCTCCAGCGCGTCCATCCCGTGCCGGGCGTAGATCACCCCGGCCTCCTCGGAGGCGCCCATCACGGCCGGCACCCAGGCGTGCTCCCGGGCCTCCGCCAGCCAGGCGTCGATCGCCCCCGGCCAGGCCTCCGGGTCGCCGATCGGGTCGCCGGAGGCCAGCGTGACGCCGCCGACCACCCGGTAGGCGATCGCCGCCTTCCCGGACGGCGAGAACACCACCGCCTTGTCCCGGCGCAGCGCGAAGTAGCCCAGCGAGTCCCGCTCGCCCTGCTTCTCCAGCAGCTCGCGCAGCCGGCTCTGGTCCTCGTCGCTCTGCAGCTCCTCGCCGCGCGGCGAGCGGAACGCCACCCACAGCACGAACAGGAACAGCACCGCGCTCATCGCGTTGATCGCCGCGTTCACCCAGGTCGGCACCGAGACCACGTCCTGGACCCGCTCCGACGGGGTCAGCGTGATCATGCGGTGCACCGCGTAGCTGAAGCGCATGCCGAAGCCGGCGCCGGAGGCCTCGTTGGTCAGCTGCACCAGCACCGAACCGACCAGCCCCCCGACCACCAGCCCGCCCACCGCGGCGGCCGCCGCGGTCTTCGGGTTGGAGCGGTCGCCCTTGGAGGTGAACTCCCGGCGGGAGGCCAGCAGCGCCACCAGGAACAGGCCGGTCAGCACGATCGAGAAGTAGTTCCAGACGTGGTCCCGGTACCGGTCGCCCCAGGCCAGCAGCGCCAGGAACCCGAAGAACGTCAGCCCGGCCAAGCCGGTGTTGAAGATCCAGGCCGCCCGCTTGCGGCGGCGCATCGCCACCGCGAGGAACAGCGCCAGCAGCATCGAGGTCAGGCCGGCGGTCATCAGGTAGGGGGTGAAGTACTCCCCCTCGTTGTGGCGCTGGACCTCGTCCCGGAACGGCACCGACAGCACCGCCACCAGGTTCAGCAGGGCCATCAGGCGCAGGTACCAGACGGTCGACGCGGCGGCCCGCGGCCGCCACCGTGCCAGCGGACCGGGGCCCTCGCCGTTCGTGGGGGACACGGCCGGGGAAGCCGTCTTCACAGTGGACACAGCAACCATTCCAGACGATCGATCAACGGGGCGCATCCGCTCGCGGTTCCGCGCACTCCACCCCGATTTCCATGGTTGCCCGGCGGAGATGAGAATTGCGTGAATCCGGTAGCGGATTCCCACCCCCGCCGATCGGCGGGGGTGCCGGAGCGCCGCCGGGACCGAACCCGCCCCCACCAGGGAGAGACATGCCGCCGACCCGGGTCCTGATCGTGGACGACGAGGTGCTGGTCCGCTCCGGGCTCGGCCTGATCGTCGGCACCGCACCCGACCTGGAGGTGGTCGGCGGCTGCTCCGGCGGCCAGGCCGAGCAGCTCGTCCGCGAACTCGCCCCGCAGGTCGTCCTGCTCGACGTCCGGATGCCCGACCTGGACGGGATCAGCGTGCTGCGCCGACTGCGCGCCCTGCCCGAGCCGCCCGCCGTCGCGATGCTCACCACCTTCGACACCGAGGAGCACATCGGCACCGCGCTGCGGGCCGGGGCCGCCGGGTTCCTGCTCAAGGACACCGCCCCCGAGCAGCTGGTGCACGCCGTCCGGGTGCTCGCGGCCGGCGGCAGCGTGCTCTCCCCGACCGTGGCCAGCACCGTGATCAGCGGCTACGTCGAGGGCGGCGCCACCGACACCGCCGCCGCCTCGCTCACCGGCCGGCTCACCGGCCGCGAGCTCGACGTCCTGGCGCTGCTCGGCGAGGGCCTGTCCAACGCCGAGATAGCCGACCGGCTGTTCCTCGGCACCGGCACCGTCAAGGACCACATCAGCGCCATCCTGTCCAAGCTCGGCGCCGCCAACCGCGTCCAGGCCGCCGTCCTCGCCCACCGCGCCGGGCTGGTCCGCGACCGGCGGGACGGCGCGTGACCCCCGAGGAGCCCGCCGCCCCGCGCCGCCGGGCCCCGGCCTGGCTGCGCTCCCCGCGCACCGCCCTGCTGGTGCCGGTGCTGCTCGCCGCGATGGACTCCGCCCTGGTCGCCAAGGACTCCGCGCCCTGGCAGCTGGCCCTGTCCGCGCTCTCCGTCCCCGTCCTGCTGTGGCGCCGCCGCCACCCCCTGCCGGTGGCCCTGCTCACCCTGCCCGGCGCGTTCTTCAACGAGATCTGGCTCTCCCCCATCACCGGCGTCTACTCGGTCGCCGCCGCCTGGCCCCGGCCCCGCGTCCCGGTCGCCTGCGCCACCGCCTTCGCCCTGGTCGAGTTCTTCCACTGGCCGCTGGACCCCGGCCTGTTCGAACTCAGCCGGGACAACGCCCTGTACGCCATCCAGTCGGTGATGCTCGGCGCCGGACCGGCCGCCCTCGGCATGCTCGCCCGCACCCGCGGCGAACTCGCCGAACGGGTCACCGAGCTCACCGCGGGACGGCAGCGCGAGAGCCGGCTGCTCGCCGAGAAGGTGCTGGCCGCCGAACGGGCCCGGCTAGCCCGCGAGATGCACGACGTGGTCTCGCACCAGGTCAGCCTGATCTCGATCCAGGCCGGGGCCGTGCAGGTCTCCAGCACCGACCCCGCCGCCCGCGAGGGCGCCCGCACCATCCGCGAGCTCTCCGTCCGCACCCTGGACGAACTCCGGCAGATGGTCGGCGTGCTGCGCGCCGCGGGCGTCCCCGGCACCCCGCTCACCCCCCAGCCCACCCTCGCCGACCTGCCCCGGCTGATCGACGGCAGCGGCCTGGCCGTCACCAGCCGCCTCGACCCCGGCCGCCGCCCCTGGCCCGAGGCGGTCGAACGGGCCGCCTACCGCACCGTCCAGGAGGGCCTGACCAACATCAGCAAGCACGCCCCCGGCGCCCCCGTCGCCGTCCGGGTCACCGCCCGCGGCGGCAAGCTGCACGTCGAGGTCCGCAACGGCCCCCCGCCGGCCCGCACCCCGCACCCCGACCGGGACGACGCCCCCCTCCCCGGCGGCGGCCACGGCCTGATCGGCCTGCGCGAACGCGCCGCCCTCCTCGGCGGCACCTTCACCGCCCGCCCCGCCCCCGACGGCGGCTTCGTCCTGCACGCGGTGCTGCCCGCCGCCTGAAACGGCCGTCCGCGGTGAACTCGACCTCCGCGCCGGAGGACTCCAGCACCCTCCCCCCGTACGGGAACCACGCCTCGTAGACGCTCTGCTTGGCGCTGAACAGCAGTCGGCCCCACGGCACCCCGCACGGGAAGCTCGACCGCACCGCGCTCGCCTCCCGGGAGGGGACAAAACAACGAGGCCGACCAGTTCGACTTTCGTCGACCTGATCGGCCTCGTAAGGTCTTGCGACCTTGGTGCGCGAGGGGGGAGTTGAACCCCCACGCCCTTTCGGGCACTGGAACCTGAATCCAGCGCGTCTGCCTATTCCGCCACCCGCGCATGGGTGTTGTCTTCAGTTGCTTACCGCTTCTTCCGACCTGTCGAGAAGCTTACCGCATCTCTCGGGGTCTTCCGTTCGGCTCCCTCTCGGGCGCCCCTTCCGACATGGAAAACATTAGCACGCCCCGAGCCGCACCTGCGAATCCATTCCCCGCGGCCCCCCTGCACGGCCTCCGGCGGCCCGCAACCGGAGGCCGGGCGAACGAGTGAGCGGGCCGCCCGGCGGGTACCCCTCCGGGCGCGACCTAGGCGGGGAACCGTACGGAAGGGCCGGGCGTGGATACGATCAGTACGGAAGTACCGCTTTCCAGCCGACGAGCCGGCCCGTCCGACGCCCTGAGAGGGGGTGCCCCGTGGGAGTCCTGAAGAAGTTCGAGCAGCGACTCGAAGGTCTCGTGAACGGCACCTTCGCGAAGGTGTTCAAGTCCGAGGTCCAACCGGTGGAGATCGCCGGCGCCCTGCAGCGCGAGTGCGACAACAACGCCACCATCTGGAACCGGGACCGCACGGTCGTCCCGAACGACTTCATCGTCGAGCTCAGCCCGCACGACCACGAGCGGCTCAGCCCCTACGCCACCCAGCTCGGCAACGAGCTCGCCGGCATGGTCCGCGAGTACGCGGAGGCGCAGCGGTACAGCTTCATGGGCCCGCTGCAGGTCGCCCTGGAGAAGGCCGACGACCTGGACACCGGCCTGTACCGGGTGCGCAGCCGCACGCTGGCCGCCGAGGACCCGCAGCGGGCCCAGGCCGCCCAGCCGCCCGCCGCGCAGCCCGGGTACGGGCGCCCGCCGACGCCCCCCGCGCCCGGCGCGCCCTGGCACCAGGGGGCGGCCGCCGCCCCGTACGGCGCCCCGCCGCCGCCCGCCGCCCCGCCCGCGATGCCGTCCGCCCCGCCGCCGGGCAACGTCCGGCCCTTCCCCGGCGCGGGCCACGGCGGCGCCGGCACCCGGCGCTGGGTCGAGGTGAACGGCGCCCGGCACCAGATCAGCCAGAACGCGGTGGTGCTGGGCCGCTCCACCGAGGCGGACATCCGGATCGACGACCCCGGGGTGTCCCGCAAGCACGCGGAGATCCGCCCCGGTACGCCCGCGATGGTCCTGGACCTCGGCTCCACCAACGGCATCGTGGTGGACGGGCAGCACACCCAGCGCGCTACGCTCCGCGACGGCTCCCGGATCGTCCTGGGGTCGACCACCATCGTCTACCGACAGGTCGAAGGGTAGAAGCGGGCCGGTATGTCTGATCTGACCCTGACGGTCATGCGGCTGGGCTTCCTGGCCGTCCTCTGGCTGTTCGTCATCGTCGCGGTGCAGGTGATCCGCAGCGACCTGTTCAACACCAAGGGCGCGGCGCGCACCGCCCCGCGGTCCACCGCCCCCGCCCCGGCCGGGGCGGGCCGTCCGCCGCAGGGCCAGGGCGCCCCCGCGGCGGCCGCCCAGCAGGCCCAGGCCCGGCAGCGCCGCGGCCAGCCCACCCACCTGGTGGTGACCCAGGGCTCGCTGGCGGGAACCACCGTCGCGCTGCAGGGCCAGACCATCACACTGGGCCGGGCGCACGACTCCACGATCGTGCTGGACGACGACTACGCGTCCTCGCGTCATGCCAGGATCTACCCCGATCAGGCTGGGCAGTGGACGGTGGAGGATCTAGGCTCCACCAACGGCACCTATCTCGACCGGCAGCGGCTCACCTCGCCGATGCCGCTCCAGACCGGCGTGCCGATCCGAATCGGCAGGACCGTCATCGAGCTGCGGAAGTAGTCAGCGCATGAGGACCAGCTCCACCCGAAGGAGGGCCCGGACAGCATGAGTCTCGTGCTGCGCTTCGCCGCCGGCTCGCACAAGGGCCTGATCCGCGAGGGGAACGAGGACTCCGGCTACGCCGGGCCCCGGCTGCTCGCGGTGGCCGACGGCATGGGCGGGGCGGCGGCCGGTGAGGTCGCCTCCTCCGAGGTCCTCGGATCGATCGTCCGGCTCGACGAGCCGCACCCCGGCGCCGACCTGCTGAGCCTGCTCAACGAGGCGGTGCAGACCGCCAACGAGCGGCTGCGGCAGATGGTCGAGCAGGACCCGCAGCTGGAGGGCATGGGCTGCACCCTGACCGCGCTGCTCTGGGACGGCCAGCGGATGGGCCAGGTGCACATCGGCGACTCCCGGGCGTACCTGCTGCGCGACGGGCGGCTCGACCAGATCACCCAGGACCACACCTGGGTGCAGCGGCTGGTCGACGAGGGCCGGATCACCGCCGAGGAGGCCGAGACCCACCCGCAGCGCTCGCTGCTGATGCGCGCCCTGGACGGCCGCGGCCAGGTCGAGCCCGACCTGTCGATCCGCGAGGTCCGGGCCGGTGACCGCTACCTGATCTGCTCCGACGGCCTGTCCGGCCCGGTCAGCCACCAGACCCTGGAGGAGACGCTCGGCAGCTACTACGCGCCCGAGCAGACCGTCCAGGAGCTGATCCAGCTGGCGCTGCGCGGCGGCGGCCCGGACAACATCACCTGCATCGTCGCCGACGTGATCGACGTCGGCGCCACCGACCCGCTCAGCGGCCAGGCCGCCGAGGCGCCGGTCGTGGTCGGCGCGGTCGCCGACAGCCAGCCGCTCCCCTTCCACGACCCGCAGCTGCTGGACACCCCGGCCGGCCGGGCCGCCGGGCTCGGCCGCGGCCCGGCGCCGCAGGCCCCGCAGGGCGCCTTCGGGCCCGCCCGGGGCTACGAGGACGGCTACGAGCAGCAGCCCGGCTACGGCGCCCCCGGGGGCGGCTTCGGCCCGGCCGAGGGCTACGGCGCCCCCGCCGGCGACTTCGGCCCCGCCGAGGGCGGCTACGGCGGCGAGGCGGAGTACGGCGCGCCCGGCGAGGAGTTCGACCCGGACGCCCCGGTCGACCGCCGGAAGAAGAAGCGCGGCCTGAAGCTGACCCTGATCGGGGTACTGGTGCTCGCGGTGCTCGGCGGCGCCGGGTTCTTCGCCTGGCAGTGGAACCAGGACCAGTACTACGTCGGCTCCGAAGGCGGCCACGTCGCGGTCTACCGCGGCCTGGACCAGAACCTGGTCGGCATCGAGCTGAGCTCGGTCTACCAGCAGTTCTCCGACGTCGAACTCAAGTACCTGCCCGCCTACCAGCAGGACCAGGTCGCCAAGAAGATCCAGGCGAACGGCCTGGCCGACGCGCGCAAGCAGGTCGACACCCTGCGCGCGCAGGCCGCCGTCTGCAAGAAGGTCGAAGAGTCCAAGAACGCCCCGGCCACCGGCGAGGGCACCCAGCCGTCCGCGCCGCCGCTGACCGAGCAGGAGCAGCAGCTCGCCGCCGCCTGCCCGGCCCAGTAGGACCGCGGTCGAACCCGGGGGGTTTCACACAGGCATGAGCACCTTCGACGTGAGCGGCGGCCGCCCGCCCGCCGCCGGGCGCCGCCGCGCCACCGGGCGCAGCGCCGCGGAGGCCGTCCCGAACCGGCGCAACACCGAGCTGCTGATGCTGCTCTTCGCGGTGGCCGTCCCGATCCTCGGGTACGCCAACGTGGGCCTGGCGATCGACGGCACGCTGCCCGCCAACATCCTGTCGTACGGCCTGGGCCTGGGCGTGCTGGCGGGCGTCGCGCACCTGGCGGTGCGCCGCTTCGCCCCGTACGCCGACCCGCTGCTGCTGCCGCTGGCGACGCTGCTGAACGGGCTCGGCCTGGTGATGATCTGGCGGCTCGACAAGGCCGGCCCGCTGCTGCGCAAGAACTTCCCGGCGACCACCAACCAGCTGATGTGGTCGGGCCTGGGCATCGCGCTGTTCATCGGCGTGATGTGGCTGCTCAAGGACCACCGGATCCTGCAGCGCTACACCTACATCTCGATGGTGGTCGCGCTGGTGCTGCTGGCCGCCCCGGCCTTCTTCCCGTCCCAGGACGAGAACTTCGGCGCGAAGATCTGGATCCGCTTCGGGGCCTTCTCGATCCAGCCCGGCGAGTTCGCCAAGATCATCCTGACCGTCTTCTTCGCCGGGTTCCTGATGGTGAAGAAGGACGCCCTGGCGCTGGCCAGCCGCAAGTTCATGGGCCTGTACCTGCCGCGCGGGCGCGACCTCGGCCCGATCGTGGTGGTCTGGCTGCTGTCGATCCTGATCCTGGTGTTCGAGACCGACCTCGGCTCGTCCTTCCTGTTCTTCGGCCTGTTCGTGGTGATGCTGTACGTGGCCACCGAGCGGACCAGCTGGATCGTCTTCGGTCTGCTGATGTCCTTCGGCGGCGCCGCGGTGGTGGCCACCAGCGAGCCGCACGTGAAGACCCGGATCAACGCCTGGCTGGACCCGATGGCCGCGTTCGGGCCGAACCCGCCCAAGCAGTCGTCGGAGCAGATCGGCCAGACCCTGATGTCGCTGGGCTCCGGCGGCACCGTCGGCACCGGGCTGGGGCAGGGCCGCAGCTGGCTGATCCAGTTCGCGGCGAAGAGCGACTTCATCCTCGGCTCGTTCGGCGAGGAGCTGGGCCTGACCGGGCTGATGGCGATCTTCCTGGTCTACGGCCTGGTGGTGCAGCGCGGCCTGCGCACCGCGCTGGCGGCCCGCGACCCGTTCGGCAAGCTGCTGGCAGTCGGCCTGAGTTCGGCGTTCGCGCTGCAGGTCTTCGTGGTCGCGGGCGGCGTCACCGGCCTGATCCCGCTGACCGGCATGACGATGCCGTTCCTGGCCCAGGGCGGTTCCTCGGTGGTCGCCAACTGGGCGCTGATCGCCGTCCTGATGAAGATCAGCGACACCGCCCGCCGCCCGGCCGCCGAACCGGCCGCCGAACCCGCCCCGGCCATCCCGGAGCCCGCCGGTCCCGACCGGTTCGGGCCGCCCGGGTACGGCACGCCGGGCCAGAGCAGGGGAGCGTCCTCGTGAACAAGCCGATCCGCCGGGTGTCGATCTTCTGCCTGGTGCTGATCCTGGCGCTGCTGGTCCGGGTGAACTGGGTGCAGGGCGTGCAGGCCTCGGCCTGGGCGAACAACAAGGAGAACGAGCGGACGAAGTACGACCGCTACGCCTACCCGCGCGGCAACATCATCGTCGGCGGGCAGCCGGTCACGAAGTCCGACTTCGTCAACGGCCTGCGCTACAAGTACAAGCGCGCCTGGGTCGACGGTCCGATGTACGCCCCGGTCACCGGCTACTCCTCGCAGATCTACGACGCCAGCCAGCTGGAGAAGCTGGAGGACGGCGTGCTGTCCGGCACCGACTCCCGGCTGTTCTTCCGCAACACCCTGGACATGCTGACCGGCAAGCCCAAGCAGGGCGGCGACGTGGTCACCACCATCGACCCCAAGGTGCAGAAGGCCGGCTTCGAGGGCCTCGGCAACCGCAAGGGCGCCGCGGTGGCGATCGACCCGAACACCGGGGCGATCCTGGCGCTGGTCTCCACCCCGTCCTACGACCCGGGCACCTTCGCGGGCGGCACCGACGCCGACTCCGCCGCGTACAACGCGCTGAAGGCCGACCCGAACCAGCCGATGCTGAACCGGGCGCTGCGCCAGACCTACCCGCCCGGCTCGACCTTCAAGCTGGTCACCGCGGCCACCGCGTTCGAGACCGGCAAGTACAAGGACCCGGGGGACGCCACCGAGACCCCGGAGACGTACATCCTGCCCGGCACCAGCACCCCGCTGATCAACGACAGCCCGGACGAGGACTGCGAGAACGCCACCCTGACCTCGGCGCTGGCCATCTCCTGCAACACGGTGTTCGGCAAGCTCGGCGCCGAGCTCGGCGGGGACGCGCTGCGCGCGCAGGCCGAGAAGTTCGGCTTCAACGACGACAAGGTGGACATCCCGGTCCGGGCCGCCGCCAGCTACTACCCCAGCGGCTCCTCCCCCGACGGCACCGCGATGGACGCCATCGGCCAGCACGACACCCGGGCCACCCCGCTGCAGATGGCCATGGTGGCGGCGGCCATCGCCAACAACGGCTCGCTGATGCAGCCGTACCTGGTCTCCCAGGAGGGCGCGCCCGGCCACGCCATCTCCACCCACTCCGAGCACCAGATGAGCCAGGCCGTCTCGCCCGCCACCGCGCAGAAGCTGCAGCAGATGATGGAAGAGGTGGTGAAGAGCGGCACCGGCAAGCGGGCGAAGATCCCGGGCGTGACGGTCGGCGGCAAGACCGGCACCGCGCAGCACGGCCAGGACAACTCGGGCAAGCCGTTCGCCTGGTTCGTCTCCTACGCCAAGGACTCCGGCGGCAAGCAGGTCGCGGTCGCGGTGGTGGTCGAGGACGGCGCCGCGCAGAGCGCCGAGATCTCCGGCGGCTCGCTCGCCGCACCGATCGCCAAGGCGATGATGCAGGCGGCGTTGGGCAAGTAGGGCCGGTCGCATGCGTCACATTCCGGCCGCCGGTGCTCGATCGGCGGCCGGAATTGTCACAATGGGACGGTCCCGGTCGGTACCGGTCTGGTCTCAGCTGGCGGCCTGTTCGGGTCCGCTCAGGTTCGCCCGGTAGCGTATCCGCCAGCAGCGGGTGTACCCGCGGCCGGAGATCGTGGCCCCGACCGTGAAACCGCGGCGGCGGCCGACGCGTCCGAAGAGAGCGTGCGGGGACACCTACGTCACATCCTCACCGACCGGTGGGGGAGAGGGTCGGAGATATGGAAGAGCCTCGTCGCCTAGGCGGCAGGTACGAGCTCGGCGGCGTCCTCGGGCGCGGTGGCATGGCCGAGGTGTACCTCGGCCACGACACCCGGCTCGGTCGCACCGTCGCCGTGAAGACCCTCCGCACCGACATGGCCCGCGACCCGTCCTTCCAGGCCAGGTTCCGGCGCGAGGCGCAGTCCGCGGCCTCGCTCAACCACCCGGCCATCGTCGCGGTCTACGACACCGGCGAGGACTACATCGACGGGATCTCCATCCCGTACATCGTGATGGAGTACGTCGAGGGCTCCACCCTGCGCGAGCTGCTGCACACCGGGCGGCGGCTGCTGCCCGAGCGGGCGCTGGAGATGACCATCGGCATCCTGCAGGCGCTGGAGTACTCGCACCGGGCCGGCATCGTGCACCGCGACATCAAGCCCGCCAACGTGATGCTGACCCGGCAGGGCAACGTCAAGGTGATGGACTTCGGCATCGCCCGCGCCATGGGCGACGCCGGCATGACGATGACCCAGACCTCCGCGGTCATCGGCACCGCCCAGTACCTCTCCCCCGAGCAGGCCAAGGGCGAGACCGTCGACGCCCGCTCCGACCTGTACTCCACCGGCTGCCTGCTGTACGAACTGCTGACCGTCCGGCCGCCGTTCGTCGGCGACTCCCCGGTCGCGGTGGCCTACCAGCACGTCCGCGAGGAGCCCGCGCCGCCGTCCTCGTACGACCCCGAGGTGCGCCCCGAGATCGACGCGATCGTGCTCAAGGCGCTCGCCAAGGAGCGGGACTACCGCTACCAGTCCGCCGACGAGATGCGCGACGACATCGAGCGCTTCCTCGACGGCCTGCCGGTCAACGCCGCCCAGCAGGCGGCCTACGGCATGGGCGCCGCCGGGTACGGCTACGACCAGGGCGGCAACCAGTACGACCCGTACGGCCAGACCAACGTGCTGCCCCAGCAGGGCGGCGGCCCGACCACCGTGCTGCCGCCGGTCGGCAACCAGCAGCCCGCCCCCTACGGCGGCGGCTACCAGGACAACGGCTACGGCGGCAACGGCGGGGACGGCTACGACAACGGCTACGAGGGCCGCGGCAGCCGTCGGCGCGAGGAGCAGCCGAAGAAGAGCAACACCTCCTGGATCGTGCTCGCCGTCGCGGCGGTGCTGGTCCTGGTCGGCGCATTCTTCGTGGTGCAGTCGATGGTGAAGACCGGCGGCACCAACGCCGGGAAGACCAGCGTCCCGAACCTGTCCGCGCTGAGCCTGGCCGACGCCGAGAACGCGGCGAAGGCGCAGAGCGCCACCCTCAAGGTCGTCGCCGGGACCCCGGCCGCCACCTGCGCCGACACCAAGGTCCAGAAGGACCAGGTCTGCACCCAGGAGCCGGCCGTCGGCGGCACGATGGCCGCCGACGGCACGATCACCGTGCACCTGGCCGCCGCCGCGGCCCAGGTCGACGTCCCGGACGTCTCCGGCCAGGCCAAGGACGCCGCGACCAAGGCGCTCAAGGACAAGGGCTTCGACGTCAAGGTCACCTACGCCAACGACGACAAGATCGACCAGGACAAGGTCATCTCGCAGGACGTCAAGGACAAGGCCGCACCGGGCACCACGATCACCCTGACGGTCTCCTCCGGCCAGCAGAAGGTCGCCGTGCCGAACGTGACCGGCAAGGCCGTGGACGAGGCCACCCAGACCCTCTCCGACGCCGGGTTCAGCGTCGTGGTGAACAACAAGTCGGTCACCGACCCCACCCAGGCCGGCCAGGTCCTCGACCAGAGCATCAAGAACACCCAGGCCAAGCAGGGCACCTCGATCACCCTCACGGTCGGCAAGCTCGCCGACAAGGTGAGCATGCCGCCGCTGCAGAACGTCAAGGTCAGCCAGGCCATCAAGCAGCTGTCCGAGCTGAAGATCGGCTACCGGATCACCGGCCCGCAGGACCCGAACGCCACCGTGACGGCCACCAGCGTCCCGGCGGGCACCCAGCTCACCCCCGGCGCCGACGAGGTCGTCCTGATGACGCAGTCGGCGACCAAGACCGACGAGCCGAAGCCGTAGCCGCCGTCGGAGCCGCGGCAGCCGCAACGGCCGAGGGGCCGCACCGTTCACTGCGAACGGTGCGGCCCCTCGGCCGTTGCGGCGCCCGGTCAGCGCAGTTCGGGCGGCGGGGTGCGCCTCGCGTCCACCGGGTCGACCCGGACCAGCTGCGCCCAGACCGCCATCCGGTAGCGGGAGGTGTACACCGGCGTGCAGGTGGTCAGCGTCAGGTAACGGCCCGGGCCGGTGAACGGCGAGCCCTCGGGGACGGGCGCCACCACGCCCACGTCGTACTTGGAGGTCTGCGGCAGCGTCCCGGCGACCCGGTAGACGTACCAGGCGTCCTTGGTCTCCACCACCACCGGGTCGCCCACCGCCAGCTTGTCCAGGTCGTGGAACTTCGCGCCGTGCCCGTCGCGGTGCGCCGCCAGCGCGAAGTTGCCCTCCGCGTCCCAGGGCATCGCCGAGCGGTACGGCTCCTCGTAGACGCCCGCCACGCCCTCGTCGAGCACCTCCGCGGTGGTGCCCATCCGGATCAGCGTCTGGTCGCCCGCGCCGAAGGCGGGCACGTGCAGGAAGCCCAGCCCGTCGCCCGCCGCGTACTGCGGCACCGGGGCGGCGGTGGTGTCCCCCGGCGGCGCCGCCGGGGCGGACCAGGTCTGCCGCAGCCGGTCCCCCGCCCGCCCGGCGGCCCGGTCGGCCACCACGTCCGTCCACCACAGCGAGTACCCGACGAACAGCGCCAGCACCAGCCCCAGGGTGATCAGCAGCTCCCCCAGCAGCCCCAGCACCGCCCCCAGCCGTCCGCGCCGCCGCCCGCCCCGAATGGCTGTGCCCATGGTGCCGTGCCTCGCTGCTCAGTGTTGCCCGGTCAGCACCTCCGGCTGCCCCTGGCTCCTCGGCCGTTCCTCGACCATCTTGCCAAACACGATCAGCCTTCCCCGGGCACTGAACTCCGGCGTGCATGTCGTCATGGTCAGGTAGCGGCCCGGCGCGGTGAACGGCGAACCCTTCGGGACCTTCTGCAGCACCGTCACGTTGCTCGGCGGGGTCTCCGGGATGCCGCCCGCCACCTCGTACGTGTAGTACGCCGTCGCGGTCTCCACCACGATCCTGTCGCCCGGCACCAGCTGGCCGATCTTCCGGAACGGCTGCCCGTGCGTGGTGCGGTGCGCGGCGACCGCGAAGTTGCCGTCCGGGTCGGACGGCATCGCGGTGCCCGCGTAGTGGCCCACCAGGCCGTGGTCGAGCACCTTCTGCTTGTCGGTGCCCTCGGCGACCGGGTAGTCCAGGCCCAGCTTCGGGATGTGGATGATGGCGAAGCCCTGCCCGGGCTCGAACTTGGTCTGCGGGACCGGGGTCGTCCCGCCGGACGGCACGGGCTGTTGCTGCTGCTGGGCCCACTGCTGCTCCAGCTTGTCGCTGGCGGCGCCCGCGTCCCGGTCGGCCAGCACGTTGGTCCACCACAGCTGGTACGAGACGAACAGCAGCATCACCGCGCCGAGGGTGATGAACAGCTCCCCCAGCAGCCGGGCCAGCACCACCCGCCTGCGCTCCTTGGGGCGCGGCGGCCGCGGCCCGGTGCGCTTGCCGGTGGCCCGGCGGCGGCCGGTGCCCGCCCCCCGGCGGCGGTCCGCCCGCCCGCCCCCCGACGGCGGCCCGGACGGCCCGGGTATCGCCCCGGCGCCCGCGGTGTCGGACAGCCGCAGCTTCAGGGTCTGCTCGGCCGGGGCCTCGTAGACGCCCCACCCCTCCGGCTCCCCCAACTCCTCGGGAGCGCCCCCTTCCGGGCGCACGGCGGTCACCCGTCAGCCCCGACCGATGACCGGGGCGAGGCCGGCCGAGCGGCCCACCGCCTCCGGGAAGCCGCACTCGGCGAGCCAGTTGGCCAGCATCCGGTGGCCGCCCTCGGTGAGCACCGACTCCGGGTGGAACTGGACGCCCTCGATGAGGAGTTCGCGGTGCCGCAGCCCCATGATCACGCCGCTGTCGGTGCGCGAGGTCACCACCAGCTCGGCGGGCACCGTCCCCGGGTCGACCGCCAGCGAGTGGTAGCGGGTCGCGGTCAGCGGCGAGGGCAGGCCCGCGAAGACGCCGCCGTCCTCGTGCAGCACCGGCGAGGTCTTGCCGTGCAGCAGCTCGGGCGCCCGCCCGACCACCGCGCCGTGCGCCACCGCGATCGACTGCAGGCCCAGGCACACCCCGAACAGCGGCAGCCCGGTGCGCGCGCAGTGGTGCACCATCTCCACGCACACCCCCGCCTCCTCGGGCGTGCCGGGCCCGGGGGAGAGCAGCACCCCGTCGTAGCCCTCCTCGCCCGCCCGCGGCCGGGCGTCGGCCACGGTCAGCTCGTCGTTGCGGACCACCTCGCAGACCGCACCCAGCTGGTACAGGTACTGGACGATGTTGAAGACGAAGCTGTCGTAGTTGTCGACCACGAGGATCCGGGGCGCTCTGCCGGCGGAGGTCATCGCTACTCCTGGGGTACGGGTGCGTCGGGGGACGGACTGGCTCGCAACGGCGCCGGGATCAGCCGCCGTTGCCCTGGTCCACCGTCACGTTCCCGAAGGGGAGCAGCGGCTCGGCCCACGGGAAGACGTACTGGAACAGGACGTAGACCACCCCGAGGACGAGCAGCAGGGCGATCAGCGCGCGCACCGGCGCGGGGCCCGGGAGATGCCGCCAGATCCAGCCGTACATGGTGCTCCTCGGTGATTCGGGTCTGCACAAGCGTAGACGCACCACCGCCCGGCCCAGGAGGGTATCCGGGCAACGGGGACCGCCCGCGGCCCGTCCAGGGGGCCCGGGGGCGCCTCGGGGTGCTCCAGGGGTGCTTCAGGGGTGCCCTTGGGCGCCCGGGGGCGCTCAGGGGGCGGTGGCGGCCCGCAGGTCGGCGGAGCCGGTGTAGCCGGGCAGGGTCAGCTCGTCGCTCTCCTGGACCTTCCAGCCCAGCCCGTACGCGGCCACGTAGCCCAGGTAGTTGCGGATCGTCGGGTCGGCGTCCACCGCGGAGCGCAGCGCCTCGCTCTTCCCGACCGCCCGGATCACGTACGGCGGCGAGTAGACCCGGCCCTGCAGCAGCAGGGTGTTGCCGACGCAGCGCACCGCGCTGGTGGAGATCAGCCGCTGGTCCATCACCTGGATCCCCTCGGCGCCGCCCCGCCACAGGGCGTTCACCACGGCCTGGATGTCCTGCTGGTGGATCACCAGGTCGTTGACGTCGGGCTCGGGGACGCCGGGGATCCGGGCCGTGGCGTCCGGCGGGGCGTCGTCCAGGGTGACGGTCAGCCCGGGCCCGCGCAGCGCCTCCAGCCCGGCGGCCCGCTGCAGTTCGGCCAGTTTCGCGGCGTCGTCCGGGCTCTGCCCCTGCTGCCGGGCCAGCCGGTCGGCCCGGTCCCGGTCCTCGGAGACCTGCTCGGAGAGCTGCTGGTTCTGGGTGGAGCGCTGCTGTATGACGTCGCTGAGCTTGAGCAGCGAGTTGTCGGTGCGCAGGTCGGTGCCGTGCGCGGTCTGGGCGCTGACGTAGAACAGCAGTCCCGCGAGGGCGAAGACGGTGCAGGTCAGGGCACGTCCGACAATTCGCCCCCGTCGGGGGCGCGGAGCCGGGGACGGCGAAGAAATCGTGGAATCAGGCACCGTACCCTTATCTCCTTATGACCCGGCGAGCCACTACGCTAACGGACGCCGGTGGCATGTGCGGAGGACCAACCGTACGGACCGGCCCGCCATTTGCCGCCCGCCCACGCTGACCCACCCGCGCGGTCACAGCGCATCGACAGGAGAACCCCTCGTGCCGAAGTCTCGACTCCGCAAGAAGGCCGACTACACGCCGCCCCCGAGCACCGCGACGGCCGTGAAGATCAGTTCCGGCCGGAGCTGGGTGGCACCACTGATGCTGGTGTTCTTCCTGGTCGGCCTGGTCTGGATCGTCACCTACTACGTGACCAGCGGCGACTGGCCGGTGGGCGCCTGGGGCAACTGGAACATCCTGGCCGGCTTCGGCTTCATCGCGGCGGGCTTCGGCGTCTCCACGCAGTGGAAGTGACGCCGACTCCGCCCGCCCGGCGGACCGGCTGACCGCAGCACCCCCGCGACACCCCGCACCGCTCCGGACGCACGCTCCGGGGCGGTGCGGGTGCTGCCCCGGCGGGGGCCGTGACGCAGCGTCCGAACGTTTATCCACAGGGTTGTCCACAGTGGGGAAAACTCTCCCGCTCCTGTGGATAACTCGCAACGCAGCAGCATAACGCGCGTAGAGCCGAGAAATCGAATCGGTGGGCGCGTCCCGACTGTGGACAGACCTCAGCCGGGCAGCCGCGCCGTCCCGACCAGCAGCATCAGCAGGACCGCGGCCAGCCCCCCGGCCACCGCCAGCCCCTGCACCAGGTTCCGGCGCTCCCGCGGGGCGTACATCATCCCGGCGGCGACAGCCGCGCCCACCACCAGGCCGCCGACGTGCGCGCGCCAGTCGAGGATGTCGTGCAGTGAGAAGCTCAGCACCAGGTTGACCACCAGCAGCGCGATCACCGGCTGCATCGGCGTCCTGGTCACCCGGAACAGCACCGCGGTGGCGCCCAGCAGGCCGAAGATCGCACCGGAGGCACCGACCGAGTTCAGCCACTGGTTCGACGGGGTCAACAGGTAGGCGAACGCGTTGCCCGCCAGCCCGGACACCACGTACAGGGCCAGGAACCGGAGCCGGCCGAGCACCCGTTCCAGCTGCGGCCCGAGCACCCAGAGCGAGAACATGTTCATCGCGACGTGCAGCAGGCCGCCGTGCACGAACATCGCGGTCCCCAGCCGGTACCACTGCTCCGGCCCCTCCGCGACCCCGATCCGCACCCAGGGCACCGGGGCGAGGCTGCGCAGGGCGAGGTCGTCGAAGAGCGCGGGCGCCAGGTACTGGGTGAGCAGGAAGACCAGCAGGTTGATCCCGATCAGCACCTTGGTGACCAGCGCCCCGTCGCCGAGCGCCAGCAGCGCCCCGGCCGAGGTCCTGGGCTGCTGGCGGGCCCGCTCCTCGCGGGCGGCGGCGCCGTGCACGCAGTCCGGGCACTGGAAGCCCACCGCGGCGGGCACCATGCACTCCGGGCAGACCGGGTGCCCGCACCTGGTGCAGCGCACCCCGGTCTCCCGCTCGGGGTGCCGGTAGCACCCGGGCAGCCCGCTCCCCGCGCCCTGTCCGTCCGCCGGCGTCGGTCGCACGGGCTCCTCCGGATGCATCGCCGCTGTTCCTCCCTCAACGAAGACGGTCCCGGCGCCGCCACCGCCGAGAACGGGGCACCACCGGGACCGCCCAGGCTACTGCGCGCCGCCCGCGCGGGGCGGCCGGGCGCGCGACCCGGGTCAGCCGCGCGAGACGACGACCTGCTGGATCACCACGTCTTGGTGAAGGCGAGGTCCGGGTGGAACTCGTCGGCGAACTTGTAGCCCGGGCCGCCGGTGCCGTTGCCCAGCGGGTCGCCGCCCTGGATCATGAAGCCGCTGATCACCCGGTGGAAGACCGTGCCGTCGTACAGCGGCTTGGCGGCCAGCTCGCCGGTCTTCGGGTCCTTCCACTCGCGGGTGCCCTCGGCCAGCTCGACGAAGTTGGCCACGGTCTTCGGAGCGTGGTTCGGGAAGAGCCGGACCACGATGTCACCGTGGTTGGTCTTCAGGGTGGCGGTGAGTTCCTCGGCCACGACAGCACCTTCCTCAAAAACTTTTACCTGACTATCCGGGGAATCATCCCACGTGGCTCGCGGACGGCTCAGCCGAAGGTGCCCGGCAGCCGGACGGCATGCATGATCTCCTATCAGGTGGAAAGGTGCAGACCGGACAACGCCGGACACCCGCCGAGAAGGAGAAGCCCGTGAGCCGTACGGACACCGCGCGCGAGACCGCCGGACGGGCGAAGGACGCCGTCGCGCCCTACGCCGCCTCCGCCAAGGAGACCGCCCTGCACTACGCCGAGGAGGCCAAGCAGGTGCTCGGCCCCAAGCTGGAGGCGCTCGGCCCGAAGGCCGCGGCCGCCGGGGCGCAGGCCAAGGCCGGGGCGGGCCACGCCGCGGCCGCCGCCCGGGTGCAGTACGTCAAGCACCTCGCCCCGCACCTGGAGAGCGCCTTCACCAGCCTCCCCCCGGAGACCCAGAAGGCCGCGCTCCGCGCCGTCCACCGGGCCCAGGAGGCCGCGCTCGCCGCCAAGCTGTCGGCCGGGCACGCCGCCGGGCACGCCAGGGCCACCGTGGTGCCCAAGGTCACCGAGACCTTCCAGGCGGCCGTGGAGAGCGTCACTCCGATCGCCCAGGAGGCCCAGACCCGCGGCGCCGCCGCGGTCACCGCGCTGCACGGCAACGTCAGCGCCGCCGAGATCAGCGCACTGGCCGCGAAGAACGCCAAGAAGCAGCACCGCAACGGCTGGGCCACCGGCCTCGCGGTGGCCGGGACGCTGGCGGTCGGCACCGGCGTGCTGGCCTGGCAGTGGTACCGCAAGCAGAACAACCCCGAGTGGCTGACCGAGCCCCCGGCCCCGGTCACCCCGCCGGACAGCGCCCCGGCCGGGGCCTCGCCCGCCGCCACCACCACGCCCTCCTCGACGGCGCCCGGCAGCGCCGCGGGCGGCCCGGTCGGCGGCGCCGTGCTCAACGGCTCCGTCCCGCACGAGGAGCCCGGCCCGGCCGACGCTTCGGAGCCCGGCGCCAAGCCCGCCGACGACGACCGCCCCAAGCCGCACGACCCGCGCAAGCCGCACTGAGCCCGCCCCCGACCCGCGCGAACACTCCAGCGGTCCCCGCCCCCCGGGCCTCCCCCGGCGGCGGGGACCGTTCCACGTCCGGGCACCGCTCAGCGGCGGACCAGCACACCTCCTCCACGGCCGCCAGCACGCCCCGCAACAGTTCGTTCAGCGCCCGGGCCGCCCCCCTCCGGCATCCGCGGCCACGATCCCCGCGTGCGCCGCGGTCACCGCCCGCACGGCCGCCTCCGCGGCCCGCACCCCCTCCGGGGTCAGCCGCACCCAGGAGCTGCACCCGTCCCCCGCGTCCGCCTCCCGCGACGCCAGGCCCGCGGCACCCAGCCGCTTGAGCACGTTGCCCGTCCCGCCGGAGGACAGCAGCAGGGCGCTGGTCAGCCCGGTCGGCTTCAGCCGGTACGGCTCCCCCACCCGGCGCAGCACGGCCAGCACCCCGTACTCGGCCGCGGTCAGCCCGAGTCGCTCCAGTTCGCGCGCCGCGACCTCGTCGAACACCTCGGTCAACAGGGCGTTGCGCTTGGCCAGTTCGAGCGGGAGGCCGGTGATCTCGGGCAGCTCGGAGTGCCAGGCGGTGATGATCCCGTCGACGTGGTCGAGCTCGGCCGGATCCGCCCCGCCCCCGGCGCGGTCGGGCCACCCTCACCCGCGAGGCCGTCACCGTCTGAGACCGGGGCCGGAGGGTCCGGAGGGGACGGCACGGACCGCACGGGCGGCACGGTTCGGCGGAACCGTGCGGCCCGGTGGTGGAACCCGCACCGGAAGGCTCCGGGCACGCAAACGGCCCCCGACCTGTTTCCCCAGGTCGGGGGCCGTTCGACGACTGTGGAGCCTAGGGGAGTCGAACCCCTGACATCTGCCATGCAAAGACAGCGCTCTACCAACTGAGCTAAGGCCCCGAGCAACGGGGGATAGCCTACCCGCTCCCGGGCAGCCGCCCACGCGGGTTTCGGACCGGCCGCGGCCCGTGCTCCGCGGGCCGGCCCGAGAAGACTTCGTCAGTCGGCGCTCAGCGGCCGGCGGGGACCGGGTCGGTGGCCTCGGTCCACAGGTCCTGCTCGGCGCGGTCCGCCTGGACCTGACGGTAGACAAAGAAGCCGCCGAGGGCGACCAGGGCGACCAGGAGGAGCTTCTTCACCGCGGGACCTCGTCCTTCTTGCTTGCTTGGATGGGGGAGCACGAACCAGCGGTCAGGGTGCAGACCGCCCTGGGGCCGATGATACACACCGGTAACCCGTTCAAGAGCGGCCCCCGCCACCGCCAACCGACCGATCCGCCACCGGCTTTGACGCCCCACCATCAGTGCGATCTTCGGACCGCGGATTCGCCGCCCGGATCACCGCCACCCCGCCGTCCAGGTCGACCGTCGAGCGCGGCGGGGCGGCGTCGCCCTCCTCGTCCCGGAGCATCAGGGTGGTCCTCCGCTGCTCCAGCTCGGCCTGCTTCCCGGCCGCGAACTGGGCGTGCAACTGCTCGAACCCGGTCGCCGAGACCTGGCCCTCCCGGCCCGTCCCGCGCCAGGGCACCCAGCGGCTGCGACTGGCCCGCAGCGCGACCTGGTCCACGAACGCCAGCACGACCAGCACGCAGACCAGCCCCGGCAGGCTCATCGCCCAGAACAGCCCCATGCACCCGACAACGCACCCGGGCGCGCCGCCGTTCCCGCCCGACGACGCGCCCGCGCGCACCACTGACCGCTACCGGCTACCGGCTACCCCCGGCGCCGCCGCAGCCGGGCCAGGTCGCGCCGGATCGCCCGCACGTCCTCCGAGAGCACGTCCCACCGGGCGTCCATCACCTCCTGCCGGGCGTCCAGGCCTTCCAGCCGCGCCTCCTGCCGGGAGATCCGCTCACCGATCGCGGTGACCAGCACCCCCTGCGCCTCCAGCCGCCGCTCGAGCGACCCGACCGACCCCACCAGCCCCGAGACCAGCGCGGGCAGGTCCTCCGCCGTGAACACGAACCCCGGCTCCTCCGCGTACGGCGGCACCACCGGCCCGTCCTCCCCGGGCAGGTGCGCCCCGAACGGCTCCAGCCCGTCGATCCGCCGCCGCCAGGCCGCCACCGCCGGGTCCCGCCGCCCCGCCTCGTGCTCGTCCCACCGCAGCTCGCTCCACCGCCGCCACGGCCGCGCCCGGAACGCGTGCACCACCGGCGGCTCCACCACCGGCCGGGCCGCCGCCTCCACCGCGTCCAGCAGCCGCCCGCGCACCCGCCGGGCCACCTCGCTGTCGCGCAGCAGCATCGCGACGTTCAGCACGGCCCGCCGCGAGTAGAGCGCCACGCCGTTGCCGCCGCCCTGCGGACGGCCGTAGGAGTTTTCCACAGGCTGTGCGGGGCCGGAGGGGGTCCCGACACCTCCTTCGGTACCGCTGACCTGCCAGAAGGACTTCTTGTCCCTCTGGTTCTCGTTGTCCACAGGGTGTACCGACCACTCGGCCCCGTCGGGCCGCCGGTCACCCCCCTGCGGGGCGCTGACCTGCCAGCCGTTCGTTTTGACCGGCTGGTTCTCGGGGTTATCCACAGGCCTGAGGACGGTGAACCCGTTGCTCTCCAGCTCCTGCCGGTGGCGGCGGACCACCTTACGGATGACGTGCTCGCTGACCTCGAAGTAGTCCGCCACCATCCGCGTGGTGACGTACAGCCCGTCGGGCAGCAGGACGAGGGCCTTGACCTCGTCGAGGACTTCGGTGCGCTCGCACAGGCCGCTTCGGAGCGTCCTGGATTCGAGCAGCGCGGCTTCCATGGACATGGGTTGCCTCACAGGGTGAATGAAGACATGACGTGGGAACCGCCCGGGAGCCCGGGGCGGGCGGGGCCGGATCATCCGCCGACCGGAGCAGAGGTCGCGCTACGTCCCACGTCACCCAATGGCCGGTTCTGTCGCCCGGCCATCCCCGACTTCACATCAGTTTCGAGTCAGCTCACCCTGTGTTGCCTCTGCGCACCGGGCCCAACGAGCGGGCGGGGGCGGGGTTACGGGTGCAACACGTCGAAGGCCCCGATCACCAGGTGATCGGGGCCTTCGCGCCGGTGGGCCTAACAGGACTTGAACCTGTGGCCTCTTCCTTATCAGGGAAGCGCTCTAACCGTCTGAGCTATAGGCCCTTGCCGCACTGAAAGATTAGCGGACCGACGGCCGATCTCCCAAATCCGTATCCCGGGCGTCCCCCGGACGGTGCTGCTCAGCGGCCCCGGCGAGCCACTGGGGGCGGGTCGGGGGCAGGCCGGAGGCGCCCGCGGGGGTGGGGCGGACGGCGAGGACCTGGTTGATGCCGATGTGGTTCTGCTCGAAGGAGACGGCGGAGGCGGCCATGTAGAGGCGCCAGACCCGGGCCCGGCCGCGGCCGGCCAGGGCGACGGCCTCGGGCCAGTGCGCCTCCAGGTTGGCGACCCACTCGCGCAGGGTGCGGCCGTAGTGCTCGCGCAGGGCCTCGACGTCGCGGACCTCGAAGCCGGCCTCCTCCAGCCGGGAGACCGTGGTGCCGACGGGGGAGAGCTCGCCGTCGGGGAAGACGTACCGGTCGATGAAGGGGGAGAGCCGGTACGCCTCGCCGGGGGGCAGCGGGCGGCGGGCGATCTGGTGGTTGAGCAGGCGGCCGCCGGGGGCGAGCAGGTCGTGGAGGTGGCGGGCGTAGACCAGGTACTGGGCGGAGCCGACGTGCTCGGCCATGCCGACGCTGGAGACGGCGTCGAAGGGGCCGTCGGGGACCTCCCGGTAGTCCTGGAGCCGGATCTCGATCCGGTCGGCGAGGCCCGCCTCGGCGACCCGCTGCCGGGCCAGCGCGACCTGCTCGGTGGAGATGGAGACGCCGACCGCGCGGACGCCGTGGTGGCGGGCGGCGTGCAGGACCAGGGAGCCCCAGCCGCAGCCGACGTCCAGCAGGCGCATGCCGGGGCGCAGGCCGAGCTTGCGGCAGATCAGGTCGAGCTTGGCGGCCTGGGCGTCCTCCAGGCTCTTGGCGGCGGGCTCCCAGTAGGCGCAGGAGTACACCATGCTGGAGCCGAGGACGAGCCGGTAGAAGTCGTTGCCGACGTCGTAGTGGTGGCTGATCGCGGCACGGTCGCGGCGGCGGCTGTGGGCCCGGCCGCGGCGGCGGTGCACCTCCTCGGCCGGGGGAGCGGGGTTCGGGCCGACGGCGCCCAGCCGCAGGGCGGCGGCGAGCAGGCGGCGGCCGGGGGCGCCCAGGTAGTCGCGGGGGCCGATCCGCGGCCGGGGGGCGGCCCGGTCCTCGGCGAAGGCGGTGACGGCGGCCAGCACCTCGTACAGGTCGGTGTCGGGGGCGACTTCGAGGTCGCCGGAGACGTAGGCGCGGGCCAGGCCGAGCTCGCCGGGGGCCCAGAGCAGGCGGCGCAGGGCGCGGCGGTTGCGCAGGACGACGGTGGGGGCGCCGGCCGGGCCGGCCTGGGAGCCGTCCCAGGCGCGCACCCGCAGGGGGACCGGACGGCCCAGCAGTTCCTCCACCGCGCCGACCAGTTGCTGTGCGTGCTGCCCCATGACGGACCTTCCGACCAGTCGTACCCGTCGGGTCGCCCGGTGACCGCCGGAAGCGGCCGGGCGGCCCGCTGGACCGTTCCCGTTCTTCCATCTGTGCTCGGCGGGCCGCGGTGCCAATCCCGGTGCACCGGGCGGTCACCCGATTGCCCCGGGGACGGCGAAGGGCCCCAAAAGCGTCAACGGCCTCCGGGGCCCGGGGAATTCCGCCGGTCCGACGCGGGGTCAGTCCTCCTCGGCGAGGGTCAGCTCGATGCCGCCGGTGAAGCCCGCCGCGGAGTTGTAGATGAAGGCGGCGAGGGTGGCCAGGGCGGTCATCAGGACGATGTCGACCAGGGCGATCAGGGTGGTGAAGAGCATCACCTTGCCGAACCCGATGTAGTCCATCAGGTCGAAGGCGCCGGAGCTGTCGCTGCCGCTGCCGGTGACGTCCTTCAGGGTGCCGCTCAGCGAGGAGAAGACGCCGAGGCCGTCGAGGGTCATCCAGAGCACCGCGGCGGCCACGATGATGATCACGCCGAGGGCCAGCGAGAGCAGGAAGCTGACCTTCATCACCGACCACGGGTCGGCCTTGGTGACCCGCAGCCGGGCCTTGCGGGTCCGGCCGGTGCCGCCGCCGGAGGGCGGCGGGCCGGGACGGCGGGACTGGCCGCCGCCCTGGCCGGGAGCGCCGGGAGCGCCGGGAGTGCCCGGGGCGCCGGGGACGCGGGTGCCGCGCGGCGGGGTGGGCTGGCCCTTGGCGTACGTGGTGGGCTGGGAGAAGCCGCCCGCGGGCGGGGCGCTCGGCGGGGGCGGCGGGGTCTGACCTCCGTAGGGCTGCTGGGCGGTTCCGCCCGGCCCGCCCGCCAGGCCGCCCGTGGCACCTCCAGCACCCGTGGCTCCGCTCACCGTGGTCCTCCCGAACCGTCCGCCAGGCCGGTGGCACACCGTCCTGGTCCGTTTTGTGCTCCTGCGCCGCGTGCCCCGGTGGCCCGCGGTCGCGCGTCCGGGCGTCAGCCCTGCTCGGGCGTGCCGTCCGCGTCCTGCTCGGCGGGGGCCGCGGCGTCCGTCTCGTCGACGGCGTCGTCCGCGCCCTCCTCCTCGTCGGCCTCCGCGTTGCGGGCCATGCCCACCACCGCGTCGCGCTTCCCGAGGTTGATCAGTTGGACGCCCATGGTGTCACGTCCGGTTTCACGCACTTCGGAAACCCTGGTCCGAATCACGCCGCCGGACAGCGTGATGGCCATGATCTCGTCGCTCTCCTCGACCACCAGGGCGCCGACCAGCGAGCCCCGGCCCTCGACGATCTTCGCCGCCTTGATACCGAAACCACCGCGTCCCTGGACACGGTACTCGTCAACCGAGGTCCGCTTGGCGTACCCGCCGTCGGTGGCGGTGAAGACGTAGGTGCCGGGCCGCACCACGTTCATCGAGAGCAGTTCGTCGTCCTCGCGGAAGGCCATGCCCTTCACCCCGGAGGTGGCCCGGCTCATCGGGCGCAGCGCCTCGTCGGTGGCCTTGAAGCGGATCGACTGGGCCTTCCGGGAGATCAGCAGCAGGTCGTCGTCGGCGGAGACCAGCTCGGCGCCGATCAGCTCGTCGTCCCGGCCCTCCTCGTCCTGGCGGAGGTTGATCGCGATCAGGCCGCCGGAGCGCGGGGAGTCGTAGTCCTTGAGCAGGGACTTCTTGACCAGGCCGCCGCGGGTGGCGAGGACCAGGTACGGCTTGTCCTCGTAGGTGCGCACGGCCATCACCTGGGTGATGTGCTCCTCCGGCTGGAAGGCCAGCAGGTTGGCGACGTGCTGGCCGCGGGCGTCGCGGCCCGCGTCGGGCAGCTCGTAGCCCTTGGCGCGGTAGACCCGGCCCTTGTTGGTGAAGAACAGGATCCAGTTGTGGGTGGTGGTCACGAAGAAGTGGTCGACGATGTCGTCCTGCTTCAGCTGCGCGCCGCGCACGCCCTTGCCGCCGCGCTTCTGCGAACGGTAGAGGTCGGAGCGGGTGCGCTTGACGTAGCCGCCGCGGGTGATGGTGACGACGATGTCCTCCTCGGCGATGAGGTCCTCGATGGAGAGGTCGCCGTCGGAGGGGATCAGGGTGGAGCGCCGCTCGTCGCCGTACTTCTCGACGATCGCGGTGAGCTCCTCGGAGACGATCTCGCGCTGCCGGGAGGGCGAGGCGAGGATCGCGTTGTACTCGTTGATCTTGGCCTGGAGCTCGTCGTGCTCGCTGAGGATGCGGGCGCTCTCCAGGGCGGCCAGGCGGCGCAGCTGCATCTCGAGGATGGCGTTGGCCTGCAGCTCGTCGATGGCGAGCAGCTGCATCAGGCCGGTGCGGGCGGCGTCCGCGCTCTCCGAGGCGCGGATCAGGGCGATCACGGCGTCGATCTGGTCGAGCGCCTTGAGCAGGGCGCGCAGGATGTGCGCGCGCTCCTCGGCCTTGCGCAGCCGGAAGGTGGTCCGGCGGACGATGACCTCGATCTGGTGGGCGACCCAGTGCCGGATGAAGGCGTCCAGCGAGAGGGTGCGCGGCACGCCGTCGACCAGGGCGAGCATGTTGGCGCCGAAGTTGGTCTGCAGGTCGGTGTGCTTGTAGAGGTTGTTGAGCACGACCTTGGCGACCGCGTCCCGCTTGAGCACGATGACCAGGCGCTGGCCGGTGCGCGAGGAGGACTCGTCGCGGACGTCGGCGATGCCGGCGATCCGGCCGTCCTTGACCAGGTCGGCGATCTTGAGGGCGAGGTTGTCCGGGTTGACCTGGTACGGCAGCTCGGTGATCACCAGGCACTGGCGGCCCTGGATCTCCTCGACCTCGACCACGGCGCGCATGGTGATCGAGCCGCGGCCGGTGCGGTAGGCGTCCTCGATGCCGCGGCGGCCGACGATCAGCGCGCCGGTCGGGAAGTCGGGGGCCTTGATCCGCTCGATCAGGGCCTCCAGCAGCTCCTCGTTGGAGGCCTCGGGGTGCTCCAGCGCCCAGAGCGCGCCGGAGGCGACCTCGCGCAGGTTGTGCGGCGGGATGTTGGTGGCCATGCCGACCGCGATGCCGGTGGCGCCGTTGATCAGCAGGTTGGGGATGCGCGCGGGCAGGACGGTCGGCTCCTGCTGCCGGCCGTCGTAGTTGGCGGCGAAGTCGACGGTCTCCTCGTCGATGTCGCGCATCATCTCCATCGCCAGCGGCATCATCTTGCACTCGGTGTAGCGCATCGCCGCGGCCGGGTCGTTGCCCGGGGAGCCGAAGTTGCCGTTGCCGTCGACCAGCGGCATCCGCATCGACCAGGTCTGCGCCAGGCGGACCAGGGTGTCGTAGATCGAGGTGTCGCCGTGCGGGTGGTAGTTGCCCATCACGTCGCCGACCACGCGGGCGCACTTGTAGTAGCCCTTCTCGGGCCGGTAGCCGCCGTCGTACATCGCGTAGAGCACGCGCCGGTGCACCGGCTTGAGGCCGTCGCGGACCTCGGGCAGGGCGCGCGAGACGATGACGCTCATCGCGTAGTCGAGGTAGGAGCGCTGCATCTCGGTCTCGAGCTCGATGAGCTCGACCCGGTTGCCGGTCTGGGCGGGGATGGTGCTGTCCTCGGGCTGCTCGCCGCCGTCCGGACGGTTGTCGTCGACCACTGGTGGTCAGTTTCCTTTCAACGATCCTGGGCGGACGTCAGACGTCCAGGAAGCGGACGTCCTTGGCGTTGCGCTGGATGAAGGAGCGGCGGGCCTCGACGTCCTCGCCCATCAGGACGGAGAACAGGTCGTCGGCGCGGGCGGCGTCCTCCAGGGTGACCTGGAGGAGCAGGCGGTGCGCCGCGTCCATGGTGGTGACGCGCAGCTCCTCGGCGTTCATCTCGCCGAGGCCCTTGAAGCGCTGGATCGCGTCGTCCTTCGGGAGCCGCCGGCCCGCCTCGACGCCGGCCGCGATCAGCGCGTCGCGCTCGCGGTCGGAGTAGGCGTACTCGAACTCGTCCCGGCCCCACTTGATCTTGTACAGCGGGGGCATCGCCAGGTAGACGTACCCGGCCTCGACCAGCGGGCGCATGAAGCGGAAGAGCAGGGTCAGCAGCAGCGTCCGGATGTGCTGTCCGTCGACGTCGGCGTCGGCCATCAGCACGATCTTGTGGTACCGGAGCTTGTCGGCGTCGTAGTCCTCCTGGATGCCGCAGCCGAAGGCCGAGATCAGCGCCTGGACCTCGGTGTTCTGCAGCACCTTGTCGATCCGGGCCTTCTCGACGTTCAGGATCTTGCCGCGGATCGGGAGGATCGCCTGGGTGCGCGGGTCGCGGCCCTGCTTGGCGGAGCCGCCGGCCGAGTCGCCCTCGACGATGAAGATCTCGCACTCGGCCGGGTCCTTGGACTGGCAGTCCGAGAGCTTGCCGGGCAGCGAGGCCGACTCCAGCAGGCCCTTGCGCCGGGTCAGGTCGCGGGCCTTGCGGGCGGCGACCCGGGCGCTGGCGGCCTGGATGGACTTGCGGACGATGTCCGCGGCCTCGTTGGGGTTGCGGTCCAGCCAGTCGGCCAGGTGCTCGTTGACCACCTTCTGCACGAAGGTCTTGGCCTCGGTGTTGCCGAGCTTGTCCTTGGTCTGGCCCTCGAACTGCGGCTCGCCGAGCTTGACCGAGATGATCGCGGTCAGGCCCTCGCGGATGTCCTCGCCGGAGAGGTTGTCGTCCTTCTCGCGGAGCAGCTTCTTGTCGCGCGCGTAGCGGTTCATCAGACCCGTGAGCGCGGCCCGGAAGCCCTCCTCGTGGGTGCCGCCGCCGTGGGTGTGGATGGTGTTGGCGAAGGAGTACACGCCCTCGGTGTAGGACGAGTTCCACTGCATGGCGATCTCGGCGGAGATCGTCCTGTCCTTGTCCTCGGCCTCGAAGTCGATCACCGAGGGGTGGACCGGCTCGCCCTTGCGGGAGTTGAGGTGGGCCACGAAGTCCGCGATGCCGCCGTCGTACCGGTAGGTGACGGAGAGCGGCCGGCCCTCCTCGTCCAGGTGCTCGGGGCGCTCGTCGGTCAGCGCGATGGTCAGGCCCTTGTTGAGGAAGGCCATCTCCTGGAAGCGCCGGGAGAGCGTCTCGAACGAGTAGACGGTGGTCTCGAAGATGTCCGGGTCGGCCCAGAAGGTGACCGTGGTGCCGGTCTCCTCGGTCTCCTCGTGCCGCACCAGCGGGGCGGTCGGGGCACCGGACTTGTACTCCTGCGTCCAGCGGGCGCCGTCGGTGCTGATGTCCACCGCGAGGCGGGTGGAGAGCGCGTTCACCACCGAGATGCCGACGCCGTGCAGACCGCCGGAGACCGCGTAGCCGCCGCCGCCGAACTTTCCGCCCGCGTGCAGCACGGTCAGCACGACCTCGACGGCGGGCTTGTCCTGGCCCGGCATGATGCCGACCGGGATGCCTCGGCCGTTGTCCACCACCCGCACGCCGCCGTCGGCCAGGATCGTGACGCCGATGGTGTCGGCGTGCCCCGCCAGCGCCTCGTCGACCGAGTTGTCGACGATCTCGTAGACGAGGTGGTGCAGGCCGCGCTCACCGGTCGAGCCGATGTACATGCCCGGGCGCTTGCGGACGGCGTCGAGGCCCTCGAGCACCTGGATCGCGCTGGCGTCGTAGGCCTTCTGGTCGGACGGGTCTGGGGTCTGGCTGGGGTTGCCGGAATCGGCCACGAAGCGCCCTCTCTGGCACAGCGCGGGCCGCGCTCCTCCCCGCTTGCCCGGGGAGGTGTGCGACCACGGCGTTTCGACTCTGTTGCTCCACGCAACGTTGTTTGCGCTTCAGTCTACCGGTACGACCGACAGAGAGGGGCGTTTGGCAGCCTCTGAGGGCAGATGTGCCGCCCTGAATCCCCTCAGGACGTGTCCCGATACTCGCCAGGGGGGCTCAGAGCGCCTGGCAGGGCCGCCAGCGATTCCGGAAGATCCCAGTCCGCTCCACCCGGCTCATCCCCAGGTGTCGCCCGGCCCCTTGCTCCCGGGCGCCCGCAGCCGCCCGTAGCCGCGCACCGGCGCGTCCGGCCCCAGCACCTTGATCACCCGGACCGTCCCGTGCCCCAGCTCGTGGTTCAACCGGGCCACCAACTGCCGTGCCAGCAAGCGGAGTTGAGTCGCCCAGGCGGTGGAGTCGCACTGCACGGTGAGCACCGCCTCGTCCTCCGCGTACGACTTCGGCTCGCAGTGCGCCGCGATGTCCGGACCGACGATCTGCGACCAGCGGCCCATCACCCCGCCGACCGCGGCCGGGGCCTCCCAGCCCCGCTCGGTGATCAGCCGGTTCAGCGCGGCCCCCAGCGGCACCGGGTCGCGCCCGTCCGCCCGGGCGCCGCTGCGCAGGCCGGTCCGCTTGGCCTCCCGCCGCTCGCGCACCTGCTCGCCGCGCTGCCTGGCCTGCTCCTTGGCGGCGCGCAGCGCCACCCGGGCCAGGTCCACGCCCGAAAGCTCCGGACCCTCCGCCATCACGCTCCATCCCCAGGCTGTGGACAACTGTCCCGACGAGCCGCCCAGGCTACGTGGTTCCCGGGGCTCACGGGGTCAGCCGGTCCACCGAGCCGCCCGAGACGCCGTACCGGGCGCCGTGCAGCGCCTTCGGCACGTCCTCGGCCACCGCGGCGGTGACCAGCACCTGCTCGCCCCCGGCCACCAGCTCGGCCAGCCGGTCCCGGCGGCGGGCGTCCAGCTCGGCGAAGACGTCGTCCAGCACCAGCACCGGCTCCCCGCCCTCGGCCCGCAGCAGCTCGTACGAGGCCAGCCGCAGCGCCAGCGCGTAGGACCAGGACTCGCCGTGGCTGGCGTAGCCCTTGGCGGGCAGCGGGCCCAGCCGCAGCAGCAGCTCGTCGCGGTGCGGGCCGACCAGGGTCAGGCCGCGGACGACCTCCTGCGTGCGGGCGTCCCGCAGGGCCGCCAGCAGCTGCTGCTCGGCCTGCTCGCGGCTGGTGGGCAGCTCGCCCTCGAAGGAGGAGCGGTACTCCAGGACGGTGTCGCCGCCGCCGGGGGCGAGCTGCCGGTAGGCCTCGGCGACCAGCGGCTGGAGGGCGGACACCAGCTGGATCCGGAAGGCGGTCAGCTCGGCGCCGGCCCGGGCCAGGTGGCCGTCCCAGACCTCCAGGGTGGCCAGGTCGGCGGACTTGCCGCCGCCCGCCCGGCGGGCCGTCGCCGCGGTCCGCAGCAGGGCGTTGCGCTGCTTGAGCACCCGCTCGTAGTCGGAGCGCACCCCGGCCAGCCGGGGCGCCCGGGCGGTCAGCAGCTCGTCCAGGAAGCGGCGGCGCTCACCCGGGTCGCCCTTCACCAGGGCGAGGTCCTCGGGGGCGAACAGCACGGTGCGCAGCACGCCCAGCACGTCGCGCGGGCGGACGTTGTCGGAGCGGTTCAGCCGGGCCCGGTTGGCCTTGCCGGGGGTCAGCTCCAGCTCGACCAGGGTGGTGCGGCCGCCCTGGGAGACCACGCTGGCCCGGATCACCGCCCGCTCGGCGCCGAGCCGGACCAGCGGGGCGTCGGTGGCCACCCGGTGGCTGCCCAGGGTGGCGACGTAGCCGATCGCCTCGACCAGGTTGGTCTTGCCCTGGCCGTTCGGGCCGACGAACGCGGTGACGCCCGGGTCGAGCGGAACCTCGACCCGGGCGTAGGAACGGAAGTCGGCGAGCGACAGGTGCGCGACGTGCATGACGGTGGACTGCGCTCGCCTTCTGTCCGGGGCTGCTTACTTGGACTCGACCGCGTGGCCGCCGAACTGGTTGCGCAGCGCGGCGATCATCTTCATCTGCGGGGAGTCCTCCTGGCGGGAGGCGAAGCGGGCGAACAGCGAGGCGGTGATCGCGGGCAGCGGCACCGCGTGGTCGATCGCGGCCTCGACCGTCCAGCGGCCCTCGCCGGAGTCGGCGGCCCAGCCCTTGAGCTTGGCCAGGTGCTCGTCGTCGTCGAGCGCCCGGACGGCGAGGTCGAGCAGCCAGGAGCGGATGACGGTGCCCTCCTGCCAGCTGCGGAAGACCTCGCGCACGTCGGTGACCTCGGGGGCCGCCTCCAGCAGCTCCCAGCCCTCGGCGAAGGCCTGCATCATCGCGTACTCGATGCCGTTGTGGACCATCTTCGCGAAGTGGCCGGCGCCGACCTTGCCCGCGTGCACCGAGCCGAAGTCGCCCTCGGGCTTGAGCGCGTCGAAGACCGGCTGCACCTTGGCGACGTCGGCCGCCTCGCCGCCGTACATCAGCGCGTAGCCGTTCTCCAGGCCCCAGACGCCGCCGGAGACGCCGCAGTCGACGAAGCCGATGCCCTTCTCGGCGAGCAGCTCGGCGTGCTTGACGTCGTCCGTCCAGCGCGAGTTGCCGCCGTCGACCACCACGTCGCCGGGGGAGAGCAGCTCGGCCAGGTGCTCGACGGTCTCCTGGGTCGGGCCGCCGGCCGGGACCATCACCCACACCACGCGGGGGGCCTCCAGCTTGGCGACCAGCTGCTCGATGCTGTCGACGTCGGCGAGGTCCGGGTTGCGGTCGTAGCCGATGACGGTGTGGCCGGCGCGGCGGATGCGCTCGCGCATGTTGCCGCCCATCTTGCCGAGACCGATGAGGCCGAGCTCCATGACAAGTCCTTCACTGTGGTGTCGTGCCTGATGGCGGCGCCGTTGCCGCACCCACTGAGCCTACGCCGACGCCGAGGGCGCGCCGGGCAGCCACAGGGGCGCGGAGGCTGCCCGCCCCTCGCGCCCCTGGTGGTGACGAACGGTCAGCCGGAGAGGCGGACCGGCATGATCAGGTACTGGTAGGCCTCGTCCGGCTCCGCGTCGACCGCGGGCTTGCCGGTGAGCAGGGCCGGCTTGGTCGGGGTGGTGAAGCTCAGCTGCGCGTAGCCGGCGTCGATCGCCTTGAGCCCCTCCTCCAGGTAACCGGGGTTGAAGGCGATCGAGATGTCGTCGCCCTCGAGGTCGGCGTCGATCCGCTCGGTGGCCTGCGCGTCGTCGCCCGAGCCGGCCTCCAGGGTGAGCACGCCCTGCTCGAAGTTCAGCCGGACCGGGGTGTTGCGCTCGGCCACCAGCGAGACGCGCTTGAGCGCCTCCAGGAAGGGCTGGGTCTGCACCGCGGCGACCGCCGAGAACTCGGTCGGGAAGATCGACCGGAACTTGGGGAACTCGCCCTCCAGCAGGCGGGTGGTCGTCCGCCGCCCGGCGCCCTCGAAGCCGATCAGGCCCTCGCCCGCGCCGCCGGTGGACAGCGCGATGGTGACCTGGTCGCCGCTGCCCAGCGACTTGGCGATGTCCTGCAGGGTCTTGGCCGGGACGAGCGCGACCGCGTTGATGTCGTCCTGCTCGGGCTTCCAGAGCAGCTCGCGGACGGCGAAGCGGTACCGGTCGGTGGCGGCCAGGGTGATCCCGCTGCCGTTGATCTCGACCCGGACGCCGGTGAGCACCGGCAGGGTGTCGTCGCGGCCGGCGGCGACCGCGGCCTGGCTGACCGCCGAGGCGAACACGTCGCCCGGGACGGTGCCGGTGGCGGTCGGCATCTGCGGCAGGGCCGGGTACTCGTCGACCGGGAGGGTCGGCAGGGTGAAGCGGGAGGTGCCGCAGACCACGCTGACCCGGGCGCCGTCGGTGGAGATCTCCACCGGGCGGTTCGGCAGGTTGCGCGAGATGTCGTTGAGCAGGCGGCCGGAGACCAGGACGGTGCCGGCCTCCTCCACGTCCGCCTCCAGCTCGACCCGGGCCGAGACCTCGTAGTCGAACCCGGACAGCGCCAGGGCGCCCTCCTGGGCGGTCAGCAGCAGGCCGGCCAGCACCGGCACCGGCGGCCGCGCGGGGAGGCTGCGGGCAGCCCAGGCCACCGCCTCCGCGAGGACATCACGCTCCACCCGGAACTTCACCGGTAACCGCCTCCTGGCTGCTGTTGCCGCACGGCGGCTCGGTACCGCCCACCGTGCTGTTGATCGTCTGATCCTCTTGCGGCCCCCGGGAGGCACCGGGCGGATCCGCTCCGCCCCGTCCTGCTTCCGGTTGCCGAAGGACAGTCTGACGTACTCGGCTGACAGCCGGGGCAGATGGGCACAAGCGGGCCGAACAAATGTCGGGGCCCGGTTGTCCACAGATTCGGGCCACCCCCACTGTTGATCAAGCTCTGAGCTCTCTATGTGTAGCAGTAGTAGTAGGGCCTGTGGATACCGTGGATAACCCCGTTTTCGCAGCTCAGAGGCCGGATTTTGTCCACAGGACCTGTGGACGGCGGCTGTGGACAACCAGGCCCTGCTGTGGACAACCGAGAGTAATCCACAGGGCACGCTGAGTATCCACAGGTTATCCACAGCTGTGTCCACAGAAATCGCCCGAGTTATCCACCGCTCCCGATCAACATCACGTGACGCCTTTCACACCCAGGGCTGACAAGGGAGTTGATGTTGCCGAACTGTGGACGCAGCTGTGGAAAACCTGGGGATAACTCACCCGTTCCTGTGGACAGCCGGTGGATAACCCTGTGGACCGGCTGACGGGGCCTCAGTTCTCCACAGGCTGTGGATAACCGTTGTGCACAAGTCCACAGGTGGTTGACCTGCGCCGAAGAGCGTAGCGGCGATCCACCTGTGGAGGAACCTCTGGATAACTCGGCCCCGCGCACCCTGTGGACGGGGAGAACCCACCCGTTCCTGTGGAAAACCGGGGTGCGCACCCGAAACGTTCGATTGGCTGCGCAGACGTTCGGTGCGGCGGCGGGCCCGGGGAACGGGCCGGCACCCGGATTCCTGCCCCGCCGCAGGCCCTTCCACACCCCCGGCCCGACCCGGCCGGCCCCGATCGGCGCGATCCGGCCACCGCCGGAACCCTCGCCGCGTTCGATCGGCCGCCCCCTACTACGCGGCGGCCGCCGCGGTCCGCGGAAGGGGCCGCCGTGCACTCGGACGAGTGCTTCCGGCCGCGGGCCCACCACTCGTCCGAGTCACGTCCCGAGCATGCGGAAGGGGAGCCGGGCCGCCCTGGCCCGACTCCCCTACGAGGCGTCAACTACCCTTGTGCTGAAGGCTTTTGGACATCCCGTGCGGTGCCGTTCCGGCCGCTCCGCACGGTGTCCGACTTTTGTTAGCTAGCTCTTGATGCGGTTGGTCAACTCGGTGACCTGGTTGTAGATGGACCGGCGCTCGGCCATCAGCGAGCGGATCTTGCGGTCCGCGTGCATCACCGTGGTGTGGTCCCGGCCGCCGAACTGGGCGCCGATCTTCGGCAGCGACAGGTCGGTCAGCTCCCGGCACAGGTACATGGCGATCTGACGGGCCGTCACCAGCACCCGGCTGCGCGAGGAGCCGCACAGGTCCTCGACGCCCAGGCCGAAGTACGCGGCGGTCTGCTGCATGATCACCTGCGCGGTGATCTCCAGCCCGGCGTCCTCGTCCCCGCCCGGGATCAGGTCCTTCAGGACGATCCCGGCCAGCTCCAGGTCGACCGGGGCCCGGTTCAGGTTGGCGAACGCGGTGACCCGGATCAGCGCGCCCTCCAGCTCCCGGATGTTGCGGGTGATCCGGGAGGCGATGAACTCCAGCACGTCGGCCGGGGCGTTCAGCTGCTCCTGGATCGCCTTCTTGCGCAGGATCGCGATCCGGGTCTCCAGCTCCGGCGGGGTGACGTCGGTGATCAGCCCCCACTCGAAGCGGTTGCGCAGCCGGTCCTCCAGGGTGATCAGCTGCTTGGGCGGCCGGTCCGACGAGAGGACGATCTGCTTGTTCGCGTTGTGCAGGGTGTTGAAGGTGTGGAAGAACTCCTCCTGCGTCGACTCCTTGCTGGCCAGGAACTGGATGTCGTCGACCAGCAGGATGTCGATGTCCCGGTAGCGCTTGCGGAACGCGTCCGCCTTGCCGTCCCGGATCGAGTTGATGAACTCGTTGGTGAACTCCTCCGAGCTCACGTACCGCACCCGGGTGCCCGGGAACAGGCTGCGCGAGTAGTGCCCGATGGCGTGCAGCAGGTGGGTCTTGCCGAGGCCGGACTCGCCGTAGACGAAGAGCGGGTTGTACGCCTTCGCGGGCGCCTCGGCGACCGCCACCGCCGCGGCGTGCGCGAAGCGGTTGGAGGCGCCGATCACGAAGGTGTCGAACAGGTACTTGGGGTTCAGCCGGGCGTTCGGCTCGTCCTTGCGCGGGCCGCCCGCCGGGGGGGCGCCGGGCGGGGCCGGGACGCCGGGGGGGCGCTCGACCTGGCCGTGCTGCGGCTGGGCGGCGGGCCGGGCGCCGCGGCGGGCGCCGCCCTGGCGCGGCCGGTCCTCGTCCGGGGAGCCGAGCGCCCCGCCGAACAGGTCGCCCTGCGCCGAGTCCGGGCCCGGGCGGTGCGAGCGCCGCGGCGCCGGGTCCGGACGCCGCTCGGGCACCGGGGCCGACTCGCCCCAGCCGCCGGCCTCGGCGCCGGGCTGGTGGTCGCGGTACGGCCCCTGGGCGGGCGCGCGGTAGGGCTCGGCCGCCGGGTACCCCGGGGACTGGTACGGCGGGCGCTGGTAGTCGTCCCCGCCCCGGCCCGGCCAGGCCCCGGGCGGCGGCCCCTGCTGCTGGTAGCCCCCCGGCCCGGCCGGGTAGGGCTGCTCGGCCCGGGTGGGGTACGGCTGCTCGACGCGCGCCGGGTAGGACTGCTCGGGACGCGGGTGCGGCCACTCCGGCACCGGCTCCGGGTCGAGCTCCGGGTCCTGCTCCGGCTCGCCGGCCGGGGCGGCGTTGGCGTCCACCATCACCGCGATCCGGACCTGCCGCCCGAACTCCTGCGAGATGGCGTCGGTCAGCTGCGGCAGCAGCCGGCCCTCCAGCACCTGCTTGGCGAACTCGTTGGGCGCCGCGAGCAGGGCGGTGTCGTGCATCATCCACATCGGCTGGGTGCGGCGCACCCAGTTCTTGTCCTTCTCCACGACATCGCTGTCGCTGACCAGTCGCTCGACGACCCTCGACCACATCAGGACGAGATCGCTGTTGACATCAGCCACTGGTACACGCTTTCTCGTTCCCCGAGCAGGGGGAGCCAGGCAAGGTCCGGGAAGGGGGAGGGGAGGGGTTCGGGTGGCGCGGCGCCGTTGCGGCCGCGAGCACAGAACAAAAGAGACAAGTCCTGCAACGGTAGTCAGCGCGCAGAGCTGATTCAAGTTGCTTGTCCACAGGCTGTGGGCAACGGCGCGGCGGCCACCTGGTTTGACCCTCGGACCCGCTCCCGCGTACCGTAACCAGGTCGAGTTGTCGATGGCCGCTGCCGCATGTCCGCGGGTCCGCCCGCTTCCATGACGCGCGCAGCACGGGCGCCGTGGTGTTCCTCAGCCCAGCAGATCTGGGCCCGGAGCCGGATTTCCCAGTGCAAGGGGAGATCGCGCGGACGCACGGTGACGGCCAAGCGACTCCCCGTCATCCTACGATTCACCCCAGGAGCCCCCGAGTGAGCAAGCGCACCTTCCAGCCGAACAACCGTCGTCGCGCCAAGACCCACGGCTTCCGGCTGCGCATGCGTACCCGTGCCGGCCGCGCCATCCTGGCGAACCGCCGCGCCAAGGGCCGCAGCGCCCTGTCCGCCTGATCCGCGCAGAGGGTCTGCAGTGCTGCCCACCGAGAATCGGCTGCGGCGGCGCCAGGACTTCGCGACCGCGGTGAAACGCGGTCGCCGCGCAGGTCGGCCCCTGCTGGTGGTCCACCTCCACAGAGAGGTGGACCCCGACACGGGCGCCGACCGGAACAGCGACTCACACCCGCACGTCGCCGAGGGGCTTCCTCCGGCGCGTGCGGGTTTCGTCGTGAGCAAGGCAGTGGGGCCGGCAGTGGTCCGCAACGCGGTGAAGCGTCGGCTGCGTCACCTGGTCCGCGAGCGTCTGTCCCGGTTGCCCACAGGTAGCCTGATAGTGGTACGGGCGCTGCCGGCTGCGGCGACGGCCTCGTACCCGGACCTCGAGCACGACCTGGACGCGGCCCTGCGCCGCCTGCTCAGGTCGGAGCCGACCGGCGGTGCCCCGACGGGAACAGGGCGATGAAGTACCTGCTGATGGGCCTGATCAGGCTCTACCAGTGGACCATTAGTCCGCTGCTCGGTCCGGTGTGCCGTTATTACCCCTCGTGCTCGCGCTACGGGTACGAGGCGGTTCGCGTCCACGGCGCGATCAAGGGCGGTTGGCTGACCGGCTGGCGCATCCTGCGCTGCAACCCTTGGTCTCCCGGTGGGGTTGACCACGTTCCGCCGCGAAAGCACCCGGTGTGGCACCGCCGGCTGCGCAATCTGCTGAACCCCACGAGCGGGACCGCCGAGCCGGAGCCGGTGGCGAAGCCCGATGCCCAAGGAGTCTGACCGGTGACCTTCGGTTTTCTGAGTCCCCTCTACACAGCGGTGTCCTGGATCATCGTCCAGTTCCACTCGCTGTTCAGCCACGTCTTCGACCCCGACGGCGGCCTGGCGTGGGGGCTGTCCATCGTGATGATGGTGGTCGTCATCCGGATCTGCCTGATCCCGCTCTTCGTGAAGCAGATCAAGGCGACCCGGGCCATGCAGGCGATCCAGCCGAAGATGAAGGCCATCCAGGAGCGCTACAAGAACGACAAGCAGCGCCAGTCCGAAGAGATGATGAAGCTGTACAAGGAGGCGGGCACCAACCCGTTCTCCTCGTGCCTTCCGATCCTCGTGCAGGCGCCGTTCTTCACCGCCCTCTACGGCGTGCTGGCCTCGATCGCCAACGACAAGACGATCGGCGTGATCGACCAGCCGCTGCTGGAGAGCGCCAAGCAGGCGCACATCTTCGGCGCACCGCTGTCGGCCAAGTTCGTCGGTGCGGACAGCGTCCACATCCAGATCGTCTGCGCGGTCATGATCGTGCTGATGTCGCTGTCGCAGTTCGTCACCCAGCGCCAGCTGATGACCAAGAACGTCGACCTCTCGGTCAAGACGCCGTTCATGCAGCAGCAGAAGATGCTGATGTACGTCTTCCCGGTCATGTTCGCCGTGATGGGCATCAACTTCCCGGTCGGTGTGCTGGTCTACTGGCTCACCACCAACGTCTGGTCGATGGGCCAGCAGCTGGTCGTCATCCGCAACAACCCGACGCCGGGCAGCCGGGCGTGGGACGAGCGCCAGGCGCGGCTGAAGAAGGCCGGCCGGATCAACCCGGACGGCTCGATCCAGAAGGTCGGCCTGGTGGCGATGCTCACCGGCTCCAAGAACCCCAAGGGCGCGGAGGCCGCCGCCCAGGCCGCGGTCGCGGAGAGCGTGCAGGTGCGCCGCCAGCAGCCGCGCAAGCAGAGCAAGGCCCAGCGCCAGGCGTCGGCCGCCCACCAGCCGCACACCGGGGAGCAGGCGGACGCGCAGGACGCGGCGGACGCGACCGCGGCGGACGGGGCGGAGGCCGGGCCGGTCGAGGCCAAGCCGTCCGAGGCCGCGTCGGCCGGGGCCGGGAAGTCCGGTGCGAAGGCGGGCGGGTCGAAGCCGGGGGCCCAGCCGGGCCAGGGGCAGCGCCAGCAGCCGCGGCGCGGTGGCCAGGCCGGCCAGCGGCCGAAGAAGAAGTAGTCCCCACCCTCGTTCTCGGCCCCACCCGAGGGCCTCGTTTCCGAAGGAGTCCACCTGTGACGGATGGCACCACCTCCGCCGTCGACACCGCCCCGGCCGGTGAGAGCGCCCTCTCGCGTCTGGAGCACGAGGGTGACATCGCCGCCGACTACCTGGAGGGTCTGCTGGACATCGCGGACCTGGACGGCGACATCGACATGGACGTCGAGGGGGACCGGGCGCTGGTCTCCATCGTCAGCGAGGGCGACGACCGGACGCTGCAGCGGCTGGTGGGCCAGGACGGCGAGGTGCTGGAGGCGCTCCAGGAGCTGACCCGGCTGGCCGTGCACCGGGAGACCGGTGAGCGCAGCCGCCTGATGCTGGACGTCGCGGGCTTCCGGGCGCGCAAGCGGGCCGAGCTGGCGGAGCTGGGCGCGGAGGCCTCCGAGCGGGTCAAGAGCACCGGCGAGCAGGTCAAGCTGCGGCCGATGACCCCGTTCGAGCGCAAGGTGGTGCACGACGCGGTGGCCGCCGCGGGGCTGCGCAGCGAGTCGGAGGGCGAGGAGCCCCAGCGCTGCGTGGTCGTGCTGCCGGCTTGATGCCGGTGGTGCTGCCGTTCCGGCGTCCGACCCCGCCCGCCTCGCGCGGGCGGGGTCGTCGGCTCTGCGGCGGAGTGGTGTTTCACGTGGAACAGTGCTGGTACGGCGGGTGGATTCGACGGTGAGCGGAGAAGCAGAGATGGACAGGGACGGCACGGAGGCCGAGGCGCCGCTGGAGGGGCCGGGCGAGACTCCGGAGGCGGCGGGACGGATCTTCGGCGATCGGCTGCCGCAGGCCGTGCGCTACACCGAGCTGCTGGCGACCGCCGGGGTGCAGCGCGGGCTGATCGGCCCGCGCGAGGTGCCCCGGCTGTGGGACCGGCACGTGCTCAACTGCGCGGTGCTGGCCGAACTGCTGCCCGCCGAGGTCTCGCTGTGCGACGTCGGTTCGGGCGCCGGCCTGCCGGGCATCCCGGTGGCGCTGGCCCGCCCCGACGTGTCGGTCACCCTGCTGGAGCCGCTGCTGCGGCGCACCACCTTCCTGGAGGAGGTGGTCCGCGAGCTCGGCCTGGAGAACGTCACGGTGCTGCGCGGCCGGGCCGAGGAGACGGTCGGCAAGCTGGCGGTGGACGTGGTGACCGCCCGCGCGGTGGCGCCGCTGGACCGGCTGGCCGGCTGGGGCATGCCGCTGCTGCGCCCGTACGGGCAGATGCTGGCGCTGAAGGGCGACACCGCCGAGCAGGAGCTGGCGGAGTCGCGGGCGGCGCTGACCCGGCTCGGTGCGGTGAAGTGGTCGGTGATCGGCGTCGGGGAGGGCCTGCTGGTGACCCCGACCCGGGTGGTGCGGGTGGAGGCGGGGGAGAGCCCCGGCGGCGTGAAGGCGGCCACCCGGCGAGCCAAGGCGGCCCGGGCGGGGCGCGGCGGCAAGGGCAGCGAGGGCGCGGCGCGGCGCGGCGGCGGTCGCGGGCGGCGCTGAGCGGCCTGGTACTGGTGTTCGGGGCGGGTGGCCGGTGGGCCGCCCGCCCCGTTTCCGTTGGGGTGCCGGTGGGGTCGGGCTCGGAGTGTCGTACCGGTTGATCCCGACAATCCGGGCATCGTGTTCCACGTGAAACGTCGCTTCCTGCTCTCCGGCGTACTTGATCAAGACCGCACCCGGGCCCGGGACCGTCACCCGGAGGTGACTGTCGCGGGCCAGGTTTCACGTGAAACACTGACCCCCATGCAGGAGTCGGAGATCGTCGATCAGGTGGATGACACCCCCGTCGCCCGGGCTGCGCAGACCGCCGCGCCGGCCGTCGGGCACACCGGGGAAGCGCTGCCCCGGCCCGCCGCGACCCGGGTCATGGTGGTCGCCAACCAGAAGGGCGGGGTGGGCAAGACCACCACCACCGTCAACCTGGCCGCCGGACTGGCCATGCACGGGCTCCGGGTGCTGGTCATCGATCTCGACCCGCAGGGCAACGCCTCGACCGCGCTCGGCATCGACCACCACGCCGAGGTGCCGTCGATCTACGACGTGCTGGTCGAGGGCAAGCCGCTGGCCGACGTGGTGCAGCCGGTGGTCGACGTGGAGGGGCTGTTCTGCTGCCCGGCCACCATCGACCTGGCGGGCGCCGAGATCGAACTGGTCTCGCTGGTCGCCCGGGAGAGCCGACTGCAGCGCGCCATCGCCGCGTACGAGCAGCCGCTGGACTACGTGCTGATCGACTGCCCGCCCTCGCTGGGGCTGCTGACCGTCAACGCGATGGTGGCCGGCCAGGAGGTGCTGATCCCGATCCAGTGCGAGTACTACGCGCTGGAGGGCCTCGGCCAGCTGCTGCGCAACGTGGAGCTGGTGCGGGCGCACCTGAACCCCTCGCTGCACGTGTCGACGATCCTGCTCACCATGTACGACGCCCGGACCAGGCTGGCCGCGCAGGTCGCCGAGGAGGTGCGGACGCACTTCGAGAAGGAGGTGCTGAGCACTGCCATCCCGCGGTCGGTGCGCATCTCCGAGGCGCCCAGCTACGGGCAGACCGTGCTGAGCTACGACCCGGGCTCCACCGGTGCGCTCTCCTACCTGGAGGCGGCGCGCGAGCTGGCGTTGCGGGCCGAGGTCGCCAAGACGACGGTCGGGCGGCACCGGGCGGCGGGCGCGGCGGTCGTTCCGCCGCGCAGCGGCGGGGAGACGTCCGCGCCGACGGCACAGCACAGTTCGATGGAGGGCAAGCGGTGAGTGGCACGCGCAGGGGTCTGGGCAGGGGTCTGGGGGCGCTGATCCCGGCGACCCAGCCGGCGGCCGCCGGGGGAGCTCCGGCCGAGCCGGCCGAGCCCGGGACGGTCACGGTGGTGCCGGTGGTGCCGGTCCCGACCGACCGCGGCACGGTGGCCGCCAAGGCCGCCGCGGAGAGCCTGCGGGAGCTGGCGGGCGACCAGCGCCGCAGCGTCCTGGAAGCGGCGCTGACCCCGGTGAACGGCGCCCGGTTCGCCGAGCTGCCGCTGGAGTCGATCCGTCCCAACCCGCGCCAGCCGCGCGAGGTGTTCGACGAGGAGAAGCTCGCCGAACTGGTCGCCTCGATCAAGGAGGTCGGCCTGCTGCAGCCCGTGGTGGTCCGTCAGACCGGTCCCGACCGGTACGAGCTGATCATGGGTGAGCGCCGCTGGCGGGCCTCCCGGGAGGCCGGTCTCGACGTCATCCCGGCGATCGTCCGGGCCACCGACGACGACAAGCTGCTGCTGGACGCGCTGCTGGAGAACCTGCACCGGGCCGAGCTGAACGCGCTGGAGGAGGCGGCCGCCTACGACCAGCTGCTGCGCGACTTCGGGTGCACGCACGAGGAGTTGGCGAACCGGGTCGGCAAGTCGCGGCCGCACGTGTCCAACACGCTGCGGCTGATGACCCTGCCGGTGTCGGTGCAGCTGAAGGTCGCCGCGGGGGAGGTCAGCGCCGGGCACGCCAAGGCGATCCTGATGGTGTCGGGTCCCGAGCAGCAGGAGAAGCTGGCCCACCGGGTGGTCTCCGAGGGGCTGTCGGTGCGCTCCACCGAGGAGGCGGCCAAGCTGCTGGCGGGCATCGAGCCGAAGAAGCGGGCCCCGCGGGCGGAGCCGCTGCCGACCCCGGCCTTCGAGGAGCTGGCCGGGCGCCTCTCCGACCGCTTCGAGACCAGGGTCAAGGTCGAGGTCGCCCAGAGCGGCGGCAAGTTCGGCAAGGGCAAGGTGGTACTGGAGTTCGGTTCGGTCGAGGACCTGAACCGGATCCTGGACAGTCTGGCCCCGGGTGAGCGGGGTCTGCCGCTGTCCTGACCCCGGGAGCACGATCGGCGGACCAACGGGTGCATGTTTCACGTGAAACGTGCACCCGTTCCGTCGGGCGGAGCAGACTGGAGGTCTGGACCGTTTCCGCCTGGAGGAGGAGGTGCGGGCGTGGGACGGAGGGTCGTTCCGCTGACGCTGGACAACCTCTCGGATCTGCCGAACACCTGCCGCTCCTGCGTCTTCTGGGAGCTCGACCCGGTCAGCGGGCGGGACGCGCAGGACGCCGGCAAGGGGGAGTTGGAGAAGGAGGGGTGGATCTCCGCCGTGCTGCTGGAGTGGGGCTCCTGCGGGCGGGTCGCCTACGTGGACGACCGCCCGGCCGGGTTCGTGCTCTACGCTCCGCCCGCGTACGTGCCGCGCGGGCAGTCCTTCCCGACCAGCCCGATCTCGCCGGACGCGGTGCAGCTGATGGTCTCCCGGGTGCTGCCGGAGTTCCAGGGGCAGGGCCTGGGGCGGGTGCTGGTGCAGTCGGTGGCCAAGGACCTGGTCCGGCGCGGCTTCCGGGCGATCGAGGCGTTCGGCGCGCAGGGGCGGGAGGTGCCGAGCTGCGTGCTGCCCGCCGACCACCTGCTGGCGGTGGGCTTCAAGACCGTCCGGCCGCACCACCGGTACCCGCGGCTGCGGTTGGAGGCGCGCACCACGCTCTCCTGGAAGGAGGACGTGGAGGGCGCGCTGGAGCGGCTGCTCGGCGGGCGGCGCACCGAACCGGCGCTGCGGCCGTTCTGAGCGGGCGGCCGGGAGCTGTCGGGGCCGGGGCCGAGGGGCCTTCGGGAGCTTCGGTGGAGCGGTCCTCCGCTCCGGGCGGTCGCTCCCCGGCGGGCCGTCGCGGCGCTGAGGGCTTCTCAGCGAAGCCTCCGGAGCGCCGGGGCCCGCGGCCGGGCGGAGGCCCCCGCGCGCTCAGGGCTTCCTGACGAAGCCTCGGAGCACCCCGGGAACGCCGAGGCGGCCCGGACGGATCATCCGTCCGGGCCGCCTCGGCGGAGCGGGAGGACCTACAGGTACTCGGCGAGCTCGCGCAGCAGCGCGGCCTTCGGGCGGGCACCGGTGATGGTCTTCACCAGTTCGCCGCCCTTGTAGACGTTGAGCGTCGGGATGGAGATCACGTTGTACGCCGCTGCGGTCTCCTGGTTGGCGTCCACGTCGAGCTTGACGACGGACAGCTTGTCGCCGTGCTCGGCCGCGATGTCCTCCAGGACCGGGGCGACCTGGCGGCACGGACCGCACCAGGTGGCCCAGAAGTCGACGAGGACGGGCTTGTCGCTCTTGAGGACCTCGGCGTCGAAGGTGGCGTCGGTTACTTCCTTGGTGGCGCCGGCCACGGGAACTCCTTGGGGTCGGAGGAGAGGTGCGTCAGTGATAACAACGGCGGGGGCGGATCTGTTTCTGCTTCCGCCGGGGCGGACCTGGTGCTGAGTCAGGTCCGCCGCGGCCGCCGGGTACTGCGGGGGTGTGCTGCGGGTGGTGCGGGTGGGTCAGACCGCGACGACGGCGGCCGGGGCCTCGTCGGCGTCGGCCAGCGCGGCCAGGTAGCGCTCGGCGTCCAGCGCGGCGGAGCAGCCGGTGCCGGCGGCGGTGATGGCCTGGCGGTAGGTGTGGTCCACCACGTCGCCCGCGGCGAAGACGCCGGGGACGTTGGTGCGGGTGGAGGGGGCGTCGACCTTGAGGTAGCCCTCGGCGTCCAGGTCGAGCTGGCCCTTGAACAGCTCGGTGCGCGGGTCGTGGCCGATCGCGATGAACAGGCCGGTGACGGCCAGCTCGCGCAGGTCTCCGGTGTTGGTGTCACGCAGGGTCAGGCCGGAGAGCTTCGGGTCGCCGTGGATCTCCTCGACCGCGCTGTCCCAGGCGAAGGTGATCTTCGGGTCGGCGAAGGCGCGCTCCTGCATCGCCTTGGAGGCGCGCAGCGAGTTGCGGCGGTGGATGACCGTGACGCTGCGGGCGAAGCGGGACAGGAAGGTGGCCTCCTCCAGCGCGGTGTCGCCGCCGCCGACCACCGCGATGTCCTGGTCGCGGAAGAAGAAGCCGTCGCAGGTCGCGCACCAGGAGACGCCGCGGCCGGAGAGCTTGTCCTCGTTGGGGAGGTCGAGCTTGCGGTGCTGCGAGCCGGTCGCGACGATCACGGCGCGGGCGCGGTGCACGGTGCCCTCGGAGTCGGTGACGGTCTTGACGTCGCCGGTGAGGTCGACCGCGACGATGTCGTCCGGGACCAGCTCGGCGCCGAAGCGCTCGGCCTGGGCGCGCATGTTGTCCATCAGCTCGGGGCCCATGATGCCGTCGCGGTAGCCCGGGAAGTTCTCCACCTCGGTGGTGTTCATCAGGGCGCCGCCGGCCGTGACCGCTCCTTCGAACACCAGCGGCTTCAGGGAGGCGCGCGCGGTGTACAGCGCAGCGGTGTACCCGGACGGGCCGGAACCGATGATGATCACGTTACGGACGTCGCTCACTGCTTCTCCTGGTCTGCCTGGCGTCCCGCTCGCGCGGTGGAGGGCGGTCTGCTCCGCCGCCCCGGACAACGACTCACCAGTCTCCCGCATTCCCAGGCCCGGCCGCACCCACCGCCCGCACTCCGGTCGCGGTGGGCCCGGCCGGGTGAGGAATCAGGGGGCCGGGACGGTGCTGTGCAGCAGGATCGTCGAACCGGGGCAGTCGGGGGTGGCCAGGTAGACGTCCAGCGGCCCGTCGCCGCCCGGCGGGCGGAACACCAGGGCCAGTACCGGGCGGCCCCGGTAGCGGCCCGGGCCGGCGGCGGCGGGCTGCTCGCCGGGGTGCCCGGCGGCCTCCAGGGCGCAGGACGGGGGCGCCGCCGCGCCGCCGGGGGTGGGCGCGCCGAGCTGGTGCGGGGACTTCCCGTCCAGCAGCTGCCGGACCTGGGCGGGGAGCCGGTCGGCGGTGAAGTCGGGCCCGTCCTCCCCGCTGCTGCCCTCGGTGCCGTTGCCCGGGGCGACCTGCTGGGGGGCGCCGGCGTCGCCGCCGCCGGTGCCCATGTCGGCCGGGGAGTCACCGACGGCCGCCGCGGGCGCGTTGGCGCTGGCGGCGCCGGAGTCCTGGCCGCTGCTGCTGCGGTCGAGCAGCGCGCCGCCCAGGCCCGCGCCGAGCGCCACCAGCGCGACGGCCGCGGTGGCGAGCAGGGGGTGGTCGGGGGGGAGGGGTCGGTCAAGGGGGGCGAGGGCTGCGGCCGGGTCTCGGTGCGGGCGGCCGATTCGGCGGCCAGGGCGGCCGTCAGCCGGTCCGCGAGGTCCTGCGGCATGGCGGGCACGGGGGTGTCGGCCAGCAGGTCCGGGAGTTCGCGCAGCAGGGCGAAGTCCTCGGCGCAGGCCGGGCAGTCGGCCAGGTGCGCGTGCAGCGGGGCGGCCTGCTCGGGCGGCAGCAGGTCCTCGGCGAGGTCGGCGAGGGCGTCCGGGCCGGGGTGGCCGGAAGGCGGGTGCGGCGTCATCGCGGGGTCGCATCTCCTTCCAGCGCGGGCGAGGGATCCGTGGATGGGACGGGGGAGGGCGGGTTCGGGTTCCCGTCCCGGGGGGCGGGCGGGACGGCGGCGCCCCGCGCCGGTGTTCCACGTGGAACGTCCCCGGACGCCTGGCCCGGTGTTCCACGTGGAACACCGGGGGGTTCGGCGGGGGCGACGGCGCCTGTTCCACGTGGAACGGGAGCGCTGCCGGGAAGCCCGGTTTCACGTGGAACACGATTCGGGCCGAGGTGGCGCAGCAGCGGCAGCAGCCGGGCCCGGCCGCGGGCGCAGCGGCTCTTGACGGTGCCGACCGGGACGCCGAGCACCTCGGCGGCCTCGGCCACCGGGTAGCCCTGCATGTCGACCAGCACCAGGGCGGCCCGCTGCTCGGCGGGCAGCTCGGCCAGCGCCTCGGCCACCTCGCGGCGGGTCTCGGCCCGCTCTGCGTGCTGCTCCGCCCCCTCGGCGCTGCCGAGGGCGCGCTCCGCGGTGCCCTCCGGCCGCTGGTCGAGCGACTCGGCCCGGCGGACCGCGCCGCGGCGGGCCCGGTCCAGGCAGGCGTTGACCACGATCCGGTGCAGCCAGGTGGTGACCGCCGAGCGGCCCTGGAACCCGGCGGCGGCCCGGAACGCGGAGACCAGGGCGTCCTGCAGGGCGTCGGCGGCCTCCTCGCGGTCGCCGAGGGTGCGCACCGCGACCGCCCACAGGCGGTCGCGGTGGCGGTGCACCAGCAGCCCGAAGGCGTCCGGGTCGCCCGCCGTGTGCCGGGCGAGCAGTTCGGCGTCGGTGGGCTCCTCGGCCATCCGCGCCCCCTCCTTGCGGTTCGGCCGTCCGCTGCGGCGGCCCGGGTCACGTCGTTGCGACCCCGGGTCACATCGTTGGGGATGTGCCGCAGCGGATCAAGGGGTGTTCGGGAGAGTGGCCCTAACCGTTGACCTGGACCTCGGCGACCTTGCCGCGGAAGCCGCCGCCGTCGTCGTTGGCCGGGACGTTGGTCAGCCAGAGCAGCAGGTACCGGGTGGTGACCGGGCTGTCCGGCGTCAGGGCGACCCTGGTGCCGGAGCCGGCCGCGACCGAGGCGCCGAAGCTGCGGAAGCCGGAGTCGTCGGCGCTCGGCGGGGCGGTGGTGCCGGCGGGGGCGGCCTTCAGCTCGGCCTTGGTGTCGCCGAGGAACTGGACGTTCACCGAGCCGACCTGGCGGGGCGAGCCGAGGTCGATCAGGATGCCGGTGCCGGGCCGGTAGGCGCCGCCGAACTGGTCGTTGTAGCGCTGGGTGGTCCAGGCGGTGGACGGGTTGCCGTCGGTGGCGTTCGGCAGCTCGACGCTGTGCTCGTCCTTGGTGTCGCCGAAGGCGTTGAACGGGGCCAGCGAGGAGATCGTGAGCTTCTCGCCGGTGGGGGCGGGCGCCGAGCCGGTCGGGGCGGGGGCGGGGCTGTTCTGGGTGCTGCCCGCCTTGTCCTGCTGGTCGTTGACGTACTGGGCCAGCTGCCAGGAGCCGATCGCCACGGTGGAGAGCGCGACCAGCGCGGCGGTCCACTTCAGCAGGCGGCGCAGCCCGCGGCGGCGGCGTGGCGCGGGGGCAGGAACGGGCCCGGCGGGCGGGGCGGGCTCGGTGCGCGGCAGCGCCTGGGTCGGCGCACCGGCGGCGTAGCGCGGCCGGGCGGCGGGCAGGGCGCGCAGCGCGGGCGGGGCGGGCTGCTCGGGCTGCCGGACCTTCGGCATCCGGCCGATCGCCGCGGCCAGCTCGGCGGGGCTGGTGATCGGCTCCTTGTGGTTGGGGGGCTGCTCGCACAGGATCCGCGCGGCGAGCTCCGCGAGGCCCTTGTGGACGCCCGCCCGGACCTGGTCCGGCGGGACGCAGCCGAGGCCCTTGGGCAGGCCCTGGAGGTCGTAGCGGTCCTCGGGGTAGGGCCAGCGGTGGGTGAGCGCCGCGTACAGCAGCGCACCGATCGCCCGGACGTCGGTCAGCTCGGCGTCCTCGGCGGGCAGGCCGCGCAGGGCCGCGTCCACCGCGATGCCGTTGATCCGGTACTGGCCGCCGTCGGTGCGCAGCACGCACTTGGGGGTGAGCCGCAGGTGCGCCTGGCCGCGCTCGTGGGCGGCGGCGATCGCGTCGGTGACCTGGCGGACCATCTGGTACGCGTCGTACGGCTCCATCGGGCCGCTCGCCAGCAGCTCGCCGAGGTCGTGGGCGCCGGGCAGCCACTCGCGGATGACGTAGACCAGCTCGCCCTCCTGCACCGCGTCCAGCACCTGGACGAAGCGCGGGTCGCCGAGCAGGGCGGCGCTGCGGGCGGCGGTGAGGACCGACTTGGCGCGGCGGTGGCCGGCCGCGAGCAGGTGGACGCCGACGGCGCGGCGGAGCTTCTCGTCGACGGCGCGCCAGCTGGTGAAGGTCTCCGACTCGGAGATGCACTCCTCCAGCCGGTAGCGGGCGCCGATCTTGTCGCCGCTGTGCCGCTTCGGGGCGGGCAGCACGGTCGGCAGGGTGGCGGTGTCGGCGTCCAGGGTCTCGGTGCTGGTGGCGGGGGCGGGCTCGGCGGGCTCGACCGGCGGCAGCGGGCGGCGCACCCCACGGCTGCGGGAGGGGCGGTCGGGGCGGGCGCCCTGGGCGGCGAGCTCGGCGTCGATCTCCTGGGCGGAGAGCGGGGCGGTGGCCTCGGGGGGCAGGGCCTGCGGCCGCTCCGCGGGGCCGTCCGGCGCGGGTGCGCCGGTGCGGGTGCCGACGGCGGGGGCGGCGGTGCTCCCGGGGGCGGCGGTCTTCGGGCGGGCCGCGCGCAGCGGGGTGGTCTTCGGGTCCGCCTTGGCGGTGCCCTTGCCGTTGCTCCGGCCGCCGTTCTTCTCCCCGCCCTTCGCCCCGCCCTTCTCCCCGCCCTTCGTCCCGTTTTTCGCCGCGCCGCCGGAGGTGGCCTTCGCCGCGCCGCCCGGGGAGCCCTTCGCGGGGCCCCCAGCGGCCCGGCCGGGCTCGGGCGCGCGGTCGGGCGCGCGGTCGGACCCGCGGTCGGACCCGTGGTCGGAGCCGGCGTCGAGCTCCGCGCCCGTCGCGGGCGCGGCCTCGGTCGCCGCCCCGTCCGTTTCGGACGTGTCGACGATCGCCTTGGTGCCGTCAGCCACCGTGGTCCTACCTCCCCTTGAGTCGCCCCGGTCCATCCCTGGACGGTCGACGTCCCCGTCTGCCGGGGCGGTCGGCCGTGCAGGGTCAATTGTGCCCACTTCCGGACGTCAGGTACGACCTCTGGGAGTGGCGGGAGGTTGCCCGGTTCTCCACTTCCGGCGGAACAGCAGACGAACGGGCCGGAACCGGGGGCGTACCCCGACTCCGGCCCGTGAGAAGCGTACTGAGGATCTGACGGTTCGTCCTCGTCCGGGTTGACGGCTCGTCAACGCGGTGCCCGCGGACGGTTCAGCGGCCGAGCCGCCTGCGGACCATTCCGGTGAGCGCGCCGAGTTCCTCGATGCGCATCTTGCGGGCCAGCACCAGGAAGACCGCGAGCTGCGCGCCGCCCGCGACCAGCAGGGTCAGCACGTTGCCGGTCCAGCCGTCCAGGACCTGCAGGGCGAGCAGTTCCAGCGCCAGGCCGACCACCGCGGCGGGCAGCGAGGCGATCGCCAGCCGGACGTACGTCTTGGTGATCCGGGCGGTGTCCAGGCCGCCGACCTTCGCCTTGAGCTTGGGCACCGCGACGGACACGCCGACCGCGTAGGAGAGGCCGTAGCCCAGTGCCATGCCGGTGACCGCCCACTGCGCGGGCAGCACCAGCCAGCACAGCACCGCGGTGGCGGCCTGGGTGAGCGCCACCCAGACGGTGTTGGAGAACGGCGTCCGGGTGTCCTCGTAGGCGTAGAAGCCGCGCAGCAGCACGTACTGCACCGAGTACGGGATCAGGCCGAGGGCGAAGGCGGAGAGCATGTAGCCGACCGCGGTGGTGCCGTGGGCGACCGCGCCGCCGTTGCCCAGGCCGTAGATCGAGGAGCCGATCACCGGGCCCAGCGACAGGAACAGGAACGCGGCGGGGACGATCGCCACCGCCGAGGTGCGCAGGCCGTACGAGAGGTCGTCGCGGACGGCGCCGGAGTCCTGGTCGGCGGCGGCCCGGGAGAGCCGGGGGAGCACCGCGCTCATCACCGAGACGGTGATCACCGCCATCGGCAGCTGCCAGATCAGCAGCGCGTTGGAGTAGGCGGCCAGGCCGACGCCGAGGTGGCCGTCCTGCTCGGCGGCCTTCCCGGAGGCGGTGGCCAGCTGGGTGACCACCAGGAAGCCGGCCTGGTTGGCCAGCACGAAGAGGAAGGTCCACTTGGCGAGCCGGGCGGCCTTGCCGAGGCCGTGGCCGCGCCAGTCGAAGCGCGGCCGGAAGGAGAAGCCCGCCGCCCGCAGGTAGGGGATCATCGACAGCGCCTGGACGGCCAGGCCCAGCATGGTGCCGATGCCGAGCAGCCGGACGCCCTCGGGGGAGATCGACTGCGGGGTGACCTCGGTGTGCTGGAAGGTGCCGTACACCGCGATGTACATCACGAAGGTGAAGATCACCACGACGTTGTTCAGGACCGGCGTCCACATCATCGCGCCGAACCGGCCGCGGGCGTTGAGGATCTGGCCCATCACCACGTGCACGCCCATGAAGAAGATGGTCGGCAGGCAGTACCGGGCCAGCGCCACCGTCGTGTCGGCGCTCGCCCGGTCGCGCATCAGCGCGTGCGAGACCAGCTGCACCAGCACCGGCGCGGCCAGCACCGCCACGAACACCACGCCCGCCAGGCCGGTCACCACCAGGGTGAGCAGCCGGTTCGCGTAGGCGGTGCCGCCGTCCTCGTCGTTCTTCATGCTGCGCACCAGCTGCGGCACGAACACCGCGTTCAGCGCGCCGCCGCCGATCAGGATGTACAGCAGGGTGGGCAGGGTGTTGGCGGCGTTGTACGAGTCGCCCATCGAGGCGACGCCGATCGCGGCGGCGATCACCATGGTGCGCAGGAAGCCGGTGCCGCGGGAGACCAGGGTGCCGGCCGCCATCACGGCGCTGGAGTTGAGCAGCCCGGCGACCCGGCCGCCGCCGTCGGGACGCTCCGGGGCCGCGGTGCCCGCGGTGTTCCCGGCCGGGGCGGGCCCGGGCGGGAGGACGGGTGCCGCCGGGCCGGTGGGCACGGCCGCGGCGGCGGCCGCGTTCGCCTCCAGCACGGCGGCGTCGACCTGCAGCACCGCCTCCTCCTCGGACAGCGGCGGGTCGAACTCGATCGGCGGCACGTACGGGCGCGTGCCCTCCGCGGCGGGGGCGGGCCGCTCCGGCCCGTCCTCCTGGTCCTCCTCGTCCTCCTCCTCGTCCTCCTCCGCGGGCTCCCGGGGCTCCCCGGGGCCGTCGGCGGCCGCCGACAGCAGCGAGTCCACCCCGACGTAGTCCTCCGCGGGCTCGGGCTCGGGCTCGACCTTCCAGCGCGGTCCGACCCCCCCGGTTCCCGCGTCGGTTCCCGCGTCGGTCTCCGGCTCGGGCCGGGCCGGGGGCCGGGCCTCGGGCCGCGCCTCGGTGCCCGCCTCCGCCGCGACCTCGGCGGCGATCGACGCCCAGCGCGGGGCCGGGGCGGTCAGCTGCAGGGTGGCCTCGGGCCCGCGCTCGCCCTGCCCGGGCACCGCGGCCGACCCCTCCGGGGTGTCCGTCTCGTCCGGGCCGGCCCCCGGCAGGTCGATCGCGCCGTACGGGTCCGCGCTCCCGAAGGCCCCGGCCGCGTACGGGTCGTGGGCGTAGGTGTCGGCGACGTACCAGTCGGCGGCCGGTTCCGCGGGGGCGGCGGACCGGGGGCCGCCCGGGCGCTCCTGGGGCGGGCCGCCGCCCTGGTCCTGGGTTGCTCGCTCGCTCCGCTCGTTCATGCCACCAATCCACGTCAGAGATGGGGGGACGGGCGCCCGGGGGGTGGGGCGGCCTAGTGATCCACCTTCTCATCACCGGCGACCCGATCGGTGTCATCCGCAGCGGACGAGGGGTCCGCGTCGGACGGCGGCTCGGTGCCCGTCCCGGCCGCGGCGGAGCCGTCGACCGGGCGGTCCGGGTCCTCGTCGACCTCGCCGGCCGCCCGGCGCTTCTTGCGCTGCAGGGAGAACCGCACCCCGGCCAGGACCATCAGCACGGTGCCGCCCGCGATCACGTACATCACGCCGCTGGCCACCGAGGTGACGTCGACGGTGAACTCCATCGCCTCGCCGTAGGGGCGGGCGTCCGGGCCGGTGGTCCACAGCTGGGCGGTCACCTGGACCGGGCCGTTGACCTGGGCCTCGACCGGGAAGCGGAGCGAGGAGTTGGTGGTGGCCTCCAGCACCAGCGGCTGGACCGGGTAGTCGATCCGCAGCCGGTTCGGCTGGGTGGAGGTGACGTGCAGCTCCAGGTTGCCGACCGACTGGGTCAGCCCGTTCTTCACGCTGACCAGCATCGTCGCGTTGTCGCCGGGCAGGGTCACCACGCTCTTCTGGATGACCCGGACCGCGGACTTCAGGTTGTCCAGGTAGGTGCGCGCCCCGAGCCGGTACTCGGCGCCGGCCTTCGGCCGGTCGCGCCACTCGGTGGACATCGAGCGCACCATCGTGGCGCTGAACGACTCGCGCACCCGCTCCGGCCGGGTGAGGATCATCATCAGCTGGTCCACGCCGTCCTGGAGCTGCATGGTGGCCGACAGCTCGGCGGTGGACAGCTCCCCGGCGGTCGCGTCGGACGGGTACGACTCCGGGACGGAGGTGTTCGCCTCCTTGTCCTGGGTCATCCCCGCGACCTTCTCCAGCGTCGCCTGCGCGACCCAGCCCCCGGCGGCGGCCTCCTGCACCGAGTCGTGCAGCGCCTGCGCGGTGCCGACGGTCAGCGTGCGGGGCGGCAGCACCAGCAGGCCGCGCGGGTGCTCCGGCTGCTGGTGGGCGATCGCCATGGTCTCGGCCAGGAAGTGCTGCCCGGTCAAGGTGCGGTCGTGCGTCGAGGCCAGGTCCGACCGGAACATCGCGGCGAGCGCCTGGTCGGAGACCACCGCGGTCTGCCCGTTGCCGATCGACCGGGCCGCGCCCGGCGTGTAGGGCAGCTTCTCGGACTCCGGCAGCGACGCGCCGTCGACCAGCACGATCCGCCCGCCCGCGACGGCCGCCACCGCCGCGGTGCGCTGGTCCAGCAGGCCCCGGTACGGCCAGGCGACGTCCGAGCGGGCGTCCACCGCCAGGCGGGCCTCGGTGGTGATCTGCCCGGCCGTCACCGCCTTGCGCAGCGCGTTGTCCATGCCGTTCAGCCCCGCGCCGTTGTGCGCGATCGAGGCCAGGTCGGGGTCGGCGTACGGCAGCGACACCACCTCGCTGCCCGAGGAGGCCAGCGCGGTGCGCAGCTTCGCCAGCCAGGCCGTCGCCGCGTCGCGGCCGGTGCCCGGGACGGTGTTCTCCTCGCTCGCGGACTCGCCGGAGGTGCCGGGCTTCTGCACCCGGTACGACTTGGTCATCGCGAACACGGTGTCCAGCAGGTTCGGGTCGATCGCCCAGGTCAGGTTCGGCATGCCGGTGCCGATCTCGACCAGCCGGTTCAGCCGCCCGTCGCCGGTCAGTTCGGCGGTCAGGCTGTCGTCGCGCAGCACCGGCGTCTGGTCGGCGTCCGCCATGGTCTGGGCGACCAGCACCGGCGCGTGGGTGAGCGGCCAGACCACGGCCAGCTGCGAGGGCTGGGCGGCGTCCTTGCCCTGGTACGGCAGGTACGTCCGGCCGATGCCCAGCGGGTGCGGCTGCTCGCCGCCGGTGCTGCCCCAGACGTCCACCGCCAGCTCGTAGGGGCCGGTCTCCCGGACCTTCAGCGCGGAGACCGGCACCGTCAGGGTGAAGTCCTCGCTCTGCCCCGGCTCCAGGTCGCCGACGTCCTCGGACGGCTGGTCCAGGGCCAGGCCGTCCAGGGTGCTCGGGGTGGTCCGGGACTCGGTCAGGTCGATCTCGCTGCGGGTCTTCATCGGCCGGGCCTGCGGCTGGCGGACCTTGACGGTCGGCGACTTGAGCTTCGTCCGGCCGGAGTTGAGGACCTTGCCGGTGATCGTCACGCTCTCGTTCTCGTGCGCGACCTTCGGCGCCACGGTGTCGATCTCCACCACGGCCGGGTAGTCGGCCGTCGCGGCCGGTCTGGAGGCGGCCGGGGCGGCGCAGAGGGCGCCGGCCAGCCCGCTCGCGAGCAGGGCGGCGGAGGCCCTGGCCAGCAGGCCCGTCCACCGTCCGCGACGCGCCGCCACTGCCGCGTTCCGCCCGGTCCGCTCGTCCACGTGCGTCCTCGCCGTTCCCGATCGTCTCGATCACTCCACGCACCGCCGCGGCCGACCCGACCGCGCGGGCCCCTGCCGAGGAGCACCCACCCGGCATGGTAACGACGCCGCCCGGCCCGCAGTGTTGCGGCCCGGGAGCTGCCGGACCGGCCCGGCGGCGCGAAACGGGAGGGCGGCGGAGCTGGCCGGGCACGTACCCTTGTGAGCCGTGTCCACTGCCAATGCGTCCAGCGCCAATCATTCCAGCTCCGCCGACCGGGTCGCCCTGCCGGGGCTGACCGAGGCGCAGACCCTCGGCCTGCAGGAACTGCTGCGGGTCTCCCCGGTCGCCGACGAGATCGCCCGCCGCTTCCAGGACGCCGGCCACCGGCTGTCGCTGGTCGGCGGTTCGGTCCGGGACGCCCTGCTCGGCCGGCTCGGCAACGACCTCGACTTCACCACCGACGCCCGCCCCCAGCAGATCCTCAAGCTGGTCAAGGGCTGGGCCGACGCGGTCTGGGACGTGGGCATCGCGTTCGGCACCGTCGGCGCCCGCAAGGACACGGCCGAGGGCTCGTTCCTGATCGAGATCACCACCTACCGCAGCGAGGCGTACGACCGCACCTCGCGCAAGCCCGAGGTCAGCTACGGCGACTCGATCGAGCAGGACCTGGTGCGCCGCGACTTCACCGTCAACGCGATGGCCGTCGACCTGCCCGGCCGGCAGTTCGTCGACCCGCACCGCGGCCTGGACGACCTGGAGGCCCGGGTGCTGCGCACCCCCGCCACCCCCGAGGAGTCCTTCTCCGACGACCCGCTGCGGATGATGCGGGCCGCCCGGTTCGCCGCCCAGCTGGACTTCGACCCGGCGCCCGAGGTGGTCGCCGCGATGACCGCGATGGCCGAGCGGATCACCATCGTCTCCGCCGAGCGCGTCCAGGCCGAGCTGAACAAGCTGCTGCTCGCCGACCACCCGGTCAAGGGCCTGCGCCTACTGGTCGACACCGGCCTGGCCGACTTCGTGCTGCCCGAGCTCCCGGCGCTGCGCCTGGAGAGCGACGAGCACCACCGGCACAAGGACGTGTACGAGCACTCGCTGACCGTCCTGGAGCAGGCGATCGCGCTGGAGACCGAGGGCCCCGACCTGGTGCTGCGGCTGGCCGCGCTGCTGCACGACATCGGCAAGCCGCGCACCCGCCGCTTCGAGTCCGACGGCCGGGTCTCCTTCCACCACCACGAGGTGGTCGGCGCCAAGATGACCCGCAAGCGGATGCGCGAGCTCAAGTACTCCAACGAGCTGGTCAACGAGGTGTCCCGGCTGGTCGAGCTGCACCTGCGCTTCCACGGCTACGGCGGCGGCGAGTGGACCGACTCCGCGGTGCGCCGCTACGTCACCGACGCCGGGCCGCTGCTGACCAGGCTGCACAAGCTGACCCGCTCCGACTGCACCACCCGCAACAAGCGCAAGGCCGCCGCGCTGGCCCGCACCTACGACTCGCTGGAGGAGCGGATCACCGCGCTCCAGGAGCAGGAGGAGCTGGAGGCGATCCGCCCCGCGCTGGACGGCAACGAGATCATGCAGCTGCTCGGCCTGCGTCCCGGCCCCGCGGTGGGCCGGGCCTACAAGCACCTGCTCGAACTGCGCCTGGAGCACGGCCCGGTGGAGCACGAGGAGGCGGTGGCCGCCCTGCGCGCCTGGTGGGCCGAGCAGCCGCAGGACTGACGCCCGCTCAGTGCTTCCCGGTGGACGGTGCGGGCGCGGCGTTCGCCGGGGCCAGGCACACCCGGTACCGGTAGGTCCGCTTGTGCGACCGGTACTGGCCGTCGTGGGGCGTCGTCCCCGGGTGGTCCTCGCTGCAGTCGAGCGACGGGGTGCCCCGGCCGGACTGGCGGTACAGCACCTTCCAGGCGGCGTCCGACGCGCTGCAGGACACCTCCTTGTGCTTGCCGTTCAGGCACTCCCCGACCTTCGGGCCGCTGTCGCCGGCGCCGGTCAGCGCGGCGAACGCCCACAGGCCGCCGACCACCACGCCGATCGCCCCCAGGCCCATCACGGCCCCGCGGACCTTCGCGCCCCGGCCGACCTGCTTGGCCGGTGCCCGCGGCGGCTCCTGCCCCCAGCCGGTCAACTGCCCTTCCCCGGCGGGAGGTTGGCCGTACCCGGGCGGTTGGCCGTACGCGGGCGGTTGGCCGTACGCGGGCGGTTGGCCGTACGCGGGCTGCTGCCCGTAGGCGGGGGGTTGCTGCCCGTACGCGGGGGGCTGGGCGTAGCCGGACGGGGGCTGCTGGCCGTAGCCCGGCTGCTGGCCGTACGCCGGGGGCTGCTGGCCGTAGCCCGGCTGCTGGCCGTACGCGGGCGGTGGGGCGTAGCCGGACGGGCCGCCGTACGGCGGTGGCGGCGGCTGCTGGCCGGGCTGGCCGTACGGGTCGGGCTGCCCGTAGGGCCCGGGCGGCGGCGGTGTGCTCATCTGATGATCCCCCTGCGGCGGTGACGTTGCCGTGCGCCCACGTACCCTAGCGGCCGCCCCCCGTCAGGGGCGGCGAGCGGCCCGGAAGTAGAGCACCGCCCCGAGCGCGTACAGCCCGGACAGCGTCAGCAGCACCGGCACGGAGCGGCCGTCCAGCGGCAGCACCAGCGCGGTGGCGGCGGCCGCGGCCACGTACGAGACGTTCATCAGGACGTCGTAGATCGCGAACACCCGGCCGCGGTACTCGTCCTCCACCGACTCCTGGACCAGCGTGTCGGTGCAGATCTTGCTGCCCTGGGTGACCACGCCCAGCAGCAGCGCCGCCGCCATCACCGGGGCCTCCCGGAAGGTCAGGCCGAGCGTCGGCACGAACACCGCGGCTCCGGCCAGGCAGATCGTCAGCCAGCCGTGCAGGCCGAACCGGCGGGTGGCCCACGGGCTGGCCGCCGCCGCCAGGAAGAAGCCCACCGCGGACATCACGACCGCCAGGCCCAGGGTGGCCAGGCCGCCGTCGACGTCCTCGGCCCGGTTGAAGGTGTAGCGGCACAGCATCAGCACCACCACGGTCAGCACGCCGTAGCAGAACCTGGCCAGGCTCACCGCGGCCAGCGCGCGCACCGCCGGACGGCACTCCCGCAGCAGGTGCCGCAGCCCGGCCCGCAGGTCGTTCCAGGCGGTCGCCAGGGCCTGCCGCAGCGGCGGGAGTTCGCGGTGCAGGTCGGGCCCCAGCTCGTCCGGCGCGATCGGCCGCACGGCCAGTGCGGCGACCAGGTACAGCAGCGCGGAGAGTCCCACGGTCAGGGCGCTGGCGGCCGAGCCGGTCGCCAGCACGCCGCCCACCAGCCCGAGGGAGCCGCCGACCGTCGCCGCGACCGTGCCCAGGGTCGGCGACACCGCGTTGGCGGTGACCAGTGCGGACGGGTCCGCCACCACCCGGGGCAGTGCGGCCGACAGCCCGGCCAGGATGAACCGGTTGACCCCGATCACCACCAGCGCCGCCGCGTAGAACACCCAGCGCGGCAGCCCGCCGAGCAGCAGCAGGGCGGTCGACAGGCAGAGCGCGCAGCGGAGCAGGTTCCCCGTCAGCAGCACCTGGCGCCGCCGCCAGCGGTCCAGCATCACCCCCGTGAACGGCCCGACCACGGAGAACGGCAGCATCACCACCGCCAGCGCGACGGCGATCTCGGCGGGGGAGGACTGCTTGTCCGGGGAGAAGAGCGCGTAGGTGGCCAGCGAGGCCTGGAACACCCCGTCCGACAGCTGCGAGAGCAGCCGGACCGTCAGCAGTCGCCGGAAGCCCGGACCGCGCAGCAGGCCGAGCAGCAGCCCCGGCAGGGTGGCCTCTCGCGGGGCCCGTTCGGTGATCACCCGCCAAGGGTGCCACGAGGCCGTCCCGTTCCACGTGGAACATCCGTTGGCTTCCGGCGGACGGACGCCCCCCGCGTGCTCCCGCACCACCGATGACCTCGCCGTTCCGGGGTCGTTGACCACTCCGGGAGGGAAGAACCAGTTCGGACAACGGGAGGCTCCCATGCGGGACGAGTTCACCGCCCTGCTGCTCGGACAGGTCGGGCAGCACGAAGGCCGCGACCCCGACGGCACCTGGAACAACCGCCAGCGCTACAGCACCGAGACCCCCGGGCTCGAATGGTCCGACGGCCAGCCCTGGTGCGCCACCTTCGAGGCCTGGGCCGCCCACCGGGCCGGCATGGACGCCCTCTGGCCGATGACCGCGTCCTGCCTGACCGCGGTCGCCTGGTGGCGCGACCACGGCCGCTGGAGCGACTACCCCGTCCTCGGCGGCCCCTTCTACCTCGGCCCCGGCGGCGGCACCCACACCGGCGTCGTGGTCGCCTACGACGCCGACACCATCAGCACGGTGGAGGCCAACACCAACGACAGCGGCTCCGCCGAGGGCGACGGCGTCTACCTCAAGTCCCGCCCGCGGCGCGGCCCCGGCTCGCCGTACGGGTACGGCGTCCCGGCCTTCCCGGAGGGCACCGTCTCCGCCGACCCGGCCCTCGGCGGCGTCCCCGCGGCCCGGACCGCGGCCCAGGCCACCACCCCGGCCGCCGGTGCGCCGCGCTGGCCCGGCCGCTACCTGCGGGTGCGCACCCCGATGCTGCACGGGGACGACGTGCTGATGTGGCAGCGCCGACTGGCCGCCCGCGGCTGGTCGATCACCGCGGACGGCTGGTACGGCCCCGCCTCGGCCCGGGTCTGCCGGGCCTTCCAGCAGCGCCACGGCCTCGCCGCGGACGGCGTGGTCGGCCCGGCCACCTGGGCCGCCGCCTGGTCCTGAACGCGCCGGAGGGCCGCCCCGCACGAAGCGGGACGGCCCTCCGGCCACACCTGACGATGAGTCAGTCTTGCTCAGCGCTCAGCGCTCGCCTTCAACAGCGAGCAGGCTTCGCTGCGCTCAGCGCTCACCTTCAACAGCGAGCAGGCTTCGCTGCGCTCAGCGCTCGACCTCGCCGCGGATGAACTTCTCGACGTTCTCCTTGGCCTCGTCGTCGAAGTACTGCACCGGCGGGGACTTCATGAAGTACGAGGACGCGGAGAGGATCGGGCCGCCGATGCCGCGGTCCTTGGCGATCTTCGCGGCGCGCACGGCGTCGATGATGACACCGGCCGAGTTCGGGGAGTCCCAGACCTCGAGCTTGTACTCGAGGTTCAGCGGGACGTCGCCGAACGCGCGGCCCTCGAGGCGGACGTACGCCCACTTGCGGTCGTCGAGCCACGCGACGTAGTCGGACGGGCCGATGTGGACGTTCTTGGCGCCCAGCTCGCGGTCGCGGATCTGGGAGGTGACCGCCTGGGTCTTGGAGATCTTCTTGGACTCCAGGCGCTCGCGCTCGAGCATGTTCTTGAAGTCCATGTTGCCGCCGACGTTCAGCTGCATGGTGCGCTCGAGGACGACACCGCGGTCCTCGAAGAGCTTCGCCATCACGCGGTGCGTGATGGTGGCGCCGACCTGCGACTTGATGTCGTCGCCGACGATCGGGACACCGGCCTCGGTGAACTTGTCGGCCCACTCCTTGGTGCCGGCGATGAACACCGGGAGGGCGTTCACGAAGGCGACCTTGGCGTCGATGGCGCACTGGGCGTAGAACTTGGCGGCGGCCTCGGAGCCGACCGGCAGGTAGCAGACCAGGACGTCGACCTGGCGGTCCTTGAGGATCTGCACGACGTCGGCCGGGGCCTCGTCGGACTCCTCGATGGTCTCGCGGTAGTACTTGCCGAGGCCGTCGAGGGTGTGGCCGCGCTGCACGGTGACGCCGGTCGGCGGCACGTCGCAGATCTTGATGGTGTTGTTCTCGCTGTTGCCGATGGCGTCGGCCAGGTCGAAGCCGACCTTCTTGGCGTCCACGTCGAACGCGGCGACGAACTCGACGTCCTTGACGTGGTAGTCGCCGAACTGGACGTGCATCAGGCCGGGGACCTTACCGGCCGGGTCGGCGTCCTTGTAGTACTCGACACCCTGCACCAGCGAGGCGGCGCAGTTGCCCACGCCGACGATGGCTACGCGAACCGAACCCATTCCGGTTGCTCCCTGAATCTCATGAGGTCCGCCGTGCTGCGGCGGCAACCTCGTTCCACATCTGTTCTGACTGTCTGGTCGGGCGCACGGGGCGCCCACGCCTCGCCGCGGGCGGCGGGGCCGGCGCGGTGGTGCAGCGCTCCGCTAGGAGCGCCCCGGGCGGTCGTACGGCGGCCCGGGCGGGTCGGAGGACCCGTCGGCCGGACCACGGCCGTCCGAAGTGCTGGGGGACGCGGCACTGCGTCCGGTCCGGGTGGCCCGCTCGGTCTCGATCAGCTCGTTGAGCCATCGGACCTCGCGTTCCACGGACTCCAGGCCGTGGCGCTGGAGTTCGAGGGTGTAGTCGTCGAAGCGCTCGCGGGTGCGGGTGATGGAGCTGCGCATCCGCTCCAGCCGCTCCTCCAGCCGGCTGCGGCGGCCTTCCAGCACGCGCATCCGGACCGCCCGGTCGGTCTGGCCGAAGAAGGCGAAGCGGACGCCGAAGTGCTCGTCCTCCCACGCCTCCGGGCCGGACTCGGCGAGCAGTTCCTCGAAGCGCTGCTTGCCCTCCGGGGAGAGCCGGTAGACGATCTTCGACCGCTTGCCGTTGAGGGCGGTGGCCGGGACGTACTCGACGTCCGGGTTGTCCTCCACCAGGAAGCCCTGGGCGACCAGGCTCTTCAGGCAGGGGTAGAGCGTTCCGTACGAGAAGGCCCGGAACGAGCCCAGCAGGACGTTGAGCCGCTTGCGCAGCTCGTACCCGTGCATGGGCGCGTCGTGGAGCAGGCCGAGGACGGCGAATTCGAGGACGCCGGAGCGTCGGCTCATACCGCCTTCCTCCTTCCGTGAGGGTTCCTGCTCGTCGGGTGCGGGCCCCGGTCCGGCAGTGTATGCCGAACCGATGTGTCGCGCCGATGTATCGGCTCGATATATCGGCAACAGTAACCCTGGGTCACGGAAGGAGCAAGAGGGGCACGCGTAACTGCGATCACAAGGCTTCTGGGCAACGGGCGTGTAATGAATCGCGGTCAGTTCGTCCCGGTTGGCTTCCAATGCCCGATTAGGAGGCTTTTCGGGAGCCGTACTCTTTCGCCTGTGCACCCTGACCGAGGAGCTGCGGAGAGATGAGCGAACACCGGCGCAGGTCGGCCAACCCCGGGGGCGAGCAGCCGCCTCCGCGGCGGTCCGACTCCGGAAGGCCGTATGCGTACGGCAACCCGGTCGAGGGCGCACCCGAGTACGGCCGCCGCGGTCCGGGCGGTCCGGGCGGCGGGCACCCCGGCCTGGGCCGGGCCGGTCGCCCCGGGCAGGTGCCGGGTCAGGGCGGTCCCGGGGGCCCCGGCGGTCCCGGGGGTCGGCGCGCCGCGCGGGAGACCGCCGAGCAGCCCCGGCTGACCCGGGCGGAGATGCGCAAGCAGTCCCGCAAGGGCGGCGGCGGTGGCGGTGGCGGTGGCGGCGGTCCGCAGGGCGGCCGTGCCGCCGGGCGGGGCGGCGGTCGGCCGGGCAAGAAGCGGATGATCGACTACCCGCGGTTCGGCAAGACCGGCTTCCGGCGCTGGGTGCCCTCCTGGAAGCAGGTGCTGAGCCTGTTCCTGGTCTTCTTCGGCGGCAGCGTGGCCGCGGTCGGCCTCGCCTACGCGATGGTCCAGGTGCCGAACGAGAAGATCCCGCTGGAGATCCAGAGCAACGTCTACTACTGGGCCGACGGCACCGAGATGGCCCGCACCGGCACCGACAACCAGCAGCTGGTGGAGCTCTCGCAGATAAGCCGCGCCGCCCAGGACGCGGTCATCGCGGCGGAGAACGACACCTTCCGCACCGACTCCGGCATCGACCCCAAGGGCATCGCCCGCGCCGTCTACAAGATGGCCTCCGGCGGCGAGACCCAGGGCGGTTCGACCATCACCCAGCAGTACGTGAAGAACGTCTACCTCTCGCAGGACCAGACGCTCTCCCGCAAGGCCAAGGAGTTCTTCATCACCCTGAAGGTCAACGGTGAGAAGACCAAGGACCAGATCCTCACCGGCTACCTGAACACCAGCTGGTTCGGCCGCGGCGCGACCGGCATCCAGGCGGCCGCGCAGGCGTACTACGGCATCGACGCCAGCAAGGTCGACGTCTGCCAGGGCGCCATGCTGGCGGGCCTGCTGAAGGGCGCGGGCCTGTACGACCCGAGCCTGAGCAAGGCCAACCACGACCGCATGGTGGGCCGCTGGAGCTGGATCCTGGACCGGATGGTCACCACCAAGGTGCTGTCCGCCGAGGACCGGGCCAAGTGCAAGGACTTCCCCGAGCCGATCGACGCGCAGAAGGCCACCAAGACCACCGGCGAGACCACGTACCTGATCCAGATGGCCAAGCAGTACGTCACCGCCAAGGACCCGAGCATCACCACGGCGGCCCTGGACCGCGGCGGCTACGAGATCCACACCACCTTCGACAAGGGCAAGGTCGACGCCCTGAAGAAGGCCGTGGACGACTTCTCGGCGGCCACCCTGAAGCCGGAGAGCCGGGAGCAGGACAAGAACGTCCAGGTGGGCGCCGCCTCGGTGGTGCCGGGCGACGGGGCGATCGTGGCCATCTACGGCGGCCCGGGCAGCGAGTACGGCCACTACAGCAACAACGCGGACGGCTCGGTCCTGGTCGGCTCGACCTTCAAGCCCTTCGTGCTGGCCGCCGCGATGGAGGACGGCGTCCTCACCAAGAACGGCGAGGACGGCCAGCCGGCCAAGATCAACCCGGACTCCCGCTACCTGGCCGACGACATGGCGCAGATCTACCGCGCCGACGGCAGCAAGGCGATCGGCGACGACGGCCAGCCCTACCGCCAGCGCAACAGCGAAACGGGCAAGAAGGGGTACGTGACGCTGCGGACGGCCATGCAGTGGTCGTACAACGTGCCGTTCGTGCAGCTCGGCCAGGACGTCGGCGGCGACAAGGTCGTCGCGATGGCGGAGAAGCTCGGCCTGCACGGGGACACCCTGGCCGGGGCCGACACGCTGACCCTGCCGCTGGGCACCTCGACGCCGAGCTCGATCCGGATGGCCTCGGCCTACTCGGTGTTCGCGGCGCACGGCCAGCAGGTCGACCCGTACTCGGTGACCCTGGTGAAGTTCCACGGCAAGGAGCTCCCGCAGTTCACCCACCCGACGCCGAAGACGGCGCTGGACCCGCTGGTCGCCGACACCATCACCGACGTGCTGCAGAACGCGGCGCTGCGCGGCACCGGCAGCAAGACCGCCGAGCTGGGCTTCCCGGTGGCGGGCAAGACCGGCACCACCGACGACAGCGTCTCGGCCTGGTTCGTCGGCTACACGCCGAGCCTGTCCACCGCGGTCGGCATGTGGCGCGACGACGTGAACGACAAGGAGAAGAAGGTGCGGCTCGACCTGCGCGGCACCGGCGGCAAGAAGGAGGTGCACGGCGGTGACTACCCGGCGGACATCTTCACCCGCTACATGAAGGTCGTCGGCCCGGGCAACCCGCGGAGCTTCACGCCCCCGTCGGGCACCTGGGGCGAGGAGGTCGACTCCTCCGGGGCCCCGGTCACCGCCTCGCCCTCGGCCTCGGCCTCGGCCTCCGAGTCGCCCACGGCCCTGCCGAGCGAGACGCTGCCGAGCGAGACGCCCGACCCGTCGCCGTCCGAGACCGACCGGCCGACCGGACGGCCGACCGGCCGCCCGACGAGCACGGCCAGCACCCCGTCGGACTGCCTGGTCCCGAGCCTGTGCCCGACCAACACCGCGACCTCCACCGCGACTTCCACCGCGAGCCCGGGTGCGGGGGGCGGCAACGGCGGCAGGAACGGCGGCACCACCGCGCAGTAGCCGCCGCATCCCGGCGCAAACACCGCAGAGGGGCACGGATCGCGAGGGCGATCCCGTGCCCCTCTTCGATTGCGCGGAGCGGTGCGGCAGTATGTGCGCCATGACCTCCAGCCTTCGTGACGAGACCTCGCCGCCCGGCCCCGCGCAGGCCGACGGTCCGCTGCCCAACACCGTGGTGGTGCCCGCGGACGAGGACCCGGTCGCGGAGGCCGGAAGCGAGCTGTTCGGCGGCCCGCCCGGGCGCCGGGCGCTGCTGGGGGTGTCCTGGTGGACGCCGGCCAAGTTCCTCGCGCTGGCGGTCATCGCGGTCTACGTGCTGGGCCTGTTCCAGAAGGCCCCGTGCTACACCGACGGCTGGTTCCACGGCGCCACCACCCAGTACACGAAGGCCTGTTACAGCGACATCCCGCACCTGTTCTCCGGCCGCGGCTTCGCCGACGGGCTGCACCCGTACCTGGACCCGATCCCGCAGGGCTCGCCGGACATGCAGTACCTGGAGTACCCGGTGCTGACCGGCCTGTTCATGCAGGTCGCGGCCTGGCTGACCACCCACAGCGGCGACCTGATGAGCCGTGAGCAGTGGTTCTGGATGGTCAACGCCGGGATGCTGATGATCTGCGCCGTGGTCGCGGTGGTCGCCACCTCCCGCGCCCAGCGCCGCCGCCCGTGGGACGCGCTGCTGTTCGCCCTGGCCCCGGCCCTGGCGCTGAACGCCACCATCAACTGGGACCTGCTGGCGGTCGCCCTGGCCGCCGTCGCGATGGCCTACTGGTCGGGCTCCAAGCCGGTCATGGCGGGCGTCTTCATCGGGCTGGCGACCGCCGCCAAGCTCTACCCGGCGCTGCTGCTGGGCCCGCTGCTGGTGCTCTGCCTGCGGTCCGGCAAGTGGAAGGAGTTCGGCCAGGCGTTCGGCGGCGCGGTCGGCGCCTGGCTGGTGGTCAACCTGCCGATCATGATGGCCAACTGGAAGGGCTGGCTGACCTTCTACAGCTTCAGCCAGACCCGCAAGGAGGACTACGGCTCGTTCTGGCTGATCCTCATGCAGGCCGTCCGGAACAAGAACCTGGAGACCCTGAACACCTGGATCGCCGCCCTGCTGGTGCTCAGCTGCCTGGCGATCGGCTGGCTGGCGGTCAGCGCCCCGCGCCGCCCGCGCTTCGCCCAGCTGGCCTTCCTGGTGGTGGCGGCGTTCATCCTGACCAACAAGGTCTACTCGCCGCAGTACGTGCTCTGGCTGATCCCGCTGGCCGCGCTGGCCCGGCCGCGCTGGCGCGACTTCCTGATCTGGCAGGCCTGCGAGGTGCTGTACTTCCTCGGCGTCTGGTCGTACCTGGCCTACAACGGCGACGGCAAGCACCACGGCATCGACCAGGAGTGGTACCACTTCGCCATCGCCCTGCACCTGGTCGGCACCCTGTACATCTGCTACGTGGTGGTCCGCGACATCCTGCAGCCCGACCGCGACCCGGTCCGCTGGGACGGCAGCGACGACCCCTCGGGCGGCGTGCTGGACGGCGCCCCGGACCGGTTCGTGCTCGGCACCGCCCGCGCCCTGCGCGAGCAGGAGACGTACGCGGCCTACGCCCCGGAGCGGGACTGGCTCGGCAAGGAGCCGGAACCGGTGGTCGAGCTGGGGCCGGGCGCCGGGTCCGGCCCCGCGCCGGAGCCCGGCAGGTAGCCGCGCGGCCGCCAGCGCGGCGGCCGCGCCCGAACGCACCGAAGCCCGTCCGCCGTGGTCCGGCGGGCGGGCTCCTGCGTTGCGGACCCCCGGGGCCCTACCGCTCGACCACCCGGTCGAAGTGGGTGGTGGTGTGGCGGACGGTCAGCGCCAGCTCGTCGCCGATCGCGGGCGGCTTGAGCTCGCCGGGCAGGAACAGGATCGACACCTGCATGTGCGGCGGCTCGGCGAACCACAACTGCTTGCCCTGCCAGGAGTACGGCGAGAGCGTCCGGTTGACGGTGGCCAGGCCGGCCCGGGCCAGCCCCTTGGCCCGCGGCAGCACCCCGTGCACGTACTTGGGCGCCTCCAGGCCGACGCCGTGCGCGGTGCCGCCGCCGACCACCAGCAGGTGGCCCTCGGAGGGGGCCTTGTGCTGCCGGTAGCCGTAGCGCTCGCCGCGGGCGACCGGGGTGACGTCCAGGACGGTGGCCCGGGAGGACAGCGCCTCCACCTCGCCCAGCCACAGCCGGGTGCCGATCCGGGAGCGGAACTCCGTGTCGGGGTGCCGCTCGGCCAGCCGCAGCCCGTCCTTGGCGGACAGGTGGCTGAGGTAGACGGTGCCGGTGGGGAGCCCGGCCTCGCCGATCGCCCGGACCAGCCGGTCCACCTCGTCCACCGGGTCGCTGCCGTCCGGCCGGTCCAGCGGCAGGTGCAGGGCGAAGCCCTCCACGGCCAGGTGCCGCACCGGCAGCCGGGGCAGCTCGCCGACCGCGACGCCGTGCCGCCGCATCGAGGTCATGCACTCGACCACGACCCGCGTCCCGGCGGGCAGCGCGGCCAGCGCCTCGGTGTGCGCGACGGTGCGCACCACCCGCCCGGCGGGCAGGTCGGCCTCCGGCTCGCCGGCCCGGTAGGGGGTGAGCACCAGCAGGTCGCCGGGGAAGTCGCCGGCCACCGCGGCCGCCTCGGCCGCACTGCCGACCGCCAGCACCGGGACGCCCAGCCGGGCCGCCTCGGCGGCCAGCCGGGCGTTGCCGAAGCCGTAGCCGTTGCCCTTGGCGACCGGGACCAGCCCGGCGAACTCGGCCAGCAGCCCGCGCTGGTGCGCCCGCCAGCGGCCGGTGTCCACGTACATCGTCAAGGTCATGGCGTTCTCCCCGTGCTCCCCGTGGTGTTCTTCAGGTGGCTCAACGGCGCGACATGTAGAGGTCGAGCGCCTTGTGCAGCAGCTTGTTGAGCGGGTAGTCCCACTCGCCGAGGTACTCCGCGGCCTGGCCGCCGGTGCCGACCTTGAACTGGATCAGCCCGAACAGGTGGTCGTCCTCGTCCAGGGTGTCGCTGATGCCGCGCAGGTCGTAGACGCTCGCGCCGAGCGCGTAGGAGTCCCGGATCATCCGCCACTGGACCGCGTTGGACGGCTTGACCTCGCGCTTGTGGTTGGCGGAGGCGCCGTAGGAGTACCAGACGTGCTCGCCGACCACCAGCATCGTGGTCGCGGCCAGCGGCTCGCCCTCGTGGTAGGCGAGGTAGAGCCGCATCCGGTTCGGGTCCTCGGCGGTGAGGGACTGCCACATCCGCTGGAAGTAGGACAGCGGCCGGGGCGTGAAGCGGTCCCGCTCGGCGGTGACCACGTACAGCTTGTGGAAGACCGCGAGGTCCTCGTAGCCGCCCTGGACCACCTCGACGCCGCTCTTCTCGGCCTTCTTGATGTTGCGCCGCCACAGCTGGTTGAAGCCGCGCTGCACGTCGTCCAGCGAGCGGCCGCCCAGCGGCACCTGGAACACGTACCGGGGCTGGACGTCGCCGAAGCCCGCGCCGCCGTCCTCGCCCTGCAGCCAGCCGGAGCGGCGCAGCCGCTCGGCGGCCTCCAGGGCGCGCGGCTCGGAGAAGTCGGGGCCGACGTCGCGCAGCCGCTTGGCCTGCTTGCCCGCGATGGCGTCCTTGATGGTGCTGGCCTCCCAGCGGCGGACCACCACCGGCGGGCCCATCTTCACCGAGAACGCGCCCTGCGACTTCAGGTGCGCCAGCATCGGCTTCAGCCAGCGGTCGAGGTCCTGGTCGAACCAGTCGATCACCGGACCCTCCGGCAGGTACGCCAGGTACCGCTTCACCTTGGGGAGCTGGCGGTAGAGCACCAGCCCGGCGCCGACGATCGCGCCGGAGGCGTCGAACCAGCCGAGGCTCTCCGCGCGCCACTCCGCCTTCACGTCCGCCCAGGAGGGCACCTGCATGTGGCTGGCCGAGGGCCGGCTCTGGATGAACGCCAGGTGCTCCTCGCGCGTGATGGTCCGCAGTCGCAGGCTCATGCCGCGTGCTCCTCCTCGTCGGATCTACCCATGGTGACCCTATCGCCCGAATGGTCCGATTCGACCGGGAACCGACCCGACATGATGATGCCCCCCCGTGCGCACCCGCTGGTACAGGTACTACGCCGGGAGGGCACCGGGGGTTGCGCGGCGGGCCGCAGGTTCACCCCGCGCCGCGCCCGGGCGTCACCACGCGCCCCCGAACAGGCCGCCGTGCGCGACGCCGAGGAACAGGCCGAACGCGGCGGCACCGGTGCCGATGACGACCGCGAAGCGCTCGGCGGTGGTCACCGAGACGAACAGCCCGGTCAGGCCGGTGATCACGCCGATCAGACCGGTCCACGAGGTCAGGATGTGCAGGTTGTCGAAGAACGAGGTGACGAAGGCGACCACGCCGAGCAGCACGGTCACGCCGACCAGGGCGTTCTCCCGGGGGTGCGGGTGTCCGTCGGTGTTGAGGGTGAACTGCGGCCGGTGCTGCTGCCGCGGCCTGGGTGCGGCCTGTGCCATGGGGACCCACCTCCTGGGGGAGGGAACGTTCGTTCTGTCCAGGTTGCGACCGATGTGACCGAGATGACAACCCGGGCGGGCAACTGTTTTGTCCACCGGTCGGCTCACCCGGTAGGCTGGCCCCTCTGCACTGGTATAGGGGCGTGCCCGCATGCCCGGAACGACCGGTGCCGACGCGCAAAACCCTCCTGCCACGGAAATGCCGTGGCCGTTGAGTCCAAAGGAGGTGGGTTACACATGCGTCACTACGAGGTGATGGTCATCCTCGACCCCTCGGTCGAGGAGCGCGCTGTCTCCCCCCTGATCGAGAGCTTCCTCAACGTCGTCCGCACCGGCGGCGGCAAGGTTGAGAAGGTCGACACCTGGGGTCGTCGTCGCCTGGCGTACGAGATCAACAAGCAGTCCGAGGGCATCTACTCGGTCATCGACCTCAAGGCCACGCCCGAGGTCGTCAAGGAGCTCGACCGCCAGTTCAGCCTGAGCGAGTCGGTTCTGCGGACCAAGGTCCTGCGCCCGGACACCCACTGAGCCCACTTCCGGCGTCCGCGCCGGAGGGTTCACGTCCGGTGTTCCACGTGGAACACCGCTGACGAGCACCGCAGAACTCCTTTCCGAGAGGTCATCACCACATGGCAGGCGAGACCGTCATCACCCTCGTCGGCAACCTCGTCGACGACCCCGAGCTGCGCTTCACCCCGTCGGGTGCCGCGGTGGCCAAGTTCCGTATCGCGTCCACCCCGCGCACCTTCGACCGCCAGACCAACGAGTGGAAGGACGGCGAGAGCCTCTTCCTCACGTGCAACGTCTGGCGCCAGCCGGCGGAGAACGTGGCCGAGTCGCTGCAGCGCGGCATGCGCGTGATCGTGCAGGGCCGACTGCGCCAGCGGTCTTACGAGACCAAGGAAGGCGAGAAGCGGACGGTCTTCGAGGTCGAGGTCGATGAGGTCGGCCCGAGCCTGCGCTCGGCGACCGCCAAGGTCACCCGCGCCAACCGGACCGGCGGTCCGGGCGGTGGCGGTGGCGGCTTCGGCGGCGGCGGCCAGCAGGGTGGCGGCGGCTACGGCGGCGGCGGCAACCAGGGCGGCGGCAGCTGGGGTGGAAACCCCGGCGGCGGCAACCCGGCTCCGTCCGACGACCCGTGGGCGTCCAGCGCCCCCTCCTCGCCCAACCAGGGCGGCGGCGGCTGGGGTGGCAACTCCGGCGGCGGCTACTCGGAAGAACCCCCGTTCTAAGCGGTGCACGGCCGGTCCCCCGCGGGCCCGCCGATGCTGACAGATCTCGTACCTAAACGGAGCACACAATGGCGAAGCCGCCTGCTCGCAAGCCGAAGAAGAAGGTTTGCGTCTTCTGCAAGGACAAGGCCACGTACGTGGACTACAAGGACACGAACCTGCTGCGGAAGTTCATTTCCGACCGCGGCAAGATCCGTGCCCGCCGGGTCACCGGCAACTGCACCCAGCACCAGCGCGACGTCGCCACGGCCGTGAAGAACAGCCGTGAGATGGCGCTGCTGCCCTACACCTCCACCGCGCGCTAAGAGAGGGTGACCGAAGAATGAAGATCATCCTCACTCACGAGGTTCCCGGCCTCGGCAGCGCCGGCGAGGTCGTCGAGGTCAAGGACGGCTACGCCCGCAACTTCCTGGTCCCGCGCGGCTTCGCCATCCGCTGGACCAAGGGCGGTCAGAAGGACGTCGACGCCATCCGTCGCGCCCGGAAGATCCACGCCATCCAGACCCTCGAGGCCGCCAACGAGGTCAAGGCCAAGCTCGAGGGCCTCCAGGTCAAGCTGGCCGTCCGCTCCGGCGACGCCGGCCGCCTGTTCGGCTCGGTGACCCAGGCCGACGTCGTGGAGGCCATCAAGGCCGCCAGCGGCCCGGCCGTGGACAAGCGCGCCGTCGCGATCGCCTCGCCGATCAAGACCGTGGGCAGCCACAAGGTCTCGGTCAAGCTGCACGCCGACGTCCAGGCCAACCTCGACGTCAACGTCGTCGCCGCCTGAGCGCAGCAGTAACGCAGTCCGGAGGGCCGGACCCCGTTCGCGGGGTCCGGCCCTCCGGTCGTTGCGCCGTGCGGTTCAGGACCGGACGGCGCCGGTGACCATCCAGTGGCCGGTGCGGACCCGGCCGACCAGGAACGCGGCCCGGGTCAGCATGAACAGGTTCATCGCCCACCACAGCCCGGCCAGTCCCAGGCCCAGCGCGGGCACCGCCAGCGCCGCCGGGACGAACAGCAGCAGGGTGGCCAGCATCGCCCAGGCCAGGTAGCGGCCGTCGCCCGCGCCCATCAGTACGCCGTCCAGCACGAACACCAGCCCGCCCACCGGCTGGGTCAGCGCGGCCAGCAGCAGCGCCGCGGACAGCTGCTGCTGCACCGCCGGGTCGGAGCTGAACAGCGGGACGTACAGCGGTCGGCCCAGCACCATCAGCAGCCCGAACAGCACGCCCGCGCCCAGGCCCCACTCGACCATCCGCCGGGTCGCCGCCCGGGTGCCCGGCAGGTCGCCCGCGCCCAGGTAGCGGCCGATGATGGCCTGCCCGGCGATCGCCACCGCGTCCAGCGCGAAGGCGACGAAGGACCACACGGTCATGGTGATCTGGTGGGCCGCCACCTCGGCGTCGCCCAGGTTGGCGGCCACCGCGGTGGCCAGCAGCAGCACCGCGCGCAGGCTCAGGGTGCGCACCAGCAGCGGGCCGCCGGCCCGGGCCGAGGCGCGGATCCCGGCGGTGTCCGGCCGCAGCGCGGCGCCCTCCCGGCGGGCGCCGCGGACCACCACCACGACGTACACCGCGGCCATCGCGTTCTGCGCGATCACGGTGCCCCAGGCGGAGCCGGCCACGCCCAGGCCCGCGCCGTAGACCAGGCCCAGGTTGAGCAGCAGGTTGGTGGTGAATCCGCCGATCGCCACCAGCAGCGGGGTGCGGGTGTCCTGGAAGCCGCGCAGCACGCCGGTGGCGGCCAGCACCAGCAGCATCGCGGGGACGCCGAGCGCGCTGATCCGCAGGTAGGTCACGGCGTGCGGGGCGGCGGTGGCGGAGGCGCCGAGCAGCCGGGCGGCCTGCGGGGCCAGCAGCAGGGTCAGCGTCACCACGCCGACCGACAGCAGCAGCGCCAGCCAGATCCCGTCGACGCCCTGCTGCACGGCGGCGCGCCGGTCGCCCGCCCCGATCCGGCGGGCCACCGCGGCGGTGGTGGCGTACGCGAGGAAGGCGAAGACGCCGACGACGGTGGTGAGCGCGGCGGAGGCGACGCCCAGGCCGGCGAGCTGGGCGGTGCCGAGGTGTCCGACGATCGCCGAGTCGGCCATCAGGAACAGCGGCTCGGCGACCAGGGCGCCGAAGGCCGGGACGGCCAGGGCGAGGATCTCCCGGTCGTGGCGGCGGCGTTCGGCGGCGGCGGGGGAGCGGGCGGGCATGGGGTCAGCCTACTCATCCACAGGTAATGGGTACAGCTGAGATTGGACTCTTACTCAGGCTGTGGACGGCGACTGTGTCGAACACCTCTTCGGTGCGGGCTCCGGCCGTGTGAAGAATTTCTCATGCACAGGCTAAGTGGGAAGTAGTTGCAGGTCAGCGAGTTGACATCGGGCCGATAGGATGGTTATCCACAGGGTTGTGCACAGCTTTGGCGGAGTTCTCCACAGGCCCGGAGCAGTTATCCACACCCCCTGTGGATAACATCGCCCGGCGCGTCGGTCCCGCGTACCGTGGCCGTGCCGCTACGCGGGCCGGACCGGCGGCCGTTCAGGGCGACCCGCGCGGGGCGGGCGCTGTCGGCTCGGTACCGTAAGAAGGACAGGCGCCGAAGACGGTACGTCACCGGCCCGGCCCGTACCAACTTCGCACGCTCGCTGATCGGGGAACACGCGTGACCGGCCCCCAGTACGACGACCACGACGCCCCGCCGCCGCCGGAGGACGACTGGCAGCCGTCCGACGACGCCTTCCCGCTGGACTCCTTCCCCGACGTCCCGGGCGACCGGCTGCCGGTCTCCCGCCGCTCCGGCGCCCCGGCCGGGCGCGACGGCGGCTCCGGCGGTGGTTCGGGCGGCCGCGACGGCGGTTCGGGCGGCGGTTCGGGCGGTGGTTCGGGCGGCGGCTTCCAGCGGCGCGACGGCGGCAAGGGCGGCGACCGCTTCCCCGGCAAGGGCGAGCGCCGCGACCGGGACGACGACCGCGGAGGGGGCTTCGGCGGCGAGGGCTTCGAACGCGTCCCCCCGCAGGACCTGGCGGCCGAGCAGTCCGTGCTCGGCGGCATGCTGCTCTCCAAGGACGCCATCGCGGACGTCGTCGAGGTGCTCAAGCCCGCCGACTACTACCGCCCCGCCCACGAGCTCATCCACGGCGCGATCCTCGACCTCTACGCCCGCGGCGAGCCCGCCGACCCGATCACCGTGGCCGGCGAACTCACCAAGCGCGGCGAACTCGCCCGCGTCGGCGGCGCCTCCTACCTGCACACCCTGGTCAACTCCGTCCCCACCGCGGCCAACGCCGAGTACTACGCCGAGATCGTCCACGAACGCGCCGTCCTGCGCCGCCTGGTCGAGGCCGGCACCCGCATCGCGGGCATGGGCTACGCCGCCGAGGGCGACGTCGACGACATCGTCAACGCCGCCCAGGCCGAGATCTACGCCGTCACCGAACAGCGCACCAACGAGGACTACGCCCCCCTCGCCGACATCATGGAGGGCGCCCTCGACGAGATCGAGGCCATCGGCTCCCGCTCCGGCCAGATGTCCGGCGTCCCCACCGGCTTCGCCGACTTCGACCAGCTCACCAACGGCCTCCACCCCGGCCAGATGATCGTCATCGCGGCCCGTCCGGCCATGGGCAAGGCCCTCGCCCTGGACACCCCGCTGCCCACCCCGGACGGCTGGACCACCATGGGCGAGGTCGCCGCGGGCGACTGGCTGCTCGACGCCGACGGCCGACCCACCCGGGTGGTCGCCGCCACCGAGGTGATGACCGGTCGGCCCTGCTACGAGGTCAGCTTCGACGACGGCACCACCGTGGTCGCCGACGCCGACCACCAGTGGCTCACCGAGACCAGGGCGGCCCGCCGGGCGGGCGGGAGCGGACGGGTCGTCACCACCAAGGAGATCGCCGCCACCCTGCGCTGCGACACCTCGGACGGCCGCGCCAACCACTCCGTGCGCAACACCGCCGCGCTCGACCTCCCCGAGCGGGAGCTGCCCGTCCCGCCCTACGCCCTGGGCGCCTGGCTGGGCGACGGCCACACCGACGCCGCCCGGATCACCACCACCGACCCGGAGGTGCTGGAACGCCTCGCCGCGGACGGGCTGACGGCGCGCCGGATCGGCGACACCCCGACCTACGCGCTGAGCTACGACGTCCCGGAGCCCGAGACCCCCGAACGGGCCTGCGTCGTCTGCGGCACGGTCTTCGCCCCCGGGCTCGCCCACGTCCGCACCTGCGGGCGCTCCTGCGGCGGCCGGGCCCGGTCGGTCTCCGCGCCCGTCCCGCCGGCCACCTGCACGGACTGCGGCGCCCCGTGCTCCTCGCCGTTCTCCGAACCCCGGTGCAGCGCCTGCACCCGGCGGCACGACAGCCTGCTGACCGCCCTGCGCGACCTGGGCGTGCTCGGGCGCAAGCACGTCCCGGCGGCCTACCTGCGCGGCTCCGTCGCCCAGCGGCGGGCCCTGCTGGCCGGGCTGCTGGACACCGACGGCACCGTCAACGCCACGGGGTCGGTGCAGTTCGCGGTGACGAACCGGGAACTCGCCGAGGGCTTCCGCGACCTGGTCACGGGCCTCGGCCACCGGTGCGGCGTGGCGACCGAGCGCGCCGCGGGCCGCTCCGAGGAGTCCTCGACCGTCTGGACCGTCACCTTCACCCCGACCGAGGAGGTCTTCGGACTGGTGCGCAAGCGGGCGGTCCACGCCGAGCGCAGGCGCCCGGCCACCCCGCGGCTCCGGCAGCGCTACGTCGTCGACGTCCGCGAGGTCGACAGCGTGCCCGTCCGGTGCGTCGAGGTCGACAACCATGACCACCTGTACCTGGCCACCCGGTCGATGGTGCCCACCCACAACTCGACGCTCGCCCTGGACTTCGCGCGGGCCTGCTCGATCCACAACAACCTGCCGAGCGTGATCTTCTCGCTCGAAATGGGCCGCAACGAGATCGCCATGCGACTGCTGTCGGCGGAGGCGCGGGTGGCGCTGCACCACATGCGCTCGGGCAACATGACGGACGACGACTGGACGCGGGTGGCCCGGCGGATGCCCGAGGTCAGTGCGGCGCCGCTGTACATCGACGACTCGCCGAACCTGTCGATGATGGAGATCCGGGCCAAGTGCCGACGGCTCAAGCAGCGCAACGACCTGCGGCTGGTGGTCATCGACTACCTCCAGCTGATGCAGGCCGGCGGGTCGAGACGGGCCGAGAGCCGGCAGCAGGAGGTCTCGGACATGTCCCGGAACCTCAAGCTGCTGGCGAAGGAGCTGGAGATCCCGGTGATCGCGCTCTCCCAGCTGAACCGAGGCCCCGAGCAGCGCACCGACAAGAAGCCGATGGTCTCCGACCTGCGCGAGTCCGGCTCGATCGAGCAGGACGCCGACATGGTCATCCTGCTGCACCGCGAGGACGCCTACGAGAAGGAGTCCCCCCGCGCGGGCGAGGCCGACCTGATCGTGGCCAAGCACCGCAACGGCCCGACCGCGACCATCACCGTGGCGTTCCAGGGCCACTACTCGCGCTTCGTCGACATGACCCGGGACGTGACCTGACGTCACCTGGGTCGACGTCAGGACGGCTTCGTGGTGCGGGTGGGGGGATTTGAACCCCCAGCCTGCCGCCTTGAATCAGAGGCGGCTGCTCTGGACCGGTTGAGCTACACCCGCGAGGCCCGGCCGGACCGGGGTCCGACGGGTGGTGCGGCCCCAATTTTGCTACCCGGGCGGCCCGCCGGGCACCGGGTTTTCCGGCCGGGCCGGGCGGCGGTGCCGCGGTCGAGCAGCAGGTGCGTGCGGGCAGGGTACGCAGGGGGTCGGACGGTGGTCAGAACCAGTGCAGGCAGTGCGGTTCGCGGTCGGGGCGGAACAGGGCGTCGGCGCGGGCGGGGGCTTCGGGGTGGTGGGCGCGCAGGTGGCCGGCTCGGGCCAGGGTGCTGGGGGTGGTGCCGCCGAGCAGGATCGAGCCGAGGTCGCTGATGTCGAGGGAGAGGTCGGGGGCGAGGTCGGTGGGGGTGCACTCGGCCTTGCCGTCGCGGACGGTCAGCAGGTGGCGGTGGTGCTCGCCGAGGAACGGGTCGTCGACGTCGAGGACGAGCGTGCCGTCGGTGCTCCAGCCGCGGGCGGTGAGCGCGCCGGGGACGTCCAGCACCCGGGCCCAGAGCCAGTCGGTGTGCTTGCCGGGCTGGGCGGCGCCGAAGTCGGCGAGCTGCCAGGGCAGCGGGCTGTCCGGCGGGACGTGCCGGAACACCACCTCCTGGACGAGGTCGTGGCCGAGCAGGTAGCGGGTCAGGGCGGTGTACGCGGCGTCGGTGGCGGCGACCGTCTCGTCGACGACCAGGCTGCGCTTGTCCTCGATCGCGTAGCTGGCGTACCCGTCGGGTTCGCCGTCGGCGTCCCGGTGCAGGGCGACGTAGCGGGGCTTGGGGGCGATCGGGGGCTGGCCGGCGCCGCGGGCCCACCAGCGGTGCGGGCGGGAGACCGAGCCGGGGCGGGCGCGCCGGTAGCGGTCGTAGACCTGCTCCAGCAGGTCGACCGCCCGGTCGCGGGGCAGCAGTTCGACCGTCCCGGCGGGTTCGGCGGCCCCGGCGCGGGGCGGGGTGAGGGCGGCCCGGAGCCGGGGCACGGTCAGGGCGCGGGTGTAGGTGGCGGGGCCGTAGCCGAAGCGCCGGTAGATCAGCGCCTCGGAGGCGAGCAGGACGGACAGCACCTCGCCGCGGGCCCGCAGGTCGGCGAGCTGGCGGCGCATCATCGCGGTGAGCACGCCCCGCCGCCGGTGCGAGGGCAGCACGCCGACGGCCGTCACCCCGGAGACCGGGACGATCCGCCCGCCGGGGAGGGTGAGTTCGAAGGTGTACGCCCCGGCGGTGCCGACCGGGCGCCCGTCCGCGTCGCGGGCCAGCAGGCCGCGGTCCGGCTCGAAGGCGGACCACCAGACGCCGGTGCCGTCCTCGCCGGGCGGGTCGGGGAACAGGCCGAACGCGGCGTGCATCGTCTCGACGAAGAGTTCGTGGTCCTGCTCGGTGGTGGGCCGGATGTCGATCAACTGCCGCTGCCTTCCCGGGGTCGCCGTCGCTGCTGCGGTTCAGTGCAGCCGCCTGGTGAGTGCACGGTCAAGTGGTTAAGCGGGGCCGCCCGGGCGGTGGGGTAGGGTCGCCCGCCATGGACGAGGACCTGGAGCTGCGCCCGCTGCCGGACGAAGTGCTGGTGCTGCTGGGGGAGTTGGCCGCGCCCCCGCGGCTGGTGGCGCACCTGCGGCTGGTGCACGACGTGGCCGCGCAACTGGCGGACTGGGTGGCGGAGCACTGCCCCGGGCTGGCGTTCGACCGGGACGCGGTGCTGTTCGGCGCGGCCACCCACGACATCGGGAAGACCGCGCACCGGGCGGAGCTGTCCGGCCCCGGCTCGGCGCACGAACCGGCCGGCCGGGACCTGCTGCTCGCCGCGGGCGTCCCGCCCCGCCTGGCCCGCTTCGCGGCCGGGCACGCCGACTGGGGCCCGTCCGCCACCGCGGAGGACCTGCTGGTCAGCCTGGCCGACAAGGTGTGGAAGGACGGGCGGCTGCCGGAGCTGGAGGACCTGCTGGTGGACGCCCTGGCCCGGGCGGGCGGCGGCGAGCGCTGGTCGTGGTTCCTCGCCCTGGACGAACTGCTCTCCGCCGTCGGCGAGTCGGCGTCGGCGCGCCTGGCGTACCAGGCGCGCCACCCGCTCTAGGTCGGGCAGGGCGGGCAGGACTCAGTCGAGCGTCACGGTGCTGCGGAAGACGGTCGCCCCGGGGCCGGTGAGGACGGTGGCGGTGCCGCGGGCGGGCAGGAAGGCGGACTCGCCCCGGTGGAGCGTCAAGGTCTCGCCGCCGGAGGCGAGTTCGGCCGTCCCGGCGGTGCACAGCAGGATCTGCGGGGCGTCGCCGGGCAGGGTGGCGGGGCGGTCGGCGAGGTCGTAGCGGGAGAGCCGGAACTCGTCGATCGGCACCGGGTAGAGCCGCTCCCCGTCCGCACCCGGCTCGGGGCGCAGGACCTCCGGGAGGCCGCTGCGGAAGTCGACCACCCGGAGCAGCTCGGGGACGTCCACGTGCTTGGGGGTGAAGCCGCAGCGCAGCACGTTGTCGGAGTTGGCCATGATCTCGACGCCGGTGCCGCGCAGGTAGGCGTGCGGCAGGCCGGCCCCGAGGTAGAGCGCCTCGCCGGGCTGCAGCCGGAGGTGGTTGAGCAGCAGCGCGGCGACCAGCCCGGGGTCGCCCGGGCACTGCGCGGCGGCGAACGCGTACCCGGCCAGCTCGCCGGTCGGGTCGGACGCGGCGGCGGCGGTGACGGCGCGGGCGACGGCGTCCACGGTCTCCCGGCCCGCGGCGTCGGTCAGGCCCAGGGCCCCGGCGAGCGCCCCGGCCAGGGCCTCCGGCTCGGGCTTCGTGCGCAGCAGCTCGACCAGCGGGTCCAGCCCGGGGACGCCGAGCGAGGCCATCAGCGCGGCCGCGTCCGCGGGCGGCCGGAAGCCGCACAGCCCCTCCAGCCCCTCGTCGAGCGCGCAGATCAGCTCGGGCTTGTGGTTGTCGTCCTTGTAGTTGCGGTGCGGCGCGTCGACCGGGACGCCGCGGGCCTCCTCGTCCGCGTACCCGGCCCGGGCCTGCTCGCGGGTCGGGTGGACCTGCAGGGAGAGCGGCAGGGCGGCGGAGAGCACCTTCGCCAGGAACGGCAGCGCCGGCCCGAACCGCTCCACCGACGCGGCGCCCAGCTCGCCCACCGGGTCCGCGGCGATCACCCGGTCGAGGGCGACCGGCCCGTCACCGCGGTCGACCAGGGACGGCGCGCCCGGGTGGGCGCCCATCCACAGCTCGGCCTGGGGAGCACCGGTGGCGGGACGGCCGAGCAGCTCCGGGATGGCCGTGGACGAACCCCAGGCGTAGTCGCGAACGGTGTTGTCGAGCCGGTCCATCAAGTTCTCCCGGAGTGGTGGGTGCCGAGCTGCCAGGCGTGCGGAGAGCACCGACAATAGTCGACATCCCCGGCCCTCCCGGGCCGCCCGGGCGGTCACCCTCCTGGGCGTGCCCACCCGGCGGCACCGGGGTCTTCCGGCCAGGCTGGACGGTGCGGGACCGCCTCGGGCCCGCCGTACCGCCCACCGCACCGAGCAGGGGAGCAGCCGTGAACGCGTCACCGCCCGACGAGAGCGCCCACGGCCACCCGACGGGCGCCGCACCGGCCCCCCGCCCGCTGGAGGTCGAGGTCTTCACCGGCCCGGAGAGCGCGTTCTTCGCCACCTCCAGCCTGATCATGGGGGAGCGCACGGCGATCCTGGTCGACGCCCAGCTGACCCGCAGCGCCGGCCGCGAACTCGCCGAGTGGATCGCGGGCAAGGGCCGCGACCTGCTCGCGATCGTGGTCAGCCACCAGCACCCCGACCACTACTTCGGCGCCGAGGAGGTGCTGCGGCTCTTCCCGACCGCGCAGCTCGTCGCCGCGCCCTCGGTGGTCGAGGGCATCGGACGGACCGCGGCGGCGAAGGTCGCCCAGTGGAAACCGGTCTACGGCGACGACATCCCGGACCAGCCGCTGCTGCCCGCGCCGCTGCTCCCGCAGCCGCTGGTGATCGACGGCCAGCTGATCCGCGTCCTGCAACTCGGCCAGGGCGACAGCGCGGGCTCCACCGTCACCCACCTGCCGAGCATCCGCACCGTGGTCGCGGGCGACTTCGCCTACAACGGCACCCACGTCTGGACGGCCGACACCGACCCCGACGCCCGCGGCCAGTGGTCGCACAACCTCGGCCTGATCGCCGACCTCGGCGTGGACCGGGTCATCGCCGGGCACCGCGCCCCCGGCGCGGACGACGCCGCGCACCGGGTGCTCGCCTTCACCGCCGGCTACCTGCGCGACTTCGACGAGGCGCTGCACGACCACCCGGACGACCCGGAGGCGCTCACCGCCGCGATGAACGCCCGCTACGGCGGCCTGACCCTGCCCGCCATCCTGGAGCACGGCGCGGCCGCGAACACCGCCCGCCGGGAGATCCCGACCGAGGCGGACGGGGTGGATGGGTTGGACGGGGTGGTTGAGGGCGAGGACGTGGTCGAGGCCGAGGTCGGCGACGGCGAGCGGTGATACTGCCGGAGTGACGGAGAGCGGGTACGACGCGGTGGTGGCGGCCGGCGGGGCGGGGCGCCGGCTCGGCGGGGCGGACAAACCGGCGCTGACGGTCGGCGGCCGCCCGCTGCTGGACCGGGTGCTGGCGGCCTGCCCGGACGCCCGGAGGGTGCTGGTGGTCGGCCCCGAGCGGCCGACCGAACGGGCCGCGGTGCACTGGCTGCGCGAGGACCCGCCGGGCGGCGGGCCGGTCGCGGCGGTGGCCGCCGCCCTGCCCGCGGTGACCGCGCCGCGGGTCCTGCTGCTCGCCGCCGACCTGCCGTTCCTGGACGCCGCGACGGTGCGACGGCTGCTCGCCGCGCTCGACGACCCCGCCCGCGACGGCGCCCTCCTGGTCGACGCCGCGGGCCGCGACCAGCCCCTGGCCGCCGCCTACCGCACCGCCCCGCTGCGCGCCGCGCTCGCCGCCCTGGGCGACCCGGCCGGCCGCCCGCTGCGCCGCCTCCTCGACGGCCTGCACCTGGCCCGGCTGCCCGACCCGGCGGGTGCCTCCTTCGACTGCGACACCTGGGACGAACTGGCGGCGGCCCGCGAGCGGGCGGGCGACTGAGCGGCCGGGTTCTGTTCATCCGGTCCGAGCCGGTCCGCCCTGTCCGTTTGAGGTGGGTCCCATGTGCTTTGGAGGTGTTCGAACGGTACGTCAAATGCCCCGTCAGTACCGGGTGGTTGGTGTGCGGTCGGCTGTTACGCGGTGGTGACGGACCGGGCACGGGCGCGGGATATCGGCTCGACATGATTCTCCTGCAGCGCTCGCCGGGCCCAGGGGGACACGAGGCGGACGCGCACCCGCCGCTCACCGCCGTCCGTTCCTGGGGGAACCTCCGATGTCCGTCCGTACCCGCCGTGCCCGTCTCGCCTCCTTCGCCGCTGTCGTCGTCCTCGGCGCCACCGTCCCCGTTCTGACCGGCGCCTCCAGCGCCTGGGCGTGCGGCGACGAGCCCGCCGCCGCGGCGGCCGCGGGCGCCCCGGCAGCGCAGCCCTCTGCCGTGCCCGCCGTTGCTGCTGAGGCGCAGAGCGTGACCGCTGCCGTGCTCCCGATGACGGAGAGCCAGATCACCGCGGGCGGTGCGCCGGTCGAGTTCGGCGTGGAGGTGTTCAACCCGGGCCCGGGCGCCGTCAAGGGCATCGCGCCCTTCCTGACCTTCCACAACGGGGCGGGCAACGGCATCGAGGGGAACCTGGCGCCGAAGGACCTGGTGCTCCAGGTGGTCGTGCACGGCGAGTGGAAGACCGTCCCGCTGGCCTACGGCTGCGACGTGGTCCTGCACGCCGACACCTCCTTCCTGGCCACCGACCTCGACGCCGTCCGCGCCACCCGCCTCCTGTTCCGGCTGTCCGTCGTCAAGCAGGACGCCGCGCAGACCCGCGTCGACGTCTCGCTCGCCGCCGTGCACCTGCCCAGCCACGCCCCGCTCGGCGGTGTCACGAACTTCGCACTCCCGATCGTGCAGCCCGCCGCTCCGACCGCCTCGGCTTCCGCGACCGCCACCAGGACCCCGACCGCCTCGGCTTCCGCGACCGCCACCAAGACCCCGGCCACCCCGGCTGCTTCGGCCTCCACCACCGCCCGGGCCGTCGTCCCGGCCGCGGCGGTCAGCTCCGCGGCCGTGAGCCCGTCCGCGGTGCCCGTCGCGGCGAACCTGGCCTCCACCGGCGGCGGCTCCTCCTCCACCCCGATGCTCATCGGCGGCACCGCACTGGTGCTGCTCGGCGCCGGCGCCGTGGTCTTCGCCCGCCGCCGTGCCGCGGCCGCCCGCGGCTGACCGACCCGGCACCAACCCCCTCTCCGCCCCGACGGCCTCCGCAGCCGCCGGGGCGAAGCACGTCCCGCCCCGCTCCACGGTGCCGAACCCGGAAACCTGACCCCGGCAACCGGACCCAGCCCGCGGCGAGCCCCGCCCCGGCGACCCCCGCGCCCCTGACGGGGCTCGTCAGCAGCGCGGGCCCCCGGCGGGGCTTCCGTGCGGGCGTCTCACGGCGGGGCGGGGCGGGTGGTGAGCGAAACGAACCGCGGTGCTCACCGGGGAAAGCGGCTTGCCGGGGGTCGGATCGGGCAGCATGGCGTCATGGAGCGCACATTGGACGACTGGATGGCCGCGGCCGCTGCCGAGCTGGGTGTGGACCTGGCGGTGGACGTCCGGGGGCTGCTGGACATGACCCGGGTGGTCGCGCACGGCGTCGAGCGCCCGGCCGCGCCGCTCACCGCGTTCCTGGTCGGCTACGCGGCGGCCGCGGGTGGTGGCGGGGCGGCGGCGGTGGCCGCGGCGAACGCCAGGGTGACGGCGCTGGCCGAGCGCTGGGCCGCGGAGGCCGACGGTGCCGACGGGGCGGACGGGCGATGAGCCGGGCGGCGGCGGAGCGGGCGGAGGAGGTCAGGGTGACTTCCGGGGCGCCCACCCTGCGCGGGTGTCCGTGGCCGGCGGCCCGGCAGGCGGCGCGGGCCGCGGCCCGGCCGCTGCCGGTGGAGCGGGTGGAGCTGGCGGCGGCGGCCGGTCGGACGCTCGCCGAGCCGCTGGCGGCGCTCACCGACCTGCCGGCCTTCGACACCTCGGCGATGGACGGCTGGGCGGTGGCCGGTCCGGGTCCGTGGCGGCTGTCCGGCCGGGTGCTGGCGGGCCAGTCCTGCGCGCCGCTGGCGGACGGTGCGGCGGTGGAGATCGCCACCGGTGCCCAACTGCCGCCCGGGGCCACCGGGGTGCTCCGGCGCGAGCACGGCGCGCTCACCGAACTCCCGGACGGCGCCGCCCAGCTGCGCGGCGAGGTGGCGCCCGGTCAGGACGTCCGGCCGCGCGGCCAGGAGTGCGGCCGGGGCGAGGAGTTGCTGTCCGCCGGGCTGCCGGTGACCCCGGCGGTGCTCGGGCTGGCCGCCGCGGCCGGGCACGACCGGCTGGCGGTGCACCGGCGGCCGACCGTCGAGCTGCTGGTGCTGGGCGACGAGCTGCTGGTGGCCGGGCTGCCCGGGCCGGGGCGGGTGCGGGACGCGCTGGGCCCGCTGCTGCCGCCGTGGCTGGCCGGGGCCGGGGCCGAACTGCTGGGCAGCCGCCACGTCCGGGACGACTTCGGGCTGCTGCGGGACGCGATCCGGCACTCGCCCGCGGACCTGGTGCTCACCACCGGCGGGACCGCCGCCGGGCCGGTGGACTACCTGCACGCCGCGCTGGAGGCGACCGGCGGGCACCCGCTGGTGGACGGGGTGGCGGTGCGGCCCGGGCACCCGATGCTGCTGGCGGCGCTGCCCGGCGGGCGCCACCTGGTGGGCCTGCCCGGCAACCCGCTGGCCGCCGTGGCGGGCACCCTCACGCTGGCCCTGCCGCTGCTGCACGCGCTGTCCGGCCGCACCGCCCCGGCCGTCGGCCCCGCCGAGCCGCTGGCCGCCGCGCTGCCCGGCCACCCCGTCGACACCCGGCTGCACCCGGTGCGCCGCACCGCCGCCGGGCTGGCCCCGCTGCCGCACGACGGCCCGGCGATGCTGCGCGGCCTGGCCCGGGCCGAGGCGCTGGCGGTCGTCCCGCCCGGCGGCCTGGCGGCGGGGGAGTACGCCGAGGTGCTGGCGCTGCCGTCGACCTGAGGCCTGAGGTCCGAGGCCTGAGGCTTGAGGCCTGAGGTCCGAGGTCCGAGGTCCGAGCGGGATGTTCCACGTGGAACCGGGCGGTCCGCCTCCACCGATGTCGAAGCCCCGGTTCCACGTGGAACCGGGGCTTCCGGGCTTCCGGGCTTCCGGGGCGTCAGTGGGTGACCGGGGTGGCCGGCTTGATGACGATCAGGCGGTCGGTGAGCTGCAGGGTCGCGGCCTCCGGCTCGGTGTAGTTGAGCACCCGGCGGCCGCGGACCACCGCCACCACCAGGTCGTCCAGTTCGCGCGGGCTGCGCCCGGCCTCGGCCTTGGTGACCGGGCGCTCGGCGACGTCCAGGCCGTTGCCGTAGGTCAGCAGGTCCTCCATCACCGAGCCCGCGTTCGGGCTGAGCATCGACATGCCGAGCAGTCGGCCCGCGGAGCTGGACGAGGTGACCACCACGTCCGCGCCGCTCTGCCGCAGCAGCGGGGCGTTCTCGTCCTCGCGGACGGCGGCGACCACGGTGGCGCCCCGGTTCAGCTGGCGGGCGGTCAGGGTGATCAGGGCGGCGGTGTCGTCGCGCTCGGGGGCGACCACCACCTGGGCGGCGCGCGGCAGTTCGGCCCGGATCAGGGTCGCGGCCCGGGTGGCGTCGCCGAGCACGCCGACCAGTCCGTCGTGGGTGGCCTGGTCGATCGCCTTGGCCTGCGGGTCGACCACCACGATGGAGTCCTTCGGGACGCCCTGCCCGAGCAGGGTGTCCACGGCGCTGCGGCCCTTGGTGCCGTAGCCGATGACGACGGTGTGGTCCCGCACGGTGTTCCTCCAGCGTTCGATCCGCCACTGCAGGCGGGTGCGTTCGGTGAGCACTTCGAGAGTCGTGCCGACCAGGATGATGAGGAAGAGCACGCGCAGCGGGGTGATCACGAAGATGTTCACCAGCCGCGCGCCGTCGCTCACCGGGGTGATGTCGCCGTACCCGGTGGTGGAGAGGGTGACGGTGGCGTAGTACGCCGAGTCGAGGAGGCTGACCGAGGAGTCCGCGTTGTCGTTGTAGCCCGCGTGGTCCGCGTACACGATCAGCGTGGTGGCCACCAGCACGCCCAGGGCCAGCAGCAGGCGGCGGGCGACCTGGCGCGTCGGCGGGCGGGTCTGCCGGGCCGGGAGGGCGATCCGGCGGGTGGGGTCGATGGTGTCGGTGCCCGGGTCCCGGAAGCGACTGAGCGTCAGACGGGACGGCCGGGCACCCGTGTCGTGGGGAGGTTCGGAGTTCGGCACAGGCACAAGGATGCGGGGTGCGGGCGGCGCCCGGGGACGGCGGGGCCGGAGTGTCGCCACCCTGTCGTCCCGGAGCCGCGGACCCTGACGGTCTGTCCGTTGACACCGGCGGTGACGGTGGGGAGGTCGACGGGGGCGGTGACCGCGGTGACCGCGGTGACGGCGGTGACCGCGGTGACGGCGAGGGGGCCGGGGGGCGGGAGGGGCGGGGGCGTAGCGTGGCGGCCATGCGAGCCATCACGATTCCCGAGCCCGGCGGCCCCGAGCGGCTGGTCTGGGCCGAGGTCCCCGATCCCGTCCCGGCGGCCGGCGAAGTGCTGGTCGAGGTCGCCGCCACCGCGGTCAACCGGGCCGACCTGTTGCAGCGCCAGGGCTTCTACGACCCGCCGCCCGGTAGTTCGCCGTACCCCGGCCTGGAGTGCGCGGGCCGGATCACCGCGCTCGGCCCCGGGGTGGCCGGCTGGGCGGTCGGCGACGAGGTCTGCGCGCTGCTCGCGGGCGGCGGGTACGCGCAGCAGGTCGCCGTTCCGGCCGGTCAACTGCTGCCGGTGCCGAAGGGGTTGACGGCCCAGCAGGCCGCGGCGCTGCCCGAGGTGGCCTGCACGGTGTGGTCCAACGTGTTCCAGGTCGCCCACCTGCGCCCCGGCGAGACCGTCCTGCTGCACGGCGGAGCCAGCGGCATCGGCACCATGGCGATCCAGCTCGCCAAGGCCGTCGGCGCCCGGGTCGCGGTCACCGCGGGCAGCCCCGAGAAGCTCGCCCGCTGCGCCGAGCTCGGCGCGGACCTGCTGATCGACTACCACCGGCAGGACTTCGTCGCGGAGGTCGCCGCGCTCGGCGGGGCCGACGTCGTCCTCGACATCATCGGCGCCAAGTACCTGCAGCGGAACATCGACGCGCTGGCCGTCAACGGGCGCCTGGTGGTGATCGGCCTGCAGGGCGGTGCCAAGGCCGAGGTCAACCTCGCCACCCTGCTCGGCAAGCGCGCGGCGCTGGTCGCCACCAACCTGCGCGGCCGCCCGCTCGGGGAGAAGGCCGCCATCGTCGCGGCCGTCCGGGAGCACGTCTGGCCGCTGGTCGAGGCGGGCGCGGTCCGTCCGGTGGTCGACCGCGTCCTGCCGATCACCGACGCGGCCGAGGCGCACCGGGTGGTCGAGTCCGGTGCCCAGGTCGGCAAGGTCGTGCTGGAGGTCTGACCGGGCGTGCGCGGGTGCCCCGGGCGGGAGGCCCGGGGCACCCGCGGCGGTCAGACCTCCAGCAGGCGCGCGGCGATCTTCTGGGCGTGCAGGCCCGCCTCCTCGTGCGCACGGGCGCGCGAGGCGTCCGCCGCCGGGCGCAGCTCGGCCATCGCCGGGTTGCGGGCGGCCATCGTCAGCTCGGGGACGACGAACTCGACCTCCAGGCCGAGCATGCCGCCCAGCGCGGTGGTCAGGAACGGCACCGCGTGGTCCCAGCCGGCCCGCGGGGTGCCCTCGCCGTAGGCGCCGCCGCGGCTGGCGACGACGACCGCGGGACGCCCGGCGGTCGGCAGGTCCTTCGTGCCGATGGTGCGGCCCGAGATCATGATCTGGTCGAGCCAGGCCTTGAAGGTCGAGGGGATCGACATGTTGTACATCGGCACGGTGAACAGGTAGGCCCCGGCGCCGAGGAGCTCGTCGACCAGCTCCTCCTGCAGCGCCATCGCCTCGGCCTGGGCGGGGGTGCGGGCGGCCGGGTCGACGAAGCGGGCGGTGATCCCGTCGGCGCTCAGGTGCGGCACCGGCGCGGCGCCGAGGTCGCGGTGGACCACGCGCCCGGCGGGGTGCTCCTGCTGCCAGGTGGTGAGGAAGGTCTCGGCCACCTGGCGGGAGACGGAGCCGGTGCTCATCGCGGAGGAGTCGATGTGGAGGAGGTAGGACATCAGACCTTCATCGGTTAGACAGGACGGCAGTTGATAGCCCGTCAAGTATTCCAGCGGGGACACGCCAGGGTTGCGCGGGGTGCGGTGGTACCGCAACGGGCGGCAGCGCCGCACCCCGCCGCCCCGGAGCGGGCCGGCTCCCGGCCGGTGGCCGGTCGGTGGTCAGCCGGTGGTCAGCCCGCGTTCGACGCGGCGCCGCAGAGCACCTCGTTGACGGCGGTCAGGAAGAGCCGCGGGGTCTCGGCCGCGGCCATCGCCTCGTCGTCCAGGACGATCCCGTACTGGCGCTGGACCCGGCCGGCCGTCTCCAGCAGGGCCAGCGAGTCGTAGCCGAGGTCGCTGAACGGGACGTCCGCGATGTCGCCGCTCAGGTCGACCTCCTCGTCCTCGCCGGCGCTCTCGCGCAGGACGGTGACCAGGTCCTCCAGGGACAGCGGTTCCTGCACGGCCTCACTCATGGGTTCACTCCGTTCGTCGGTGGTGCCGGATTCCCGCGTCATGCGGGCGTCCGGAGTACGAGGGCGCTGTTGAAGCCGCCGTGGCCGCGGGCCAGCACCAGCGCGGTGCGCAGCCGGGCGGACCGGGGGGCGCCGACGACCAGGTCGATGCCGTGCCGGTCGGCGGCCGCGGTCACCGGCCCGGCCGGGGGGATGACCTGGTCGCGCAGGCTGAGCAGGGCGGTGGCGACGTCGAGCGCGGCGCCGCCGGAGCCGAGCCGGCCGGTGAGGGCCTTCGGCGCGGCGACCGGGACGCCGCGCTCGCCGAAGAGCTCGCGCAGGGCCCGGGCCTCGGCCTCGTCCGCCGCCGGGTTCCCGGCGGCGTCGGCGAAGACCACGTCGACCTCGCCGGGCTCCGCGCCCGCGTCCGCCAGGGCGAGTTCGGCGGCGCGCCGGAGGGTGTCCGGGCGGTCGGAGTCCGGCGGCGGGTCGAAGGTGGCGGCGTAGCCGGCGATCTCGCCGTAGACCTGGGTGGTGGCGCCCCGGGCGATCCGGTCGCGGACCCGCCCGGCCTCCTCCAGGACGAGGATGGCGCCCCCCTCGCCGGGCAGGTGGCCGCAGGCCAGCTCGGAGAAGGGCAGGTAGGCCTGCTCGGGGTCGGGGCGGGTGCTGAGCAGGCCGGTGGACTGGTGGGCGATCCAGCCCCACGGGCAGAGCGAGCTGTCCATCGCGCCGCTGACCATCAGCGCGGTGCCCTTGCGGATCGAGCGGCGGGAGTGGCCGAGGGCGTCGAGTCCGCCGGCCTGCTCGGTGACCAGGGCGGCGCTGGGGCCGCGCAGGCCGTTGCGGATGGAGATCTGGCCGGTGTTCACCGCGTAGAACCAGGCGAAGGACTGGTAGGCGCTGACGTACTCCGGGCCGGAGCCCCAGAGGTTCTGGAGCTCGCGCTGGCCGAACTCGTACCCGCCGGCGGAGTTGGCGGTGGCCACGCCCATCTCGAAGTCCGGCAGGTCGGCCGGGTCGACGGCGGCGTCCGCGAAGGCCCAGTCGGTGGCGGCCAGCGCCATCCGGGTCACCCGGTCGGTCTGCGGGAGCAGCCGCCGGGGGACGTGGTCGGCGGCCGAGAAGGCGTCCTCCGGGACCTCTCCGGCCAGCCGGGTGGGGTAGCCGGAGGGGTCGAAGCGCTCGATCGGGCGGATCCCGCTGTGGCCGCGCAGCAGTGCGGTCCAGTACTCCTTGGTGCCGACGCCGTTGGGGGCGATCACGCCCAGGCCGGTCACCACCGCCTTCCCGGTCATGCCGCGGTCCTCTCGGGTCGGGTGAGCACGACGGCGCTCTGGAAACCGCCGAAGCCGCTGCCGATGCTCAGCACGGCGTCGACGCGCTTCTCCCGGGCGGTGTTCGGGATGTAGTCGAGGTCGCAGGCCGGGTCGGGCTCGTGCAGGTTGGCGGTCGGGGGCAGCAGGTCGTGCTGCATGGCCAGGACGCAGGCCGCGACCTCGATGGCGCCGATCGCGCCGAGGGAGTGCCCGACCATCGACTTGATGGAGCTCATCGGGGTCTGCCGGGCGTGCTCGCCCAGTGAGCGCTTGACGGCGGAGGTCTCGTGGATGTCGTTCTGCTTGGTGCCGGAGCCGTGCGCGTTCACGTAGCCGATGGACTCGGGGGCGACCCGGCCCTGCTCCAGCGCGATGCGGATGGCCTCGGCCATCTCCCGGCCGTCGGTGCGCAGTCCGGTCATGTGGTAGGCGTTGCTGCGCGTCCCGAAGCCGGCGAACTCGGCGAGGATCCGGGCGCCGCGCCGCCGGGCGTGCTCGTACTCCTCCAGGACCAGGACCGCGGCGCCCTCGGCGAGCACGAAGCCGTTGCGGGTCCGGTCGAAGGGCCGGGAGGCGTGCTCGGGGTCGTCGTTGCGCGGCGTCGTGGCCTTGATCGCGTCGAAGCAGGCGACGGTGATCGGGCTGATCGGGGCGTCCGTCCCGCCGGCCAGCACGACGTCGACGGTGCCCTCCCGGATCAGGTCGGCGGCGTGTCCCAGGGCGTCCAGCCCCGAGGTGCAGCCGTCGCTGATGACGGCGGCGGGCCCCTCGGCGCCGCCCGCCCAGGCCACCTCGGCGGCCAGCGAGCCGGGGACGAAGTAGTTGAAGAGGTGGGGCGAGGTGTACGCGTGGTCGACCAGCCATTTTCGGCCAGAATCGCTCACGACGGCGTACTCCTCCTCCAGGCTGACGCTGCAGCCGACCGCGCTGCCCAGCGAGACGCCGATGCGGTGCGGGGCGATGCCGGCCTCGGCGATCCCGCTATTCCGCAGCGCTTCGCGGGTGGCGGCCGTGGCCAGCTGCGCCGCGCGGTCCATCCGTCGCACCTCGCGCGGAGTGAGACCGTGTGCGAGCGGGTCGAAATCGCATTCGGCGGCGATCCTGGAGCGGTAGCCCGTGGCGTCGAACGCGGTTATCGGGCGGGTCGCGGTACGGCCGGACGAGATCAGGTCCCAGAATTCCTCCACCCCTGAACCACCAGGTGCCATCACACCTATTCCGGTCACGACTACTCTTCGATTCATTGGACACTCCTCGGCGGAATGCGGGTCTGTGGAGCGCGATTTCGTCCGGAGCTCCCCCGGCTGCTCTGGTCGAGAATCTCGGTCGGGCCTAGAGGAACCCTTGAGGGCGCCTAGAGCGGTCACGAGCGAGGTTCTTTACTGTGGGGATCCGACTGGTCACCGGGAGTGATCGAAGTTGATTGACTAGCGGACGAAACCTTGCGAGCAGGTATTTTTACCAATTCTTTAACCAGGCCGTCGCTCGAGGGCTGTGATTTTCGCCCTGGACAGTCGCGCGGCCCTCCTATAACGTTCCTGGCTGCGAGTCAAATGCTGCCGCAACGGGGCGGCCGGCAGTGACTTTCCGCTATTGACGACTGATTCGTCGGTCGGATAACCAGGGGGGGAATAGGTTCGTCCCAGGTGTGCTTTTTCTGGATGGTCGCCGCCCACACCGGTGATATCGGCCCGAGCTGCGGCCGTTGTCCAGGAGTAGATTCCTAGTAAAGGATGTCCTGTGTTTGCTCGCGTCCTCGGACCGCTTGAGGTTGAACTCAACGGAATGGCCATCGCGCCGACCGCTCCCAAGCCGCGCAAGGTCCTGACCCTGCTCGTGCTGCACGCCAACCAGATCGTTCCGTCCTCCGCGCTCAAGCGGGAGCTGTGGGACGAGGAGGCGCCCGTCAGCGCGTCCACCACGATCCAGACCTACATACTCCTGCTGCGGAAGCAGTTGATGCGGGCCGCCGGTGGTTCGATGGCCAGCGCGAAGGCGCAGCTCGTCACCTGCCCGGGGGGCTACCAGCTGCGCAACAGCGGCGGACTCGACCTGCACGCCTTCGACCGGCTCTGCACGGAGGGGCGGCAGGCGCTCGCCCGGGGGGAGGACGAGCGCGCCTCGTCGACCCTGCGGGCCGCCCTCGCCCTGTGGCGCGGGCCGGCGCTCTGCGGCGTCCAGTTAGGGCCACTGCTGGAGGTCGAGGCGCTGCGCCTGCAGGAGAGCCGCATCGTCGCGCTCGAACAGCGCATCGAGGCGGACCTGCGGCTCGGCCGCCACCACGAGCTGATCAGCGAACTCACCTCGCTCGTCGGCGAGTTCCCGCTGCACGAGAACCTGCACGCCCAGCTGATGCTGGCGCTCTACCGCTCCGGGCGCAAACCGCACGCGCTCGACGTGCACCAGCGGCTGCGGAGCCGTTTCATCGACGAGCTGGGCCTGGAGCCCTCGGCCAGGATGTACCGGCTGCACCAGGCGATCATCGTCTCGGATCCCGCCCTGGACGCGGAACGGCGCAGCCGCACCCTGCTACTGGACCGCTTCGCGGGGCACGCGGTCGCTTCCTGACCGCTGCCGCGAGCGCACCGGCCGCCGGGAGGCGGCCCGCGTTGCGTACGGCCCGCGTTGCGTACGGCCCGCGTTGCGTACGGCCCGCGTTGCGCACGGCCCGCGTTGCGTACGGCCCGCGTTGCGCACGGCCCGCGTTGCGCACGGCCGCCGGGAGGCGGCGGGGCGGACGGCAACGAGCGGCAACCAGCGGCGACGAGCAGCAACGGCCGGACCGGCCCTGGGCAGAGGGCGGTCCGGCGTACCGGCGTACCCGGGCGCGTGCGTCCGGTCGGGCCGGACGGGCCCGGCCCGCGGCCCGGCCCGTCCCGTTCCGCGGCGGTGCTCAGCCGTCCGCGCGGGCCCCGGGGGCGTCCTCGGCGTCGTCCGCCCAGGTGTCCGATACGGCCCAGTCGGGGCAGGCCAGGACCTCCACGACGGCGCAGGACCACGAGAAGCCGGCGCCCACGCCGACCAGGGCCACCCGGTCGCCCGGGCCGACCTGCTTGGTCTCCACCAGGTGCGCCAGGCCGGCGAACTGGTCGCCCCCGCCGAGGTGGCCGATCGACCGGCTCCACGGCCAGGTCGACTGCTCGGGGGCGATGCCGAAGGGCTGGAAGTAGGTCGCGGCCAGCCGCCGTCCGCCCAGGTGCGGGAGGACGAAGCGGGCGACGCCCCCGACGTCGAGGCCGAGCGCGGCCAGGCCGTCCACGAGCGTGCGGCGCTGCCCGCCGCCGACCCAGGCCACGGCCGCGGCCCGGCCCGTTTCGGCGAGGAACTCCCGCTTGCAGCGGTCGAGGTCGACCACCCGGCGCAGGCCGGAGGCCTCCGGGGCGAACGGCGCGTCGCCGCGGTGCATGCCCTCCAACCGGGGCTCCGAGGCGGTGAAGTGGCCGAGCAGGCGGGCGAAACCGCCCTCCCGGGAGAGCACCAGGGCGGCGCCGCCGTCCGCGTAGACGGTGCCCGGGTCGCTCGTCCAGCGCCGGAAGGCGGGCGGGCAGAAGACGTCGCCGCTGGTGAGCAGGGCCGCCGGTCGGTCGGTGCCGGCGCGCAGGTAGGCCGCGGCCAGTTCGAGCGAGGCCATGCCGCCGTTGGAGACCTGCTTCACCTCCATCGCCGGTGCGTGCACCGGCAGTTCGCCGAGCGCCCGGCGCTGCACGTAGGAGGCCGGGGCCCACAGGTCGTGCCCCTGGTCGTAGAGGCTCGCGTGCAGCACCAGCCCGATGTCCTGCGGCGGGCACTCCGCCCGGCGCAGTGCGATGCGGGCGGCGAGCGCGGCCATCTCCGGCGCGCTCTGCCCGGTGGAGACGGTCACCGAGGTCACCCCGGTGCGGGCGGCGTCCCGCGCCGTGACCTCGCCCGCGGCGACCGCCTGCTCGGCGCTGACCGCGGGCGGGAGCCAGGAGGCGCACCCCGCCACGAACAGGGGGGCGCCGGTCTCGTAACCGTCCATGGGGACCTCCGCGGGTGCTCGGGCCGCCGGCCGGCCGGCCGACGGTGGATCGCGGCCAATCTCCCCAGTGCCGCTAGAGAGCCGGTCGACACGCGGTCGATCCCGGCTGGAGGAGCCCGCCGGGGCGGCCGTCCGGCCGCTCGCGAGGCCGTCTTGAGCCGATTGCAAGGTTCCGCTGGAACAGTGCCGGACGGGCGCCGCGGGGCGCCCCGGAGGCCGGGGAACCGGCCGTCGACGAGGAGGGAACCCCGTGCCGGAGACCGAAGCCGTACCCGGGCCGTCCGCCCCGGCGGGCCCCCGCCCCGTTGCGCTGCTGCTGCCCGGACAGGGTGCCCAGCACGCCGCCATGGCCACCGGCCTGTACGGCTGGGAGCCGGTGTTCACCGAGGCGATGGACACCGTCTTCGACGCGCTCGGCGCGGTCGGCCCGCAGCTGCGGGACGACTGGCTGGCGGAGCGCCCTCGAGTGCCCCTCGACCACGTGACCCGGGCCCAGCCGCTGCTGTTCGCGGTGGACCACGCGCTGGCCCGCACCGTCCTCGCGTGGGGCCTGGAGCCGGTGGCGCTGCTCGGCCACAGCGTCGGGGAGCTGGCCGCCGGCGTCCTCGCCGGGGTCTTCGACGTCCGGGACGCGGCCGCGGTGCTCTGGGACCGCGCCGAACGGCTCGCCGTCCTGCCGCCCGGCGGCATGCTCGCGGTCGCCGCCGGTGCCGCCGAACTCGCGCCCTTCCTGCGGGAGGACGTGGTGGTCGGGGCGGTGAACGCGCCGCGCCAGACGATGCTGGCCGGCTCCGCCGGGCCGCTGGCCGCGGTCGCCGCCGACCTGCGCGCGGCGGGCCGCACCTGCCGGGAGGTGCGGGCGACCACCGCCTTCCACAGCCCCGCGGTCGGTGCCGCGGTGAACAGCGAGATCTACGCGGGGGTGCGCCTGGGCGTGCCGCGCACCCCGCTCTGGTCCGCCTACTCGGCGGCGCCGCTCACCGCGGAGCTGGCCGTCGACCCGGACTTCTGGGCGCGGCACCCGGTCGACCCGGTGCTGTTCGGTCCGGCGCTCGACGGGCTGCTCGGGTCCGGTGACTTCTTCCTGCTGGAGACCGGGCCCGGGCAGAGCCTGGCCGGTCTCGCCCGCCGGCACGCCCGGGTGCGGCGCGGCGCGAGCGCCGTCACGGCCCTGCTGCCGGCGGCGGCGCGCGGGCCGGAGGCGGACCGGGAGGCCCTGCTCGCGGCCGCCGGCCGCCTGCGCGCCGAGGGCCACCCGCTGCCCGGCCTGGCCGCCGGCTGACGCGCTGCCACAACGACCGCGCCCGCCCGGGCCCCGGGCGGGCGCGTGCCCCCGATTGGTGAACGACCGAGGAGGTCTGTGATGGGAACTGAAACCGTCGACACCCCGTACGTGCCGTACGAGGAAGCGATCACGATCGGCCGGCTGAACACCGCCTACGCCCAGTCGCGCATCCTGAACAGCGCGGTGGAGACCGGGCTGTTCGAGCTGCTCGCCGAGGCTCCGGCGGACTCCGCGGCGATCGCCGAGCGGCTCGGGCTGCACCACCGGCTGGTGCCGGACTTCCTGCGCGCGCTGGTCGCCCTCGGCCTGCTGGAGGAGACCGCCGGGGTCTTCCGCAACAGCGCGGCGGCGGCGGCCTGCCTGCTGCCCGGCTCCCCGTACTACCTGGGCGGTTCGGTGCGCGCGGCCGCCGCCCGGCACTACGGCATGTGGGCCCGGCTGACCGAGGCGCTGCGCGACGGCGAGCCCAAGGCGGAGGGGGCAACCGGCCCGGACGCCTTCGAGCGGCTCTACCGGAACCGGGACGCCGCCCGGCGCTTCCTGGCGCACATGGACTCCGCGCACGCGCTGGTCGGCCCGCAGCTGGCCGAGGTCGTGGACTGGTCGCGCTACGAGTCCTTCGTGGACGTCGGCGGCGCCCGCGGCCACATCGCCGCCGCCGTGGTGGCCGCCCACCCGCACCTGCACGGCGGCGTCTTCGAACTGCCCGCCGTGGAACCGCTGTTCGACGAGCACATGGCGGAGCTCGGCACCGCCGAGAAGGTCACCTTCCACGCGGGCGACTTCTTCGCGGACGAGCTGCCCGCGGCGGACGTGCTGGTCTTCGGGCACGTGCTGCACGACTGGACGCCCGAGCGCCGGGCCTTCCTGCTGGAGCGGGCCTTCGCCGCGCTGCGGCCGGGCGGCGCCGTCGTCGTGTACGACCAGATGCTGGACGACGGCGCGCCGGAGCTCGGCTCGCTGCTCGGCAGCCTGCAGGTCGCGCTGGTCACCGGCGGCTCCGAGTACGGCGTGGACGAGGGCCGGGAGCAGCTGGAGAAGGCGGGCTTCACGGTCGAGCTCGGCCGGCGCATCCGCACCATCGGCAGCGACTACGTGCTGGTCGGGGTGAAGCCGTGACCGGGGTGGTGATCGCGGGCGGCGGCCCGGTCGGGCTGATGCTCGCCTGCGAGCTCGGGCTCGCGGGCGTCGACACCGTCGTCCTGGAGCGGCTGGAGCGCCCCAGCGGGGAGTCCCGGGCGCTGGGCCTGCACTCCCGGACGGTCGAGGTGCTGCACCAGCGCGGCCTGCTGGACCGGGTCGGCAACCAGGTGCCGGTGTGGCCCAAGGGGCACTTCGCCGGGCTGCGCAAGGTCGACATGACCAAGCTCGACGCCGAGCACAGCTACGCGCTGATGGTCCCGCAGTCCCGGACGGAGGAGATCCTCCACGAGCGGGCGCTGGAGCTGGGGGTCGACATCCGGCGCGGCCACCGGCTGGTCTCGCTGGAGCAGGGCCCGGACGGGGTCACCGTCGGCGTCGAGGGGCCGGACGGCGCCTACCGGCTGGACGGCCGCTACCTGGCCGGCTGCGACGGCGGCGCCAGCACGGTGCGCAAGCTCGCCGGGGTGCCCTTCCCCGGCACCGCCTCCACGGTCAACGCGCTGCTGGGCGACGTCCAGCTGATCGGCGAGCAGCCCGCGGGCCGCGAACTGCTGCGGCTGGAGGGCGGCCTCTTCGGCCTGATCCCGCTGGGCGAGGGGCTGTACCGGGTGGTCGCGGTGGAGTTCGACGCCGAGCCCGTCCCGCGGGACGTGCCGGTGACCACGGAGGAGTTGGCGGCGGCCGCCAAGCGGGTCTCCGGCCTCGACCTGACCATCGGCGAGGCCCGCTGGATGTCCCGCTTCGGGAACGCCACCCGCCTGGTGGAGCGCTACCGCACGGGCTCCGTCCTGCTGGCGGGCGACGCCGCGCACGTCCACTTCCCGGCCGGCGGACAGGGGTTGAACACCGGCATCCAGGACGCCCTGAACCTCGGCTGGAAGCTGGCCGGCACCCTGAACGGCTGGGCCCCCGACGGCCTGCTCGACAGCTACGAGGCCGAGCGGCGCCCCGTCGCGAAGCGGGTCTGCATGAACACCCGCGCCCAGCTGGCGATGATGCACCCGGCCCCGGAGATCGATCCGCTGCGCGAGCTGTTCAGCGAACTGATGGACCTGGACCAGGTCAACCGCTACATCGGCGAGATGATCACCGGCCTGGACATCCGCTACCCGATGGGCGGCGAGGACGGCGCGGCCGAGCCGTCGCACGCCCTGGTGGGGCGCCGGATGCCCCCGCTGCCGCTGCTCACCCCCGACGGCCGGGTCAACGCCCTCGAACTGCTCGCCGCGGGCCGGGGCCTGCTGATCGACCTCGCCGACGCACTGCCCGCCGCCTGGGCGGACGGCCGGACCGACCGGCTCACCCGGCTGACCGCCACGCTCGCCGACCCCGCGAAGGCCCCGGGCACGGCCGCGCTGCTCGTCCGCCCGGACGGCTACGTGGCGTGGGCCTGCGCGGAGCCGGGCGGCACCGAGGGCCTGGCGGAGGCGCTCGACCGCTGGTTCGGCGCCGCGTCCTCCTGACCGGCCGCGGAGCCACCGACCACCGGACGAGCACCCGGCGAGCACCCGACGGCCGACCCCGTCACGACCACGAATCCACCACGGAGGACCGACCGATGTCCCAGCAGACGGCCGACCCGGAGCTCTACGCGGAGATCCAGGACTTCTACGCCCGCCACATGCACCTGATCGACGCCGGGCAGGTGGACGCCTGGGTGGAGACCTTCACCGAGGACGCCACCATCTCCAACAACGTCAACCCGCACCCCGCGCACGGCCGCGAGCAGATCGTCGGGGTGATCCGCCGCGCCCAGCAGCAGCTCGACGCCGACGGCATCCGGCACCGGCACTGGATGGGCATGCTCGTCGTCGAGCCGACCGCCGACGGGACGGTGCACGCCCGCAGCTACGCGATGCTGCTCGCCGTCCGGCTCGGCGGGGCCCCGGTGCTGGACCGCAGCACCCGGTGCCACGACGAGCTGGTCCGGGTCGACGGCGACTGGCAGATCCGCAGCCGGCGGGTCCACCACGACGGCCGCCCCTGACCGGGCACCGGCGGAGGACGGGGCGGGTGCGTCCCGGCGTGCTGCGCCGGGACGCACCCGCCCCACCTGCAAGGAAGTACACGATCCGTCACCCGCCTTCTCGGGCACGCCACTTGGGCGTCACCTGCGCGTTGCCCGGTTTCCGCCGCACCCGCGCGTGGGCCAGAGCGCGGGCGCGTATCGTTTGGTCAACAACCGGAACTTGAAGCGGAAGAGGGCGGTCTACGCCGTGTCGCCACACTCTGAAGTGCCCGTCAACTCTTCGAGCCCTTCGGCCTTCGGCCCAAACGAGTGGCTCGTCGACGAGATGTACCAGCAGTACCTGCGGGACCCGAGCTCGGTGGACCGGGCCTGGCAGGACCTGTTCGCCGACTACAAGCCCGGCGGGTCGGCGGCACCGGCGAGCGCGGCGGTCGAGGGGAACGCCGTGACGCCCGCCGTCACCGCGCCCGTTCCCGCTCCCGCTGCCGCCCCGGCCGCCGCTCCCGCGCCCGCAGCCGCAGCCCCCGCGCCGAAGGCCGCCCCCGCCGCGCCCGCGCCCGCAGCCTCCGCGCCGAAGGCCGCACCGGCGGTCGACGCGGCGGGTGCCGAGCTGATCGCGTTGCGCGGTCCGGCGAAGGCGGTGGCGTCGAACATGGACGCCTCGTTGGAGGTGCCGACGGCGACTTCGGTGCGTGCGGTTCCGGCGAAGCTGCTGATCG
>NZ_JNYE01000049.1 GCF_000717185.1 Kitasatospora phosalacinea | reverse complement strand
TCCCGCCGCCACCACTGCTGCTACAGGCAGTGAGCACCACCATGGAAGCGGCCCCGACGGCCAGCCATCCTCTGCGCATCTCGCTCATCCTTCACGCTGTTCCTCATCGGCTCCGGATCGGCCCCGGGCCGTTGGACGCTTAACGTAGACGTCACCTCCCAGCCATGTCCATAGACCGGTCAACACTGAAATACAGCGGATCTGAAGCAGCAAAGCCCCCAGGCACTAAAACTTTACTTAACTTGATGACAGATTAGTCTCGTTACCGGACTGCTATCGCGAAGCACTGGACAACGTTGTCAGGACAGGCCAGAATCCACCGCAGCGCAGTTACGTTGCGTTACCATCCCGGGCGTGCAAAAGCCGCGGCCCCGCCCCCCCGGGAACGAGCGGGGGCGGGGCCGCGGCCGGGGGCGTCAGACCGTCCGGGCCAGCCGGTCGGCCAGCAGCTTGGCGAAGCGGGCCGGGTCGGCGAGGTCGCCGCCCTCGGCCAGCAGGGCGGTGCCGTAGAGGAGTTCGGCGGTCTCGACCAGGGCCGGGTCGTCGGCGCGCTCCTCGTGGGCGGTGCGCAGGGCGCCGACCAGGGGGTGCTCGGGGTTGAGTTCGAGGATCCGCCGGGCGGTCGGGACGTCCTGGCCCATCGCCCGGTACATCTTCTCCAGGGTCGGGGTGAGGCCGTCGGCGTCGCTGACCAGGCAGGCGGGCGAGTTGGTCAGGCGGCTGGTGAGGCGGACGTCCTTGACCTCGGCGAGCGTCTCGCCCAGCCAGCCCAGCAGCGCCGCGTACGAGCCGGTGCGCTCCTCGGAGACCTCGTCGGCTGGCAGGTCGACGGCGCCGCGGGCCACCGAGCTGAACTCCTTGCCCTCGTACTCGGGGACGCCCTCGACCCAGATCTCGTCGACCGGGTCGGTGAGCAGCAGGACCTCGTAGCCCTGGGCCCGGAACGCCTCCAGGTGCGGGGAGTTCTCGACCTGGGCACGGCTCTCGCCGGTCATGTAGTAGATCTTGTCCTGGCCGTCCTTCATCCGGGCCAGGTAGTCGGCCAGCGAGGTCGGCTCCTCGCCCGCGGTGCTGGCGAAGGAGGCGATGTCGAGGATCGCCTTGCGGTCCTCGGCCGGGTCGAGCAGGCCTTCCTTGACGGCGGGGCCGAACTCGCGCCAGAAGGTGCGGTACTTGTCGGCGTCGCCGGTCATCATCTCCTTGATCGTGGCCGTCACCTTCTTGGCGAGGCGGCGGCGGATCAGCTGGATGTGCCGGTCCTGCTGGAGGATCTCGCGGGAGATGTTCAGCGACAGGTCGGCGGCGTCCACCACGCCCTTGACGAAGCGCAGGTGGTCGGGGAGCAGCTCGCGGCTGTCCTCCAGGATGAACACCCGCTTGACGTACAGCTGGACGCCGTGGCGGCCGTCGCGCTGGAACAGGTCGTGCGGGCGGCGGGCCGGGATGAACAGCAGCGCCTCGTACTCGAAGGTGCCCTCGGCCCGCAGGCTGATGGTCTCCAGCGGGTCGGTCCAGTCGTGCGCGATGTGCCGGTAGAACTCGCGGTACTCCTCCTCGGCGACCTCGGCGCGCGGGCGGGCCCACAGCGCCTTCATCGAGTTGAGGACCTGCTCCTCGGCGCCCGCCGCCGCGGTGGCGCGGATCGGGAAGGCGATGAAGTCGGAGTAGCGCTTGACGATCCGCCGGACGGTCGCCAGGTCGGTGTAGTCGTGCAGGCCGTCCTCGCCGTCCTCGGGGCGCAGGTGGACGGTGACCGCGGTGCCCTCGGGCGCGTCCGCGACCTCCTCCACGGTGTAGGTGCCCTCGCCGGCCGACTCCCAGCGGGTGCCGGTGGGCTCGCCGGCCTTGCGGGTCAGCAGGGTGACCTTGTCCGCGACCATGAAGGTGGAGTAGAAGCCGACGCCGAACTGGCCGATCAGCTCGGCGGGTTCCTTGCTCTCGCGCAGGCGGCGCAGCGTCTCGGCGGTGCCGGAGCGGGCGATGGTGCCGATCAGGCCGACGACCTCGTCGCGGCTCATGCCGATGCCGTTGTCGCGGACGGTCAGGGTGCGGGCGTCCGGGTCGACGGCGAGGTCGATGTGCAGGTCGTCGGCGCGCAGCCCCTCGTCGGTCAGTCCGGCCAGGCGCCGCTTGTCCAGCGCGTCCGACGCGTTGGAGATCAGCTCGCGCAGGAAGACGTCCTTGTTCGAGTAGATCGAATGGACCATCAGCTGCAGCAACTGCCGCGCTTCGGCCTGGAACTCCAGCGTCTCGGTGGTCATGGGGTCCTTCTCGCTCAGGTTCGCTCGGGTGACGGTACGGGTACGGGAGCACGCGCTCCGTGGCAATCTGACACACCGGCGGCGGCCCCGACAAACCCCGTGGAAGGCGGCTCCGGCACCGTGGACGCCACCGCCGGGGCCGGCCCCGGCGGCGGGACCGGCCCCGGTCGTCGTCCCGTCAGGCGTGGGCGGTCGCGCAGTCCGGGTGGCCCCAGCTGCTGCCCACCTTGGTGATCGTCTCGCCCTTGCCGTACGCGCGCCCGCACGGGCACCGGCCGGGGAACTTCGCGGCCAGCGTCCGCCCGCCGCCTCCCGTCGAACTGCGCTTCGCCGCACCGCCGTTGGCGCCGGAAGCGGCGGACGCGGCAGAGGAGGAGGACGAGGAGGCCCGGCGGGCGCGCGGGGCGGGGGCGGCGGCCGGGTCGGGCACCGGGAGGTCGGCGGCGGTGCCCGCGGCGGACTGCTGGGTGCGGGCCGCGTCGCTGGCGGCCTTGTCGGCGATCGCGTTCAGCGGGTCGCCGTCCACCTGGTGGGCGGGGACGTAGACGAACTCGACGTCGCGGCCGGTGAGCAGCGCGTCGATCCGCTGGATCAGCTCCTGGTTGGCGACCGGCTTGCCCGCCGCGGTCTTCCAGCCGTTGCGCTTCCAGCCGTGCAGCCACTTGGTGACCGCGTCCCGGGTGTAGGTGCTGTCCAGGCGCACCTCCAGCGGCGCCCCCGGGTCGGTGGCCTCCAGCAGGCGCTGCAGGGCCGTGAGCTCCCCGACGTTGTTGGTGTTGCGCCCCAGTGCGCCGGACTCCCAGCGCTGCGGCGCGCCGTTCCCGTCCGCGACCACGAAGGCCCACCCGGCGGGCCCCGGGTTGCCCTTGGCCGCTCCGTCGCAGGCGGCGATGACTCGTTCAACCATCCCCCGATCATGCCAGCCCGCGCCCACGCCCCGCCCCGCCCGCCCCTTCCTCCGCGGGAGGGGACGGGCGGGGCGGTGCCGCCGGTCAGGAGGCCCGGCGGCGCAGGAAGCCGCTGCCCAGGACGCCCAGCAGCACCAGGGCCGCGTTCACCAGGACGGCCAGCGTGACGCCGTCCAGGACCGCCTGGGCGGACGGGTGGGCGCCCGCCCAGGCCGCGACGACCGCGCTCATCACCGGGGTGCCCATGGTGATGCCGATCTGCTGGGTCATCGTCGCCAGGCCGGTGGCCAGGCCCTGCTCGCGGTCGGGCAGGCCGGAGGTGGCGGTGACCATGAAGCCGACGATCACGTACATGTTGCCGACGCCGCCGACGAAGGTCGCCGCGAGCAGCAGCCACAGCGAGGAGTGGCCCTGGCCGAGCAGCAGCAGCGCGGCCGTCGCGACGGCCTGCACCAGGCCGCCGGCCACCAGGGCGGTGCGGGTGCCGGTGGCGGCGATCAGGCGGGCCGCGGTGGCGCCGCCCAGGACGGTGCCCAGGCCCAGGACGCCGAAGGACAGGCCCGCGGCCAGCGCGGAGAAGCCCAGCACCTCCTGGAGGTAGAGGGTCAGCAGGAAGACCAGCGAGGTCTCGGTCAGGAAGGCGATCAGCCCGGCCGCGTTGCCCCACACCACGCTGCGCCGCCGCAGGATCGACACCGGCACCAGCGGCGCCGCGGCCCGCCGCTCCACCGCCAGGAACACCAGCAGCAGCGCCGCCCCCAGCCCCAGCCCGCCCAGGGCGAACGCGTCGCCCCAGCCCGCCGTACCGGCCCGGGTCAGTCCGTACACCAGGGACAGCAGGCCCAGCGTGACCGAGAGCGCGCCCGGCACGTCCAGCTTCGGGCGGGCGTCCGGGCGGCTCTCCCGGATCATGCCCGGGGCGACCAGCAGCACCGCGAACGCCACCGGCACGTTCACGAAGAACGCCCAGCGCCAGGACAGCAGGTCGGTGAGGACGCCGCCGAGCACCGCGCCGGTGGTGAACCCCGCCGACATCAGCGCCCCGTTCAGGCCCAGCGCCCGGTCGCGCAGCGGCCCCTCCGGGAACGAGGTGGTCAGCAGCGACAGCCCCGCCGGGGTGACCGCCGCCGTCGCCAGGCCCTGCGCCACCCGCGCCGCGACCAGCACCGCCGGGCCGGTCGCCAGGCCGCCCACCAGCGAGGACACCCCGAGCACCGCCAGGCCCAGCAGGAACAGCCGCCGCCGCCCGAACAGGTCGGCGACCCGCCCGAACAGCAGGGTGAACCCGGCCGCGGACAGCGCGAACGCCGTCCCGATCCACTGCAGTTCGCCCAGCGGGAAGCCCAGGCCCTGGCCGATCGCCGGCAGCGCCACGTTCAGGATCGAGAAGTCCACCGCCAGCATGAACTGGGCGACCAGCAGGACCAGCAGGACGATCCGCTGACGCTTCGTCAACTTCCCTGCCGCATCTGCCTGTTGGTTCTCTTCTACCGCTGCGACCATCGCCATGACGGGCCTCCCTCTCGGTGCTCCTCCGCGGTTCCGCGGTGACGAGAAGGAGACTGCACCGGCCCGGGAGACCCACCCAGCCCCCTGCGGAAGGTAGCACCGGCAGGGATACCCTGGCCCGGCCGCGGAGCCGCCCCGCACCGGCACACTGGACGGCATGGAGACATCGACCGCCCTCGGCGAGTTCCTGCGCAACCGCCGCGCCCGACTGCGCCCCGAGGACACCGGGCTGACCCTGTACCCGGGCCGCCGACGGGTGCCCGGGCTGCGCCGCGAGGAGCTCGCGCTGCTCGCCGGGGTCAGCGTCACCTACTACACCCGGCTCGAACAGGGCCACAGCGCCAACGCCTCCGACGGCGTCCTGGACGCGCTCGCCCGCGCCCTGCGCCTCACCCCCGACGAGCGCGCCCACCTCTACGACCTGGCCCGGCCCTCCCGCGTCCGGCGCGCACCGCAGCACCGGCCCGCCAGGGTCCGGCCCGCCACCAAGCACCTGATCGACGCGATGCCGCACGTCCCCGCCGTCGTCCTGGACCGCGGCAACGACGTCCTCGCCTGGAACGCCCTCGGCCACGCCCTGCTCGCCGGACACCTCGACCCGACCTCACCCGACCGGCCCGCCGACCGCCCCAACCTGACCCGGCTGCTCTTCCTCGACCCGCACACCCGCGAACTGCACACCCGCTGGGACGAGGACGCCCGCACCGCCGTCGCCGCCCTCCGCCTCGCCGTCGGCCGCCACCCCGAGGACCACCGCCTGGCCCGCCTCGTCGGCGAACTCGCCATCCAGAGCCCCGAGTTCGCCGCCCTCTGGGCCCGCCACCCGGTCCGCGACTGCACCGTCGGCACCAAGTCCTTCCACCACCCCCTGGTCGGCCCGCTGGACCTCGACTTCGAGAGCCTCCCCCTCTCCGACGGCACCACCCACCGCCTCCTCCTCCACACCGCCACCCCCGCCACCCCGTCCGCCGCCGCCCTCGCCCTCCTCACCGCCACCCTCACCGACGCCCTCACCGCGACGGCGGAGGAACGCGAACGGGGACGGGCGACGGGAGCGGGGACGGCGGCAGGGCGCGGGGACGGCAGCTGAGGACGGGCCGGACGCCCCGGGCCACCGCAACCACAGCGCCCCCGCTCCCGCCCCGGAGAACCGGGGCGGGAGCGGGGGCGCTGGCGCGTGCGGGTCGGGTCAGTCGATCCAGCCGTGGCTCTTGGCGAGCTGGAGCATGGCGGCGCGGACCTGGAGGATCTGGGTGCCGGTGAGGGAGGGGGAGGCTTCCAGGAGGGCCTCGGTGACGTCGTCGAGGTAGTCGTCGGAGGCGAGCTGCTCGTCGTCGTCGACGGGGCGGACGATGCGTTCGGCCAGGGGGGCGGCGACGGGGGCCTTGGGGTCGGCGCCGGGGGCGAGCTGGACGGAGGAGGCCTTGGGGCCGCGGTCGCCGTCCTCGATGTCGAAGACCACGGCGAGGCCGGTGCGGATGTAGGACTCGGGGATCAACAGGTCGTTGACGTGCAGGAAGACGTCCTCCCCGCCCTGGTCGGGGGCGATGAACCCGTAGCCCCGAGAACCGTCGAACCGCACCACGCGACCGGCAACCATGCCAACCCCCAAGACACCTTCCGGGCCCCTTGCCCGCAACCTGGGCCCGAGGATAGTCCGGCCGGGGCGGTGAGGCGAACCCGGCCGTTCGGGAACCGGCGGGCACCGCGTGGACGGGGCGTCACCCGGCAGACGCCGGAGCGGGCCGGGGGCGGGTCCGGGGCGGGTCCCGGATGCGTCACCACCCGTCCCGGTCAACGCACTTGAGCGGCACGGCGGTACGCTGCCGTGCCGCTCCGTACCAGTGAGGGAACCCCGTGACCACTCCGCCCATCCCCGCCGCCGCCGAACCCGCCGACGCCGAACCCGCCACCGAACCCGCCACCGAACGCCGGGCGGAGGCCGGGCCGGGGCCGGCCGAGAAGCCCGGGGCCCGCCGCGGGGTGCCCGGCGTCCTGAAGATCGCGGGTCTGGTCGTGGCGATCGTGGCCGCGCTCCTCGCCGCCGCCTACTTCGCGCGTGACACCCCGGCCGCCGCCAAGGCGGGCGACTGCGCGCACAACGCGGGCAACGACGCCAAGCCCGACGTGAGCCTGGTCGACTGCAATTCGGCCGACGCCGAGTTCACCGTCCTCAAGGTGGTCCACGGCGCCAACGAACAGGACTGCCAGACCGAACCGGCCCTCGTCGCCACCTACGTGGAGACCCGCCGCAGCTCCGTCCTCGTCCTCTGCCTGGGCGTGCACGGCTGACCCGCCCCGGGCCCGGTGGGTGGGGCGGTTCCGGTGCGGAGGACGGGTGCGGTCAGGCGTCCCGCGCGTGCAGGGCGGTGCGGCCGAGGGTGAGGGCGGCGGCGGTCCACAGGGCGAGGACGCCCAGGCCGGGCCAGGGGGCGATGGGGAGGCGGGCGGTGTCGAGGGTGGCCTGGACGGCGAGGCCGGCGGGCATCGGGGCGAACTGCTGGAGGTGGCGCTGCCAGTCGGGGTCGCCGACGACCGCGGTCACGGCGGGGAGGACGAACAGCAGGCCGAGGACGGCGCCGGTGGCGGCCGCGGAGCTGCGGGTCGCGGTGACGGCGCCGAGGCCGAGCAGGGCGACCAGCAGCAGGTAGAGGACCGACCCGGTGGCGGCCCGCAGGGTGGGGCCGTCGGCGAGGGACAGCGCCGGGTAGCCGTGGGCGGGGGTGAAGCCGTTGCCGGGCAGCAGCAGCCGGGCGGCGAGCAGCGAGCCGGCCACCGCGAGCGCGCCCGCGGCGAGGACGGCGGCGGACAGCACCACGGCCTTGGCGGTCAGGACCGCGGAGCGGCTCGGCACCGCGGCCAGGGTCGTGCGGACCATGCCGGTGCGGTACTCGTTCCCGGCCGTCAGCACGCCCAGCACGACCGCGACGACCTGGCCGACCAGGACGCCGGTGAGCGCGGTGCGGGGCGCGTCGACGCCGCAGCCGGGGGCGGGGCAGGTGGTGGTGGCGGCGGTGGCCGCGCCGACCGCGGCGGTCAGCACGACCAGGCCGAGCAGCAGCCGGGCGTGGGTGGCGTCGGTGCGGAACTTGGTCCACTCCGCGGCCAGCGCGCGGCGGAGCGTACCGGCGGGCGGGTGCTTCACGCGTCCCTCCGGCGGATCAGGAGGGCGGCCGCGAGCAGGGCGGCGGCGGCCCAGGCGGTCAGGACGGCGAGTCCGGTCCACGGGGGGAGCGGGTAGTGGCCGGAGGCGGGCGCGTAGAGGGTGGAGACCTGCGGGAGGCGGGGCAGGCTCTGCTGGATCGCGAACCCGGCCGCCGGGGTGACCCGCAGCAGCCACTCGGACGCCCCGGTGGGCAGCGTGCCGGAGGTGGCGAGCAGGTAGGGCAGCACCAGGCCCGCGACGGTCGCGGCGATCGCCGGTGCGGCGCGCCGCAGCAGCAGGCCGAGTGCGAGGGCGAGCACGGTGGCGTCCGCGAGCAGCAGGCCGGTGCCGAGCACCACCCGCAGGGTGACGGCGTCCGGGACGGCGGCGACCGGGAAGCCGTGCGCGGTGGACCAGGCGGTGCCGAGCGGGACGGCGAGCGCCGCGGCGGCCGTGCCGACCAGCAGGGAGACGCCCGCGAGCGGCAGCGCCTTGGCGAGCGGGAGCAGGCCGCGGCGGGGGGCCGCGGCGAGGGTGAGGGCGATCAGGCCGCGCCGGTACTCGGCGGTGGCGGAGCCGGTGGCGACCACGGCCAGGGCGGTCAGCCCGGCGAAGGTGCCGACCAGGAAGTTCTCCACCACCCGTCCCCCGGCCAGGGCGGGGCCGCCGACCACCGGGGCGATGTCGCCCGCGCCGGTGACGGTGAACCCGGCGGCGTCCCGGGCGTACCCGCCCGTGGCGCCCGGCAGGTAGCTGCCGGAGGTGCCCGCGTCGGTGCCGACCAGGCTGCCGGTCCACCCGTCGTCCGGGCCGCCGGGGCCGCCCGGGTCCTCGGCCCAGCCGCCGGAGAGGACGGCCGGTCCGAACCGGCCGGTGGCGACGGCGGGGGCGAGGCCGGTGCCGGTGCCGGTGTCCTCGGGGGTCTCCGGGGAGGTGGTGAACAGGCCGACCTGCGCGGTGCCGGGCAGGTCGGGGAGCCGGGCGGTGCCGATCCGCGTCCAGTGCTCGCCGTCGGCGGAGTCGTAGCCGGTCACGGTGTCGCCGGTGCGGGTCAGCCGCAGCCACTGCGGGGCGGCGTCGGTGGGGCGGCCGGGGCGGCCGGCCGCGTCGTGGGTGTAGTCGTGCTGCCAGCGGACGCCGTGGGCCCCGGTGGCGGTGACCGCCGCGTACGTGGAGCCCTGGTCGAGCCCGGCCTTGACGATGATCCCGGCCTTCGCCCACTCGGCCACCGGGCCGGGTGAACTCCCCTCCGGGCCCTGGGCGGTGACGCTGGTGAGGCCGAGCACGGGGACGGTCAGGGTGCCGTCGCCGGACAGTTCGCGGTGGACGAAGGAGAAGCTGTCGTTGACGGCCTCCCCGCCGGGGCCGACCGGCAGTCCGGTGCGGACGGGGTTCGGGTTGGTCGCGGCGGTGCCGAGCAGGCCGACCGCCAGGATCGCGAGCAGCGCGCCCGCCGCGGTGGCGACCCAGCCGGGGACGGTGCGCAGCTTGGTCCACTCGGCGCGCAGCATCAGGGCGAAGTCGCCCGCGAGGGAGGACAGTTGGACCATCACGCCGCCTCCCCCGCGTCGGTCGCCCGGTACTGGACGGCGTCCCGGGTGAGTTCGAGGTAGGCCTCCTCCAGCGAGGCGCGGTGCGCGGAAACCTCCGCGAACGGGACGCCCCCGGCGGTGAGCAGGGCGACGACCCGTTCGGGCTCCAGGCCGTGGGCGGTGACGGTGTCCGGGCCGGTGGAGCTGACGGTGGCGCCGCCGCCCGCCAGGGCCCGCACCGCCCGGTCGGGGGCGGAGGTGCGCAGGGTGACCCGGCCGTTCGAGGCGCCGGCCAGCAGCGCGGCGACGGTGGTGTCGGCGATCACCCGGCCGCGGCCGACCACGACCAAGTGGTCGGCGGTGTCCTGGAGTTCGCCCATCAGGTGGCTGGAGACCAGGACCGCCCGGCCGCGGGCGGCCTGCTCGGCGAGCAGGGCGCGGATCCACCGGAAGCCCTCGGGGTCGAGGCCGTTGAAGGGTTCGTCCAGCATCAGTGCGGGCGGGTCGCCGAGCAGGGCCGCGGCGATGCCCAGGCGCTGGCGCATGCCGAGCGAGAACTGCCCGGCCCTGCGTCCGGCCGCCTCCTGCAGGCCCGCGGCGGCCAGCACCCGGTCGACCCGGCGGGCGTCGATGCCCTGCGAACGGGCCAGCCACAGCAGGTGGTTGCGGGCGGTGCGGCCGGGTTGCAGGGCGCCCGCGTCGAGCAGGGCGCCGAGGTGGGTGAGGGGGCGGCGCAGGCTGCGGTAGGGGCGGCCGCCGACCAGGGCGGTGCCCTCGTCGGGGGCGTCGAGGCCGAGGACCACCCGCATGGTGGTGGACTTCCCGGCGCCGTTGGGGCCGACGAAGCCGGTGACCTGGCCGGGGCGGACGGTGAAGGTCATGCCGTCCAGGGCCGGGTTCGCCCCGAACCGCTTGCGCAGGCCGGTGACGCGGATCGTCCCGGCCGGATCGGTGGTGTGCTGCTCCATGGTGGCCGAGCGTAGGAATCCGGCCCCCGCCGGGTCGTCACGGCCGGGAGCGATCCTGCGGGAGGGCGCCGTCCCCCGCAGGAGCTACGTCGCCCTCCCCCTGCCCGGCCTCAGTCCTGGAGTTCGCTCATGTCGCCGGTCTCCGGGACGCCCTCGACCAGGCCGTAGCGCAGCAGGACGGTGCCGCGCGGGCTCGCGGCGGGCGGTTCGAGCAGCGCGAGGCTGGTGGGGACGGCGCCGTCGGCGAACACCTTCTTGCCGCTGCCGAGGACGATCGGGTGGACCCACAGGTCGAGCCGGTCGAACAGCTTCTCCCGCAGCAGGGTCTGCACCAGGTCCAGGCTGCCCACCACCTTGACCTTCTCGTGCCGCTCGCGGAGCTCCCGCACGGCGGCGGGCAGGTCGGGCCCGAGCAGTTCGGACCCGGCCCAGGGCAGCTCGGGCTCACCGCGCGAGGCCACGTACTTCGGGACGCGGTTGAACAGCTCGGCGAAGGGGTTCTCCCCGGCGTTCGGCCAGTAGGCGGCGAAGATGTCGTACGTCCGCCGCCCGAGCAGCAGCGCGTCGGTGCCCTCGTACGCGGCGTCGACCTGCGCCCCGGAGACCTCGTCGATCAGCGGGGCCTGCCAGCCGCCGAAGGCGAAGCCGTCCGCCGGGTCCTCCTCGGGGCCGCCGGGCGCCTGCCCGACCAGGTCGAGGGTGGTGAACAGCTCGATGTCGATGAAGCCCATGGTGTGCTCCCGGGGAGTGGTCGGTGCCGTCGGAGGTTCAGACGGACCGGGGCGGGCGGACTCATCGGTCCGCCCCCGTCCAGTCTGCTCCGTCGGGCCGTCCCCGCTACCGGTCGCGGCCGCCGGGCACCACCAGTCCGCTCTCGTAGGCCGTCACCACGGCCTGGGTGCGGTCGCGCAGGCCGAGTTTGGCCAGGATCCGGCTGACGTGGGTCTTCACCGTCTCCTCGGTGACGGTGAGGCGGGCGGCGACCTCCGGGTTGGACAGGCCCTCGGCGACCAGTAGCAGCACCTCGGTCTCGCGCGGGGTGAGGGTGCGCAGCCGCTCGGCGGCGGGGTGCGGGCGGGGGCCGGTGCGCGGGTCGGCGCGGGGGTCGGCGCGGGGCGGGGTGGCGGCGAACTCGGCGATCAGCCGGCGGGTCACGCCGGGGGCGAGCAGGGCGTCGCCCGCGGCCACCACCCGGACCGCCTCGAAGAGCCGCTCGGCGGTGGACTCCTTGAGCAGGAAGCCGCTGGCCCCGGCGCGCAGCGCCTCGTAGACGTACTCGTCGAGGTCGAAGGTGGTGAGGATGAGCACCCGGGGCGGGTGCGGGCCCTCGGCGGTGACCTGCCGGGTCGCCTCGATGCCGTCGGTGCCGGGCATCCGGATGTCCATCAGGACGAGGTCGGGGCGCTCCTCCCGGCAGGCCAGGACGGCCTCGGTGCCGTCGCCCGCGGTGCGGACCACCGTGAAGTCGGGCTGGCCGTCCAGCAGGGTGGCGAACGCGGAGCGGACCACGGGGTGGTCGTCGGCGACGACGATCCGGACCGGACGGGACGGGTCGGGCCCGGCGCTCACCGCGCCTCCCCCCGCGGGAGGTGCGCCGTGACCGCGAAGCCGCCGCCGGGGCCGGGGCCGGTGCGCAGGGTGCCGCCGACCGCGGCGGCGCGCTCGCGCATGCCGGTCAGGCCGTGCCCGCCGCCCGGCCGGGGGCCGCCGCCCGGGCCGGGACCGTGGTCGCGCACCCGCAGCTCCAGGGCGGTGGCGGTGTGGTGCAGTTCGACCTCGACGGCGGCGCCGGGGGCGTGGCGGCGGGCGTTGGTCAGCGCCTCCTGGACGATCCGGTAGGCGGCGAGTTCCGCGCCGGGGTCGAGCGGGGCGGGCGTGCCGCGCACCACCAGGCGGACGGTGCCGCCACCGGCCCGGCGGGCCTGCTCCAGCAGTTCGCCCAGCGCGGCCAGCCCCGGCTGCGGGGCGCGGGCGGGCGCGGCCCGCCCGTCCTCGCGCAGCACGCCGAGCAGGCGGCGCATCTCGGCGAGCGCGTCGCGGGCCGCGTCGCCGATCTCCAGCAGCCGTTCGGCGCCCTGCGCGGGCAGGTCGGGGGTGGCCAGCCGGGCGGTCTCGGCCCGGACCGCGATCATCGACACGTGGTGGGCCACCACGTCGTGCAACTCGCGGGCGATCCTGGCCCGTTCGGCCCGGACGGCGTTCTCCGCGACGGCGCCGAGGGCGAGCGCGCGGGTCCGCTCGTGCGCGGCGCGCTGCGCGCGGGAGCGGCGGTGCAGGCCTGCGGTTGCGGCGACGGGGGCGAGCGCGGCGAGCAGCCAGAGGCGGACCCGCAGGTCGGTGTCGGCGGCCGCGGCGAGCGCGAGCAGCGGGAAGGGCAGCGCGAGCCCGAGCGCGAGCGGGGTGCGGCCGGTGCGGCCCATCCGGTAGTGGGCGAGCAGGACGGCGACGGTCCCGACGGCGGTGGCGGTGTGGAAGGCCCCGACCGTGCCGAGGACGGCGGCGGTGACCGCCGGTCCGGCCGCGGCGGGGCGCAGGCGCAGCAGCGGCAGCGCGGTGGCCGCACCGAACAGGCCGACGGCGAAGAGCAGTTGGACGCCCAGGACGCCGCTCCCCGCGGTCTGCTGGAGGCGCTCGGCGGCGAGCCGCGGCAGCGGGCCGCGGGCGGCCGTCAGCTCGACGACGGAGGCGACGGCCGCGAGCGCCGCGAGCAGCCCGAGCAGCACCCCGCCGACCGGCCCGCCCCGCGCGCTCCCCCCGAAGTCCCCCGCCGCCGCCCGCCACGTCGTCATCGGCCACGCCGCCGTCCGTCCCATGCCGGTCATTATGCCCACGGCCGTGCCGGGCCCCGGGCGGTCCGCCGGAACCGGGCGGGCGGTGGGCGGGCGGGGGATGGGCGGTGCGGTGCGGGGCCGGGCGGGTGGCGGGCGGGGGCGGTGCGGGGCCGGGCGCCGGGGACCGGCTGGTGAACGGGGTAGTGACAGGGGTCACTCCGCTGTCCTACCCTCGCGGGGTCCTCCCGATCACCGAGGGCACTGCTCGGCGGACGCACGGCTTCGTGCGTTGCGGTGCCACTGAGGTGACACCCCGTCATCCTCCGGAGCCGCCCCGTGCCGTCCCCGTCCCCCCAAGTCCCTGCCTCGGGCGCACCGCCCGTGGCCTCCGCCGCCCGGGTGCTGGCCGGGCTGTGCCTGCTGGTGCCGATCGTGGTGATGATGTGGGTGCCGTCCTACAGCAAGGTCACCCCGAAGCTCGGCGGGATGCCGTTCTTCTACTGGTACCAGCTGCTGTGGGTGCTGCTGTCGGCGCTGTTCACCGGCACCGCGTACCTGCTGATCCGGCGTGACGAGGCGGCCCGCCGGGCCGCTGCCCCGTCCGCCGCCGCCCCGTCCGCTCCCGCGGCGGACGCGCCCGCCGCGCCCGTCGTGCCCGCTCCGAAGGACGGTGGCCAGGCGTGAAGCACGTCGACTGGACCGCGATGACGGTCTTCCTGCTGTTCTTCGTCCTGGTGACGGTGATGGGCTTCCTGGCCTCGCGCTGGCGCCGGGCCGACGACGCCGCGCACCTGCACGAGTGGGGCCTGGGCGGCCGGAGCTTCGGCACCTGGATCACCTGGTTCCTGCTCGGCGGCGACCTGTACACCGCGTACACCTTCGTCGCGGTGCCCGCGGCCATCTACGCGGGCGGCGCGGCGGGCTTCTTCGCGGTGCCGTACACGATCATCGCGTACCCGCTGGTGTTCCTGTTCCTGCCCCGGCTGTGGTCGGTGTCGCGGGTGCACGGCTACGTCACCCCGGCGGACTTCGTCCGCGGCCGCTACGGCTCGCGCGGCCTGTCGGTGGCGGTGGCGCTAACCGGGATCCTGGCCACCATGCCGTACATCGCGCTGCAACTGGTCGGCATCCAGGCCGTGCTGGACGTGCTGGGCGTCGGCGGCAGCGGCAACTGGTTCGTCCAGGACCTGCCGCTGTTCATCGCCTTCGGCGTGCTGGCCGCGTACACCTACTCCTCCGGCCTGCGGGCCCCGGCGCTGATCGCGTTCGTCAAGGACGCGCTGATCTACATCGTGATCGCGGTCGCGGTGATCTACATCCCGATGCGGCTGGGCGGCTACGGGCACATCTTCGACGCCGCGCAGCACAAGTTCGCCACCCCCGGCCCGAACGGCAAGCCCAGCGGCTCGCTGGTGGTCGGGCCGACCGGCCAGTGGGCGTACGCGACGCTGGCGTTCGGCTCGGCGCTGGCGCTGTTCATGTACCCGCACTCGGTGACGGGCGTGCTGGCGTCGAAGTCCCGCAACACGGTGCGCCGGAACATGGCGATCATGCCCGCGTACTCGCTGATGCTGGGCCTGCTGGCGCTGCTGGGCTTCATGGCGATCGCCGCCGGGGTCAGCAAGGGCGCCAAGGGCTACAACAGCCAGCTGGCGGTGCCGCAGCTGTTCGCCGACATGTTCCCGTCCTGGTTCACCGGCGTCGCGTTCGCGGCGATCGGGATCGGGGCGCTCGTCCCGGCGGCGATCATGTCGATCGCGGCGGCGAACCTGTTCACCCGCAACGTGTACAAGGAGTTCCTGAAGCCGGACGCCACCCCGGCCGAGGAGACCAAGGTCGCCAAGATCGCCTCGCTGCTGGTGAAGGTCGGCGCGCTGGTGTTCGTGCTGGTGATGGACAAGCAGGCCGCGATCAACATGCAGCTGCTGGGCGGGCTGTGGATCCTGCAGACCGCGGTCGCCCTGGTCGCGGGCCTGTTCACCCGCTGGTTCCACCGCTGGGCGCTGCTCGCGGGCTGGGCCGTCGGCATGGCCTACGGCACCTGGCGGGCCTGGGGCATCGCCTCCCCCGCCACCAAGCACTTCGGCGGCAGCAGCGCGGAGATCCCCGGCATCGGCGAGACCGGCTACATCGGCCTGACCGCGTTCGTGCTGAACCTGGCCGTCGCGGCGGTGCTCACCCTGGTCCTGCGGGCCCTGAAGGCGCCCGAGGGCGCCGACGAGACCAGCCGCGCCGACTACTCCGCGGAGGCCGGCGACGAGGCCGTCGAGCGCGCCCCGCAGCCCGCGGCGGCGCACTGACCCCGCGCACCCGGCCGCTCCGGGCGGGCAACCCCCGTCACCTGCACGGGGGTTGCCCGCCCGGCGGCCCGCCCCGGTCCGCCTCGGTCCACCCGGCTGACGCCGCTGACGCGGCTGACGGCGCATTAGCATGTCCGCAGCGCCGGTGAGCGGTGGCCGCCTCCGGACGGGTGCCCGCTCGCGCCGACCTCAAGGAGTGGACCGATGAGTCTCGACTTTGCCCTGCAGCCCAGTTCGCACCCCGCCTCGGAGGCCGAACGGGCCGCGGTCCTGGCCGCCCCGGCGTTCGGCCGGTACTTCACCGACCACATGGCGTCGGCGGTGTGGACCCCCGGGGAGGGCTGGCACGGGGCCCGGGTCGGGGCGCTGGAGCCGTTCTCGCTGCACCCCAGCGCAGCCGTGCTGCACTACGCGCAGGAGATCTTCGAGGGCCTGAAGGCGTACCGGCACGCGGACGGCAGCGTCTGGCTGTTCCGCCCGGAGGCCAACGCCCGCCGCTTCCAGCGCTCCGCGGCCCGCCTGGCCCTGCCGGTGCTGGACGAGGCGGACTTCCTGGCCAGCGTCGAGGCCCTGGTCCGGGCGGACGAGGCGTGGGTGCCGGTGCCGACCACCGAGGAGAGCCTGTACCTGCGCCCGTTCATGTTCGCCGCCGAGGCCTTCCTCGGGGTGCGCCCCGCCGAGCGGTGCGTCTACTCGGTGATCGCCAGCCCGGCGGGCCCGTACTTCGCCTCCGGCGTCGCCGGGGTCACCCTGTGGATCAGCAGCACCTACACCCGGGCGGCGCCCGGCGGCACCGGCGACGCCAAGTGCGGCGGCAACTACGCGGCCGGTCTGGCCGCACAGCTGGAGGCCCGGGAGCACGGCTGCGACCAGGTGCTCTACCTGGACCGGACGGGCGGCGAGGGCCGCCTGGAGGAGTCCGGCACGATGAACCTGTGCCTGGTGACCTCCTCCGGCGAACTGCTCACCCCCGGCCTCGGCACCATCCTGGAGGGCGTCACCCGCGACACCGTGCTGACCCTGGCCGGGAAGTTCGGGCTGACGCCGGTCGAGCGTCCCGTCACCGTCGAGGAGCTGCGCGCGGGCGCCGCCGACGGCACGATCACGGAGGTCTTCGCCGCCGGGACGGCCGCGGTCGTCACCCCGATCGTCGCCCTCAAGAGCCCCGAGCACTCCTTCACCATCGGCGACGGCCAGCCCGGCAAGCAGACCCTGGCCCTGCGCGAGCACCTGCTGGACATCCAGTTCGGCCGCGTCCCCGACACCCACGGCTGGATGCGCCGGGTGCTGTGACCCGGCCGGGGGGCAGCCCGGCCGGGGGCTGTGGCCCCGCCGAGGGCCGTGACCCCGTCGGGGGGCGGCCCGGCCGGCGCGGTGCTGTGCGCCGACCGGTCCCACCGACGACCGGCGGGCGGACGAGGGGCCCTCCCCACAGAGGGCCCCGCTCCGCGCCACCGGTCGGGCTGCTCGACGGGCGCGGCGGCCGGGGGGACCGGTGGGTCCGCGGCCGGCGCGCCCGAGGATGAGCGGCACCGCTGGGGACGACGGCTCCTCCTGCCGGGCCCCGCAGCACTTGTCCCGGACTCTAGGCGGCGGGCGTTACTGCGGCATTACTGACGTCACCGCAGGTCAGCTAGGGCGGCAGAGTCTGCGGGGTCCGCGGGGTCCGCGGGGTCCGCGGGGTCTGCGGGAGGCGCAGACCGCGCGGCCGGGTCAGACCGTGAGCCAGCCCCGGCGCAGCGCCTGCACCCCGGCCTGGAAGCGGGTCTCCGCGTCGAGCACCAGCAGCAGGGCCTTGATCCGGCGGCGGACGGTGTGCACGTGGACGTCCAGCCGGCGGGCGATCGCCTCGTCCTTGAAGCCGGAGGCCAGCAGGGTGAGGATCTCCCGGTCCTGCGCGGTGGCGCCGTCGCGGCTGTCGCCGCCGATCGGGATGGCCCGCTCCCAGACCAGTTCGAACAGCGGCACCAGGACGTGGTGCAGGGTGGTGTCCTTGACCACCAGCGCGGAGGCGGTCGGGTCGACCGCGTCGGTGGGCGGCAGCAGGCTGATCCGGCCGTCGACCACGATCAGCTTGGTCGGCAGGTCCGCGGCGATCCTGATCTCCACGCCCCGGTCGGCGAGTTCGTTGAGCTCGCGGGCCCGGCCGGGGAAGTCCAGGCCCTCCCGGTCGACCACCGCCCGGACGGTGACCCCGCGCTCGACCAGCTCGGTCACGCCCAGCGGGGCCGGGGGGCCGTCGCCGTCCCGGGAGGTGTAGGGCGGCCGGTCGAGCAGGGTGAGCTCGCTGGTCGCGGAGGCGACCAGCGCCTGCACCCGGGCCGCGATCGCCGCCCGGCCGCGGACGGTCTCGATGCCCGGGGTCCGCCCCTCCGGGACGCCGCCGGACAGCTGCGCGGCCAGCCGGTCCACCGAGGCGCTGACCACCTCCAACCGGGCCGAGCGGCCCAGCAGTTCGGCCTGCCGCAGCTGGATCAGGCTGCGCAGCGCGGTCGCGGGCGGCAGCACGCCCGGCCACCGCTCGCCGGGGACCGCGGGCAGCACGAACCCGGCGCGCCGCAGCGCGCCGAGCGCGGCCCGGGCCCGCTGCGGCGGCAGGCCCGCCGCGGCGGCCGCCCCGTCGAACGGGGTCGCCGCCCCGTCGGCCGGAACGGCCGCCCCGTCGGTCGGGGCGGTCGGCGGCGGGGCCAGGAGCGCCTCGTAGAGCGCCAGTTCGTCGGGCCCGAGACCGAGTTCTGCCCAGTCGGAGGCGTCGTCAGGCCAGTTCACAGTCAGGGATCTTGACCTGACCGGTGGCGCGTCCGCAAGTGTGCATGCCCACTATTCGACGTCCGGGATCCGTTGTCCGGGCCGTCGCCGCGTACTTCGATGTGGGCGCTCCCCCAGGAATTCCGCCCCAACGGAAAGGGATCCGCCTTGCGCACCCAACCCCCCGGACGCCGCCGCTCCGGCGCGGCCGCCGGCACCGGCGTCACCGCCCTGCTCGCCGCCGCCGCGCTGCTCCTGCCGACCGCGGCGACCGCCCGTGCCGACGCCGCCGCCGCCACCGCGCCGGCCGACGCGATACCCGCCGCCGGGACGGGCACCACCCCGACCACCACCCCGGAACTGGTCACCGGCCTCGACGAGGCGGTGGACGCCGGCGTCCCCGCGGCGGACGCGGCCCGCGGCCACCTCGCGGCGAAGCACGACCGGTACCACATCGCGGACCCGGCGCAGGACCTGGCCACCGTCTCCACCGAGACCGAGGGCGACCGAGAGACCGTCCGGCTCCAGCAGAACTACCGGGGCGTGCCGGTGCTCGGCGGCGAGTACGTGGTGCGGATGACGAAGAAGAACGGCAAGCGGGCCGTCACCGGCACCTCCGGCCGGTACTTCACCGGGCTCGCGCTGCCCACCGTCACGCCCGCGGTGTCGACGCCGACCGCGGTCGACCGCGCCGTCGCCGCCGTGACCCGGCAGCTCGGCGACGGCCCGCTGACCCGCCCCGCCGGGAAGCTGACGGTGCCTCAACTCACCGGAACCGACCAGGGCCTGACGATCCTTCCGCAGGGCAGCGGCGTACTGGCCCGGCACGTGGTCGTCACCGGCAGCAGCCCCACCGACGGGCAGCCCGTCCAGCAGGAGGTGTACGTCGACGCGCGCACCGGTTTCCCGCTGCTGCAGTACAGCTCCCTGCGGACCTTCGGCGCGACGGACGCCACCGCGCCCGCCGCCGGGGACGGCGCCACCGGCGCGGGCCCGGCCCTCGACGCCGTCCCGCAGCAGCTGGTCGTCAAGGGCACCGGCACCCGCTACGACGGGCAGCAGGTCGAACTCAACCTGTACCAGGGCATCGACGGCGCCTACCAGACGATCGACTACGGCTTCCGCGACCCGGCCACCCCGTACAGCGGCGTCCTGCTCGCCACCTACGACGCCCGCGGCAAGGAGGCCTCCAGCGCCTCCGGCGGCTGGCCCAGCGGCATCCAGACCTTCCGCCCCGCCACCCCGGAGCTGGGCGCGGACCTGACCGACTCCGGCGCGGTGGACGCCCACTGGGCCGCCCACCAGGTCTACGACTACTACCACGCGAAGTTCGGCCGGGACAGCCTGGACGGCAAGGGCGGCTTCATCCAGTCCCTGGTCGGCGTGGTCAGCAACGGGCAGCCCTACAACAACGCCTTCTGGGACGGCACCAAGATGGTGTACGGCCAGGGCGGCGGCGACTACCGCACCTTCTCCGCCGACACCGACGTGGTCGGCCACGAGATGACCCACGGCGTGGTCCAGCACAGCGCGGGCCTGGTGTACGTCGGCCAGTCCGGCGCGATGAACGAGGCGCTCGCCGACTACTTCGGCAACGCGATCGACGTCGAGTCCAACCACGTCCCGATGACCGACCCGGACGCGTCCCTGCTCGGCGAGGACCTCTGCACGAACCTCGCCCCGCGCGACTGCGCGCTGCGCGACCTCGACGACGGCGCCACCACCCAGGACGACTTCGTCGGCGTCACCTACCGCGGCGACAACGGCGGCGTGCACCTCAACTCCACCATCTTCTCCGGCGCCCTGTGGGACATCCGGCAGAACCTCGGCGCGGACTTCGCCGACCAGACCGTCTACCGCGCCCTGACCGCCTACATGACGCCGCTCGACGGCTTCACCGACGGCCGCGACGCGGTCGTCGCCGCGGCGAAGGAGCGCGGCGCGACCAAGGCCCAGCTCGCCGTCGTCACCAAGGCCTTCGACGACCACGGGATCACCGCGGGCTGGGAGAAGAAGCTCGGCGTCGACACCACCACCCTGCTCACCGGCCTCAACACGGCGGGCACCGGCGTCGGCGCGGGCGGCGGCTACTACGCGGTCTCCCGCTCCAACGCCAGCGCCGAGGAACCGTACTCGGTGTGGATCGGCCGCACCGACGGCAAGGGCGCCCCGCAGCAGGTCAGCGAGAACACCGGCAACTACGCGGTCTACCCCGACACCGACGGCACCACCGTGGTCTGGGCCGAGTACGGGCCCTCCTCCATCGCGATCAAGGCCCGCGCCGTCTCCGGCGGCCTGGTCCGGACCGTCGGCCACTCCGGCACCGCGCTGACCTCGCTGACGGTCGACGGCGACTACGCCGCGTACGCCGTGATCGACCCGTACACCGGCCTGCAGCACGTCGCGTACATCAACCTGCGGACCGGCGCCACCGGCATGGTCGACAACGGCCGCCACGACCTCGCCACCGCCTTCGCCTCGCTGCGCGGCGGCAAGATCGCCTACGCCAAGATGTGGAGCGACCCGACCGGCTTCAAGCTCGGCGCCGAGGTCTACGACCTCGCCACCGGCACCACCGTCCTGCTGCCCGGCGACCCGTCCGCCACCATGGGCGTCGGCCAGACCGCCCTCACCGGCGACGGCGTGCTGTGGATCCGCGACACGAACACCCAGGACGGCGGCAAGGCCTCCGTGGAACGCGCCGCCCTCGACGGCGGCAACCCCACCACCCTCCTCCCCGAGGACGGCCCCGCCTCCCTCTACGCCTACTCCCTCACCGCCTCCGAGGACACCGTCACCGTCCTGGACCTCCCCCCGGCCACCACCTGGTCCAACACCACCCTCCCGAAGCTCTACCAGCTCCCCGCCACCGGCAAGGGCGAAGCCCAGCGCCTCTCCTGCAACCGCGGCGACCAGGTCTACCCCGCCGCCGACACCGGCAAGCGCGTCCTGTGGCTCGACGGCACCACCGGCTCCACCGACCTGGTGACCCGCGACAGGCCCGCCACCAAGTGCTGACCCCCGCCTGACACCCCTCGGACGGGGCCCGGAGACCGTCGTGGTCCCCGGGCCCCGCTGCGTCGTTCCCCCGGCCGGCGGGGGCAGCCCCCAGGACGGTCCAACTCGCTTTCGGCGCCTGCCCGTTCCACTCCGGGTCCGGCACCGGCAGCGTGGCCCTGGCCATCGCCGTCCTCGGCCGCGTCGCAGCCCGTCGGCCGCACGCCGCCCGAGGTGCCTGCGGGGGGCGGGGCACGAACGGCCCCGGGTGGCTGTCAAGCTTGCGCGATCGAACGTCCCTCGAAGAACCGGAAGCACCACCGATGCGCACCAACCGGCTGCTCGCAGCCACCACGCTGTCCGTCACCGCGGTCGTCCTGCTCACCGCCTGCGGCCCGGAGAAGTCCGGCGGGGCCGACGCCCCCGCCTCCGCCCCCGCCTCCGCCCCCGCCTCCCCCGTCGCGGCGAGCAGCAGCCCGGCGGGTCCGACCCCGGACGAGGTCGTGGCGAAGGCCCGTACCGCCGGGGCGAAGCTCGGCTCCGTCAAGATCACCTTCTCGCAGGCCGCCCCCGCCGGCCGGACCACCGGCGCCCTCTCGGTCGACCGGGCCGGCAACTGCACCGGCACGATGACCGTCGAGGGCTCGGGCGGCGGGCAGGTGGTCCGCAACAGCGACGGCGACGTGTGGCTCAAGCCCGACGCCGCGTTCCTCGCCGGACTCGACACCCCCGGCGGGGACACCGGCCTCGACGACCAATGGTTCCTCTTCCCCAAGGCGGGAGCCGACCTGGGTGTGGAGTTCACCCGGTTCTGCGACCTGGCCCTGCCGGTCCAGGAGACCGCGGGACAGGCCGCGTTCGAGAGCCCGGTGGCCACGGGCATCAAGGCCAAGGCGCTGCCCGTGAGCGTCGACGGCGTCAACATGCTCAGCTTCAAGCTGTTCGAGGGGAACAAGGCGGGCGCCCCGGTCCTGTTCAGCGCGGACGCCGAGCCCCGCCTGCTCTCGCTGGAGACCGACAACGGCAGCACCAGCATGAAGTTCAGCGAGTTCGACCAGCCGGTCCGGGCGGTGCCGCCGCCGTCCGACAAGGTCATCCGGACCAAGTAGCCCCCGTGCCGTCCCGGGCGCCGTCTCCTGACGGGGGCCGCCCCCTCGCCGAGCGCCCCGGGGCCGGGAGGTCACTGCGGGAGCCGGACGGGGTGGGGCCAGCCCGGGACGTTGCGGACGTGGATGCGGTCGTCGCACCAGGCGCACTCCCATTCGCCGAGGTCGATGTCGTAGGCGAGGCGGCCGCAGTGGACGGGGATGGGCTGGCTGCCGAGGTGGGTGGTGTGCCAGTCGGTGCGCTGCGCGGTGGTGCCGGTGTCGGTCATGGGGGAAGCGTGGCAGGGGGGACTGACGGTCAGTCAGTGCCGGGGCGGCCGTCGGTGGGGCATCGGCGCGCTGGTCCACTGCGACCTGCCCGCCGTCGTGCCCCGCCCCGCCCGCCCCGCCCCCCTGCCGGCTGCCTTCAGACGGAGGCGCGCCCGCCCGCCTCCTGGCGCGGCACGAACGGCGCGTCGCGGCCGGTGCCCGCGGGGGTGGAGCGCTCGGAGTCGCCGCCCTCCTCGTGGTACTCCTCCTCGACGTTGACCTCCCACACGTCGTGGGCGGAGCCGGTGCGGATGTTCTCCGCGGTCAGCAGCGCGGTCATCATCGAGTGGTCCTGGTTGTTGTACCGGTGCATGCCGTTGCGCCCGACCGGGTGCACGTTCGGCACGGCCCCGGCCAGCCAGGCCCGGATGACCTCCAGGGCCGCCTGGTAGCGGTCGTCGTAGATCGGGTACGCCTTGTGGATGCGCACCGCGTAACCGGCCTCGACTCTGCCCGGCTTGGTCAGGCCCAGCTGCTCCAGCTCGGCGGTGCCGAGCGCGACCAGCCCCTCGTCGGTCGTGTTCCAGAGTTCGTCGCCCTCGTTGACGAAGTACTCCAGGCCGAGGCAGGTGCGCCCCTCCTTGACCAGGTACGGCGACCAGGAGCCGAAGTTCTGGATCCGGCCGACCTTGACGCCCGGGCTGTGGATGTAGATCCAGTTGTCCGGGAAGCCGTCCTTCTCCGGGACGACCAGCGCGACGGTCAGGAAGTCGCGGTAGCGCAGGTCGTCCGCGGCCGCGATCACCTCGGCCGGTGCGGCCGGCTCCATGATCCGGACCAGGTGCGAGATCGGGGTGGAGGACACCACGTGCTCGGCCGGGACGTGCGAGACCTCGCCGCCGGGCCCGGCCACGGTGACGGAGACCGCGCCCTTGCCCTGCTCCCAGGTGACCTTCTCGACGCGGGTGCTCGTCTCGACCGTGCCGCCCTGGGCGCGGACCTTGTCGGTCGCGGTCTCCCACATCATGCCCGGGCCGTACTTCGGGTACTGGAACTCCTCGATGAGGGACGTGATGTCCTTCTGGTTCCGGCTCGGCAGCACCGCGTTCTTGATCGCCGCCATCAGCGACAGGTTCTTGATCCGCTGCGCGGCCCAGTCGGCCTGGAGCTCCGTGGTCCTCATGCCCCAGACCTTCTCGGTGTAGGTCTTGAAGAAGATCGAGAACAGCCGGCGGCCGAAGCGGGCGGTGACCCAGCCCTCGAAGTGCGACTGGTCCTCCGGCGGCCGCACCCGGGCCCAGAAGTACGAGCCGATGCAGCGCGCGGCCTCGAACACGCCGAGTCCCTTGAGCGCGTTGCCCGCCTTCAGCGGGTAGTCGAAGAGCCGACCGCGGTAGAAGATGCGGCTCATCCGCGGGCGCAGCAGGAAGTCCTCGTCGGGGAGGATCTCGTGCCAGAGCGCCTCGACGGCGGCGACCTTGGTGAAGAAGCGGTGGCCGCCGATGTCGAAGCGCCAGCCGTCGCGCTCCGCGGTCCGGGATATGCCGCCGACGACGTCGTCCGCCTCGAAGACCCGGGCCGGGAAGCCGTGCTTGGTCAGGTCGTACGCGGCGGTCAGGCCGGCGGGACCGGCACCGATGACGACCGTCCCCGGCTTCGGTTCGGCCTGCGTGTCACTGGGTTCCATGTCTGGCCAGTTCCTCGGTTCATGGCCCTCGGGGGGAGGACCGTCTGTCTGTGAGTGGCGCGGGCGAGGTGCGGGGAGCGGTCTCGGGGGCGCTCAGGACGCCGCTGCGGGTTCCGCGGCGGTGGGCTCGGGGGCGGACCCGGGGTCCGGCCCGGGGGGTCGCGCGGCGGTGGGCGCGGGGCGTTCCGCGGCGAGCAGCCAGCAGGTCAGGACGCAGACGGTCATGACGATCGCGGCGGTGCCCCAGGCGAACCGGCTGCTCGGTCCGCTGACCCACTGGCTCTTCAGCGGGCCGGCCCAGAACGCCTTGGCCAGCAGGACGTTGCTGAGGACGCCCAGCCCGGCGAGCGTCACCCAGCGGGGGCCGATCCGGTCGGCGCGCATCGCCAGCAGCAGGAACAGCGTCGGGTAGACCGGGAGCAGGTAGCGGGCGCCGACCTGGTCGTAGCCGGCCGCCTGGAACAGGATGACGGGCACGAACAGGGCGACGGTGCCCGTCCACATCACGGCCCGCATCCAGCGGTCGGCGGCCCTGCCCTGCGAGGAGACCAGGAACAGCAGCATCAGCGGGGTGCTGAAGAAGATGCTGGTGCCCATGCCGCCGGCCCGCAGGCTCATCACCGGGTGCGCGTCGTTGACGCCGGTGAAGTGGAAGTCGGGGAAGCGCAGGAAGTCGATGACGAAGTTCGGCCAGACGTAGTGCCAGCTCATCAGCCCGTACGGGAAGGTGACGATGTCGTTGGCGGTGTGGATGTCGTAGCCGGTGCTGGTGACGCTGCCGAAGTACAGCTTGTTGCGGGCCAGCAGGATCGCGCCGCAGACCGCGAGCGGGAGCACGGCGGCCGCGACCTCGCGCGGTGAGGGCAGGCGGACGGGACGGAAGTTCCACCGCCCGGCGGTCCGGCAGCCCACGCCCAGGTCGCGGAGGTGGACCAGGGCCGGGACGACGCCGACCATCACCTCGGTGGTGCGGGTCAGCGCGATCAGGCCGACGCCCAGCCAGGCCAGCCACCAGCGGCGGCAGATCGTGCTGTGCAGCACCAGGACGATCCCGGCGGTGCTCATCAACTGCCCGGTGAACCAGACCTTCCCGCCGAGCGACAGCCACAGCACGATCGTGCCGAAGCCGAAGACCGCGGTGAGGACGAGGTTCTCCAGCGTGGTGCGCCGGGTGATCCGGCGGTGCCGCATCGACTCCAGGGTGCGGAACATCAGCACCGCGACGAGCGCCGCCACCCCCCAGGTGAACCAGACGTCGCTGAAGCCGTCGCCCAGCAGCCACACGAACGGCAGCATGACCACGGCCGGGAGCGGCGGGTACATCAGGTAGTAGTGGCCGTTCACGGTGATCTTGTCGTCGACCACCCACGGACCGGGGCTCGGACCGAGGTCGAACCGGCCGTCCAGCCACGCCTGCGCCTGCCACACGTAGTGCCCCGACGTGGTGACCTTGCCCGGGTCGATCTCGAGGATGCCGGAGAGCAGCGCGAGCAGCGCCAGCACGAAGACGAAAACCGCGAGGTCGACCAGCCGACGCCGGAGACGGGTCATGGCGAGAACTCCATGGTGGACGAAGGGAGGTCGCGCGCCGAAACACACCCCCTGGCGGCGAAGCTGTCCGTTTTCCCAGGACGGAGAGCACCGCCATGCTAGGGCACGGCCGAGCCGACTCCCCACCGCCGCCGCCTTCCTGGTCCGGCCGCACGTCCGGCGGAAATCCGACCGTCCGGGCCTTTCGCCCGGTTCGCGGCCGAATTGCTCACCGCCCGGCCGGGCGCGGCCCGTTACCGGACCGCAACCTCGCGGCCGTTCCCGCCCCGAGCTGCGGAGCGCGGGCCGGGGGCGGGTGTAGTCCGGTCGGTGGGAGTTGTGGTGACACATTTCACCGTTCGCCCCGTTCTGCCGGGAGGGGTCGGGAGTCTAGGTTCCTGCGACCGGGGGGAGTACTCCCCTTCGATCACGGAACACGTCCGGCACCACCTCCTCCGACGAGAGAGAACGAGCGATGTCTGGATACGACTCCTCCGCCCGCCCGCCCCAACGGGTCGGCGTGGTCGCCGAGTCCGCCCCCGGGGAGACCCGGGTCGCGGCGACCCCGGCCACCGTGCGCGGCCTGCTGGCCCTCGGCTACGACGTGGTCGTCGACCCGGGGGCGGGCGCGGCGTCCGGGTTCGACGACGCGGCGTACGCGGCGGCGGGCGCCGCCGTCGGGGACGCCTGGGCGGCCGACGTGGTGCTGAAGGTGAACGCGCCGTCGGACGCCGAGGTGGCCCGGCTGCGCGGGGGCGCCACCCTGGTGGGGCTGCTGGCGCCCGCCCAGCACCCGGAGCTGCTGGCGGCGCTGGCGGAGCGCGGGGTGACGGCGCTGTCGCTGGACGCGGTGCCGCGGATCTCCCGGGCGCAGTCGATGGACGTGCTCAGCTCGATGGCCAACATCGCCGGGTACCGGGCCGTCATCGAGGCCGCGCACGCCTTCGGCCGGTTCTTCACCGGGCAGGTCACCGCGGCGGGCAAGGTCCCGCCCGCGAAGGTGCTGGTGGCGGGCGCGGGGGTGGCCGGGCTGGCCGCGGTCGGCGCCGCGTCCAGCCTGGGCGCGGTCGTCCGGGCCACCGACCCGCGCCCCGAGGTGGCCGACCAGGTCAAGTCGCTGGGCGGCGAGTACCTGGCCGTGCAGGTCGCCCAGGAGGCGAGCACCGACGGGTACGCGAAGGCCACCTCGGCGGACTACGACCGGGCCGCCGCCGAGCTGTACCGGGCCCAGGCCGCGGACGTGGACATCGTGATCACCACGGCGCTGATCCCGGGCCGGCCCGCGCCGAAGCTGCTGACCGCCGAGGACGTGGCGGCGATGAAGCCCGGCAGCGTGGTCGTCGACATGGCGGCCGCCCAGGGCGGCAACGTCGCCGGGACGGTGCCCGGCCGGACAGTGGTCACCGACAACGGGGTGACCCTGATCGGCTACACCGACCTGGCGTCCCGGCTGCCCGCGCAGGCCTCGCAGCTGTTCGGCACCAACCTGGTGAACCTGCTGAAGCTGCTGACGCCCGGCAAGGACGGGCAGTTGGCGGTCGACTTCGAGGACGTGGTGCAGCGCGCCGTGACGGTCGTGCGGGACGGCGAGACCACCTGGCCGCCCCCGCCGGTCGCCGTCTCGGCGGCGCCCGCCGCCCCCGCCGCTCCCCCGGCCCCGGCCGCCCCCGCGCCCTCACGGGTGACCCCCGCCGTCCGGTTCGGCCTGATCGGCGCCGGGATGCTCGCGCTGTTCCTGCTGGTCGCCTTCGCCCCGGCCCAACTGGCGGAGAACTTCACGGTGTTCGCGCTCGCCGTGGTGATCGGCTACTACGTGATCGGCAAGGTCCACCACGCCCTGCACACGCCGCTGATGTCGGTGACCAACGCGATCTCCGGCATCGTCGTGATCGGCGCGCTGCTGCAGATCGGGCACGAGAGCACCCTGGTCACCGTGCTGTCCTTCGTGGCGATCCTGCTGACCAGCGTGAACGTCTTCGGCGGCTTCGCCGTCACCCGCCGCATGCTGAGCATGTTCTCGAAAGGCTGAGCCGAGATGACGTCCCTCACCGCCGCGCACGCCGCGGACCTGGTCGCCGCCCTGCTGTTCGTCCTCAGCCTGGCCGGCCTCTCCCAGCACCGCACCTCCCGGGCCGGTGTCGCCTACGGCATCGCCGGGATGGCCCTCGCCCTGACCGCGACCGTCGTGGTCGCCTCCCGCTCGATCAGCGCGGGCGCCGTCGCGCTGATCCTGCTGGCGACGGCGATCGGCGCCGCGCTCGGCCTGTGGCGGGCCCGCCGGGTCGAGATGACCGAGATGCCGGAGCTGATCGCCGTCCTGCACAGCTTCGTCGGCCTGGCCGCCGTCCTGGTCGGCTGGAACAGCTACCTGGAGGTGGAGCGGCACGGCGACGCCCAGAGCGCCGTCGCCGCCGACCTGCTGTCGATCCACCACGCCGAGGTGTTCATCGGCATCTTCATCGGCGCCGTCACCTTCACCGGCTCGGTCGTCGCCTACCTGAAGCTCTCCGCCAAGATCGCCTCCCGCCCGCTGGTGCTGCCCGGCAAGAACGCCCTCAACCTGGGCGCGCTCGGCGCCTTCGTCGCGCTCACCGCCTGGTTCACCGCCTCGCCCGGCCTCGGCCTGATGGTCGCCGTCACCGTGCTCGCCCTGCTCCTGGGCTGGCACCTGGTCGCCTCCATCGGCGGCGGCGACATGCCCGTCGTGGTCTCCATGCTCAACAGCTACTCCGGCTGGGCGGCGGCCGCCGCGGGCTTCCTGCTCGACAACGACCTGCTGATCGTCACCGGCGCGCTGGTCGGCTCCTCCGGCGCCTACCTCTCGTACATCATGTGCCGGGCGATGAACCGCTCCTTCCTGTCCGTCATCGCGGGCGGCTTCGGCATCGAGGCCCCCGCGGGCGGGGACGCCGAGCAGGGCGAGCACCACGAGATCGCCGCCCGGGAGGCCGCCGAGCTCCTCGCCGCCGCGCGGTCCGTCATCATCACCCCCGGCTACGGCATGGCCGTCGCCCAGGCCCAGCACCCCGTCGCCGACCTCACCCGCCGCCTGCGCGAACGCGGCGTCGAGGTCCGCTTCGGCGTCCACCCGGTGGCGGGCCGCCTGCCCGGCCACATGAACGTGCTGCTCGCCGAGGCGAAGGTCCCCTACGACGTCGTCCTGGAGATGGACGAGATCAACGAGGACTTCGCCGACACCTCCGTCGTCCTGGTCATCGGCGCCAACGACACCGTCAACCCGGCCGCCCTCGACGACCCGGCCAGCCCGATCGCCGGGATGCCCGTCCTGAAGGTCTGGGAGGCCGAGCGGGTCGTCGTCTTCAAACGCTCCATGGCCTCCGGGTACGCGGGCGTGCAGAACCCGCTGTTCTTCCGCGAGAACACCAGCATGCTCTTCGGCGACGCCAGGCAGAGCGTCGACCAGATCCTGCAGTCCCTCGACGCCGCCGACCCGGCCCTCAGCGCCCGGCCCTGACCGCGGGGGGCCGGACCCCGCCGGGGCGTTCCAGCCCGGCGGGGTCCAGCCCGGCCAGTTCCAGCAGCCGGGCCACCGGTCGGCCCACGCCGCGCAGCTCCAGCCGGGCGCCCGTCCGCTCGGCCAGGTCACCGGCCGCGAGCAGGACGCGCAGGCCCGTGCAGTCCATGAACGTCACGGCCGAGAGGTCCAGCACCACCTCCCGGTGCGCGGTCAGGGCACGGGTCAGTTCGCGGCTCGTCCGGGGCGCGGTGTCGACGTCGACCTCGCCGCGGGCCCGTACCAGGAAGGGGGTGTCCACTCGGTCCGCCATGGGCTCGCCCGCCGTTCGGGATCGGCCCGCACGCCGGTGCGGGCCCGGGGTAGCAGGGGTGTCCGGCCGCGCCCGGGGGCGGCGCGGCCGGGCCGGGTCAGGCCTGGATCTGTCGGCGGGCGCCGCCGTGCGCGACCGCCACCTTGCGGGGCCTGGCCTTCTCCGCGACCGGGATCCGCAGCGTCAGCACGCCCTCGTCGTAGTCCGCGGCGATGCCGTCCGGGTCGAGGGTGTCGGCGAGCACGACCTGCCGGGAGAAGACGCCCAGCGGCCGTTCCGACAGCTCCCACTGCACGTCCTCGCCCTGCTGCCGCGGCCGGCGCTCGGCCTTGACGGTCAGCACGTTGCGCTCGACGTCGATGTCGATCGCCTCCGGGTCCACCCCGGGCAGGTCGAAGCAGATCACGTACTCGTCGCCGGCCCGGTACGCGTCCAGCGGCATCGGGGTCGGACGCGACCAGGTGCCGGTCGTTCCCAGGAACTGCTGGGTGAGCCGGTCGAGTTCGCGGAACGGGTCGGTGCGCAGCAGCATCGCGAAACACCTCCTGTGGGATCAAAGGGTGCCGGTGCACATCACCTGGATCCGTTCTAACACGTCATCCGACGGATGACAAAGCGGATCCGTCGTCGTTAGGGTGACACCATGGAGGTGACACCATGAACCGGAAGCCGCCGCCCGACCCCGCCCGGCCCGTCGCACAGGTGCCGCTGCTCGCCGCCGCCGCGGCCCTGGCCGCCATCGACGACGCCGTGCGCACCGCCCAGGGGCCCGGGACGGGGGCACCGGCACCCGGCACCGGCGCCGCGCCGGACCCCGAACCGGCCCTCGCCGCCCTGGTCCTGCTGCGCGAGCTCCGGGCCCAGCTCGCCGGGTGGGAGGCCGGCCTGGTGGAGGACGCCCGCGCCGCCGGAGCCACCTGGGCCGACCTCGCCCACCCGATGGGGGTCGCCAGCCGCCAGGCCGCCGAGAACCGCTACCTGCGGCTGCGCCGCGCCGGAGCCGCCCCCGCCGCGGGGACCGGCGCGGAACGCGTCAAGGCCGTCCGCGACCACCGGGCCGCCGAGCGCGCCGTCACCGCCTGGGCCCGCGACCACGCCGCCGAGCTGCGCACCCTGGCCGCGCAGCTCACCGCGGCCGGGCTCGGCCCCGACGCCCGCACCGCCCAACGGATCCTCACCGCGGCGCTCGGCACCGCCGACCCCGCCGACCTCCTCGCCCCGCTCAACGACATGCGCCCCCACCTCGATGACAACCACGACCACCTCGCCACCCGCCTCGACGCCCTGGCCGACCGCACCGACCGGCTCCGCGACGCCAGCAACCGGCGCCGCGCCTGACCCCGCCGCGGCCGCCCCCACCGACGCATCCGGCCCGCCCGGGGCCCGCTGGGACCTGCTGCTGCACCGGCTGGACCTGGCCGCGGCCCGGGCGCGCTCCGAGACGGCGGCCGCCCTGACCGCCCTGGACGCCCGCCTCGCCCGGCTCGACGCCCTGCGCGGACAGCTGGCCGACCGGCCGGACCCGCCCTGACCCGGCGGCCTCCGCCCGGCCCCGGCCGGGGGCGGGTCATCGGGGAACGACGGCGGGCCAGTTGGCCTTGACCACGGCGAGGGCGGTGATCAGCTGCTGCTGGGTGGGGAAGGACGTGGTGCCCTCGACCGTCGGGAGCCGGTCGGCGAGGGCGCGGTCCAGGGTGCCCTCGCGGGCCATGACGTCCATCAGGACGGGGCGCGCGTAGTCCACCAGCCGCAGGTTCTGGCCCTCCACCGAGTTCAGGTACTCCTCCCACAGGCGGGCCGCGGCCGGGTGCGGGGCGTCCTTGCTGACGGCCTGCGCGTAGTACTGGGCGAAACTGCCGTCGAAGGGGATGGCCACCTTCCAGTCCACGCCCGCGGCCCGGAGCCCGTCGACGTGCTGGAGGTTGAGGAAGTCCCACTCCACGCTGATCGGCGTCTCGCCGGCGGCGATCGCGCTCACGCTGGAGTTGGCGTGGTTGAAGTTGCCGATCCGGTTCAGGTGGGCGAAGAAGTCGATGCCCGGCTGGATGTCGGCGAACGAGCCGCCGTTGGCGAGGGCGACCGCGTACACGGCGGCGAAGACCGACCCGGCGCTGGTGGGCTCGCCGGTGAGCGCGACCATGCCCTTGTACTGCGGGTCGAGCAGTTCGGCGAAGGACTGCGGGCAGTGCTGCACCCGCTTCGCGTCGCAGCCGATGGCGACGAAGCCGCCGTAGCTGTTGTACCAGCGCGCCTTGTGGTCCTTCTGGAAGCCCGGGATCCGGTCGTACCGCTCGGTCCGGTACGGGGCCAGCAGCCCCTGGTCGGCGGCGGACTGGGCGAAGGGGTCGCCGAGGTCGAGCACGTCGGGCGCGCGGTCCTGGCCGCGGTACCGCTTGACGTCGTCGATCTCCTGCTGGCTGGAGCCCTCGGGGTTGTCGTTGACGACCTCGATCCCGTACTTCTTCGAGAAGCCGTCGATCAGCCCGCCGTAGTTCGCCCAGTGCGGCAGCAGGGTGGTCGTGTTGAGCCGGCCCTCCGCCTGCGCCTGCCGGACCAGCTCGTCCATCCCGCCCGCCGCCCGGGCCGAGTCGGCCCGCGCCACGGGCACCGGGCCGGTGTCCCCCTGGCCGCAGGCGCCCAGCCCGGCCGCGGTGACGCCCAGGCAGGCGGCGAACAGGGCTGCCCGGCGGCGGGAAACGGCCATGGTGCCTCCACGGTGCGAAAGCGGGCGGTCCGACGCCTGGCGGGACCCGGGTCGTCACGGTCCGTACCGGAATCCCGTCCGCGGTGACGCTGGGTTCATTCTACGGCGGGTGTCACGACCCGTCCTCGTCCCACCCGCCGTCGTCCCACTCCCCGAGCAGGTCCGCCCCCAGCACCTCGTCGTCCGGGCCCCCGCTGCCGTCGAGCGCCTGCGAGGACCAGATGGTCTTGCCCCGGGCCGAGTAGCGCGTCCCCCAGTGCCGGGCGTACCGGGCGACCAGGAACAGGCCGCGGCCGCCCTCGTCGGTCTCCTTGGCCCGGCGGATGTGCGGCGCGGTGCTGCTCCCGTCGGAGACCTCGCAGATCAGGGTGCGGGCGTGCAGCAGCCGGACCTTGATCGGCTCCTTGCCGTAGCGGACGGCGTTGGTGATCAGCTCGCTGAGGATGAGCTCGCTGCCGAAGGAGACCTCGTCCAGGCCCCACTCCGCGAGCTTGCGGGCGCAGGCGTTGCGGACCGGACCCACCGCCGCCGGGTCGCTCGGCACCTCCCACTCCGCCACCCGACCCGGGTCGAGCAGCCGGGTCCGGGCGACCAGGAGCGCGATGTCGTCCTCCTGCCGGTCCGGCGGCAGGCCGTCCAGCACGGCGGCGCAGACCTCCTCCGGCGACCGGTCCGGTCCGCTGACGGTGCGGCCCAGGGACTCCAGCGCGGTGTCCAGGTCACGGGTGCGGCTGCCCAGCAGCCCGTCCGTGTAGAGCACCAGCCGGGAGCCCTCGGGCACCGTCGCGGAGGCGGTCTCCACCGGCAGTCCGGCGCCCAGGCCCAGCGGCGGCGAGACCGGCGGACGCAGGAAGACGACCTTGCCGTCGGGGTGCACCACGGCCGGCGGGGGGTGACCCGCGGTCGCCGCGGTGACCTGTCCGGAGACGGCGTCGTAGATCACGTACAGGCAGGTGGCGCCGGTGATCGCGGGCACGTCGTCGGCGACGCCGGGCGCGGGCCCGGGGCGGTCGGGGGCCTCACCGCCCCGGGCCTCGCCGTCCGGGGCCTCGCCGTCCGGGGCCTCGCCGTCCGGGTGGTCCTCCTCGTCCTGGACGTCGATCCGGGCGACCAACTCGTCCAGGTGGCCGAGGAGTTCGTCCGGCGGCAGGTCCAGGGCGGAGAAGTTGTGGACGGCGACGCGCAGGCGGCCCATGGTGGCCGCGGCGTGCATGCCGTGGCCGACCACGTCGCCGACCACCAGGGCCACCCGGGCGCCGGGCAGCGGGATGACGTCGAACCAGTCGCCGCCGACCCCGGCCAGCGCGGGCAGGTAGCGGTGGGCCACCTCCAGCTCGTCCTGCTCCGGCAGGCCCCGGGGCATCAGGCTGCGCTGCAGGGTCACCGCCATGGCGTGCTCGCGGGTGTAGCGCCGGGCGTTGTCGATGCAGGCGGCGGCCCGGCCGGCCACCTCCTCGGCGAAGGAGAGGTCGTCCCGGTCGAAGGGCGGGGAGTCGTCGGCCCGCCAGAAGTTCACCAGGCCCAGGACCGTTCCGCGGGCCAGCAGGGGCACCACCACCAGGGAGTGCAGGCCGGAGTCGAGGATCCGCCCGGCCCGCTCGGGGTCCTGGGCGCGCCAGCCGGCGGAGGCGGCGAGGTCCGGTTCCAGCACGGACCGCCCGCTGCCGATGCCGGCCGCCATCGGCGTGCTGTCCGCGAAGTGGATCAGCCGGCCGACGGGGTACAGCGGGTGGTCCTCGGCCAGGCCGGCCACGGCCGTGCGGCGCAGTCCGGAGGCGTTCCCGTCCACCTCCTCGCCGCGCAGCACCGGGTCGCGCAGCTCGACGGTGACGACGTCGGCGAACCCCGGGACGGCGACCTGCGCGAGCTCCTCGGCGGTGCGGGTGACGTCCAGCGTCGAGCCGATCCGCATCCCGGCCTCGTAGAGCAGCCGCAGCCGTTCCCTGGCCACCTCGACCCGCCCGGTCAGGGCCCGCAGCTCGGTGGTGTCGCGCAGGGTGACCACGTTGGCGCGGTGCACGCCGAAGGGCGCGGTGGAGCGCTTGTTCAGGGCCAGCAGCCGGTCGCCGGCCTGGTGCACCTCGTCGTCGGCGGTCCGGTCCGAGCCCAGCAGTTCGGCGGTGCGGGGGTCGAGGCCCAGGTCGCGGACGCGGCTGCCCTCCGCGTCCGCCCGCAGGCCGAGCAGGCGCCGGGCCTCGTCGTTGGCCAGCAGCAGGCGGCCGTCGCCCCCGATGATCAGGACGCCCTCGCGGACCGCGTGCAGGACCGCGTCGTGGTGCTCGTACATCCGGGTCATCTCGGTCGGGCCCAGGCCGTGCGTCTGTCGGCGCAGGCGGCGGCTGATCAGGGCCGTGCAGCCCGCGGCCAGCGCGACCGCGGCACCGGCGACGGCCAGGAAGACGGGCAGCTGCCGGTTGACCGCGTGCCGGACCGACTCCACCGTGACCGGGGCCGACACGATGCCGACCACCTTGCCCGTGGCGTCCTTGACCGGCACGGCCGAGACCACCGAGGGACCCAGCGCTCCCCGGAAGGTCCGGGTGAAGGCGTTGCCCTGGGCGGCCTGGGCGTACGGGCCGATGACGTGCTTGCCGATCTGCGCCGGATCGCTGTGGGTGAGCGTGATGCCGTCGAGCCTGTACACGATGAGGGCGTCGACGCCGGCCGCCTTCCGGGCGTCCTCGGCCAGCGGCTGCAGCGTCGCGGTCGGGTCGGGGCCCTCCAGGGCCTCCGGCAGCCCCGGGGCGTGCGCGAACGCCTGCGCGGCGGCGATCGAACGGTGCCGGGCGTCGGCGGTGGTCTCCCGGCCGGTCTGCAGCACGACGGCCGCCAGCGCTCCGGCGATCAGCACCAGGACCAGCAGCAGCTGCAGGAGGAACATCTCCCGGGCGAAGCTGCGCGAGGCCCCCCGGCCCGGCGGACGGGGTGGTCGGTCCTGCGACCTGACCGAATTCGGCCTCATGTACCCATTAATCCCGTTCGGTGAGCGGCTGGCAAGAAAATTCACCGAGAGTGAGCGGACGTGCGGCCCGACCGGGCGCGCGGGGCGGGGAGCTCGTGGACGGCGCAGCCCGCCGCCTCGAAGCGGAGCGCGGTGGCGCGGGCCTTCTCGTCGTCCGGCGAGAAGACGAACGGGCCGGGGATCACCACGGCCGAGACGTGTCCGGCCGCGGCGGCGGCCAGCAGGGAGTCCAGGGCGGTCAGCGGGTCGTGCGGGTCGCGGCCGTTGTCCATGAACACGGTGGCCTCGCCCAGTCCGGCGTCCAGGGCGTAGCGGCTGAGCACGCCCCAGAAGTCCAGCAGGAGGCCGGCGTCGTGCGGGTGGCAGCGCAGGTAGATGGCGGTGGGTCGGCTGGCGGTCGGGCGGGTCCTGGCGTTCATGGCTGCTCGCCTCCGGGAGGTCCGGGCGGGGCCGCGGGTCGGACGTGCGGCCCGGGTGGGGCGTGGGCGGCGGGCCGGGAAGGCGGCCGCCTCGGGCGGCGGCGGCCGACCGGGCGGGAAGACGTCACCCGGTGGGGCCGACAGCGGGCGTCCGGAGCGGTCGGGCCTGACATGTCCAAACGCGGTGCCACGTATCCGACTCCTGCGGGAGCATCCGCGTCAAGGGGGAGAAAAGGGACGAGACCGGCTTGTGACGTCCGGCGCCACCGGGGCGGGAGGGGCCCGGGGGGCCGCGGCCGCCGGGTCCGGACCGCCCTCGCCCGCCCGGCTGCCGGGCGGGCCCGGCCGCGCTCGGACCGTACCGCGCTCGGACCGTACCGCGCTCGGACCGTACCGCGCTCGGACCGTGCCGCGTCACGGACCGCCGGGGCGGACCAGGCCGGTCTCGTAGGCGATGACGACGAGCTGGGCGCGGTCGCGGGCGCCGAGCTTGGTCATGGCGCGGTTGACGTGGGTCTTGGCGGTGAGGGGGGTGACGAACAGCCGCTCGGCGATGTCGTCGTTGGAGAGCCCGGCCGCGACGAGGGCGACGACCTCCTGCTCGCGGGCGGTGAGCACGTCCAGCCGGGGCAGGGCGGCGCGGCGGCCGGGGTCGGGCTGGGCGAGGAAGCGGCCGATCAGGGCCTTGGTGGCGGCCGGGGAGAGCAGGGCGTCGCCGGCCGCGACGACCCGGATGGCGTCGAGGAGCTCCTCCGGGTCGATGCCCTTGCCGAGGAAGCCGCTGGCCCCGGCGCGCAGGGCCTCGGCCACGTACTCGTCGCTCTCGAAGGTGGTGAGGACGAGGACCTTGACCCCGGCCAGGTCCTCGTCCGCGGTGATCAGCGCGGTCGCGGCGAGGCCGTCCAGGTCGGGCATCCGGATGTCCATCAGGACGAGGTCGGCGCGCAGTTCGCGGGCGAGCGCGACGGCCTCCCGGCCGGTGCCCGCCTCGCCGACCACCTCCAGGTCGGGGGCGGAGTCGATCAGCAGCCGGAAGGTGCCGCGCAGCAGCGCCTGGTCGTCGGCGAGCAGGACGCGGACGGTCATCGGTGGGGTCCTTCCGGTGGGCGGCGGTGGGCGGCGGTGGGCGGCGGTGGGTCGGCCCTCACGGCCGGCAGCCCTGGCGGCCGCCGCCGGGCAGCGGCAGTTCGGCGTGGACGCGGAAGCCGCGGCGGGGGCGGGGGCCCGCGGTGAGGGTGCCGCCGGCGGCGCGGGCGCGCTCGTGCATGCCGATCATGCCGTGCCCGGTGCCGTCGCCCGCGCCCTGCGGGCCCCCCGCGGCGGGGCCGTCGTCCTCGACGGTGAGCCGGAGCAGGCCGGGGGCGAAGTCGAGGCGGACCCGGGCGGTGGTGGGCCCGGCGTGCTTGTGGGTGTTGGTGAGGGCCTCCTGGATGATCCGGTAGGCCGTCAGGTCGGTGATCGGCGGGAGTCCGTCGGGCTCCCCGGCGCGCTCCAGGGCGACGTCCAGGCCGGAGTGCCGGAAGGCGTCGAGCAGGTCGTCGAGCCCGGCCAGGCCGGGGGCGGGTTCGCGCGGCGCGGCCTGGTCGCCGCTGTGGCGCAGCAGGCCGACGGTGGCGCGCAGTTCGTCGAGGGCGGCCCGGCTGGTGTCGCGGATGCGTTCCAGGGCCTGGTAGGCGTGCTCGGGGTCGGTGCGCATCAGGTGGTGGGCGACGCCCGCCTGGGCGTTGACCAGGGTGATGTGGTGGGCGACGACGTCGTGGAGTTCGCGGGCGATCCGCATCCGCTCCTCGGTGACCCGGCGGCGGGCCTCCTCCTCGCGGGTGCGTTCGGCGCGCTCGGCCCGCTCGACGACGGAGGCGAGCAGTTCGCGGCGGCTGCGGACGGCGTCGCCGATCGCCACCGACAGGCAGGGCCAGGCGATCAGGCCGAGGTTCTGCGGGAGCTCCTCCAGCCCGGAGCGGACGATCAGTGCGGTGAGGGTGAGCACCCCGGCCGCGCAGCAGCCGGTGCGCCAGGCGGTGCGCCGGTCGGTGCGGGTGGCGACGGCGTACAGGGCGACGCCGACCGCGAACAGGGAGATCCCGAACGCGTCCGGGTGCGGCGCGGGCGTGAACGGGAGCAGCACCAGCTCGACCACGCCGACCAGCACCGTCGCGGCGGCCACCGGCACCGGCCACCGGCTGCGGACCAGCAGCGGCAGGCAGGAGGCCAGCAGGAGCAGCAGGTAGGCGGGGACCGAGGCGTCGCGGTGGTACGCGGTGGCGGCGGTGACCGGGGCGGCGAGCAGGAAGCAGGCCAGCGCCACCGCCACGTCGGTCCGCCGCGGGCGTCCGCCGCACCAGCGCCTGAGCATCTCCGTCATCTGCACTCCTTCACCGTACGCAGTTCCACCGCACGCGACGGGGCCCAGCCGGTCCCGTCGACCGGCCGGGCCCCGCGGGGGTCAGCGCCGGGCGTCCGCGAGCTCGGGTTCCCGGACGGGGGCCGGGTCGGGCTCGCCCTCGACGGAGACGTGCGGCAGCAGGCGGTCGAGCCAGCCGGGCAGCCACCAGTTGGCGGCGCCGAAGCGGTGCATCAGCGCGGGGACGAGGACCGTCCGCAGCACCAGCACGTCGAGCAGGACGGCCAGGGCCAGGCCGAGCCCGAACTCGGCGATCATGCGCTGCCCGGCGAACAGGAAGGCGGCGAACACGCAGGCCATGATGACGGCGGCGGCGGTGATGACCTGGCCGGTCTCGCCGTGGCCGACCCGGACGGCTCGGTGGTTGTCCCGGGTGTGGGTCCACTCCTCGTGCATCCGGCTGATCAGGAAGACCTGGTAGTCCATCGAGAGGCCGAACAGGATCGCGATGATCATGACGGGGGCGAAGGCCTCGACCGGCCCGGCCGCGCCGACCCCGAGCGCCTCGGAGCCCCAGCCCCACTGGAACACCGCGACGATCGCGCCGAACGCCACGCCCATGGTCAGCAGGTTCATCGCGACGCCGATCAGCGGCACCAGCAGGCTGCGGAAGGCCACCATCATCAGCAGGCAGCCCAGGCCGACGATGATCCCGATGAACAGCGGCAGCTTGGAGATCAGCACGTCCGCGAAGTCCGCGGCGGTGGCGGTGGCGCCGACGTGCACCTGGAGGCCGGTCCCGGCCTCGGCGGCGGGGACGGTGCGCTCGCGCAGCTCGGTGATCAGCTCGGAGGTCTGCGCGGACTGCGGGGAGGTGGTGGGCACCACCTGGACGGTGCCGATCCGCTGCCCGTCCTGCATCGGCGCGGCCGTGACCTGGGCGACGCCGTCCAGGCCCTTCAGCTCGGCGACCAGCTCGGTGAGGGCGGCCTTGTCGGCGGCGTCCGGCGCCTCGGCGACCAGCAGCAGCGGGCCGTTGAAGCCGGGGCCGAAGCCCTCGGCCAGCAGGTCGTACGCCTGCCGGGAGGTGGTGGACCTCGGGTTGTTGCCCGCGTCCGAGCTGCCCAGGCGCAGCGACAGCACCGGCAGCGACACGGCGAGCATCAGCAGCAGCGCGACCAGCGCCCTGCCGGTGGGCCGGGCCTGCACCCTGGCGGCCCAGCGCGGCCAGAACCCGGTGGTGTGCTCCTCGCCGGGGCCCTGCTCGGCCAGGCGGCGGCGCTGGGCGCGGCTGAGCACCCGCAGCCCCAGCAGGCCGAGCAGCGCGGGCAGCAGGGTGACCGCGGCCAGCACGGTCAGGGCGACGGTGAGCGCGGCGGAGACCGCCATGCCGTTGAGGAAGCCCATGCCGAGGATCAGCATGCCGAGCAGGGCGATCACCACGGTCAGGCCCGCGAACAGCACGGCCCGGCCGGAGGTGTTCAGCGCCTTCGCGGAGGCGTCCTCGACGCTCAGGCCCGCCGTCAGGCCCTTGCGGTGCCGGTTGACGATGAACAGCGCGTAGTCGATGCCGACGCCGAGGCCGACCAGCACGCCCAGGGTGGGCGCGACCGAGGCGATGCTCATGCCGTGGCTGAGCAGCCCGGTGCCGATCACGCCGGTGCCGACGCCCGCGACCGCGGTGAGGATCGGCAGCGCGGCGGCCCAGGCCGAGCGGAACACCAGCGTCATCACGACCAGCGCCGCGACGACGCCGATGACCTCGCTGAGGCCGCCCATCTCGGTCTCGGTGTTCTGCACCGCCTGCCCGCCCAGCTGGACGTCCAGCCCGCCGGTGCGGGCCTGCTCCGCGAGGTCGATCACGTGCTCGACGTCGGCCTTGGGGACGGCGTGCGCGTCCCCGGTGAAGGTGACCTGCGCGTACGCGGTGGTGCCGTCGGCGCTGACCTGGTGGGCGCCGCGCTCGGTGTACGGGCCGGAGACCGAGGCGACGGACGGGCTGTGCGCGACGGCGTCCAGCGCCGCGGTCATCCGGTCCTTGACGGCGGGGTCGTTCACGGTGCCGGTCGCGGTGTGCCACACCACGGTGTCGGTGTCCCCGGCCGCGGCGGGCATCTGCTCCTTCAGCAGGTCCATCGCCCGGCTGGACTCGGTGGCGGGCATCGCCATGCTGTCGCTGTACTTCGTGCCGACCGCTCCCGAGACCGCCCCGAGACCGACCAGCAGGCCCAACCACAGCAGTACGGTGACGAGCCGGTGCCGGTGGCACCAGCGAGCGAGGACGGACATGCGCGACTCCCGTTTTCGGCCTTCTCCCGGTCTCCCCCACCCTCCCCGCCGCCCCGCCCCGCTGTCGTCCCCCGTCCGCGGACACCCGCCGTACCGCGTCCGCAGTACCCGGCGGCGGCCCGCTACCGCGTCCGCGGACGTCCGCAGCTGATCCTCCGTCAGCAGCGCCCGCACCGGCGCGGCGGGGTGGGTCAACTTCCGCCGCCCGGGCGGGGGTTCGCGCGGTAGGCTGGCCGCAAGGGGACCGGGGCCGGCGGTGCCGCACACCACGACTCCGCCCGGAGGTCCCGTCGATGCACGCCAGCCGCACGGTCCACGCCCACGGTGCCCACGACGCCGACCACGCCGTCCGCCTGCCCGGGGAGGGCCCCGGCGGGCCGCTGCCCGCACCGGCCGAACGGGTCGCCGTCGCCTTCGACGGGCTGGCGGCGGGCACCGGACCGCTCACCTGGGGCCAGTGGTCGCTGTGGGAGGCGATGGTCCGGCACGGCTCCTGGATGCCGCTCGGCGGCACCAAGGCGCTGGAGCCCGGGACGGGCCTCGCCGACCTCGCCGCCGAACTGCGCTACCTGGTCACCCGCTACCCGTCGATGCGCACCCGGCTGCGCTTCGACGGCGGCCCCGAACCGCTCCAGGAGGTGGCCGGGGCGGGCGAGGTGCTGCTGGAGGTGCACGACGCCCCCGCGGACGGCGACCCCGCGGCCACCGCCGCCGCCGTCGAGGCGCACCACCGGCACGCGCCGCTCGACGCCGCCGCCGACTGGCCGGTGCGGATGGCCGTGGTCCGGCACCGCGGCGCCCCCACCCACCTGGTCGTGCTCGTCTGCCACCTGGCCACCGACGCCGCCGGGGCCCGCACCATGCTGCGCGAGGTCGCCGAACGCAGCACCGCGCCCGCCGAGGGCCTGCAACCGCTGGACCAGGCCCGCTGGCAGCGCTCCCCCGCCGGGCTGCGCCAGGACGAACGGGCGCTGCGCCACCACGAGCAGCTGCTGCGCTCGGCGCCCCTGCTCCCGTCGCGCCCGCTGCCCGGCCCGACGCCGCCGCCGCCCGGCCCGCGGTACTGGACCGGCGAGCTGCGCTCCCGCGCCCTGGGCCCCGCCGCCGCGGCCGTCGCCCGGCGCACCGGCGCCACGCCCACCACCGTCCTGCTCGCCCTGTACGCCGTCGCGCTGGCCCGCGCGACCGGCGTCAACCCGGTGGTGCTGCGCCCCATGGTCGGCAACCGCTTCCGCCCCGGCCTGGCCGACGTGGTCTGCATGCTCTCCCAGCTCGGCCTGTGCTCCGTCGACCTGGCCGGCGCCACCCTCGACGAGGCCGTGGACCGCACCCGCCGCGCCGCCCTGGGCGCCTACAAGCACGGCTACTACGACCCGCGCCGGTTCGCCGGCCTGCTCGACCGGGTCTCCCGGGAGCGCGGCCCCGGCCTGGACGTCTCCCGGGTCTTCAACGACCGCCGCGCCGAGACCCCCGACGACGGCGCCCCCGTCCCCGCGGCGGCCGAGCTGCGGGCCGCCCGGGCGGGCGGCGGCTTCCGCTGGACGGACCGGACCGACCGGCCCTCCGAGCGCCTGTTCCTGAACGTCGAGGACCACCCCGAGGGCGTGCTGCTCTCCTTCACCGCGGACGTCCACCACTTCCCCGCGGAGCGCGTCGAACCCCTGCTGCGCGACCTGGAGGGCCTGGCCGTCGCGGCCGCCCACGACCCGGCCGTCCCGAGCGGCGTGCACTGACCCGGCCGGGCCCCGCGACTTCCCTGCCCGCCGCACCGGCACGGTGCGGCGGGCAGGTCCGTTTCGGCGGGCCTCGCCGAGCAGGAGGGTAGGCCGCCGCCGACCGGCCCGTCAATGAAAAGTACCGAACTTCGATCGGAAAGTTCGATCCTCCGGGCCGGACGGCGTTTTCCCAGACCACTCGCTTCCGGGTCACGGAAGCCCGGGCGGATCGTTCAACTTCTGAGGCGTGCAGCGTTATTGACTGGGGTGGATTTGCCGCACTAGCTTCTTGGAAGTTCGATCGATTTTTCGAAACTTTCGAAACCTCTCGCTCCTCCCCCGTACCAAGGAGTCCGTTGTGAAGCCACGCCGCCGACTTGCGGCCGCGGTCGCCACCGCCGCCGTCCTCGCGCTCGCCCCCTCCGCGGTCGCCATCGCCTCCCCCGACAAGCACCCCAAGGCGCCGGCCGACTCGCTGCGCGCCCTCGGCGACCGCCAGAAGCTGGGCATCGGCACCGCCGTCGACGACGCCCACCTGGGCAGCGACAAGCCGTACACCGCGATCGTCGCGGACCAGTTCTCCGTCGTGACGGCGGAGAACGCCATGAAGTGGGAGTCGGTGGAGCCCACCCGCGGCAGCTACGACTGGGCCGCCGCCGACCGGCTGGTCCAGTTCGCCGGGGAGCACGGCCAGCAGGTCCGCGGCCACACCCTGCTGTGGCACAACCAGCTGCCGTCCTGGCTCACCACCGGCGTCGCCGACGGCAGCATCAGCAAGGACGAGCTGCGCGAGATCCTGCACAAGCACGTCACCGACGAGGTCAGCCACTTCCGCGGCAAGATCTGGCAGTGGGACGTCGCCAACGAGGTGTTCGCCAACTCCTGGGACCCGAACCCGCTGCCCAACGGCCTGAACGGCGACGACTTCTGGATCAAGAACCTGGGCGAGGGCGTCCTCGCCGACGTCTTCCGCTGGGCCCACCAGGCCGACCCGAAGGCCCTGCTCTTCTACAACGACTACAACATCGCCGGCCAGGACGGCAGCAACGCCAAGTTCCAGGCCGTGCACGACTACGTCGCGGAGCTCGTCGCCCAGGGCGTCCCGATCCACGGCGTCGGCGAGCAGGGCCACCTGGACACCCAGTACGGCTTCGACGGCAAGCTCTTCCAGTCCGACCTGCAGTCCTACGGCGACCTCGGCCTGAAGGTCGCCGTCACCGAGGCCGACGTGCGCACCTTCGTCAACAACGCCACCGAGCAGGTCCCGACCAGCCAGCTGGCCGCCTTCGCCCAGCCGTACGAGTTCTCCCAGATGCTCAAGGCCTGCCAGCTGGTCGACCAGTGCATCTCGTTCACCGCCTGGGGCGTCTACGACGGCGACTCCTGGATCCCCGGCACCTTCGCCGGCACCGGCTACGGCCTGCTCTACGACGTCAACATGGCCCCCAAGCCCGCCTACTACACCCTCCAGCAGGACCTCCAGCTGGCCGCCCGCCCCGGCGGCAAGAAGTAACTCCCCCTCCCAGCAGCCGGCCCGCAGCCACCCCCACCCCACGGGGGGCCTGCGGGCCGGCCTCGTCGTGCCCGGGCCCGTCCCGGAGCGGGCCCGGGCTCCGGGGCGGGCTGCGGCTCCCGGGGCGGGCTGTGCGGCTCCAGGACCTGCCGCGGCGGCTCCGCAGGCCCGTACTGCGCGCCCCCGCAGAACCCGTGCCACCGCGCTCCCGCAGGACGGGCCCACGGCCCCGTGGAACGCGCCGGTGCCGCCTTCCCCGCCATCCCCGCCATCCCCGCCGGACGCGCCGCGGCCGCGCCCCCTGCGGGAGGGGACGCGGCCGTGGCGGTGGTGCTGCGGGGTCAGGCGGTGCGGATGTCCGCGTGGAGGCGGCGGGTGTGGTCCAGGGTGCGGACCGGGCCCTCCAGGCGGACGTCGGCGGTGAGGTGGGCGGTGGTGCTGGAGGCGGCGATGCGCAGTTCCAGGGCCCCGGGTTCGACGGTCCGGCGGCCGTCGCGGCCGGTGAAGGAGGCGAGGTCGGCGGGCACGTCGATCAGGACGCGGGCCTGCTCGCCGGGTTCCAGGGTGACCCGCCGGTAGCCGATCAGGCGCTGGACGGGCTGGACGACGCTGGCGACGGGGTCGTGCAGGTAGAGCTGGACGGTCTCGGTGCCGGTCCGGTCGCCGGTGTTGCGCAGGGCGAAGGAGAGGGCGAGCGTGCCGTCGGTGCCGGTGGTGCCGCGTTCGACCTGGAGGTCGGTCCAGTCGAAGGTGGTGTAGCCGGTGCCGTGGCCGAAGCCGAACGCCGGGGTGGGGTCGGTGCTGGAGACCTCGCTGGGCCCGGCGAGGCGGGCAGCCAGGTAGGTGGAGGGCTGGACGCCGGGCCGGGCCGGGATACTGACGGGCAGTCGGCCGGACGGGTTGACCCGGCCGCTGAGGACGGCGGCGACCGCCTCGGTCCCGGCCTCGCCGGGGAAGAAGGTCTGCACGAGGGCGGCGGACTCGGTGACGGCGCGCCCCAGCGCGTAGGGGCGGCCGGCCAGCAGCACCGGGACGACGGGCGTCCCGACGTCGAGCAGGGCGTCGAGCAACTGCTGCTGCACGCCCGGCAGTTCGAGGGACTCGACGTCGCAGCCCTCGCCACTGGTGCCGCGTCCGAACAGGCCGGCCCGGTCGCCGAGGGCGACGATCACCACGTCGGCGCGGCGGGCGGTGTCGATCGCCTCGGCGAACCCGGAGGTGTCGGTGCCGTCGACGCTCGCCCCGGCGACCGTCCAGATCTCGCTGCCGGGGAACTCGGCGGCCAGCGCCTGGCGCAGCGTGGGCAGTTCGATGCCGACGGGGACGCCGGGGTGCTGGCTGCCGACGTGCACGGGGAAGGCGTAGCAGCCGAGGACGGAGGTCGGGGTGTCGGCGTTGGGGCCGATCAGGGCGATCCGGCGGGGGGCGCGCAGCGGGAGGGTGCCGTCGTTGCGGAGCAGGACCACGGCGCGTTCGGCGATCTCGCGGGCGAGTGCGCGGTTCTCGGGGCGGTCCAGGTCGACGGTGCCGCGCAGGGCGGCCGCGTCGTCCAGTTCCCGTCCGGCCAGGGCGGCGGGGACGGCGTCCCAGTCCTCGTCGAGCAGGCCGAGTTCGGCCTTCTGGGCCAGGACGCGGTGCAGGGCCCGGTCGATCAGCTCCTCGGGGACGGTGCCGTCCTCGACGGCGCGCAGCAGGGGCTCGCCGAAGGTCTTGACGGTGGGGAGTTCGACGTCGACGCCGCTGGCCAGGGCGAGGGCGGCGGCTTCGGCCCAGTCGCCCGCGACGCCGTGCAGGAGCTTGAGGAAGGCGATGCCGAAGTAGTCGGCGACCACGGTGCCGTCGAAGCCCCAGGTGTCGCGGAGCAGCCCGGTGAGCAGCTCGGCGTCGGCTGCGGAGGGGACGCCGTCGGTGTCGGTGTAGGCGTGCATGACGGAGCGCGGGCGGCCCTCGCGGACGGCCATCTCGAAGGGCGGCAGGATGACGTCGGCGCGTTCGCGGACGCCCATGCCGACGGGGGCGAGGTTGCGCCCGGCGCGGGAGGCGGAGTACCCGGCGAAGTGCTTGAGGGTGGCGACGACGCCCGCGGCCTCCAGGCCCTGCACGTAGGCGGTGGCGACGGTGCCGACCAGGTACGGGTCCTCGCCGATGGTCTCCTCGACCCGGCCCCAGCGGGCGTCGCGGACCACGTCGAGGACGGGGGCGAGGCCCTGGTGGACGCCGACGGCGCGCATGTCGCGGCCGATCGCCTCCGCCATCCGCCGGATCAGGCCGGGGTCGAAGGTCGCGCCCCAGGAGAGCGGCACCGGGTAGGCGGTGGCGCCCCAGGCGGCGAAGCCGGCCAGGCACTCCTCGTGGGCGAGGGCGGGGATCTTGAAGCGGTTGGCGGCGGCGATCCGCTGCTGGCTGCGGGCCAGCGAGAGCGCGCCGAGCGCCGGGTCGACCGGGACGGTGCCGAAGGGGCGGGTCAGCTGGCCCAGTCCGTTCGGCAGGAGGGTGTCCAGGTCGGGCGGCTCCTCCATGTCGTGCTGGTGCGGGGCGACGTCGCCGCCCTCGTCGGAGGCGCCGACCCAGACGCCGACCAGCTGGCCGAGCTTCTCGGGCAGCGTCATCTCGGCGATCAGGGCGTCCGCGCGCTCCGCCGGGGTCAGCGTGCGGTCGCGCCAGCGGGGGGCCGCGGTGGCGGCGGTGGCGGGGGCTTCGGTAGGAACGGCCACGTTCATCTTGTCGGTCACTTTCCTCCGACGCCCATGAGGCCCTGGACCAAGGCGCGACGGGCGAACAGGTAGACGATGAAGATCGGGAGCATCGACAGCACGACGGCGCTGAGCAGGCCGGGCACGTCGACGCCGTGCTCGGTCTGGAAGTTGTACAGGCCGAGGGTGATGACCTTGGTGCTCTCCGACTGGGTGAGGATCAGCGGGAACAGGAAGCCGTTCCACGCCTGGAGCGCCGAGAAGACCACGACGGACGACAGTCCGCCCTTGGACAGCGGCACCACCAGCTGCCAGAACACCCGCCAGGGGCTGGCGCCGTCCATGGCCATGGCCTCGTACAGCTCGTTGGTGATGTCGCGCATCGCGCCGGTCAGCACGAGCGTGCACACCGGCAGGCAGAACGCAGCGGTGGGCAGGATGACGCCGATCAGCTGGTCGTACAGGCCGGCCTTGCTGATGACGTAGAACATCGGCACGATCACGGCCTGCGCCGGGATCGCCAGGCCCAGCAGGAAGACCCGGAAGACCGTGCTGATGGTCCTGCCCCGGGCGCGCACGATCGCGTAGGCCAGCGGGGGCACGACGAGCAGCACGATCGCGACGACGCTGACGGTGACGATCAGGGTGTTGAGGAAGTCCTGGCCGAAACCGTTGGAGAAGTCGTCGAAGTAGTTCTGCAGGGTCAGGTGGTCGGGGAAGCTGAGCGGGCCCTCGGAGGAGTAGCTGGAGCGGGTCCGGAAGGTCGAGATCAGCAGGACGTACAGCGGGAAGCCGACCAGGACCAGCCAGACCAGCGAGCCGAGCCCGGCCAGGTAGTTGGGGCGCCGTCGCATCACAGTCCCTCCGAGGTGCTGCGCATCTTGTCGTAGCCGGAGAGCCGGACGACGGCGAGCGAGATCAGGGTCGCGACGACGACGAGGACCAGGGCGATGGCCGAGCCGGAGCCGAAGTCGAAGCTCTTGAAGGCCTGTTGGTACATGTAGTAGGCGCTGTTCGTGGTGTCGGTGCCCGGGCCGCCCTGGGTCAGGATCAGCACGGTGTCGAAGGTGGTGAGGCCGCCGACCAGCATCAGGATCATCGAGGTGATCATGGTGTTGCGCAGCTGCGGCAGGGTGATGTGCAGGAACTGCCGGACCTTGCCCGCGCCGTCGATCGCCGCGGCCTGGTAGAGCACCTGCGGGATCGCCCGGGCGCCGCCCTGGTAGAGCAGGGCGTGCATGGGCGTCCACTGCCACATGCCGACGAAGGTGAGCACCGCGATCGCGCCGCTCTGGCTGCCCATCAGGTTGCCGTCGCCGAACAGCCAGGTCATCTCCGAGGGGATGCCGAAGTTCGGGTCGAGGATGGCCCGCCACACCACCGAGATCGCGGTCGCGGACAGCAGCAGCGGGACGAAGAAGATCGCCGACAGCACGGCCCGGTTGCGCTGGTGCCCGGCCGCCCACACGCCCAGCAGGATGCTCACCGGGGTCTGCACGACCACGCCGGCCACGGTCAGCACCAGGGTCAGCCAGATGCTCTGGGTCATCACCGGGTCGTGCAGCAGCTTGGTCCAGTTGTCCAGGCCGTTGAAGGTCGGCGCGCTCACGCCGTCCCAGCTGGTGAAGGAGAGGACGGCGACCAGCACCAGCGGCAGGATCGCGAACAGCAGGAAGAAGACGGTGGCGGGTACCGCCCAGACCAGGCCCGGGCGGGTCACCCCGACACCGCTCCGGCGCCCGGCCCGCAGGCGGCGGCCGGACGCGGATGCGGAGGAGAGTGCACTCATGTGGATTCGTCTCAGGAGGCGGGAAGGGCCTGCATGGCCTTGATGAAGCCGTCCACGTCGAGCTTGCCGCTGAAGAACTGCTGCACGGCGGTGTGGATGGGCGTGGTGGCGGCCGGCGGGTACGCCTGGTCCCAGGAGAGCTGGAACGACGGGGCGGCCTTGACCAGGTCGTACTGGTACTTCGAGTACTCGGGGCTGGCCGCGGTGCTCAGGAACTGCTCGGTGTTCGTGGTGGTCGGCAGGTTGCCGATGGCCAGCTGGGCCTTCACGAACTCGTCGGAGTACATGAGCTTGAGGAACTCGGCGGCTTCCTTGGGGTGCTTGGTCTTCTTCAGCACCGAGTAGAAGTTGTTGGTGTTGCCGACCACGTCCGCCGGGTCGCCCTTGCCGTCGGCCACGGCCGGGAAGTTGCTGTAGCCGAGGTCGTTCTTGGCGAAGTCCGGGTTGGCGTCCTGCTGGGTGGCGTACGCCCAGGAGCCCATCAGCTCGAACGCGGCCTTGCCCTTGGCCAGCAGGGCCGGGGAGCCGCCGTCGGTGAACTTCACCGAGTCGAAGTTCGAGCCGAACGCGCCCGCGTCGACCAGCTGCTTGAGCATGCCCAGCGCCTTCTTCGACTCCGGGCTCTCCCAGGCGGTCTTGTCGCCGGACAGCGCCTTCTGGAACAGCTCGGGGCCCGCGACCCGGTCGAAGACGTACTCGTACCACATCAGGGTCGGCCACTGGTCGCCGCCGCCGAGCGCGAACGGGGTGACGCCCTTGCCCTTGAGCACGGTGACGGCGTTGAGCAGCTCGTCCCAGGTCTTCGGGACGCTCAGGCCCGCGTCGGCCAGCACCTTCTTGTTGTTGAACAGCAGCACCGGCTGGGTGCCGCGCATCGGGATGCCGTAGGACTTGCCGTCGATCACCGCGGTGTTGAAGACGGAGGAGAGGAAGTTGCCCTTCAGCCCCGGGTCCGCGGCGATCATGTCGTCCAGCGGGAGCAGCAGGTCCGCCTTGACGTAGGGCTGGATGCTGCCGCCGCCCCAGTTGAAGAAGATGTCCGGGGCCTGCGGGGTGTTGATGATCGTGTTCAGCTTGGACTGGTAGTCCGCGCCGGGGATGGTGTCCAGCACGACCTTGACCTTCGAGGTCTTGTTGAAGGTCTCGACGATCTGCTTCTCGACCTTGTTGCTGGCGTCGCCGTAGACCAGGACGTGGATCGTGTTGGAGCCGCCGGCGGAGGCCCCGCTGCTGCAGGCCGTCACGCCCACGGTCGCCAGGGAGAGGCCGAGGGCCACAGCGAAAGCACGTCTCTTCATCTGGGGGTCTCCTAAAGTTTCGAGCCGAGTCTCGAAATAACTGCCTGGCCGGGACGCTAAGTTGCGGGCGTGTTGCGGGTCAACCCCTCGTGCCGAGGGTTACTGAAGCGTGATCCGGGGGTTGGCCCGGACCGCCCGTGCCCTATGCTGCGTCCATGGAAAAGGGCGATGAACTGGGACGGGTCACCCTCGCGGACATCGCGCGAGAAGCCGAAGTCTCGGTTTCGACGGTTTCGAAGGTCCTCAACGGACGTACCGACGTCTCGGCGTCCACCCGGGGCCGGGTCGAACGCGTGCTGCGCGAGCACGACTACCAGCGCGCCGCCCGCAACGGCGGCGAGGCCCCGCTGATCGAGATCGTCTTCCACGAGCTCGACAGCCTCTGGGCGATGGAACTGCTGCGCGGCGTCGAGAACGTGGCCAACGAGCACGGGGCCGCGGTCGTGGTCGCCCACAGCGGCTCCCGGCACGCCCCCGGGCCCGGCTGGATCGACGCGGTGCTGCGGCGGCGGCCGCTCGGCGTGGTGCTGGTCTTCTCCACCCTGCCGCCCGAGCTCAAGCGCCAACTCCGGGCCCGCTCCATCCCGTTCGTGGTCATCGACCCGGCCGGCAACCCGGACCCGGACGTGCCCTCGGTCGGCTCCGCCAACTGGGCCGGCGGCCTGGCCGCCACCCGGCACCTGATCGACCTCGGCCACCGGCGGATCGGCATCGTCACCGGCCCCGAGGACACCCTCTGCTCGCTCGCCCGGCTCGACGGCTACCGCTCCGCGATGTCGATGGCCGGGCTGGAGGTCGACCCCGAGCTGATCGCCTTCGGCGACTTCCACGCCGAGGGCGGACTCGCCCGCGCCAAGCGGCTGTTGGAGCTCCCCGACCGGCCCACCGCGATCTTCGCGGGCAGCGACCTGCAGGCGCTCGGCGTGATGGAGGCGGCCCGGGTCTGCGGCCTGCGCGTGCCCGAGGAGCTGTCCGTGGTCGGCTACGACGACCTGGACATCGCCCAGTGGACCAGCCCCGCGCTGACCACCATCCGCCAGCCGCTGCGCGAGATGGCCGAGCAGGCCACCCGGCTGATCCTCGCCCTGCGCAGCGGGGAGATCGGCGCCGCCCCCACCCGGCTGGAGCTCTCCACCACCCTGGTGGTGCGCTCCAGCACCGTCGGGCCCGGGCCGCGCTGAGCCGGGGCGCACCGAGCCGGGGGCACCGAACTGGGGTGCACCGAGCCGGGGTGCACCGAACTGGGCCGCGCTGAGCCGGGGCGCGCTGAGCCGGGGCGACGGCCGCTCCGAAACTTTCCGCCGGTCCGCCCCTTGCCCCGCTGACCTCGGCGGACTAATTTGTAGTTCGGCATTGCAAATGGGAACGGCCGTACGTCCGGGCGCCCCGCACCGACCGCCCCCTGGGGGTGCACCGATGACGACCACCGACCCCACCGGCCCGGCCCCGCTCAGCAACTGGGCGGGCAACCTGGTCTTCGGCGCCCGCGCCGTGCACCGGCCGCGCACCGTGGCGGAGCTGCAGGAGCTGGTCCGCCGCAGCGAGCGCGTCCGGGCCCTGGGCAGCGGCCACTCCTTCAGCCCGGTCGCCGACACCACCGGCGACCTGGTGCTGCTGGACGGCCTGCCGACCCGGATCGAGATCGCCCCGGACGCCCGCAGCGTCACCGTCTCCGCCGCCACCCGCTACGCGGAGCTGGCCGTCGCCCTCCAGGCGGCGGGCCTGGCCCTGGAGAACCTGGCCTCGCTGCCGCACATCTCGGTCGCCGGGGCCACCGCCACCGGCACCCACGGCTCGGGCGACGGGCGCCGCTCGCTCGCGGCCGCCGTCCGCTCGCTGGAGCTGGTCGGCGCCGACGGCGAACTGCGCACCACCTCGCACCCCGGCGCGGTGGTGCACCTGGGCGCGCTCGGCGTCGTCACCGCGCTCACCCTGGACGTCGTCCCCGCCTACGCCCTGCGCCAGCACGTCCACCTCGGCCTGCCGCTGGCGCAGTACGCGGCGCACCTGGACGAGGTGCACGCCGCCGGGTGGAGCGTCAGCCTGTTCACCGACTGGGGCTCGGACACCGGCCGGGTCTGGGTCAAGCAGCTCGACGACGGCACCCCCGCCGCGACCGTCCCCGGCGCCCGCCCGGCCGACGCCCCGCAGCACCCGGTGCCGGGCATGCCCACCGCCCACTGCACCGCCCAGCTCGGCGCCCCCGGCCCGTGGCACGAGCGACTGCCGCACTTCCGCCCCGAGTTCACCCCGAGCAGCGGCGCCGAGCTGCAGTCCGAGTACCTGCTGCCGCGGTCGGCCGCGGTCGCGGCGATCGCCGAACTGCGTTCGCTGGGCGCGCAGTTGGCGCCGGTGCTGCACATCTCCGAGGTGCGCACGGTGGCCGCGGACGAGCTGTGGCTCAGCCCCGCGTACGGGCGCGACTCGGTGGCCTTCCACTTCACCTGGAAGCCGGAGCCCGCCGCCGTCGCCCCGGTGCTCGCCGCCGTGGAGCGCGCCCTGCTGCCGCTGGGCGGCCGCCCGCACTGGGGGAAGGTGACGCACGCGCCGCGGGCCGCCGCGGCCGGCTACGAGCGGCTGGGCGACTTCCTGGCGCTGCGTCAGGAGCTGGACCCAGCGGGCAAGTTCGGCAACGCCTTCACCGACCGGCTGGCCGCCACCGCCGCCGCTGCCCGCGACTGACCCGCCCCCGTCTTTCCCGCCCCACCGCCCCACCGCCCCACCCCACCGC
>NZ_JNYE01000048.1 GCF_000717185.1 Kitasatospora phosalacinea | reverse complement strand
GGGAAGGGCTGGGGGGGGGGGAAGGCCGCGGGAGGGCGGACGCGCGGAGGCCGCCCGGGGTGCGGGCGGCCGTGGGCGGGGGCGGGAGGTCAGGGGCGTCGGCGGCGCAGGCGGTAGGCCGCGCCGGTGGCGAGGGCCGCGGCGAAGGTCAGCAGGGCGAACCAGCGCAGGTACCAGTGGCCGCCCTCCGGGTCGTACACGGCCGCGCGCGGCCACGCCAGGTTCACCGTCATCGCCACCCCGTACAGCAGCGCCGCCGCGTTCACCGGCAGGCCCCAGCGGCCCAGCGAGAACAGCGGACGGCCCGTCTCGTCCGCCGCGGGCGCGCCCTCGTCCAGCGGCAGGCCGCGCAGGCGGCGGACCAGCACCGAGCCCACCACCAGCGCGTACGCCGCGTACACCAGGGCCACGCAGGTCGCGGAGAGCGCCACGAACGCCGCCGGGGCCGCCAGGTCGAGCAGCAGGAAGCCGACCGCCCCGGCGCCCACCGCGAGCGCCGCCCAGCCCGGCATCCCGCTGCGCGGCGCGACCGCGGCCAGGCGGCGCGAGCCCGGCAGCGCGCCGTCGCGGGCCATCGAGAACACCATCCGGGCGCCCGCCGTCTGCATCGCCAGGGTGCCGACGCACACCGCGACCGCGACGTCCGCGAGCAGCACCCGCCCCAGCCCGTCGCCCAGCCGGCTGGTCAGCACGTACGGCAGCCCCTCCGCGGCCAGCCGCCCGTCGGTCAGGCTCGGTGCGGCCAGCACCCCGCCGAGCAGCAGCAGCCCGCCGCTCAGGCCCGCGACGGCCAGTGCGGTCAGGATCGTCCGGGGCGCGGTCCGGCGCGGGGCGACGGTCTCCTCGGAGAGCTCGCCCGCGCTGTCGAACCCGATCATCACGTACGCCGCGGTGAACGCCCCCACCAGCAGCGCCCACCCGCCGCCGCCGCCCGGTGCGGTGTGCAGCAGTTCCCGCGGGGGCTGCTCGGCGTGGCCGAACAGCGCGGCCACGATCAGGGCGATGCCCAGGATCTCCGCGCCCACCCCGACGCCGTTGACCAGCGTCAGCACCCGGTTGTCGACGGCGTTCACCAGGGTGGTCAGCGCGATCAGCGCCACCCCGAGCAGGACGGCGTTCGCCGCGCCGCTCGTCGTGGTCGGCGACGGGTCGCCGCCCAGCAGCTGGAAGCCGGGCCACAGCGCGGGCAGCACCACCTGCAGCGCGAGGGCCGCCGCGGCCACCACGACGACCTGGCCCAGCACCATCAGCCAGCCCGTGAACCACCCGTACACCGGGCCGGCCATCCGGCTCGCCCACTGGTAGATCGCGCCCGAGAAGGGGTGGCGGGCCGCGAGTTCGGCGAAGCACGCGGCCACCAGCAGTTGGCCGAGCAGCACGACGGGCCAGGTCCAGACGAACGCCGGGCCGGCCGCGCCGTAGCCGAACGCGAACAGCTGGAAGACCGTGGTGAGGACCGAGATGAAGGAGAAGCCGGCCGCGAAGGAGCCGAACCGGCCGATGGTGCGGTGCAGTTGCTGGGGGTAGTCGGCCGCGACGGCGGCGGCCGGGGGCGCGGACGTCGTGCTGGTGGTCATGGGGCACCGGCCTTCCGCAGGCGTTTTCTGTCGGGTGACAGAAATTAGGGGCTCGCGGATTCCCGGGTGTTGCCCGGGAGTTGCCCGGCGGTTGCCGTCTCCTCACGGGGGCCCGCAGTTCGAGCAACCAGAGGTTGCGTGTGGCCGGGGGGCGGTCTACTGTGAAGAGCAACCAAAGGTTGCGAGAGATTGGAGGGGCGCGATGGAGTTCGGCAGCATCGAGCGGGAGATCCACATCGACGCCACGCCCGACGTGGTCTACGAGGTGGTCAGCGCGCCCGAACACCTGCGGGAGTGGTGGCCGGACGAGGCGGAGTTCGCGCCCGTGCCCGGCGCCACCGGGGCCATCACCTTCGGCGACCGGTCCGCGCCGGACGCGAAGGTCGTACCGCTCACGGTGGTCGAGGCCGACCCGCCCCGGCGGTTCTCGTTCCGGTGGACCCACGACCCGGACGAGGCCGCGGCACCGGCCAACTCGCTCCTGGTGGTCTTCGACCTGGTGCCGTCGGGCGCCGGCACGCTGCTGCGCTTCACCGAGACCGGGTTCCGGGAGCAGGGCTGGGCGGCGGCCGTCCTGGAGGAGCAGTACCGCGAGCACGTCGACGGCTGGAACTTCTTCCTGCCCCGCCTCGTCGCGTACGCCGCACGGCCGGTGCCGGCGCCGTGAGCGCCACGGTCGACGACCGGCTCTGGTCCGCGGTGGGGGACCCCACCCGGCGGCGGATGCTCGACCTGCTGCTCGCCGACGGCGGCGGGACGGCGACCACGCTGAGCGGGCAGCTGCCGGTCACCCGGCAGGCCGTCGCCAAGCACCTCGGCGTGCTCGACCGGGCGGGCCTGGTGCACGGCACGCCGTCCGGCCGCGAGCGCCGCTACGAGGTCGACGAGGCCCAACTCGCCCGCGCGGTCGCCCAGCTGTCGGCGGTCGGGGCCGCCTGGGACGCCCGGCTGCACCGGATCAAGCGGATCGCCGAGGCGATCCGGCAGCGCCGGGACTGACCCCGCACCCCCGCCCGCCGCGACCGACCGCACGACCGGACCGAACGCCGCCACCACCCCGGTGGCGACGACGAACCGCGCCCGCCCGCGGGCGCCCGTACCAGGAAGAGGTGTCCGAGACGGTGGACATCCTGCACAGGATCGGCGTCACGGCGACCCCCGAGGCCGTCTACGAGGCCCTGACGACCGTCGAGGGCCTGGCCGGCTGGTGGACGGAGGACACGGACGGCGACCCGGCCCCCGGCGGCGTCGTCCGCTTCCGCTTCCCGCCCGGCGGGTTCGACATGAAGGTGCTGGAGGCCCGGCCCGCGGAGCACGTGCGCTGGGAGGTCGTCGCGGGCCCCGAGGAGTGGATCGGCACGCAGGTCGTCTTCGAGCTCGGGCAGGAGGACGACTGCACGATCGTCCTGTTCCGGCACGAGGGCTGGCGGGAGCCGGTGGAGTTCATGCACCACTGCAGCACCAAGTGGGCGATCTACCTGATGAGCCTCAAGAAGCTGGCCGAGACCGGCGAGGGCGAGCCCTCGCCCCGCGACGTCCGGATCAGCAACTGGCACTAGCGGACGGTGCGTCAGACCAGGCTGTCCCGCCAGGTCCGGTGGAGGGTGGCGAAGCGGCCCTCGCCCGCGATCAGGGCGGCGGGGGTGCCGTCCTCGACGATGCGGCCCTGGTCCATGACGAGGACGCGGTCGGCGATCTCGACGGTGGAGAGGCGGTGGGCGATGATCACGGCGGTCCGGCCGGCCAGGACCGTCCGCATGGCGTGCTGGACGGCCTGCTCGCCGGGGACGTCGAGCGAGGAGGTGGCCTCGTCGAGGATCAGGACGGCCGGGTCGGCGAGCAGGGCGCGGGCGAAGGCGACGAGTTGGCGCTGCCCGGCGGAGATGCGGCCGCCGCGCTTGCGGACGTCGGTGTCGTAGCCGTCGGGGAGGGCGGCGATGAACGGGTGGGCGCCGATCGCGCGGGCGGCCGCCTCGACCTCGGCGCGGGTGGCGTCGGGCTTGCCGACGGCGATGTTCTCGGCGACCGTCCCGGAGAAGAGGAAGGACTCCTGGGTGACCATCACGACCTCGGCGCGCAGGTCGTCGGTGGAGAGCTCGCGCAGGTCGACGCCGTCGAGGGCGACGCTGCCGGTGGTGGGGTCGTAGAAGCGGGCGAGCAGCTTGGCCAGGGTGGACTTGCCCGCGCCGGTGGCGCCGACCACGGCGGTGGTCCGCCCGGCGGGGAGCCGCAGGTCGAACGGCGGGAGGACCTCCTTGCCGTCGGCGTAGGCGAAGGAGACCGAGCGGAAGGCGACCTCGCGGCCCTTGCCCGCGGCGGCGGGCAGCTCGGCGGGCTCGGCGGGCTCGGGCACGGACGGCTCGTGGGCGAGCAGGCCGGAGATCTTCTCCAGCGCGGCGGCCGCCGACTGGTAGCTGTTCAGGAACATCGCCAGCTGGTCGATCGGGTCGTACAGGCGGCGCAGGTAGAGCACGAAGGCGGTGAGGACGCCGAGTTCGAGGCTGCCGTCGGTGACCAGGAAGGCGCCGAGGACGACCACGCCGGTGATCCAGACGTTGGCGGTGAGCCGGGAGAGGAAGACGTACCGGGCCATCTCCAGCAGGCCGTCCGCGGTGGCGGTGGCGGACTGCCGGTTGACGGCGCCGAAGGCCTCCTCGTTGGCGGCCTCGCGGCGGAACGCCTGCACCGGGCGGATGCCGTTCATGGTCTCGGTGAAGCGGACGATGAGCGAGGCGGTGACGGTGCGCGAGCGGCGGTAGACCTGCTGGGAGCGGCGCCGGAAGGAGCGGATGATCAGGGACATCGGCAGGAAGGAGACCAGCGCGGCCAGGCCGAGGCGCCAGTCGACCACGACCAGGACGACCGTGATGTAGCCGACGGACAGGCAGACCATCAGGAGTTCCTGCAGGCCCTCGGCGAGCAGCTCGCGCAGGGTGTCCACGTCGCTGGTGGCGCGGGAGATGATCCGGCCGGAGGTGTAGCGCTCGTGGAAGTCCAGGCTGAGCCGCTGGGCGTGCCGGAAGATCCGGCCGCGCAGGTCCAGCAGGACGTCCTGGTTGATCCGGGCGGCGGACCGGATGAACGCCCGCTGCAGCAGGGTCGCGAGCAGTGCGCAGCCGAGGTACGCGGCGGTGACGGCGACCAGCGGCCCGGCGTCGTGGTCACGCAGGGCGGGGACGCCGCGGTCGATGGCGACGGCGACCAGCAGCGGCCCGGCCTGCAGGGCGGCCTGCTGGAGCAGGACGGCGAGGACGGTGACGGCGATCCGGCGGCGGTGCGGGGCGAGCAGCGAGCCCAGCAGGGCGCGCGGGGCGCCGGGCGGGACGGGGATGTCCTGGTCGTCGGCGGCCGGGGGGAGGAGGTCGTCCTCCGCGGCGGCGGGTTCGGCGACGGCGGTGCTCATCGGGCCAGCGCCCCTTCCAGCTCGGGCTCGCCGGACATCAGGGCCCGGTAGGCGGGACAGGAGCGCAGCAGCTCCTGGTGGGTGCCGACGGCGGCGATCCGGCCGTCGGCGAGCAGCGCGACCCGGTCGGCCAGCAGCACGGTGGACGGGCGGTGCGCGACGACCAGGGCGGTGGTGCCGGCCAGGACCTGCCGCAGGGCGCGCTCGACCAGGGCCTCGGTGTGCACGTCGAGCGCGGAGAGCGGGTCGTCCAGGACGAGGAAGCGGGGCTCGCCGACCACGGCGCGGGCCAGCGCGAGGCGCTGGCGCTGGCCGCCGGACAGGCTCAGGCCCTGCTCGCCGACCTCGGTGCCGAGGCCGTCCGGCAGCCGGTCGACGAAGCCGGCCTGCGCGGTGGCGAGGGCGGCGGCGACCTGCTCGGGCGTCGCACCGGGGGCGCCCATCAGGACGTTCTCCCGGACGGTGGCGGAGAACAGGGTGGGGTCCTCGAAGGCGATGGCGACCTCGCGGCGCAGCTGCTCGCGCGGCAGGTCGCGGAGGTCGGTGCCGTCCAGGGTGATCGAGCCCGCGGTGGGCTCGTACAGCCGGGGGAGCAGCGCGGTGAGGGTGGTCTTGCCGCTGCCGGTGGCGCCGACCAGGGCGAGCGTCTCGCCGGGGCGGACGTGCAGGTCGACGCCGGCCAGCAGGTCGGGGGTGCCGTCGGGCGCGTCCGGGTAGCGGAAGCGGACGCCGGTGAAGCGGATGCCGCGGTCCCCGGAGGGGACCGTGCCGGACGGCGGGTCGGCCGGCTCCGGTTCGTCCATCACCTCGAAGTAGCGGTTGGCGGCGCTGGCGGCCTCGGCGGCGAAGCCGAGCAGCCAGCCGAGCGACTCGACCGGCCAGCGCAGGGCGAGCGCGGTCGACAGGAAGGCGACCAGGGTGCCGACCGAGAGCTGGTCGTGCGCGACCAGGACGGCGCCGGTGGCCAGGACGGCGCCGAGGGCGAGCTCGGGCAGGCCGACGATGACCGCCCACAGGTTGCCGAGCAGGCCGGCCTTGCGCAGTTCGGTACCGCGCAGCTCGACGCTGTGGCGGCGGAACTCCTCGGCCATGGTGCGGTGCCGGCCGAAGGCCTTGAGGATCCGGATGCCGAGCACCGACTCCTCGACCACGGTGGCGAGGTCGCCGTTCTGGTCCTGGGCGAGCCGGGAGGCGGTCGAGTACCCGGCCTCGAAGCGGCGGGTGAAGAACAGCAGCGGGACCACCGGGACGAGGGTGATCAGGGCGAGCCGCCAGTCCAGCACGAACATCAGCGCCGTGCCGGTCAGGAAGACCGTGGAGTTGACGACCAGGAAGACCAGCGGGAAGGCCAGGAACAGCCGCAGCACGAACATGTCCGAGGTGGCGCGGGAGAGCAGCTGGCCGGAGGGCCAGCGGTCGTGGAAGGAGACCGGAAGCCGCTGGAGCTTGGCGAACAGGTCTCCGCGGAGCCTGGTCTCGACCCGGGCCAGCGGGCGGGCCACGATCACCCGGCGGACGCCGAACAGCACCGCCTCGGCGACGCCGAGCAGCAGCAGCACCCCGGCCAGCGGCCACAGGCCGGACAGGTCGCGCTCGGCGACCGGGCCGTCGACGATCCGGCGCAGCACGACCGGGACGGCCAGCGCGCTGAGCGAGGCGAGCCCGGCGGCGGCCATCGAGCCGAAGATCCGCCAGCGGGCCTCGCGCGCGTAGGGCCACAGGCGCAGCAGCGAGCGCACCGCGGACCGGGGTACCGGTACGGGTGAACCGTGGGCGCCGCCTGTGGGCGGTTCGTTCGGGTCCGCGGGGGTGGGCGGAGCGGGGGTCTGGTTCTCGGCCATCGCCGAGAGGGTAGGCCGTCCCGCTGACATTTCTCATCCGGTTTTTTGCCCCTGTCGGCGAGAACCGGCCAGGCCGCGGCCCGGCGGAGGTCACTCCGCCGTCAGCAGCACCGCCGAGCGGCCGGTCAGCAGCACCTCCGTCACCGGCGCCGCGTCCGGCGGCCCGGCCAGCGCGGTGTCCAGCACCGGGACGTGCGGGCCGGGCAGGGTGAAGCGCCGGGGCTCGGCGGCCGCGTTCAGCAGCAGCAGGAAGTCGGCGTCCCGGACCTCCCGGCCTTGCGGGTCGCGCTCGGACATCGCCCGGCCGGACAGCCGCATCGCCAGCGCCTGCCCGGGCGAGAACCAGTCCGCGTCGGTCATCTCCCGGCCCGCCGGGGTCAGCCAGGCGAGGTCCTGCTGCCCGTCCGGCCCGGCCGGGCGGCCGGAGAAGAACGCCCGCTGCCGCAGCACCGGGTGGGCCCGCCGCAGGTGCACCAGCTTGGCGGTCAGCTCGGTCAGCGAGCGCCAGTCGGGGTCGTCCAGCAGCGACCAGTCCAGCCAGCTCGTCCCGTTGTCCTGGCAGTACGCGTTGTTGTTGCCGCCCTGGGTGCGCCCCATCTCGTCGCCCGCGGTGATCATCGGCACCCCGCTGGAGAGCAGCAGCGTGGTCAGCAGGTTGCGCAGCTGGCGCACCCGCAGCGAGCGGACCGCCGGGTCGTCGGTCTCGCCCTCCGCGCCGTGGTTCCAGGACCGGTTGTCGTCGGTGCCGTCCCGGTTGTCCTCGCCGTTGGCCCCGTTGTGCTTGCGGTCGTAGCTGACCAGGTCGCGCAGCGTGAAGCCGTCGTGCGCGGTGACGAAGTTGACCGAGGCGTACGGGCGGCGGCCGCCGCGCTGGTACAGGTCGGAGGAGCCGGAGAGCCGGGTCGCCAGCTCCCGCACGTCCGGCCGGGCGCCGCGCCAGAAGTCCCGGACGGTGTCCCGGTAGTGGTCGTTCCACTCGCCCCACAGCGGCGGGAACCCGCCGACCTGGTAGCCGCCCGGGCCGACGTCCCACGGCTCGGCGATCAGCTTGACCCGGCTGAGCAGCGGGTCCTGCGAGACGGCGGCCAGGAAGGGGTGCTCCATCTCCACGCCGTCCCCGCCGCGGGCCAGCGCGGCGGCCAGGTCGAAGCGGAAGCCGTCCACGCCCATCTCGGCGACCCAGTACCGCAGCGAGTCGGTGACCAGCCGGATCACCTGCGGACGGCGGGTGTCCAGGGTGTTGCCGCAGCCGGTGTAGTCGGCGTAGCCGCGGCGGGAGCGGTCCGGCCGGTAGTAGCCCGCGTTGTCGATGCCGCGGAACGACAGCGCCGGGCCCATCACGCCCTGCTCGGCGGTGTGGTTGTAGACCACGTCGAGGATCACCTCGATGCCCGCCGCGTGCAGCGCCCGCACCATCCGCTTGAACTCGCCGACCTGCTGGCCCCGGCTGCCGCTCGCCGAGTAGCCCGCGTGCGGGGCGAAGTAGCCGAGCGTGTTGTAGCCCCAGTAGTTGACCAGCCCGCGCGCCTGCAGGTGGTCCTCGCTGACGTGGTGGTGCACCGGCAGCAGCTCCACCGCCGTCACCCCCAGCCGGGTCAGGTGCGCGACCGCGGCGGGGTGCGCCAGGCCCGCGTAGGTGCCGCGCAGCTCGGGCGGCACCTCGGGGTGGCGCATGGTGAAGCCGCGCACGTGCAGCTCGTACAGCACCGTCTCGGCCCACGGGGTCTTCGGCCGCTGGTCGTCGTACCAGTCGTCGTCGTCGTGCACCACCACGGCCTTGGGCACGTACGGCGCGGAGTCCCGGTCGTCCCGGACGGTGTCCGCCACGTCCCGCTCGGGCCAGTTGCGGACGGCCGCGCAGGTCGCGTCGTGGGCGGTGTAGCCGCCGTCGACCGCCCGGGCGTACGGGTCGAGCAGCAGCTTGGCGGGATTGTGCCGGGCGCCGGTCCACGGGTCCCACCGGCCGTGGACGCGGAAGCCGTAGCGGGTGCCGGGCAGCACGCCGGGCAGGTAGCCGTGCCAGGTCTGGTACGTCTGCTCGGTCAGCCGGTGCCTGCTCTCCCGGCCGCGCTCGTCGAACAGGCACAGGTCGACGGCCTCGGCGTTCGGCGCCCAGAGCGCGAAGTTGGTGCCCCGGCCGCCCTCCGCGTCGGTGCGGAACCGGGCGCCCAGCGGCTGCCAGCTGCCCGGCCACGGCGGGGCGGCCCCGGGCCGGGGCGCCGAGCCGTTCCACCGGGCGGCCGACCGCGCCTCCCGGGCCGTGCCCGTACCCAGCTCCTGCCACGCCGTCATGGCGACCCTCCCAGCAATCCGGGGGCCCGTCCCCGTTCTTCCGGTTGTTCCCTGTCCGACGGCCCTCGTCACCCCGGGTCGGGCAGCGTGACGCACCGTGATCGATCATGTGCCCAGCGGAGCCGGGTGCGGAAACCATTCGGTCGTGTCCGACGGGCGGAACCGCTCGTTGTGTCCGGTATCGGGTGGTAGCTGACGAATGCGGACACGGAGGACGGCATGCGCGCCGCGGTACGGCTCTGGGCACGGCGGGCGGCGGCGCTCGGGCTGGTGCTGCTGGCGGGCTGCTCCGGCGGCGACCGGGCCCCGGACGGCGACGCGGCCCCGCCGGTCTCCCGCGCCCAGCTCGCGCTGGAGCCCGGCGACGGCGCGCAGGACGTCCCGGTGGACGGCCGGGTCGCGGTGTCGGTCACCGGCGGCCGGCTGCTGACCGTCCGGCTCGCCGACGACCGCGGCGCGCCCGTCCCCGGCACGCTCACCGCCGACCGCACCGGCTGGACGGCCGACCACCGGCTCGCCACCGCCACCGCGTACACCCTGGACGCCGTCGCCGAGGACAGCGCGGGCCTGCGCGCCGTCCAGCACGCGGGCTTCGCCACCGTCGCCCCCGAGCACACCTTCGTCGGCTTCTTCACCCCCGAGGACGGCTCCACCGTCGGCGTCGGCATGCCCGTCTCGCTGCGCTTCTCGCACCCGATCGCGGACCGGGCCGCGGTCGAGAGGGCGGTCGCCGTCGTCTCCGACCCGCCGTTGGAGATCGCCCCGCACTGGTTCGGCGACCGGCGGCTCGACTTCCGTCCGGAGGACTACTGGCCGGCCGGCACCCGGGTCACCCTGCTGCTGCGGCTCAAGGACGTCGAGGGCGCGCCCGGCTACCTCGGCACCCAGGACAAGGACGTCCACTTCACCGTCGGCCGCTCGCTGGTCGCCGCCGTCGACCTGGACGCCCACACCATGACCGTCCGCCAGGACGGCCGGGTGCTGCGGACCCTGCCGGTCAGCGGCGGCAGCCCCGAGCACTCCACCTACCTCGGCACCATGGTGGTCTCCGAGCGCTTCGAAGTGACCAGGATGAACTCCCGGACGGTCGGGCTCGGCGACGAGTACGACATCAAGGACGTCCCGCACGCGCTGCGGCTGACCGCCTCCGGCACCTTCGTCCACGGCAACTACTGGAGCGACCCCGCGGTCTTCGGCGCCGCCAACACCAGCCACGGCTGCATCGGCCTGCCCGACGCCAAGGGCGGCTCCGCGGACTCCCCGGCCGGCTGGCTCTACCGCCACACCATCACCGGCGACGTGGTCGAGGTCCGCGGCTCCCGCGGCGACCGGGTCGCCCCCGACAACGGCCTCTCCGGCTGGAACCTGGACTGGGCGCACTGGACCGCGGGCAGCGCCCTGCGCCGCTCCTGACGGCCTCCGCCGGGGGTTCACCGAACCGGCACCCGGCTCCCGCCGAAGTTTCACCCGACCGGGCCGGTTATCCTGACCGCGCGCGACCGGAGCAGAGCGGGAACGGGGCCCGGATCGACGCCGACCCGGTGGAACCGATCCCGGGCGTCAGCACGTGTATTCGCCGGGAATACCGGGAGGGGAGCAGCGCGGTGGAGACGGTTCGTACGGCCGGAGCGGTGACGGGGCGCGGGCGGCGGGCCAGGCGGTCCGCGACGGCGCTGCTGGTGGGCGGCGTCCTGCTGCTCGGCACCGCGGCCTGCAACGACGACAACGGCGGCGGTTCGACCGACGCCAAGGGCACCGCGGGCGCCACCGCGGGCACCACCGGGGGCGGGAGCGGCGGCGGGTCCACGGCCGACGCGGCCCCGAAGACCTCGGCGGCGCAGCTGACCGTCACGCCCGCCGACGGCGCGACCGACGTGCAGCCGAAGGACGGCCTCCAGGTCGCGGTGGCGAGCGGGAAGCTCACCTCCGTGGCGGTGACCGACAAGAACGGCAAGGCGGTCGCGGGCAAGATCTCCGACGACGGCCTGAGCTGGAAGCCCACCGGCCAGCTGGCCGTCGGCACCACCTACAGCGTCGCCGTGCAGGCGGTCGACTCGGCGGGCCTGGTCGCCGCCTCGACCACCAGCTTCACCACGCTGACCCCGGCGAAGACCGCCTCGACCAACGACAACATCGCCGACAACGGCACCTACGGCGTCGGCATGATCGTCTCGGTGCGGTTCGGCAAGGCGATCAAGAACAAGGAGGCGGTGGAGGCGGGCGTCACCGTCACCGGCTCCGACGGCACGGTGGCCCGCGGCCACTGGTTCGGCAACCAGCGGCTGGACTTCCGGCCGGAGAACTTCTGGGCGCCCGGCACCAAGGTGACGGTCAAGTACCGCCTGAAGAACGTCGAGGTGGCCCCCGGCGTGTACGGCGACATCGACAAGGACGAGCCGTTCACCATCGGCCGCTACCAGGTCTCCACGGTGGACGCGGCGGCCCACACCATGACGGTGGACCACGGCGGCGGCAGGACCGAGGTCGTCCCGATCACCGCGGGCAACGACGAGAACCCGTCCTGGAACGGCACCATGGTGATCTCCTCCAAGGAGCCGGTCACCCGGATGAACTCGGCCACCGTCGCCAACGTCAAGGGCGCCGAGTACGACGTCCAGGACGTGCCGCACGCGATGCGCCTGACCACCTCCGGCACCTACGTGCACGGCAACTACTGGAGCAGCGCCTTCGGCAAGTCCAACGCCAGCCACGGCTGCGTCGGCCTGGCCGACGCGAAGGGCGGCAGCGACAGCTCCAACGGCGGCAAGTTCTTCAAGTCCTCCATGGTCGGGGACGTGGTGAAGATCAAGAACTCCAGGGGCCAGACCGTCGCCGGTGACAACGGCTGGAGCGGCTGGACCGTCCCGTGGAGCAAGTGGTAGGCCCGTGCCCGCACGGTGACGGCCCGGTGGTCATCCGACCGCCGGGCCGTCGGCGGTTCGTGACCGTACCGGGACACTTCCCCCGCAACGTTTCCGCCGCTCGACCCGTCATATCAACCGAAAGGCCGGTCACCGGACCGGCCGAGGTGCGGGGTGTGGGGAGAGCGGAACGTGAAGGCGATGCGCGCGGGATACGCGGTGGGGGCGCTCGCGGGCGCCCTGGTCCTGATGGTGACGACGGCCGGGTGCAGCACCGGCTCGGCGAAGGCCGACAGCCCCAAGGGCCCGGCCGCCGCCAGCACCGGAGCCGGTGAGGGCTCCGGCGACGCCGCCCCCGCGGTCTCGGCCGCGAGCATCGCGATCGAACCCGCCAACGGCACCACCGGCGTCAAGCCGAACGGCGCCGTCAAGGTCTCGGCCGCCAACGGCAAGCTCACCTCGGTCAAGGTCACCGGCCCGGACGGCACCGAGGTCCCGGGCGAGATCACCGCCGACGGCACCGGCTGGAGCCCCAAGGCGGGCCTGGCGGTCAGCACCGCCTACACCGTCGACGCGCTCGCCGAGGACACCAAGGGCGTGGTCGCCAACGCGCGCTCCACCTTCACCACCCTCACCCCCGACAAGGAGGCCGGGACCACCGACAACATCGCCGACAACGGCACCTACGGCGTCGGCATGATCGTCTCGGTGCGGTTCGACCGGTCGGTGAAGAACAAGGACGCGGTGGAGGCGGGCATCACCTTCGAGGCCTCCGACGGCACCGCCGTCCGGGGCCACTGGTTCGGCGACAAGCGGCTCGACTTCCGGCCGGAGAACTACTGGAACCCCGGCACCAAGGTCACCATCCACTACAAGCTGAAGAACGTGGAGACCGCGCCCGGCGTCTACGGCGACGTGAACAAGGACGAGCCGTTCACCATCGGCCGCTCGCAGATCTCCACCGTCGACGTCAGCACCCACAAGATGGCGGTCGTCCGGGACGGCCAGCAGGTCGACACCGTCGCGTTCACCGCGGGCAAGCCCGGCTACGACACCTGGAACGGCGTCATGGTGGTGGAGGCCAAGGAGGGCACCACCCGGATGACCTCGGCCGGCGTCACCAAGGAGGGCTCCGGCGACGAGTACGACCTGGTGGTTCCGCACGCCATGAGGTTGACGGACTCGGGCACCTACGTGCACGGCAACTCGTGGAGCGCGGGCGTGATCGGCCGCTCCAACGGCAGCCACGGCTGCATCGGCGTCACCGACACCAAGTCCGGCAGCGCGAGCGCCCCCGCGGGCAAGCTCTACGACTCCAGCCTGGTCGGGGACGTGTTCAAGGTGGTCAACTCCAAGGGCAAGGTGGTCGACCCGTCCAACGGACTGAGCGGCTGGAACACCCCCTGGGCGCAGTGGTGACGCTCGGGCGTCCGTTCGGTTGCTGACGGCATATGCCAAATGAATAGTGATCGTTTGCTCATTGTCCGTACGCACCCGCTCGCGTTCCGCAATGATGGGGCGCATGGCGGCATGGGGCGAAGCAGAGCGGTCATCACTTCCACCGGCCCGCACCGGCGGTGACGATCCGTCAGGGATCGGCTCCGGCGTGGTGCTGGCCGACCTGGAGCGGCTGACGCCGGAGGAGATGGAGCACCTCTTCTTCGGCGTCCTCAGCGACCCCGACGCCGCGGAGGAGGTCCGCCTGCCCTCCCGCCCCCAGTCGGCCGGGGTGGCCCGCCGCCTGGTGCTCTCCGTCTTACGGACGTGGAAACTCCACCAGCTCATGGAGGCGGGGGAGTTGCTCACGGGTGAACTGGTCGCCAACGCCGTCCGGCACACCGGTGGTCGGATGATCGGACTCAAGGTCACCCGCCGCCCCGGCTGGCTCCGCGTCGAGGTCCGCGACTCCTCGCGCGCCCTGCCCTGCCTGATCCGGGCCCCCGAGGTCGGCTACCAGAACGGCCACGGCCTGCGCCTGGTCGAGTCCCTCGCCGACCGCTGGGGCGCCGACCTGCTGCCGCGCGGCAAGGGCGTCTGGTTCGAGATGAAGATCCGCGAACGGGCCGCCACCACCGCCTGATCCGCCCCCGCGCCGCCCGCCTGGTATCCGAAGGTGAACTGAGCCACACGCCTTGGTTTCAATTTTGTCCGCCCACCCATAGCGTGCGATAGTCATGCAAGTCGGGCAGCACAACCCGACACTTCCCATCCGGCGGCACGCACCCCCTTGGCCCCCGGATGACGCACGGGGGCCCCGGACCGCGAACAACCGCGGACAGGGGCCCCGTACCGTTTCCGGGGGTGCGCGCCGCGGCTCTCAGCACTCGATGACGTTGACCGCGAGGCCGCCGCGCGAGGTCTCCTTGTACTTGACCTTCATGTCGGCGCCGGTCTCCTTCATGGTCTTGATCGCCTTGTCGAGCGAGACGTGGTGCCGGCCGTCGCCGCGCAGGGCCATCCGGGCGGCGGTGACGGCCTTCACGGAGGCCATGCCGTTGCGTTCGATGCAGGGGATCTGGACCAGGCCGCCGACCGGGTCGCAGGTGAGGCCGAGGTTGTGCTCGATGCCGATCTCGGCGGCGTTCTCGACCTGCTCAGGGGTGCCGCCGAGGACCTCGGCGAGGCCGCCCGCGGCCATCGAGCAGGCGGAGCCGACCTCGCCCTGGCAGCCGACCTCGGCGCCGGAGATGGAGGCGTTCTCCTTGAAGAGCATGCCGATCGCGCCCGCCGCGAGCAGGAAGCGGACGATGCCGTCCTCGTCCGCGCCCGAGATGAAGTTCAGGTAGTAGTGCAGGACGGCCGGGATGATGCCCGCGGCGCCGTTGGTGGGGGCGGTGACGACGCGGCGGCCGGAGGCGTTCTCCTCGTTGACGGCCATCGCGTAGAGGGTGACCCACTCCATCGCGTTGCCCGGGCCGACGCCCTCGGCGCGCAGGGCGCGGGCGGCGCTCGCGGCGCGGCGGCGGACCTTGAGGCCGCCGGGGAGGATGCCCTCGCGGGCCATGCCCGCGGCGACGCACTCCTGCATGACGGCCCAGATCTCCAGCAGCCCGGCCCGGATCTCCGCCTCGGTGCGCCAGGCCTTCTCGTTCTCCAGCATCAGGCCGGAGATGGACAGGCCGGTCTCCCTGGTCAGGCGCAGCAGTTCCCCGCCGGTGCGGAAGGGGTGGCGCAGGACGGTGTCGTCGGGCTTGACCCGGGCCTCGCCGATGGCGGCCTCGTCGACGACGAAGCCGCCGCCGACCGAGTAGTAGGTCTTCTCCAGCAGCACCTCGCCGGAGGCGTCGTGCGCCCATAGCGCCATGCCGTTGGCGTGGTACGGGAGGGCCCTGCGGCGGTGCAGGACGAGGTCGCGGTCGGGGTCGAAGGGGATCTGGTGGCGGCCGAGCAGGTCGAGCCGCTTCTCGGCGCGGATCCGCTCGACGTCGAGGTCGGCGCGGTCGACGTCGACCGTGCGGGGGGAGCGGCCCTCCAGGCCGAGCAGGACGGCCTTGGGGGTGCCGTGGCCGTGGCCGGTGGCGCCGAGCGAGCCGTACAGCTCGGCCCGGACGGCGGCGACCCGGTCCAGCAGGCCCTCGGAGTCGAGGCGGCGGGCGAACATCCGGGCCGCGCGCATCGGGCCCACGGTGTGCGAGGAGGAGGGGCCGATGCCGATGGAGAAGAGGTCGAAGACGCTGATGGCCACGGGGTGACGTCCTTGTCCGGTCTCGTGGTGGTGGTGCTGGGTCCCGTCTCGTGGACGGGGCGCGGCATGGAACGGGGCACCGCGCGCACGTCTTCCAGTGTGCGCGGTGCCCCGGGAAAGCTCGGGTGGGCCGCCGGTCGGGCGGCCGGAACGAGCGGGGGTGTTACAGCTCCGGGTAGAGCGGGTGCTTGGCGGCGAGCGCGGTGACCCGGGCCTTGAGGGCCTCGGCCTTCGCCTCGTCGAAGCCCGGCTTGAGGGCCTCGGCGATGACGTCGGCGACCTCGCGGAAGTCCTCGGCGCCGAAGCCGCGGGTGGCCAGCGCCGGGGTGCCGATGCGCAGGCCGGAGGTGACCATCGGCGGGCGCGGGTCGTTCGGGACGGCGTTGCGGTTGACCGTGATGCCGACCTCGTGCAGGCGGTCCTCGGCGTCCTGGCCGTTGAGCTCGCTGTTGCGCAGGTCGACCAGGACCAGGTGGACGTCGGTGCCGCCGGACAGCACGGAGACGCCGGAGGAGGTCACGTCGTCCTGGAGCAGGCGCTCGGCGAGGATCTTCGCGCCCTCCAGGGTGCGGCGCTGGCGCTCCTTGAACTCCTCGGAGGCCGCGACCTTGAACGCGACCGCCTTGGCGGCGATCACGTGCTCCAGCGGGCCGCCCTGCTGGCCGGGGAAGACCGCGGAGTTGATCTTCTTGGCGTGCTCGGCCTTGGAGAGGATGACGCCGCCGCGCGGGCCGCCCAGGGTCTTGTGGGTGGTGGTGGTGACCACGTCCGCGTACGGCACCGGGGAGGGGTGCAGACCGGCGGCGACCAGGCCGGCGAAGTGCGCCATGTCGACCATCAGCAGGGCGCCGACCTCGTCCGCGACCCGGCGGAACTCGGCGAAGTCCAGCTGGCGGGGGTAGGCGGACCAGCCGGCGATGATCAGCTTGGGCTGGTGCTCCTTGGCGAGGCGCTCGACCTCGGCCATGTCGACCTGGCCGGACTTCTCGTCCACGTGGTAGGCGACCACGTTGTAGAGCTTGCCGGAGAAGTTGATCTTCATGCCGTGGGTCAGGTGGCCGCCGTGGGCCAGGTTCAGGCCCAGGATGGTGTCGCCCGGCTGGATCAGCGCGAACATCGCCGCGGCGTTCGCCTGCGCGCCGGAGTGCGGCTGCACGTTGGCGTGCTCGGCGCCGAACAGCTCCTTGATCCGGTCGATGGCGATCTGCTCGACCACGTCGACGTGCTCGCAGCCGCCGTAGTAGCGGCGGCCGGGGTAGCCCTCGGCGTACTTGTTGGTGAGCACCGAGCCCTGGGCCTCCATGACCGCCACCGGGGCGAAGTTCTCGGAGGCGATCATTTCCAGGGTGGTCTGCTGGCGGTGCAGCTCGGCGTCGACCGCGGCGGCGATCTCCGGGTCGAGCGCGTGCAGGGACTGGTTGAGAACCGTCATCAGGGGGGTCTCCCGGTCAGGCGCCGGTGAAGGCGGTGTAGCCGTCGGCGTCGAGCAGCTCGTCGGTCGCCTCGACCCGGACCTTGAACAGCCAACCGCCCTCGAAGGGCTCCGAGTTGACCAGGGCCGGCTCGTCGATGACGGCCTGGTTGACCTCGGTGACCTCGCCGGTGGCGGGGGAGAAGAGGTCGCTGACCGACTTGGTGGACTCGAGCTCGCCACAGGTCTCACCCGCGGTGACGGTGTCACCGACCGCCGGGAGCTGGACGTACACGATGTCACCGAGGGCGTCGGCCGCGTGTGCGGTGATGCCGACCGTCGACACCCCGTCCACGGCGGCGGTCAGCCACTCGTGCTCCTTGGTGTACTGCAGGTGCGTGGGGTTGCTCATGGCGTCATTCTCCAGGATCGCGGGAGGGGAGGGCGCGGCCGTCCGCTGGGCGGACGAACCGGAAGAGGACTGCGGGGGGAGCGGAGGGGGGTCAGCGGGCGCGCTTGTAGAACGGCAGCGCGACGACCTCGACCGGCTCGGCCTTGCCGCGCACGTCCACCGCGACGGCGGTGCCGGGCTCGGCGTGGGCGGCGTCCACGTAGGCGATGGCGATCGGCCTGCCCAGGGTCGGGGAGGGCGAGCCGGAGGTGATCCGGCCGATCACGGCGCCCTCGGCGTCCACCACGGAGTACTCGGCGCGCGGGACGCGCTTGCCCTCGGAGACCAGGCCGACCAGCTTGCGCGGCGGGTTGTCCCCGGCCTGCGCCGCGGCCTTCTCCAGCGCCTCGCGGCCGACGAACGCGCCGCCGTTGGTGGTCTTGTCGAAGCGCACCACCCGGCCCAGGCCCGCGTCGAACGGGGTCAGCTCGGTGGACAGCTCGTGCCCGTACAGCGGCATGCCCGCCTCCAGGCGCAGCGTGTCGCGGCAGGACAGGCCGCACGGGACGAGGCCCTCGGCGGTGCCGGCCTCCGTCAGGGCCGTCCACAGGTGCTCGGCGTCGGCGGGGGCGCAGAACACCTCGAAGCCGTCCTCGCCGGTGTAGCCGGTGCGGGCCAGCCACACCCGGCGGTCGGCCACCGTGGCGGGCAGCAGGGCGTAGTACTTGAGGCCGGGCAGGTCGGCGTCGGTCAGCTTGGCCAGGATGCCGTTCGCCTCCGGGCCCTGGACGGCGAGCAGCGCGTAGGCGTCGCGGTCGTCGCGGACGACGGCGTCGAAGCCGGCCGCGCGCTCGGTCAGCGCGTCCAGCACGACCTGGGCGTTGGAGGCGTTGGCGACCACCAGGTACTCGTCCTCGGCGGTGCGGTAGACGATCAGGTCGTCCAGGATGCCGCCGTCCTCGCGGCAGATCATGGTGTAGCGGGCGCGCAGCACGCCGAGCGCGGAGACGAAGCCGACCAGGGCGTGGTCGAGCAGCTCGCCGGCCTGCGGGCCGGAGACGGTGATCTCGCCCATGTGCGAGAGGTCGAACAGGCCGGCCCGGGTGCGGACGGCGAGGTGCTCCTCGCGCTCGCTGCCGTAGCGCAGCGGCATGTCCCAGCCCGCGAAGTCGGTCATGGTGGCGCCGAGCGAGCGGTGCAGCGCGTCGAGCGCGGTCAGGCGGAGGGGCACGACAGGACTCCCGGGATCTGGAAACGGGCAGGCTGGGGCGAGTCTCCCCCATCTGTCGTCGAACCTGAGAGCTTCGCCGCCTCCTGAACAGGATGGCGGCTTGCACCGTGGGTGGGCGCACGGCGCGGCCGTGTCCACTTTCCAGATCTGCCTAGCCCGGGCGGTAGGGGTGCCTGAGAGATTCCGGGGAGGACTTGCTCCTTCGGCGCCGGGTGCGGCCTGAGCGGCCGTTCCGGCTCTCCCGCGCGGGTTCGAGCGGCCGGTATGAAGTTTGGGCGGGCCCATCATGGCACGCCGGGGCCCGCTCGTGGGAGAGGGGCCCGACCGCCGGCGGCCCGGGGCGCCCCCGCGCGCCGCTAACCTGATCGCAACTGCGGACGTGGAGGGGCGACATGGGGTTCCCGCTGGGTGGGGTTCCGGAGGGCGGGGCCTGGCCGGCCAACGAGCTGGAACGGGTGCTGACCGCCGCGCTCGGCGACCCGGGCGCGACGCCCCGGGTGATCGAGGTGCTGGCCCGCAGCCAGGTGTGGATCCCGCTGCCCTCCGGCACCACCCCGGACGCCGAGGCGCTCGACCTGCCGACGCTCGAGCTGGCCGGGGCGCCGTACGTGCCGGTGTACTCCTCGCAGGAGCAGTACCTGCAGCACTGCCCGGGCATCCCGTTCGCGATCGCCCCGATGTGGGAGTTCGCCCGCGGGCTGCCGCTGGGCATCGGCATCGCGGTCAACCCGGAGGCGCCGGTGGGCATCCCGGTGCCGCCGGAGGGCGTCGGCGAGCTGCGGCGCGGACCGCGCGGCGAGGGGTGGGAGGCGCAGGGCGTCGCCGAGGGTGCCCGGGTGGCGCTCAAGGAGCCCGAGCCGCACCAGGAGCCGTACGCCTTCCTGGCCGCCGTCACCAGCGAACTCGTCGCGCTGCCCGGGGTGCTGACGGCCCGCCGGGCGCTGGCCCGGGTGGAGGGCGAGCCGACCCTGCTGTACGTCGGCGTGCAGCTCGACCCGGCGGCCCCCGCCGACCCGGCCGAGGTGAACACCGCGCTGGGCCGGGCGCTGGGAACCGCGCCGCCCGGCTGGGGCGTCCACCTGGTGCTGCTCGACCTGGTCGCCGACCCGGTGGTGGACTGGCTGCTGGGGCGGGTGCAGCCCTTCTACGTGCGCCCGTGACGGCGGCCCGGCCCCGCTCCTCGGCCGCGCGCGGTACGGCGGCATGACGGCCGTCGGGTGCGCCCCATAGGGTTGCCCCGGCACACCGGAGCACGGTGGCGAGCGGACGAGAGAGTAGGGCGGCGACGTGACGGGAGCAGCCGGCGACCCGGGGGCGGTCGAGCACGCCCTCGCAGCAGTCGCACCGGAGCGCTGGGAGGCGTACGAGGGCCTGCTGCGCGCCCTGGCCGGCGGGCAGGTCTGGATGCTGCTGTGGCACGGCAGCCCCGGCAGCCCGGACGCCCAGTACGGGAACATGGACGTCGGCGGGCACGGCTACGCGCCCTGCGCGACCTCCCCGGCGCAGCTCGCGGCCAGCGGCTGGACGCGCGCCCACGAGGTGGTCTCCGGCCCGGAGATCGCCGCCTCGCTGTACCGCTCGCGCTGGGGCCTGTGGCTCGACCCGCACCGCCCCGGCGGCGGCGTCGGCGTGCCCTGGGCCGACCTGCGGCGGATCGCGCTCGGCCTGGACCGGCTGCCGGCCGGCCCGCTGCGGATCTCCGAACCCGCCGTGCAGGCCTCGCCGTTCTTCGCCGTGCTGGAGCAGCAGGCGGGCGAGGTGCGCCCGCTGCGCTCGCTGCGGCGGGCCTGGGTGCAGCCGGTGCTGGGCGAGGCGTACCTGGCGATCGGGCTCGACCTGTACGACACCTCCCCGCCGTCGGTGGAGGCGGCCCGGGCGCTGGTGCAGCGGGCCGCCGCGCAGGCGCCGGAGGGGCCCGGGGTGTCCACCGTGATGATGGCGGACGAGTACGACCCGGTGGCGATGTGGATGCGGGCCAACGCCCGCCCGTTCTTCGACCGGCAGGGCGCCCCGCAGCCCCACCCGACCGGCTTTGGTTACGGAGCGCAACCACCGGCCGGGCCCACCCAGGGGTGGCCGCAGGCCCCTTGGCCGGGCTATCCGGGCCGTTGAACCTACCCTGACGCACTGCCGAAAAACCCCCGCTCCGACCTTTTCCCAGGGTCGGCGGGGGTTTTTTGCCAGCTCTTGCCGACTCGTGATCTACGCGCGCAACCCCCTGTGCCAACTGGCGTTTTCCCGCCAGTGGCGGGGTGTCGTCAGTGTTCCTCTTGACGGACACGTAACAGCTGTGTGAAGAGCGATATGCGCGTGCAACGGAAGTGCATGCCGACAGATCACAGTTGGGCATCCTTCGGCAGGGGGGTCTTCCGCCGGGCACTTCCCATGACAGAGAGTGCTGCGCAATGCGGGGTGCGAGTTGATCCTCACGAAGGTGAACGCACCCGGCCATCGCATGAACCGCACGATGCACCTCTCGTGCGGCCGCACCGTGCACGTCGGAGACGTCCCGCCCGGACCGTCGCCGTCCCGGGCGCCCCCCTGACCGGAGGGCCGTCCGGAGGAAACCCGGCACCACCAGCAACGCCCTGCTTGCTCAACGCACTTCTGCACCGCCGCACCGGCGCCCGGCACCACCGAAACCGCTCTGCACTTCCGCACCGCACGCGACTCCGTGGGCCGGCCACCGTCGGCGAGGGGAACGAACTGACTCATGACCACACCCACCGAGACCTCGGGTCCGGCGTCCGGGGCGCAGCCTGACGGCGCGTCAACTCCCGAGCCGCCCAAGAAGATCGAGGGCCGCTCGCCGGGCCGCATCGCCTGGAGCCGGCTCAAGCGCGACAAGGTCGCGCTGGCCGGCGGCGCCGTCGTGGTGCTGCTGATCCTGGCGGCGGTCTTCGCCCCGGTGCTGACCGCGCTGTTCGGACACCCGGTCGACGAGCCGCACCCGGACCAGATCAACCCCGACCTGGGCCTGCCCAAGGGCGCGTTCGGCGGCATCAGCGGCGACTTCCTGCTCGGGGTCGACCCGACCTTCGGCCGCGACGTGTTCTCCCGGATCGTCTACGGCGCGCAGATCTCGCTGCTGGTGGCCTTCCTCGCCGCCGCGCTGTCGGTCTGCATCGGCGTCGTGATGGGCATCATGGCCGGGTACTTCGGCGGCTGGGTGGACTCGGTCATCAGCCGGACCATGGACGTCCTGCTGGCCTTCCCGCAGCTGCTGTTCAGCATCGCGCTGGTCTCGGTGATGCCCAACAAGCTGCTCGGCCTGGGCGACACCGGCGTGCGGGTGGCGGTCCTGGTGACCGTGATCGGCTTCTTCGGCTGGCCGTACATCGGGCGCATCGTCCGCGGCCAGGCCATGTCACTGCGCGAACGCGAGTTCGTGGACGCCGCCCGCAGCCTCGGTGCGGGGCGCGCGCACATCCTGTTCCGCGAGCTGCTGCCCAACCTGACGGCGCCGATCCTGGTCTACGCGACCCTGATCATCCCCACCAACATCCTGAACGAGGCGGCGCTCAGCTTCCTCGGGGCCGGCGTCCGGCCGCCCACCCCGTCCTGGGGGCAGATGCTCTCGGACGCGGTCGGGATCTACCAGGCGGACCCCATGTACATGGTGGTCCCCGGTCTCGCCATCTTCATCACCGTGCTCGCCTTCAACCTCTTCGGTGACGGCCTGCGTGACGCTCTCGACCCCAAGGGCAACTGAGCCCGCAACTCTGGAGGTTCCCCAACCCATGAAGCGAAACAGGACGCTCGCGGCCGCCGCGCTGGTGGCCACCCTCGCCCTCACCACGGCCGCCTGCGGCGGCAGCAAGGGCGGCGGCAGCAACGGCGGGGGCGACAACGCCTCGGGCAAGGCCGGTGCGGCGGCGGGCTTCAACGCGGCGGCCGACAAGGTGGTGAACCCGTCCACCAAGAAGGGCGGGACCCTGGAGATGTGGACCACCACCGACGTGGACTCGCTCGACCCCGGTCGCGCGTACTACGCCTCGGTGTGGAACTACGAGCGCTTCTACACCCGCACCCTGCTCGCCTTCGACGGCAAGCCCGGCAAGGACGGCCTGAAGCTCGTCCCCGACCTGGCCTCCGCCCAGCCCGAGGTCTCCGCCGACGCCAAGACCTACACCTTCAAGCTGAAGCCCGGCCTGAAGTTCGAGGACGGCTCGGTCATCACCTCGAAGGACATCAAGTACGGCATCGAGCGCATCTTCGCGCAGGACGTCGTCTCCGGCGGCCCGACCTACCTGATCAACGAGCTGGACCAGGGCCAGAACTACAAGGGCCCCTACACCGACTCCGACCCGAACAAGCTCGGCCTCAAGACGGTGGAGACCCCGGACGACACCACGATCGTCTTCCACCTGGCCAAGCCGAACTCGGACTTCCCGTTCCTGCTGGCCATGGGCTCCGCCGCCCCCGTCCCGCAGAAGCTGGACGCCGGCTCCAAGTACGGCGACAAGCCGGTCTCCTCCGGCCCGTACAAGTTCAAGTCGGTCGAGCCGGGCAAGGGCTACGAGCTGGTCCGCAACGAGAACTGGGACCCGGCCTCCGACCCGTTCCGCAAGGCGCTGCCGGACGTGGTCAAGCTGACCGTCACCACCAACGCCGACGACATGGACGCCCGCCTGCTGGCGAACACCGCCGACCTCGACTGGGCCCAGACCGGCCTGTCGCAGGCCGCCCAGGTCAAGGTGCTCCAGGACCCGTCGCTCAAGGCCAACACCGACGACCCGTACAACGGCTTCATCCGGTACGTCACGATGGCCCCGACGGTCGCCCCGTTCGACAACGTCCATTGCCGCAACGCGGTGCTGTACGCGGCCGACACCACCGCCCTGCAGACCGCCCGCGGCGGCTCGGTGGCCGGTTCGCTGTACGGCTCGATGCTGCCCCCGAACATCCTCGGCTCCGACGACTACGACCCGTTCGGCCTGACCAAGGGCAAGCCGAACCTGGACAAGGCCAAGGAGGAGCTGAAGGCCTGCGGCAAGGCGGACGGCTTCAAGACCACCATCGCGGTGCGCGGCAACAAGCCGAAGGAGGTCAACTCCGCGGTGGCCCTGCAGACCGCGCTCAAGGCGGTCAACATCGACGTCACCGTCGACCAGTACGACGGCAAGCTGATCTCCTCGGTCATCGGTGCGCCCGACGTGGTCAAGTCCAAGGGCTACGGCCTGATCGTGATGGGCTGGGGCGCCGACTACCCGACCGGCTCCGGCTACCTGCAGCCGCTGGTCGACGGCCGCTTCATCACCCAGAACGGCAACAACAACTACGCCGAGATCAACGACCCGGAGATCAACGGCTGGTTCGACCAGGCCGCCCAGGCGACCGACCCGGCCAAGGCCGCCGAGCTCTACAAGAAGATCAACCACAAGGTCATCGACGGCGCCTACTACCTGCCGATGGTCGCCGACAAGGCCCTCAACTGGCGCAACCCGCGCCTGACCAACGTCTACATCTCCGACGCCTTCGGCGAGGTGGACTTCCAGGCGCTCGGCGTCTCCGACGGCAAGTGACCTGGCCCGCCCCTTAGTTCTCACCGCTAGTCCGAAGGGCAGGTGAAGGCCCTGCCCGGGCCGGCCGGGACGCCCCCCACCGGGGGACCCGGCCGGCCCGCGGCAGGGCCGACCGCAGTGCTCGTGTATCTCTTCAGGCGACTGGTCAACGTCGTCTTCATGCTGTTGGTGGTCGCCGCGGTGACCTTCGGCATCTTCTTCATGGTGCCGAAACTCACCGGGACCGACCCCGCGATGCTCTACGTGGGCAAGATCGCGGACAAGGTGGCCGTCGAGGGCATCCGCCACAAGATGGGCCTCGACAAGTCGATCATCGAACAGTTCTGGCTCTTCCTGAAGGGCGTGTTCGTCGGCCGCGACTACAACGCAGGCACCGACATGACCCACTGCGCGGCCCCCTGCCTGGGCTACTCGTTCAAGACCGAGCGGGAGGTCTGGCCGCTCCTGCTCAACCGGGTCGGCGTGGACTTCTCGCTCGCCGCCGGCGCCTGCGTGCTCTGGCTGGTCTTCGGCACCGCCACCGGCGTCGTCTCCGCGCTGCGCCGCGGCACCGCGCTGGACCGCCTCACCATGTCCGTCGCGCTGGCCGGCGTCTCGCTGCCGATCTACTTCACCGGCCTCGTCGCGCTCGCCGTCTTCGGCCACCAGCTCGGCTGGTTCCCGATCAACTACACCGACCTCACCGACGACCCGCTCGCCTGGTTCGAGGGGCTGGTGCTGCCCTGGGTGACCCTGGCGTTCCTGTACGCGGCGACCTACGCCCGGCTCAGTCGCGCCACCCTGCTGGACGTCCTCGGCGAGGACTACATCCGCACCGCGCGTGCCAAGGGCCTCAAGGAGCCGGTGGTCATCGGCAAGCACGCCATGCGCTCCACGCTGACCCCGATCCTGACCATCTTCGGCATGGACCTCGGCGGTCTGCTCGGCGGCGCCGTGCTCACCGAGAAGACCTTCAACCTGCGCGGGCTCGGCTACGAGGCGGTCACCTCGATCCAGTCCAGCGACCTCCCGGTGATCATGGGCGTGACCCTGTTCGCCGCCTTCTTCATCGTCATGGCCAACCTCGTGGTTGACCTGCTGTACGCCGTCGTCGACCCCCGGGTGAGGCTGACATGAGCAACACCGACCAGCCCAACCTGGCAGACAAGAGCTTCCTGTCCGTCCGCGACCTGAAAGTGCACTTCCCCACCGACGACGGGCTGGTCAAGTCCGTCAACGGACTGAGCTTCGACCTGGAGCGCGGCAAGACGCTCGGCATCGTCGGCGAGTCCGGCTCCGGGAAGTCCGTCACCTCGCTGTCGATCATGGGCCTGCACCGCACCGGCACCAAGCGCGGCGCCCCGCGGATCTCCGGCGAGATCTGGTTGGACGGCGAGGACCTGGTCGCCGCCGACCCCGACCGGGTGCGCAAGCTCCGCGGCCAGAAGATGGCGATGATCTTCCAGGACCCGCTGACCGCGATGCACCCCTACTACACGGTCGGCGCCCAGATCGTCGAGGGCTACCGGGCCCACCACCCCGGCGCCTCCAAGAAGGAGGCCCGCAAGCGCGCGGTCGAGATGCTCGACCGGGTCGGCATCCCGCAGCCCGACCGGCGGGTCGACAACTACCCGCACGAGTTCTCCGGCGGCATGCGCCAGCGCGCCATGATCGCGATGGCGCTGGTCAACGACCCCTCGCTGCTGATCGCCGACGAGCCGACCACCGCCCTCGACGTCACCGTCCAGGCGCAGATCCTCGACCTGATCCGCGACCTGCAGAAGGAGTTCGGCTCGGCGGTCATCATCATCACCCACGACCTGGGCGTGGTCGCCGAGCTCGCCGACGACATCCTGGTCATGTACGGCGGCAAGCCCGTCGAGCGCGGCCCCGCCGCCACCATCTTCGAATCCCCCGAGCACCCCTACACCTGGGGCCTGCTCGGCTCGATGCCCCGCCTCGACCGGGAGCTCCAGGACCGGCTGATCCCGGTCAAGGGCACCCCGCCGAGCCTGATCAACGTGCCGTCCGGCTGCGCGTTCCACCCGCGCTGCCCGTACGCCGAGCTCACCGGCGGCCGCTCCACCAGCGAGGTGCCCGCGCTCGCCGAGGCCGCGCCCCGGCACCACGCCGCCTGCCACCTGCCGATCGCCGAACGCCACCGGATCTTCACCGAAGAGATCGCGCCCCGGCTGTGAGCACGTACCACCCATTTGGAGAGCAGCGATGACGGACAGTCAGGCGGCGGTGCCGCAGCTCGCGAAGGTGCCCGCCCAGGCGCCCGGGCCCGACCGCGGACCCCTGTTGAAGGTCGCCGGACTGACCCGGCACTTCCCGGTCACCAAGGGGCTGCTGAAGCGCCAGGTCGGCGCGGTGCGGGCGGTCGACGGCATCGACTTCGAGGTCCGGGCCGGCGAGACCCTCGGCGTGGTCGGCGAGTCCGGCTGCGGCAAGTCCACCATGGGGCGGCTGGTCACCCGGCTCGACGAACCCACCGGCGGGACGATCGAGTTCGAGGGCGCCGACATCACCCACCTGGGCGTCGCGGCGATGCGGCCGTACCGGCGCGACATCCAGATGATCTTCCAGGACCCGTACTCCTCGCTGAACCCCCGGCACACCATCGGCACCATCGTCGGCGCGCCCTTCCGGCTCCAGAAGGTCGCCACCGAACACGGCGTCAAGCGGGCCGTCCAGGACCTGCTGGAGCTCTGCGGCCTCAGCCCCGAGCACTACAACCGCTACCCGCACGAGTTCTCCGGCGGCCAGCGCCAGCGCATCGGCATCGCCCGCGCGCTCGCCCTGCGCCCCAAGATGATCGTGGCCGACGAACCGGTCTCCGCGCTGGACGTCTCCATCCAGGCCCAGGTGGTCAACCTGCTGGACGACCTGCAGAAGGAGCTCGGCCTCACCTACCTGATCATCGCGCACGACCTCTCGGTCGTCCGGCACGTCTCCGACCGGGTCGCCGTGATGTACCTCGGCAAGGTGGTCGAGATCGCCGACCGGGACGCGCTCTACGCCCGGCCGATGCACCCCTACACCAACGCGCTGATGTCCGCGGTGCCGGTGCCCGACCCGCGCCGCAAGGAGCGCCGCGAGCGCATCCTGCTGACCGGCGACGTCCCCTCCCCGCTCAACCCGCCGTCCGGCTGCCGCTTCCGCACCCGCTGCTGGAAGGCGCAGGACGTGTGCGCGAGCCAGGAGCCGCCGCTCGCCACCACCGAGGCCGGGCACCAGGTGGCGTGCCACTTCCCGGAGAACGCTGGCGAGTAGCCCGCCGTCCACGAGGTCCGTCCGGCGGGGTCCGTCCCCGCGGGCGGACCTTCGCCGTGCGGCCCGCTGACAGGGGCGGGTGGCAGGGTGGGGGCATGCTGGAGATCGCGGTGCAGGACAGGTCGGGTCGGGTCGGGGTGCGGGTGTCGGAGGGCGAACTCGCCGACCTGGTACGGGACATGGGGCAGTGGAAGGGTGCCTTCCTGGTGCTCCAGCGCGTCCCCGACCTGCCGGACACCTACGCGCAGGCCTGCCCGGAGGACGGCGCCTGGACGGTCGAGCACCGGGACGGCGCGCGGTCCCGGCACTACGGGACGCAGGTGGCCGAGCTGGAGCGGGTCGCCGAGCTGCTGACCGGCTGGGCCCGGCAGGACGCCGACTGGGCGGCAGGCCAGGAGTGGGAGCGGATCGACTTCGGGCCCGACCCGGAGCCCGCGCCGCTGGAGCTGTCCGCGGAGGACGAGGAGAGCCTGGTCGCGGAGGTGCGGCGGCTGCTGGTGGGCGGGTACGCGACGCTCGCGCAGGCGGCCGAGGTCGCCGAGGAGTACCTGGTCGACGGCGGGAACCGGCCGGTCGGCAAGGAGCAGGCCAGGCAGCTGGCCGACCGGCTGTGGCTGGAGCGCGTCGCCGAGCAGCGCGCCTGGACCGGCGAGACCGACCCGGAACGGCTCACCCGGGCGTTCGCCGCGCTGGAGGCGACCGGGATCACCGCCCGGGAGAACTTCACCTGCTGCCGCACCTGCGGCGACACCGAGATCGGCGCGGAGCGCCCGGAGGCCCGCGGCTTCGTCTACTTCCACTCCCAGTGCACCGACGGCGCGGCCGCGGGCGGCGACCTGTGGCTGCTGTACGGCGGCTTCGACGGCTCGCCGGAGACCACCGCCGCGGTCGGCCGGGAGGTCGTCGCGGCCCTGGCCGGGGCGGGCCTGACGGCGGCGTGGAACGGGGAGCCGGACGACGCGGTCCGGGTGACCGGCCTGGACTGGCGGCGCCGGCTGGTCGGCTAGGGCCGCGCCGGGTCAGGCCGTCCTTCGTACGGCGCAGCCCGCGGGCCGAGCTGTTGCCGGGGGCCGGGGCGGTGCCTTGACTGGAGCGGAATGTCCCGGCTCCCGCGCGAGGGGTAGGTCACCATGCTGTCGGCCCGCAGTCTGTTCCAGGAGATCCACGACGACGACCAGGCGTTCCGGCTGTTCTGCTCGATCGCCGCGAAGGGCGAGGACCAGGGCGGTTGGGAGAACGGCCGGATCGCCCGGCTGGTGCCCGACCCGGTGCTGGCGCCGAAGGTGGCCCGGCACGGCGCCGACGAGGACAAGCACGGCCGGATCTTCAAGGCGCTGATGCACAAGCGCGGCCTGGCCGAGCGGGACGTCCCGGACGACACCGACTACACGATGATCCTGGAGCGGCAGGGCATCGGCCTGGCGCACGCCCGGCTGCGCCGCGACGAGCCGCTGACCGAGCGGGACGTGATCACGTACCTGGCGCACAGCCGGGTCACCGAGCAGCGGGCGTCCGAGCAGATGCTGATGCTGAAGAAGATCTTCGGCGACCACCCGGAGCTGGGGCGGGCGGTGCGGATGATCTCCAACGACGAGGACAACCACCTGGCGTTCTGCCACGAGGAGCTGCTGCGGCTCGCGTACCACGGGCACGGCCGGGCGATCCTGGACACCCTGCAGACCACCGCCCGGGCGGAGATCCGCACCTACCGGGACGTCAGCCTGGCCGTGATGGCGCACCTGGGCGAGCTGCTGCGCTGGCCGCGGGCGAAGGCGGCGGCGCTGGCGGCGGGCATCCACGCGGTGTACGCGTACGAGCGGGCGGGCGGCTGGCGGCGGATGACCACGCTGGAGATGCCGGCCAGGCTGAACGCGCTGGGCGGGCCCGCGCCGCACGAGCAGTTCGCCTGACCGCCCGGCGGCCGGGGTGAGGGGGGTGCGTGAGCCGACGTGCAGACTGACCAGGTGACCTCCGAGATCTTCCCGCACAACGTCCAGCAGACCCTCGACCTGGTCGGCATCTTCGTGTTCGCGCTGTCCGGCGGCCTGATGGCGGTCCGCAAGAACATGGACATCTTCGGCATCTGCGTGCTGGCCGAGGCCACCGCGCTGGGCGGCGGCGTGCTGCGGGACCTGGTCATCGGGGCGCTGCCGGTGGCCGCGTTCACCAGCTTCGGGTACTTCCCCACCCCGCTCGTCGCCGGGGTGGTGGTGTTCTTCCTGCACCCCGAGGTGGAGCGGATCACCCGGGCGGTGATGGTGCTGGACGCGGCGGGCCTGGGCCTGTTCTGCGTCACCGGCACCATCAAGGCGCACACCTACGGGCTGGGCGCGATCCCCTCGGTGGCCTGCGGCATGCTGACCGCGGCGGGCGGCGGCGTGATCCGCGACCTGCTGGCGATGGAGCCGCCCTCGCTGCTGCGCTGGGACCGCGAGATATACGCCGTCCCGGCGCTGGTCGGCTCGGCCGTGGTGGCGGTCCTGATCGGCGTCGGGCAGCTGACCCCGCTGTACGCCTCGCTGGCCGCGGTGGTCGCGTTCACCATGCGGTTGCTGGCGCTCAAGTACGGCTGGCGCGCACCTCGTGCTTGGCACCGCAACGGTTCTCGCACCAGCGAGGAGTAGGCGAGCCGCCGTACGCCAGCGAGATCGCCTCGACCGTGCAGAGCAGCTCCGGCAGCAGCTTGCTCAGCTCGGTCACCGAGGCGACCCGGACCGGGGCGGAGATCGAGCAGGCGGCGATGGCGGTGCCCTCGGTGCCCGCGATCGGGGCGGCGATGCAGTTCACCGACTCCTGGTACTCGGCCTGGTCCACCGCCCAGCCGCGGCGGCGCACCTCGGCCAGCTCGGCCCGGAACTCCTCCGGGCCGCGGATCGACTGCGGGGTGCGGGCCGGGAAGTCGGCCGCCTCGAGGAACGCGGCCAGCTTCTCCGCGGGGAGGTCGGCCAGCAGCACCTTGCCCGCCGCGGTCGCCACCGCGGGGGCGCGCTTGCCGATCCGGCTGGCCTCGCCGAGCCAGCTGCGGCCGTGGTCCGGGTACTTCGCCTCGACCTTGTCGAGGTACAGCACCTCGTCCTCCTCCAGCACGGACAGGTGCACGGTGTGCCCGTAGCGCTCGTTCAGCACCGCCAGGTACGGGGCGGCGACCTGCCGGATGTCGATGCCCTCCAGCGCCTGGTGGGCGAGCGCGAACAGCCGGCCGCCGAGCCGGTAGCGCTGGTCGGACTGCCGGTGGACGAAACCGTGCTCCTGCAAGGTGCGCAGCAGCCGCAGCGCGGTGGACTTGTGCACGCCGATCTTCGCGGCGGCCTGCTCCAGCGACGCCGGGCCCTCGCCGAGCGACGCCAGGATGGTCAGCGCACGGTCGACCGTCTGGGACACGGCCCCTCCCTCTCACATCGGCGTGGCCGGAAGGCTAACGGCGCGTTGCAGAGGGTGCAATGGCCAAATCGTGACTCTAGGGCCGCCTACACTGGTTCCCGCTATGGCTTACCTCGACCACGCCGCCACCACCCCGATGCTGCCCGAGTCGATCGCCGCGATGACGGCGCAGTTCGGGGCCGTCGGCAACGCCTCCTCCCTGCACGCCGCCGGGCGGCGGGCCCGCCGGGTGGTCGAGGAGTCCCGGGAGTCGCTCGGCGAGTCGCTGGGCGCCCGGCCCAGCGAGATCGTGCTCACCGGCGGCGGCACCGAGTCCGACAACCTGGCGGTCAAGGGCCTGTACTGGTCCCGGCACGACGCCGACCCGGCCCGCCGCCGGGTGCTGTGCAGCCCGGTCGAGCACCACGCGGTGCTGGACGCGGTGCACTGGCTGGCCGCGCACGAGGGCGCCGAGGTCGAGTACCTGCCGGTGGACGGGCTGGGCCGGGTGCACCCCGAGGCGCTGCGCGAGGCGATCGAGCGGGCCCCGGAGACGGTCGCGCTGGTCACCGTGATGTGGGCCAACAACGAGGTCGGCACGATTCAGCCGATCCGCGAACTCGCGGCCGTCGCCGCCGAGTTCGACGTACCGATGCACTCCGACGCGGTGCAGGCGCTCGGCCAGGTGCCGGTCTCCTTCGCCGACTCCGGGCTGACCGCGCTCACCGTCACCGGCCACAAGGTCGGCGGCCCGTACGGGGTCGGCGCGCTGCTGCTGGCCCGCTCCGCCAAGCCCGTCCCGCTGCTGCACGGCGGCGGCCAGGAGCGCGACGTCCGCTCCGGCACGCTGGACGTGCCGGGCGCGGCCGGGTTCGCGGTGGCCGCCGCGCTGGCCGTGGAGCGCCGGCCCGGGTACGCGGGCGCGGTCGGCGCGCTGCGCGACGAGCTGCTGGCCGTGGTCCGCTCGGCCGCGCCGGACGCGGTGCTCAACGGCGACCCGGGCGCCGACGGGCGGCTGCCCGCCAACGCGCACTTCTCCTTCCCCGGCTGCGAGGGCGACGCGCTGCTGATGCTGCTGGACGCGGCGGGTGTGGAGTGCTCCACCGGCTCGGCCTGCTCGGCCGGCGTCCCGCAGCCCAGCCACGTGCTGCTGGCGATGGGCGTCGACCCGGAGCTGGCCCGGGCCTCGCTGCGCTTCTCGCTCGGCCACACCTCCACCGCCGCCGACGTGGCGGCGCTGGCCGCGGCGCTGCCCGGCGCGGTGGAGCGGGCCCGGCGGGCCGGGCTGGTGCGCGCCGCCCGCTGACATGAGGTTCCGAACGGAACCTTCTGCTTCCGGACGTACTCTGGGGGCATGAACGCACCCCTGCCCGAGCGCACCGTCCGCGACCTCACCGGGTTGCTGGCCCAGGCCGCGCACGCCATGAACACCCGCCTGTCGCTGGCCCTGGCCGAGATCGACAGCTCCCCGCGCAAGCACTGCGTGCTGCTGCACGCCATGGAGGCCGAGCGCACCCAGTCGCAGCTGGCGGCGATCGCCGGGCTGGACAAGACCACCATGGTGGTCACCGCCGACGAGCTGGAGCGCGACGGCCTGGCCGAGCGCCACCCGTCCGCGACCGACCGGCGGGTGAAGGTCATCCGCGTGACGCCCGCGGGCGAGGAGCTGGTGCGGCGCGGCGAGGTGATCGTCGACCGGGTGCACGGCGAGGCGCTGGGCGAGCTGTCGGCGGGGGAGCGGCAGGTGTTCGTGGACGCGCTGGACCGGCTCCAGCAGGCGGCGGAGTTCCCGATGGTCGGCGAGGGCGGCGTGGTGCGCCGGCCGCGGCGGTCCCGGCAGGGGTAGCCCCGCAGGACGTTCCGCTGTAGATCGTCTATTACAAAACTATCTGCTACGGTTTCTCTTGTCGGGGGAGCGCGTCCGCGCTCCCCACGGGAGGGAGAGACCCATGTCCGAGAACTCGTCACGCGCCCGCTGGCTGGCCCTCGCGGTGGTGTGCGCCGGGATGCTGATGGTGATCCTGGACGGGTCCATCACCACCGTCGCGCTACCCGCCATCCAGGCCGACCTGCACATCGGGACGGCCGGACTGGCCTGGGTGGTGGACGCCTACGTCGTCGCCTTCGGCGGACTGCTGCTGCTCGCCGGACGCCTCGGCGACCTGCTCGGCCGCCGCCGCGTCTACCTCGCCGGGATCGCCGCCTTCACCGTCGCCTCCGTGCTGTGCGGCCTCGCGGTGAACTCCGGGACGCTGATCGCCGCCCGCTTCCTCCAGGGCGCGGGCGGGGCGATGGCCTCCGCCGTCGGCCTCGGCATGGTCGTCGCGCTCTTCCCGGACCCCGTCGAACGGGCCAAGGCCTTCGGCGCCGTCGGCTTCACCGGCGCCGCGGGCGCCTCGCTCGGCCAGGTCCTCGGCGGCGTCCTCACCCAGGGCCTCGGCTGGCACTGGATCTTCTTCATCAACCTGCCGATCGGCGCCGCCGCCCTGCTCGCCGGACGCCGCCTGCTCGCCGACGACCGCGGCCCCGGCCTCAAGGCGGGCGCCGACGCCCCCGGCGCCGTCCTGGTCACCGCCGGACTGATGCTCGGCGTCTACACCATCGTCGAGGGCGGCCCGGCCGGCTGGACCTCCGCCCGCACCCTCGCCACCGGCGCCGCCGCCCTCGTCCTGCTCGCCGCCTTCCTGCTCCGGCAGGCCCGCACCGCCACCCCGCTGCTCCCGCTGCGGATCCTCGCCCGGCGCACCACCGCGCTCGCCAACCTGATCCAACTCCTCATGCTGGCCGCCCTGTTCGGCTTCCAGATCCTGCTCGCCCTGTACCTCCAGCAAGTCCAGCACTACAGCGCCCTCGCCACCGGCCTGGCGATGCTGCCCGCCGCCCTCACCATCGCCGCCGTCTCCCTGCTGCTCGCCGCCCGCACCATCGCCCGGCTCGGCGAACGCCGCACCCTGCTGCTCGGCCTGGCCCTGCTCACCGTCGGCATCGCCCTGCTCACCCGGCTCCCCGCCGGACACCTGGACTACGCCGCCGACGTGCTGCCCACCGTGCTCAGCGCCGCCGGGTTCGGCCTCGCCGCCACCGCCCTCACCGCCCTCGGCATGGCCGACGCCCGCCCCGAGGACGCCGGCCTGCTCTCCGGCCTGCTCAACACCACCCAGCAGGTCGGCGCCGCGCTCGGCGTCGCCGTCCTCACCGCACTGGCCGCCGGACGCGGCGCCGGCGGCTTCCACCTCGCCTTCGGCACCGGCGCCGCCCTGCTGGCCGCCGCCTTCCTGCTGGCCCTCGCCCTGCCCCGCCCCGGCCGCCCGGCCGCACCCGCCGCCGCCGAACCGCCGGTCCTGGTGCACAGCTGATCCGCCCGCCCCCCGGGGGGCCCGGCCGCGTCCACGACGCCGGCCGGGCCCCCGTTACGCTTGGAGGCACCATGACTGACTTCCCCGGCGCCCCGACCACCCCGCCCACCGGCCGCCTGCGCGTGCTCGCCGCGATGTCCGGCGGCGTCGACTCCGCCGTCGCCGCCGCCCGGGCCGTCGAAGCGGGCCACGAGGTGACCGGCGTCCACCTGGCGCTCGCCAGCAACCCGCAGTCCTTCCGGACCGGCGCCCGCGGCTGCTGCACCCTGGAGGACTCCCGGGACGCCCGCCGCGCCGCCGACGTGATCGGCATCCCGTTCTACGTCTGGGACTTGGCCGAGCGCTTCCGCGAGGACGTGATCGACGACTTCGTCGCCGAGTACGCCGCCGGTCGCACCCCCAACCCGTGCCTGCGCTGCAACGAGAAGATCAAGTTCGCCGCGCTGCTCGACAAGGCGATCGCCCTCGGCTTCGACGCCGTCTGCACCGGCCACTACGCCCGGATCGTCGACCACGCCGACGGCACCCGCGAACTGCACCGCGCCGTCGACGCCGCCAAGGACCAGTCGTACGTCCTCGGCGTGCTCGACGCCGAACAGCTCGCCCACTCGCTGTTCCCGCTCGGCGACACCACCAAGGACGTCATCCGCGAAGAGGCCGAACGGCGCGGCCTCGCCGTCGCCAAGAAGCCCGACAGCCACGACATCTGCTTCATCACCGACGGCGACACCCAGGGCTTCCTGGCCGAACGCCTCGGCACCGCCACCGGCGACATCCTCGACACCGACGGCACCAAGCTCGGCGAGCACGACGGCGCCTACGGCTTCACCATCGGCCAGCGCAAGGGCCTGCGCCTCGGCCGCCCCGCCGCCGACGGCAAGCCCCGCTACGTCCTCGACATCTCCCCGGTCGACAACACCGTCACCGTCGGCCCGGTCGAAGGACTCGACGTGCACGCCCTCACCGCCATCCGCCCCCGCTGGTGCGGCACCCCCGCCGCGGGCGAGGGCCGCTACACCGCCCAGCTGCGGGCGCACGGCGAGGAGGTCCCGGTCACCGCCGTGCTGGGCGAGGACGAACTGCACGTCCGCCTCGACACCCCGGCCCGCGGCATCGCCCCCGGGCAGGCCGTGGTGCTGTACGACGGCACCCGGGTGGTCGGCTCGGCGACCATCGCCTCCACCGAGCGGGCCGTCGGGGTCTAGCACCCAGGCACCCAGGGCGGCCCTTAACGGTTTGACCCGGGCGCGGCGGGCGGTGATAGGACTGGGAGCACTATGAACATCACGGTCTTCTGCTCCGCCAACTCCCTCGACGCCAAGTACACCGCCCCGGCGGCCGAGTTCGCCCGACTGCTCGGCGAGGCCGGGCACACGCTGGTGTGGGGCGGGTCGCACGCCGGGCTGATGGGCGAGCTCGCCGACGGGGTCAGGGCCGCCGGGGGGCGGCTGGTCGGGATCTCGGTGGAGTTCCTGCGGCACAAGGCGTACGAGGGGGCGGACGAGCTGGTGACCATGCCGGACCTGCCGACCCGGAAGGCCGAGCTGCTGGCCCACGGCGACGCGCTGGTGGTGCTGGTCGGCGGGGTCGGGACGCTGGACGAGATCACCGAGGTGCTGGAGCTGAAGAAGCACGGCCTGCACGACAAGCCGGTGGTGGTCCTGGACAGCGAGGGCTTCTACACCGGCCTGCGCCTCCAGCTGGAGCGGATGGACGCCGAGGGCTTCCTGCCCCGTCCGCTCGCCGAGCTGGTGGCCTTCGTGCAGACCCCGGCCGAGGCGCTCGCCCACCTGTCCGCACACCAGCCCCAGTAAGGAAGACCACCGTGGGTGTCCACCTGATCACCGGCGCCGGCTCCGGCATCGGCGCCGTCGTCGCCGACAAGCTCACCGCCCGCGGCGAGGAGCTCTGGCTGCTCGTCCGCGACGCGCGCCGCGCCGCCCAGCTGCGCGAGCGCTACCCCGACGCGAGGACCCTGGTCGGCGACCTGGACGACCCGGCCAAGCTGTCCTGGGCCTTCGGGCACCAGGCGCTGCCGGTCGAACTCGACTCGCTGCTGCACGTCGCCGGGGTGGTCGAACTCGGCACGGTCGCCGAGACCCCGGTCAAGGCCTGGCAGCACCAGCTCAACGTCAACGCGGTCGCCCCCGCCGAGCTGACCCGCCTGCTGCTGCCCTCGCTGCGGCTGGCCCGCGGCCACGTGGTGTTCGTCAACTCCGGCGCCGGGCTGCGCGCCGACCCGACCTGGGGCTCGTACGCGGCCAGCAAGTTCGCGGTGCGCGCGCTGGCCGACGCGCTGCGGCAGGAGGAGCACGCCAACGGCGTCCGGGTGACCAGCGTCTACCCGGGGCGGACGGCCACCCCGATGCAGCAGAAGGTGCACCAGCAGGAGGGCGCGGAGTACGACCCGGAGCGCTGGATCGCGCCGGAGTCGGTCGCCACCGCCGTCCTCACCGCGCTCGACCTGCCGCGGGACGCCGAGATCACCGAGATCACCGTCCGGCCCGGCAGGTAGGACGACCGCGGGGGGTGCGGGCCGTTTCCCGCGCCCCCCGCCGTGCTCGTAGGCTCTCCCCGTGACTGACGTGGACGTTTTCGCGGAGCTGTCCGGTGCGGCGACCGGAGTGGGGTCGATGCCCGGCGGTGACGTGCGGGAGATGACCCGCGGCGTGGCGGCCGAGCTGGAGCAGCTGCCGCACCTGCCCGAACTGCCCTCGCGCGGCCCCGGCGCCGACATGATCGGGCGCGGCGCCGGGCTGCTCACCGAGCTGTTCGTGCAGACCGAGCCCAGCGGCTGGCGCTTCACCGACCGCCCCGGGCGCGACACCAAGCGGGCGGTGTCCTGGCTCGGCGAGGACCTCGACGCGCTGGAGGAGTACACCCAGGACTACGCCGGGCTGCTCAAGGTGCAGGCCGTCGGCCCCTGGACGCTGGCCGGATCGATCGAACTGCGGCACGGCGAGAAGGCGCTCAGCGACCCCGGGGCCTGCCGCGACATCGCCGGCTCGCTCACCGAGGGCCTGCGCCGCCACCTCGCCGACGTCCGCCGCCGCGTCCCCGGCGCCACCGTGGTCCTGCAGCTGGACGAGCCGCTGCTGCCCGCCGTCCTGGCCGGATCGGTGAGGACCGCCAGCGGCTTCCAGCGGCTGCGCTCCGTCGACCGCCAACGCGCCGAGCAGGCCCTGCGCGAGCTGATCGGCGGCCTGGACGCGCCCGTCCTGGTGCACAGTTGCGCGCCCGGGGTGCCGGTCCCGCTGCTGCGCCGGGCCGGGGCCGCCGGGATCAGCCTGGACTTCGGCCTGCTGACCGAACGCGACGACGACGACCTGGGCGAGGCGGTCGAGGGCGGCACGCTGATCCTCGCCGGTGTGGTGCCCTCCACCGACGTCGAAACGTCGGACCCGGCCGGTAGTGTCCAGGGTGTCAGGACGTTGTGGCGCAGGCTCGGGCTGGCCCCCGAACTGCTGGGCCGCCGGGTGGTGGTGACGCCGACGTGCGGGCTGGCGGGGGCCTCCCCGGCGTACGCGCGGCGGGCACTGGCCGCGGCGGTGCGGGCGGCCCGCAGCCTGGTGGACAACCCGGAGTGACGAGCGAGGAGGACGGCGCGGTGGCGGCTGTGGAGGGCTGGGAGGAGATCCCGGCGGAGGTGCGGGCGCGGCACGCCGAGCTGGCGACCGAGATCGAGGAGCACCGGGCCCGGTACTACGACCACGACGCCCCGGTCATCAGCGACGGCGAGTTCGACGCCCTGATGCGGGAGTTGGAGGCGCTGGAGGCCGCGCACCCGGTGCTGGTGACGCCCGACTCGCCGAGCCAGCAGGTCGGCGGCAGCTCGAACGAGCAGTTCGCCGCCGTGGTGCACCGGGAGCGGCTGCTCAGCCTGGACAACGCGATGGACGACGAGGAGCTGGCCGCCTGGGCCGAGCGGGTCGCCACCGAGCTGTCCGGCATCGACTACCACTACCTGTGCGAGCTGAAGGTGGACGGCCTGGCCGTCAACCTGACGTACCAGCGCGGCGAGTTGACGCTGGCCGCCACCCGCGGCACCGGCACGGTCGGCGACGACATCACCGCCAACGTCCGCACCATCGAGGGCATCCCGCACCGGCTGCACGGCGACGACCTGCCGGAGCTGGTCGAGGTCCGCGGCGAGGTCTACCTCTCCAACGACGCCTTCGACGCGCTGAACGCCGCCATCGCGGAGGAGAACGAGCGCCGCCGCCTGGAGAACGTCGAGCGCGCCGCGGCGGGCAAGCGGCTGCTGGCGATGACCAAGCTGTACATGAACCCGCGCAACGCCGCCGCCGGTTCGCTGCGCCAGAAGGACCCGCTGATCACCAAGGCCCGCGGGCTGCGGATGGTGGTGCACGGCATCGGCGCCCGGAAGGGCTTCGACATCGACTGCCAGTCGCACGCGTACCAGCTGCTGCACGACTGGGGCCTGCCCACCGCCAAGCACAACCAGGTGGTCGGCACGCTGGACGAGGTGCGGGCGTTCGTCAAGCGCTTCGGCGAGCAGCGGCACTCGGTCGAGCACGAGATCGACGGCGTGGTGGTCAAGGTCGACGAGATCCCGCTGCAGGGCCGGCTCGGCTCCACCTCCAAGTCGCCGCGCTGGGCGATCGCCTGGAAGTACCCGCCGGAGGAGGTCACCGGCAAGCTCGCCGAGATCAAGATCGGCATCGGCCGCACCGGCCGGGCCACCCCGTACGCGGTGCTGGCCGAGCCGGTGAAGGTGGCCGGCTCGATGGTGCAGTACGCCACCCTGCACAACCAGCAGGTGGTGAAGGCCAAGGACGTGCTGCTCGGCGACACCGTCGTGCTGCGCAAGGCCGGGGACGTCATCCCGGAGATCCTCGGCCCGGTCTACGACCTGCGGGACGGCAGCGAGCGGGAGTTCGTGATGCCCGCCGAGTGCCCGGAGTGCGGCAGCGGGCTGCGCCCGATGTCCGAGGGCGACATCGACCTGCGCTGCCCCAACGCCCGGTACTGCCCGGCCCAGATCCGCGAGCGGATCGCCTTCCTCGGCGGCCGCAGCAGCCTGGACGTCGAGGGCCTCGGCTACGTCGCCGCCACCGCGCTCACCCAGCCGCTCCCGCCGGTCGAGCCGCCGGTGCGCAACGAGGGCGACATCTTCGACCTGACCGAGGAGCAGCTGCTGCCGATCAAGGTGCTGCTGCGCGATCCGAAGACCGGCATGCCCAAGCTGGACGACGAGACCGGCGAGGAGAAGGAGGTGTTCTTCTTCGCCAACAACGCGGGCACGGCCAAGAAGACCACCACCGCGCTGCTCGACAACCTGCGGGCCGCCCGGACCAGCCAGCTGTGGCGCTTCCTGAACGGCCTGTCGATCCGGCACGTCGGCCCGGTCGCCGCCCAGGCGCTGGCCCGCGAGTTCCGCGACCTGGACCGGGTCTTCGCCGCCGACGAGGCCGAGCTCGCCGCCGTCGAGGGCATCGGCCCGACCATCGCCCGCGCCGTCAAGGAGTGGTACGCCGAGGACTGGCACCGGGAGATCCTGGAGAAGTGGCGCGCCGCGGGCGTCGCCTTCACCGAGGAGGCCGGGGACGAGCCGGCCGAGCGCCCCCTGGAGGGCCTGACCGTGGTGGTCACCGGCACCCTCGCCGGGCACACCCGGGACGGCGCCAAGGAGGCGCTGACCTCGCGCGGGGCCAAGGTCACCGGCTCGGTGTCGAAGAAGACGCACTTCGTGGTGGTCGGCGACAATCCCGGTTCCAAGCACGACAAGGCGCTGCAACTGGGCGTTCCGGTGCTGGACGACGAGGGATTCGCCGTCCTGCTCGACCGGGGCGCGGACGCCGCCCGGGAACACCTCGGCCTGGAACCGCTGAACGCCCCGGAACCCGTCGGAACCGGCACGAACGAGCCGGACGCGGTGGGGGAGAATGTCGGAGAAGGGACGGAGGAGAAGGTTTCCTGACGGGTCGTTATCGTCCTGATGCCGCGTCAGCCGGGTGTTCGAGAAGGAAATCGGGCATTGTGTCACTGAACAACGCGCGGATATGACGTTGCGCTCAGAGCTGGCCCGAAAGTGCGCCCAGGTGGGGCACCCCGGCTTACCCTGGGCGCTACGAACTGTCAGCAGGAGTGTGTGGCGCCGGTCTTCCACCGGGGCCCCGGGGACACGCCCTCGTCTGACGTCCACCGGCACCTCCCGGAGAGGGGTGCCTCACCGTGAGGCGGCCCCGCCGGGGGGCGGGCCCGACGGAGGACTGGGCTTATGGATCGTACGACCGGCGGCGCGCCCACACGCCCGCCGCAGGGGGTGGCAGGGGCGGTCCTGTTGCTCGGCGTGCTGCTGGCCGGGGCCGCGCCGCTCATCCCGCTGGCCGTCCTGGTGTACCGCTACGAACCCGAACTGCTCCCACTGTTCGCGGTTCCCCTCGCCGTGCTCGTCGCCGCCTGGCGGATCGCCCGGGACCGGGCACGGGACCAGCTCACCGACCCGCTCACCGACCTGCCCAACCGGCAGGCCCTGCTGATCGCCACCCAGGAGGCGCTGGCCAGGCACGAGGCCGAACCCGACCGCGGCGTCGGCCTGATCCTGCTCGACCTGGACCGCTTCCGCTCCCTCAACGACGCCCTCGGCCACACCGCGGGCGACCGGCTGCTGGTGCACATCGCCCGGCGGCTGCACCGCGCCCTGCGCACCGGATCCGGCGGCCCCAGGGAGGGCGAGGACGGCACCGCGCTGCCCCCGCCGGTCCGCCGCGGGGAGCGCCCGGTGGTGGCCCGGATGGGCGGCGACGAGTTCGCCGTGCTGCTGCCGGGGGTGGGCAGCACCGAGGCGCTGGAGCGGACCGCGAAGGCGCTGATCGCCGAACTCGCCGCGCCGATCCGGCTGGACGGCTTACTGCTCGTCCTGGAGGCCAGCGCCGGAGTGTGCGCCTACCCCGCCCACGCCCAGGATGCAGAATCGCTTCTGCGCCGGGCCGACGTCGCGATGGGCCACGCCCAGCACGGCCGCAGCGGCGTCGAGTGCTACGACGAGTCCCGCGACCTCGACACCCCGTACCGGATCGGCCTGCTCGGCGACCTGCGGCGGGCCATCGAGATGAACGAGGTCCAGCTGCACTACCAGCCCAAGGTCGCCTTCGACGGCAGCGTCGTCGGCCTGGAGGCGCTGGTCCGCTGGGAGCGCCCCGGGCAGGGGCGGGTCGCGCCCGACGAGTTCATCGCGCTCGCCGAGTCCTCCGGACTGATGCCCCGGCTCACCGACTACGTGCTGGAGAGCGCCGTCGGGCAGATCGCCCGCTGGCGCCACCAGGGCCTGATGGTCCCGGTCGCCGTCAACGTCTCGCCCCGCGACGTCCTCAGCCCCGGCTTCGCCGCCCGGGTCGCCGGACACCTCACCCGGCACCAGGTCCCCGCCGCCGCCCTCCAACTGGAGATCACCGAACGGCTGCTGCTCGACGACAGCCGCCGCGCCGCCGACACCCTCGCCGAACTGCGCCGCTACGGCGTCCGGATGTCCCTGGACGACTTCGGCACCGGCCACTCCTCGCTGGTGCGGCTGCGCAGCCTGCCGGTCGGCGAGCTCAAGATCGACCGCTCCTTCGTCTCCCGGATGGTCGCCGACGACCACGACGCCGCCGTGGTCCGCTGCTCCGTGGAGCTCGCCCACTCGCTGGGCCTGACCGTGGTCGCCGAGGGCGTCGAGGACGACGAGACCTGGGAGCGGCTGCAGGACATGGGCGTCGACGCCGTCCAGGGCTGGCTGGTCTCCGCGGCGCTGCCCGCCGACCAGGCCACCGCCTGGCTGCTGGTGCGGCGCAACGACGCGCCGCCGGTGGAGTCGCTGCCGCGCTGAGCGCACCCGCGCAGGGGGACCACCTAGAAACCGTTCCTAGGTGGTCCCCCTTCTGCCCATAGGATGGCCCCTTAGGACCGAAAGGACCGGCGTGCCCAGCGGGCAAGGCCCGGCCCACCAGAACTCACCCTTGAGGATCGCTGCATGCCTGGCATCACGCGCGAGGAGGTCGCCCACCTCGCCCGGCTGTCGCGTCTGGAGTTGCAGGCGGAGGAGTTGGACCACTTCGCCGAGCAGCTCGACGTGATCATCGGCGCGGTCGCCCGCGTTTCCGAGGTCGCGGGGCAGGACGTCCCGCCGACCTCCCACCCGCTCCCGCTCACCAACGTGATGCGCGCGGACGAGGTGCGACCGTCGCTGACCCCGGAGCAGGCGCTGTCCGGCGCCCCGGCGAGCGAGGACCAGCGTTTCCGCGTGCCGCAGATCCTCGGGGAGGACTGACCGAGATGACCGAGCTGATCAAGTACACGGCGGCCGAGACGGCCACCGCGATCGCCAAGGGCGAGGTCACGGCGGTCGAGGTCGCCCAGGCCCACCTGGACCGGATCGACGCCGTCGACAAGAAGGTCAACGCCTTCCTGCACGTCGACCGCGAGGGCGCGCTCGCCGCGGCCCGCGCCGTCGACGCCAAGCGCGCCTCCGGCGCCGAGCTGGGCCCGCTCGCGGGCGTGCCGCTCGCGCTCAAGGACGTCTTCACCACCGAGGGCATCCCGACCACCTGCGGGTCGAAGATCCTGGAGGGCTGGGTCCCGCCGTACGACGCGACCCTGACCAAGCGCCTGAAGGGCGCCGACGTCGTCATCCTCGGCAAGACCAACATGGACGAGTTCGCGATGGGCTCCTCCACCGAGAACTCCGCCTACGGCCCGACCGGCAACCCGTGGGACCTCACCCGCATCCCCGGCGGCTCCGGCGGCGGCTCCGCGGCCGCGCTGGCCGCCTTCGAGGCCCCGCTGGCGATCGGCACCGACACCGGCGGCTCGATCCGCCAGCCCGGCGCCGTCACCGGCACCGTCGGCGTCAAGCCCACCTACGGCTCGGTGTCCCGCTACGGCCTGGTCGCCTTCTCCTCCTCGCTCGACCAGGGCGGCCCGTGCGCCCGCACCGTGCTCGACACGGCGCTGCTGCACGAGGTCATCGCCGGGCACGACCCGCTGGACTCCACCTCCGTCGACGCCCCCGTCCCCGACGTGGTCGCCGCCGCGAAGATGCGCGACGTGCGCGGCATGCGGATCGGCGTCGTCAAGGAGTTCGCGGGCGAGGGCTACCAGGCGGGCGTGATGCAGCGCTTCGAGGAGTCCGTCGAGCTGCTGCGCGAGCTGGGCGCCGAGGTCGTCGAGGTCTCCTGCCCGTCCTTCACGCTGGCGATGCCCGCCTACTACCTGATCGCCCCGTCCGAGGCCTCCTCCAACCTGGCCCGGTTCGACGCCATGCGCTACGGCCTGCGGGTCGGCGACGACGGCACCCGCTCCGCCGAGCAGGTCACCGCGCTCACCCGCGAGGCCGGCTTCGGCGCCGAGGTCAAGCGCCGCATCATCCTCGGCACCTACGCGCTGTCCTCCGGCTACTACGACGCCTACTACGGCTCGGCGCAGAAGGTCCGCACCCTGATCTCCCGGGACTTCGACGCCGCCTTCGCGGGCGTGGACGTGCTGGTCTCCCCGACCACCCCGACCACCGCCTTCCGCCTCGGCGAGCGCACCGACGACCCGCTGGCGATGTACCTCGCCGACCTGTGCACCATTCCCTCGAACCTCGCGGGCAACGCGGCCATGTCGCTGCCCTGCGGACTCGCCCCGGAGGACAATCTCCCGGTCGGCCTGCAGATCATCGCCCCCGCGATGGCGGACGACCGCCTCTACCGCGTGGGCGGCGCCGTCGAGGCCGCGCTCAACGACAAGTGGGGCCACGCCCTGCTGGAGGAGGCACCGGCACTATGAGCAAGATCGAGAAGGCCAAGGGCTGGAAGCACTCGAAGCCCGGCCTGTGGCTGTCCATCGGCACCAGCGCCTTCGGCGCGCTCTCCATCGCCAAGGACGTCCGCAAGGCCCGCGACGAGAACGACACCCTCAAGCTGGTCAACGCCCTGGTCGGCGCCGCCGCCCTGATCACCGGCACCGCGCTCCTCGTCCGCGAGCTCAAGCGTCTCGGCGACGACGACGTCCTGCTCGGCTGAACCTCCATGACTGAAGAAGGGACGCTGTGAGCGTCATGAGCCTGGTCTCCTACGAGGAGGCTCTCGCCTCGTACGACCCGGTGATGGGCCTTGAGGTCCACGTCGAGCTGGGTACCAAGACCAAGATGTTCTGCGGCTGCTCCACCGAACTCGGTGCGGAGCCGAACTCGCAGACCTGCCCGACCTGCCTCGGCCTGCCCGGTTCGCTGCCGGTGGTCAACGCGGTCGGCGTGGAGTCGGCGGTCCGGATCGGCCTCGCGCTGAACTGCGAGATCGCCGAGTGGTGCCGGTTCGCCCGGAAGAACTACTTCTACCCGGACATGCCGAAGAACTTCCAGACCAGCCAGTACGACGAGCCGATCGCCTTCAACGGCTACCTCGACGTGCAGCTGGAGGACGGCGAGGTCTTCCGGGTGGAGATCGAGCGCGCCCACATGGAGGAGGACACCGGCAAGTCCACCCACGTCGGCGGCGCCACCGGCCGCATCCACGGCGCGGAGTACTCGCTGCTGGACTACAACCGGGCCGGCATCCCGCTGATCGAGATCGTCACCAAGCCGATCGAGGGCGCGGGCCACCGGGCGCCGGAGGTCGCGAAGGCGTACGTCGCCGAGCTGCGCGAGCTGATCAAGGCGCTGGGCGTCTCCGAGGCCCGGATGGACAAGGGCCAGATGCGCTGCGACGTCAACCTGTCGCTGCGGCCCAACGGGACCACGGCGTTCGGCACCCGCAGCGAGACCAAGAACGTCAACTCGCTGCGCAGCGTCGAGCGGGCCGCCCGGTTCGAGATCCAGCGGCACGCCACCGTCCTCACCGACGGCGGCACCATCGTCCAGGAGACCCGGCACTTCCACGAGGAGGACGGCTCCACCACGGCCGGCCGGATCAAGGACAACGCCGAGGACTACCGGTACTTCCCCGAGCCCGACCTGGTGCCGGTCGCCCCGGCCCGGGAGTGGGTCGAGGAGCTGCGGGCCGCGCTGCCCGAGCTGCCCCGGGTCCGCCGGGCCCGGCTGCAGGCCGAGTGGGGCCTGAGCGACAAGGACATGCAGTCGGTGCTCAACGCCGGTGCGGTGGAGCCGATCTCGGAGACCATCGCGGCCGGCGCCCCCGCCGACCAGGCCCGCAAGTGGTGGATGGGCGAGCTGGCGCGGCGCGCCAACGAGACCGGCACCGAGCTGTCCGAGCAGCCGATCACCCCGGCCCAGGTCGCCCGGGTGTGCGCGCTGGTCGCCGAAGGCAAGCTCAACGACAAGCTGGCCCGCCAGGTCATCGAGGGCGTCCTCGCGGGCGAGGGCGAGCCGGACGACGTGGTCGCGAAGCGCGGCCTGGCCGTCGTCTCGGACGACTCGGCGCTCGGCGCGGCCGTCGACCAGGCCATCGCCGACAACCCGGACGTCGCCGCGAAGATCCGCGACGGCAAGGTCCAGGCGGTGGGCGCGCTGGTCGGCGCGGTCATGAAGACCACCCGCGGGCAGGCCGACGCGGCCCGGGTCAAGGACCTGATCCTGGAGCGGCTTGCCGCGTGAGGACCGTCGAGCGCAGCCTGGAGCGGCTTGCCGGGTGAGGACCGTCGAGCGCAGCCTGGAGAAGCCGGCCTAAGCCGGTCCTAGAGCGGTGCGGCGGGGCCTAAGGAGGCCCCTTAGGCCCCGCCGAGCACGGTGCCCGTCCCCGGGAGGGGGCGGGCACCGGCGTTTTCCCCGCCCGGGGCCCGCGGAGATCGGGCAGGCTCCCGATGTGGCGCACCCCCCTGGGGGCGGAGGCTGGACACCAGCAGACGACGAGGGGAAACACCGTGTACGAGTACGAGTTGTTCAAGGTCCGGGAACGCGAACTGCACGACCTGGCCGCCGCCGAGCGGCTGGCCCGCGAGGCGGCCGGCCCGCGCACCGGGCTGGTCGGGCGGGTGGTGCGGGCGGTCCGCCGGGAGGCCGCGCCGCGCACCAAGTCGGTTGTCGAGAAGGGCCGTTCGGGCGCCGCGGCCGGCTGCGCCGGATGACCGGCGGGCCCGGCCCGTCCGCGGACCGGGATAACCGCTCGGCGTGGTCCGAGGGCTGTGGCATGCTCACGGACATGGAGCAGACAGTCAGCCCGGTCTTCGTCGGACGCGGCCGGGAGACCGGCCTGCTCGGCGCGGCCCTGGGCCGGGCGGGGGCGGGGGAGCCGCAGGCCGTGCTGGTCGGCGGCGAGGCGGGGGTCGGCAAGACCCGGCTGATCGAGGAGTTCCTGGCGCAGGCCGAGGCGGACGGGGCGGTGACCGCGCTCGGCGCCTGCCTGGAGGTCGGCGCCGAGGGCCTCCCGTACGCCCCGCTCTCGGCCGCGCTGCGCCGCCTGCACCGGCGGATCGGGCCGGAGCTCGACGCGGCCGCGGCCGGGCTGGAGGGCCACCTCGCCCGGCTGCTGCCGGACTTCGGGGAGGCCGACGGGGAGGGCAACGACGAGTACGGCCGGGCCCGGCTGTTCGAGCACACCGCCCGGCTGTTCGAGCGGCTGACCGGGGACCGGACGCTGGTCCTCGCCGTCGAGGACCTGCACTGGTCGGACCGCTCCACCCGGGAACTGCTCGCCTACCTGGTCCGCACCCTGCACCGCTCCCGGGTGCTGATCGTCGCCACCTACCGCACCGACGACCTGCACCGCCGCCACCCGCTGCGCCCGTTCCTGGCCGAGCTGGAGCGGCTGCGCACCGTCCAGCGGCTCGAACTGGAGCGCCTGGACCGGCCCGAGGTGGCCGCCCAACTGGCCGGCATCCTCGGCCCCGAGACCCCCGGACGGGACGTGGTGGACCGCATCCACCGCCGCTCCGAGGGCAACCCGTTCTTCGTCGAGGAACTCGCCACCGCCTACCGCAGCGGCTGCCTGGCCTGCGTCACCGAGTCGCTGCGCGACATCCTGCTGGTGCGGGTCGAGGCACTGCCCGAGGAGACCCAGCGGATCGTCCGGATCGCCGCCGAGGGCGGCTCCCGGATCGAGCACGGCCTGCTCGCCGCCGTCGTCGCCGAGAGCGGGGGCAGCGGCGCCGGCGGCGAGGACGCGCTGATCTCCGCGCTGCGCACCGCCGTCGGCGCCAACATCCTGCGCCCCGACACCGACGGCGAGGGCTACCGGTTCCGGCACGCGCTCGTCCGCGAGGCCGTCTCCGACGACCTGCTGCCCGGCGAGCGCCAGGGCATCAACCGGCGCTTCGCCACCGTCCTGGAGGCCGACCCGGAACTCGTCCGCGCCGAACAGCGCACCGCCCGGCTGGCCGACTACTGGTACCACGCCCACCAGCCCGCCCGCGCCCTGCCCGCCGCCCTCGACGCCGCCCGGGACGCCCGCCGCCGCAACGCCTTCGCCGAACAGCTCAAGATGCTCGAACGCGCCATCGAACTCTGGGACGCCGTCTCCGAACAGGCCCTCGCCACCACCCTGCGCCCCTACGACTGGGCCGACACCTACCCGCCCTGCGCCTGCGACGACGGCGAGCACGACGGCTGCGACCGCCTCCAACTCGTCGACGTGCTGGCCGAAGCGGTGGTCGCCGCCCGCCGCGCGGGCGACCGCGACCGCGGCCAGAGCCTGGCCCGCCGCGCCCTCTCGCTGGTCGACGAGGCCCGCAACCCGCTGCGCGCCGCCTGGTTCCGGCTGCAGCGCGCCAAGATGCTCGACCAGCTCAAGCGCAGCGGCGGCCTGGAGGAGATCCAGTACGTGCACCGGCTGGTGCAGGACCTCGGCCCGTCCGTCGTCCAGGCCGAGGCGCTCTCCCTGGAGGCCGCGCACGGGCTGCTCCGCAACCCCGGCCCCGCCGCCGTCGCCGCCGCCGAACGCGCCGTCGCCATCGCCCGCCAGGTCGGCGCCCCCTCCGTCGAGGTGCACGCCCGGGTCACCCTGGCCGGGCTGCTCGGCGACTTCGACGAGGGCGAACGCGCCGTCGACCTGCTCACCGAGGCCGTCGCCCAGGCCCGCCCGCTCGGCAACGACGACGTCCACGTCCGCAGCCTCAACAACCTCGCCAGCCTGCTGCTCTCCTACGGCCGCGCCGAGGAGTCCGCCACCGCCGCCCGCACCGGCCTCGACGCCGCCCGCCGCAGCGGACTGCTGCTCAACACCGGCCCCATCCTCACCGGCAACCTCGCCGAGGCGCTGCTCGCCGCCGGCCGCACCGAGGAGGCCGCCGCCGTCCTCGCCGACTGGGACGACAAGCCCGAGGCCGACACCCACGGCGAGTTCATGGACCGCCTGCGCGGCGAACTCGCCCTGCTGCGCGGCGACACCGCCGAGGCCGAGACCCACTGGGCCGCCGCCCACGCCAGCGGCGGCGGCGGCGCCCAACCCCAGCACGTGCTGCCCACCGCCGCCCTCGGCATCCGGCTCGCCGTCCGCCTCGGCCGCCCCGACGAGGCCCGCGCCCGGCTCGCCGAAGCGCTCGACGGCACCGTCCTCGCCGGACAGGACGGCCACCTGCTCCCGCTGCTCACCCACGCCGCCGAAGCCGAGGCCGACCAGCACCCGCGCACCCCCGACGGCGAGCGGGCCCTCGCCCGGATCGCCGACCTCGCCGCCCGGCTCACCCCGCGCTGCGCCCTCCACCGCGGCTGGGCCGCCCTGCTCGCCGGTGAACTCGCCCGCGCCGCGGGCCGCCCCACCGCCGGCCACCGGCAGACCGCCGTCACCGAACTGCGCGCCGCCGCCCTGCCCGGACCGCTCTCGCTCGCCCTGCTGCGCGCCGCCGAGGACACCGCCGCGGCCGGCGACCGCGAACAGGCCGCCGACCTGCTCCGCGAAGCCGCCGAACTCGCCCGCCGCCGCGGCGACCTGACCACCCGCCGGGACGCCGACCTGCTCGCCGACCGCCTCGGCCTCGGCCACCGCGACCACCCGGCCGGCAGCCCCGGCGACGGCCTCGGCCTCACCCCGCGCGAACGGGACGTGCTGCGCCAGCTCGCCCTCGGCCGCAGCAACCGGCAGATCGCCGAGCACCTGTTCATCTCGCCGAAGACCGCCAGCGTGCACGTCTCCAACATCCTCGCCAAGCTCGCCGTCGGCGGCCGCGGCGAGGCGGCCGCGCTGGCCCACCGGCTGCGGCTGTTCCCCGACGAGGAGCCCGCCGCCCTGGGTTCCTGACCTCCGTGTCGGGGGTGCTGGGTGAGGGTGGGGGCGTGGTGGTTCGCGGTCTGGCGGCCGCGGCGGGGTAGCTGCTGTCGGCCGTGCCGGCTGCGGCTGTTCCCCGAGGAGGTGCCCGCCGCCCGGGGTTCCTGACGCGGCGTCCGGGCCGCTGCCGCTGCCGCTGCCGCGGCGTGCCGACCGGCCGGGGCCGGGGCGCCTTCCCGGGGCGGGACCGCCGTGGGCAGCAGAGCGTTCGGCCGCCGTTCCCGGGCCGACCGGACCCCGCACCGCCCTGCCCGGCGGGTTCGTGCCTGCGCCGAACGGGCGATCCCCGGCGTAACCCGCTCCGCTCCACCTGCGGTTCATTACTCTAAGTTGAGAGTGCGTGCCAGTGCGTGACCGCAGTGGTGTAGGGTCCGAAGCGGGAACACCGGTACGGCCGCGGGCCGGAGGGGGAGATGTCGATTGAACTCCACCGAGTCGGCGCCGCCTGCCCGAGCCCCGTTCCGCCGGTGGATCGCCGGGCTGCTCGTGGTGCTCTGCGCCGGGTACGCCGCGGGCGCCGCGGTCGGCTGGGGGTCGAGTGAACTCGCGCTGGTGATGGGGGACTTCGGTCTCGCCGGGGCGGCCCTCGCGGCCGCCCTCTCCTGTCTCGCGCACGGCGTCGCGGTGGGGGGCCTCACCCGGCCGGCCTGGCTGCTGTTCGGGCTCTCCTCGGCGATGGTCGCGTTCGGCAACGGCGCCTGGGGCTGGTACGAGGTGGTGCTGCGGCAGCCGCTGCCCCAGGACTCGTTCGCCGACTACGCCTTCCTGCTGTTCGCCCCGCTGGCCATCACCGGCCTGCTGGTGCTGGCCCAGCGCCCGCGCACCCCGGCGGGCTGGCTCTGCCTGCTGCTGGACGGCTGGCTGGTGGCCGGTTCGCTGTTCACGCTCAGCTGGAGCCTGGCGCTGGGCCGGGTCGCGGCGGGCGACGGGGACGACCCGCTGAAGCTGGCCCTCGCCCTCGGCTACCCGGTGCTGGACATCCTGCTGGTCAGCCTGGTGGTCGGCCTGCGCTTCCGCGGCCGGGACGGCAACCGGGCCGCCGTGCACACCGCGATGATCGGCCTGGCGCTGACCGTGGTCTGCGACGCGCTGTTCACCACCCCGCAGTTCCACAGTGACTACCACTCCGGCGAACTGCTGGACGCGGGCTGGTTCGCCGGCTCGCTGCTGCTGGCCTGGGCGCCCTGGCAGCACGGCCGCCGCCCGTCCCGCCAGCACCCGTCCGCCCAGGGCTTGCCGCGCCGTCGGGTCGCGTCCACGTTCAGCGCGCTCACCCCGTACGCGGCCGCCGCGGTCTGCACCGCCGGGATCCTCTACAACGCGCTCGGCGGCCGCCCGCTGGACCGGGTGATGCTGGCGGCCGCCAGCACGGTCGGCCTGGCGCTGATCGTCCGGCAGGGCGTGATGCTGCTGGACAACCTCTCGCTGGCGCAGGAACTCGCCACCAAGGAGGCGCACTTCCGCTCCCTGGTGCAGGGCTCCAGCGACGTCATCATGATCGCCGGGCCGTCCGGGGCGCTGTCCTACGTCAGCCCCGCCGCGCTGCGGGTCTACAACCGGGACCCGGAGGACCTGGTCGGCGGCAACCTGCTCAACCTGGTCCACCCGGAGGACGTCGACCGGGTGCTGGCCGAGGTCCGCCGGATCCTGGCCCGCACCAGGGGCGCCCGGTTCAGCAACGGCGAGCCCTCCGCCCGGGTCGAGTGCCGGATCCGCTCCGGCGAGGGCGAGTGGCTGCACGTCGAGTCCACCGTCAACCCGTACCGCGACGGCCTGATCCTCAACAGCCGGGACATCACCGAACGCGTCCGCCTGCAGGCCCAGTTGCAGCACAACGCGTTCCACGACCCGCTCACCGACCTGCCCAACCGCGCGCTGTTCGCCGACCGGGTCCGGGCCGCGCTCTCCGCGCAGGGGCCGGTCGGCACCGCCGTCGCCGTGCTCTTCCTCGACCTGGACGGCTTCAAGGCCGTCAACGACACCGCCGGGCACCAGGTCGGCGACGAACTGCTGGTGCAGGCCGCCCGCCGCCTGCAGTCCGCCGTCCGCAGCGAGGACACCGTGGCCCGGTTCGGCGGCGACGAGTTCGCCGTGCTGGTGCGCGGACGGCTCGGCCACCCGCAGGTCCGCGACCTGGCCGAGCGGATCCGCGGCGCGCTCTCCGAGCCGTACTGGATCGGCGGCGCCGAACTGGGCGTCGCCGCCTCCATCGGCATCGCCTTCGGCCCGGACGCCCCGCTGCCGGTGCCCGAGGCCGCCCCCGAGGCCGCCCCCGAGGGCGCGGCGGACGCCGCCGGGGCCGCCGCCGACGAACTGCTCCGCAACGCCGACCTGGCGATGTACCGGGCCAAGTCCAGCGGCAAGGGCCGGGTGGTGCTCTACACCCCGGCGATGCGGGCCGAGCTCGACCGCCGCAGCGAACTGGAGGAACGGCTGCGGGCCGCCGTCCGGGAGGGCTCCTTCACGCTGCTGCACCAGCCCGTGGTCGAACTCGCCGGGGGCCGCCTCACCGGCGTCGAGGCCCAGGCCCGCTGGCGCTCGGCCGGCGGACTGCTGCTCACCCCCGCCGAGTTCCTGCGCACCGCCGACTCCGGCGACGCCGCCACCCGCTTCACCCGCTGGCTGCTCACCGAGGCCGTCGCCGCCGCCGCCCGCCGCCGCGCCGACGGCCCCGCCGCCCCGCCCGTCCCGGTCACCGTCCGGCTCGCCGCCGAACGGATCTGCGCCCCCGGCATGTACGAGACCCTGGCCGCGGCGCTGCGCGACACCGGACTGCCGCCCGACCTGCTGGTCGTCGAGGTCGCCCGGACCGGCCCGGACGCGCTGGCCGACGAACTCGGCCGCCGCCTCGCCGCGCTGCGCCGCCTCGGGGTCTCCACCGCGCTCGCCGGGTTCGGCGCCGGGGGCGGCTCGCTCGGCGCCCTCGTCCGGCTGCCGTTCGACGCGCTCAAGCTCGACCGCACCCTCGTCCAGGACGTCGCCGACTCCGCCCTCACCCGCGCCCTGGCCGGGCACGCGCTGCGCCTGGCCCGCGACCTCGGCCTGGTCACCGGCGCCGACGGCGTCGACCACCCCCGGCAGGTCGCCGTCCTCCAGGAACTGGGCTGCCGCCGCGGCCAGGGGCTGGCCTTCGACCGGCCGCTGGACGAACTGCGGCTGCGCCGCGCCCTGCTGCGCCGCGGCTACCCGGTGCCGCGCCAGCCCCAGGGCGGTCCGGGCCGCCGTCCGCTGCTCACCCCCGACCCGCGGGCGGGCGGCGGTCTGGCCGAGGCCCGCCCCGGCCCCCCGCACCCCGGCCTGGAGCTGCCGCAGCGGCACGCCGTGGGCGGTCCGAGCGGCGGACCGCATGGTGAGACGGCCGTTCCGCCAGCTTGACACCCGCCACTGCGTGGGAGGAAGGTCGATGCCATGACCACCCGAATTCTCGTACTTGGCGGGCGCGTCGGCTGAACAGCAGCCCGACGCGCCTCCCCCTCGCATGCCCTTGGCACGAGGGGTTTTTTGTTGCACGAATCCTGGTGGGCCACCGCACCACAACTGGCCTCGACCACCTGAAATCCGGACGATTGAGGCAGAGCCGGAGACCGGCCAGGGACCGCCCGGCGGCCCGGACCGGCACCCCCCGAGCAGAACCCGAGAAGAGACAGGCAGATGACTGAGCACGCCGCAACCCCCCGCCGCGGGGACCACCCGGCCGCCCACGCTCCGGGTCCCCAGACCACCGAGACCATGACCGGCGCGCAGTCGCTCATCCGCTCGCTCGAGGCCGTGGGCGCCGACACCGTCTTCGGCATCCCCGGTGGTGCGATCCTGCCCGCTGCATGGCCACCTCCGGCCCCGGTGCGACCAACCTGGTCACCCCGATCGCCGACGCGTACATGGACTCGGTGCCGATCGTCGCGATCACCGGCCAGGTCGCCTCCAAGGCGATCGGCACGGACGCCTTCCAGGAGGCGGCCGGCCGAGATCCCGCGGGTGATCGCGGAGGCGTTCCACATCGCCGCCACCGGCCGCCCCGGCCCGGTCCTGGTCGACATCGCCAAGGACGCGCTGCAGGCGCAGACCGTCTTCCGCTGGCCGGCCGAGGCCGCGCTGCCCGGTTACCGCCCCGTCACCAAGCCGCACGCCAAGCAGATCCGCGAGGCCGCGAAGCTGCTGGTGAACGCCAAGCGCCCGGTGCTGTACGTCGGCGGCGGCGTGCTGAAGGCCAACG
>NZ_JNYE01000047.1 GCF_000717185.1 Kitasatospora phosalacinea | reverse complement strand
GCGGTCGAGGGCGTCGGCGGCCGCGGCGAGGGCGCGGGTGAGGGTGCGGGCGGCGGGGGTGGCGGGGGCGGGGGCGCCGTGGTCGCGTTCGACGGCGTACGCGGTGGCGGCGTCGGCGAGGCGTTCGGCGTGGACGGTCAGGCGCAGCCAGTCGGGTTCGGCCGGTGCGCCGGGGCGGAGTTCGGCGGCGGCGTTCTCGGCGGCGGCGCGGGCCTGGGCGAGGGTGCGGTAGGCGGTGCGGCGCAGTTCGGCGCGGCGGGCGGCGTCGTCCTCGGCGGCGGGGCGGTCCGGGTCCTGGCGTTCGGTCAGCAGGACGTGGTCGAGGTAGCGCTGGGTGTGCCGCAGGGCGTGCGCGGCGCGCTGGCCGACCCGGGCCCGGGTGTCGGCGAGGCCGGGCAGGTGGCCCACCAGCAGGACGAGGGCGCAGGCGAGCGTGGTGTCGGCGAGCCGTCCGGGGGCGGCGCCGTGGTCGCCGCCGGTGGTGACGAAGGCGAGGACGGTGACGGTGATGACGGCGGTCTGCGCGGCGAAGTGGCGCTGCGCGACGGGGATCAGCGCCCCGGTCGCGGCGACGGCGGCGACCGGCCACCACGGGCCGGGGGGCGCGGGCGCGAGCGCGGCGACCAGCAGCACCCCGGCGACCGTCCCGGCGAAGCGGTTGACGACCCGGGAGAACAGCGGCCCCAGGTCGGGCTTGACCAGGAACGCGGCGGTGACCGGCAGCCAGTACCAGTGCCCGGCCCGCAGCCCCAGCGCGAGCGCGGCGCTCGCGGCGACGCACACCCCGACCCGCACCCCGTACGCCCGCCCGGCCCGTCCCCACGGGCGCACCGCCGGCACCGCCGGCACCGCCCCGGGCCCCCCGGGCCGCGGCCCGGGCCGTGCCCCCAGCACCCATCCGGCCAGCCTGCGGCGCAGCCCGTAACCGCGCACCCGCTCGGTCCCCGGCGCTCCCTCCGCCCCCGGCGTCTCGCCGAAGGCGGTGGCGGCCCGCAGCACGGCCCGGTCGAAGGCCGCGGTGGCGGGCGTCTCGGCGGCGGGGACGGGCAGCGGGCCGGGGAGGCGGTCGGCGCGGACGGCGTCGGCGAGGCGGCGCGGTCCGGTGGCGAGCCGGGCGGGCAGCGGGCGGGCGTCGCGCAGCAGGGCGACGCCCGCCTCGCTGAGGGCGGACGCGGCGGCGAGCCGGGTGCGCAGGGTGTGGTGGTGGTCGGTGCGGAGCTGTTCCCCGGCCCGGTCGAGGGCGGCGGTGAGGCGGCGGCGGGCGGTCTCGGCGCGGTCGGTGCCGGTGGCGTCGAGGGCGTCGGCGAGGGCGTCGAAGACCGCGGCGACGGCGTGCCGTTCGGCGTGCAGGGGCCGCGGGTGGGTGGTGAGTTGGCGCAGCAGCAGGAGCCAGCCCGCACCGGCCAGGTAGCAGGCGGCCTTGGCCCAGCCGGGCAGCGGGACGGGCATGCCGCAGCCGAGCACGGTCAGCACCGTCAGCTGGACGGCGGCCGCGGAGGCGACCGGCCCGGTGACGCTGATCGCCCCGCTGAGCACGCCGACCGCACCGAGCAGCGGTACCGCCCACCAGCCGGTGGCGGCGCCGAGCAGCAGGCCGAGGGCCCCGGCGAGCGCGGGCACCGCCTGCTGGACGGCGCCGGTGCGCCGCCCGGCGGGGCGGTCGTTGACGCCCGCGAACATCGCGCCGAGCCCGGCCAGCACGCCTTCGGCGGGCCGTCCGGCGGCGACGGCGAGCCCCAGCGGCACCGCCATCCCGGCCGCGCCGCGCACGGTCGCCGCCCAGGGCACGGGGCCGCGCTGCCAGCGCAGCGGGTGGGTGAGCCAGTCGGGTCGCACTCGTCTGCTGTCCGTGGGGACCCCCTCCTCGCGTACGCCTGTTCCCTTGTCCTCCCCGCAGCCTAGGTGTGGATCTTGTCGCGCCCGCTGCGCCCGCGTTACGCCGCGATGACGACCGTCCACCGGCGGCCGTACGTCGTACCGTCGGATGATCGCAGCGGAGTTGTCCACAGGCTGCGGGAAAACCACGTGCTGAGCCCCCGGGCCGCCGATTAGCCTCCCCTTCGACTCGACCGGAACGGGACGAACGCGAAGAAGGTGGGCACCTGTGGGGCGCAAGGGCGGCGGCGGCCGCGGTTTGGGGCGCGGTTTCACCTCGCTGTGGTCGGCGGCGGCGGTGTCCTCGCTGGGGGACGGGATCGTGTCGGCCGCGGCCCCGCTGCTGGTGACGTCGCTGACCAGGGATCCGGTGCCGGTCGCCCTGTCGGTGTTCGTGCAGCAGCTGCCGTGGCTGCTGCTGGCCCCGGTCAGCGGGGTGCTGGTGGACCGGGTGGACCGCCGACGGCTGACGGTGGCGGCGAACGCGGCGCGCGCCGTGCTGACGGCGGTGCTGGCGGCCGTGGTGTACGCGGGGGCGGTGTCGCTGCCGCTGATCTACACGATCGGCCTGCTGCTGGGCAGTTGCGCCGCGCTGGGCGACAACGCCTCCTCGGCGCTGCTGCCCGCCGTGGTCGACTCGACGGACCTGCCGCGCGCCAACTCCCGGATGTTCGGCACCGAGTCGGTGCTCAACCGGCTCTGCGGCCCTCCGCTCGGCGCGGCCCTGTTCGGCGTCGCCGCGGGGCTGCCGCTGACGGTCGACGCCCTGAGCTTCGCGTGCGCCGCCGCCCTGGTCTCGACGCTGCGCCTGCTCCCCCGTCCGGAGCCCGCCCGCCCCTCCCCCGCCGAACGGGTGCCGCTGGGCCGCCAGTTCGCCGACAGCGCGCGCTGGCTGTGGCGGCGGCCCGCGCTGCGGACGCTCACGCTGGCGCTGTGCCTGATGAACGTGACGCTGCTGGCGTCCTTCTCCGTCATGGTGCTGTACGCCCGCGAGCACCTGGGCCTGTCGGGGTTCGGCTACGGCCTGCTGTTGACCGCCTCGGCGGTCGGCGGCCTGGCGGGCGCGCTGGTCGCCCCGCGCCTGCAGGCCAGGTTCTCCGCCTCGGTGCTGCTGCGGATGGGCCTGGTGCTGGAGACGCTGACGCACGCGGGCCTGGCGCTGGCGGGCTCGCCGTGGGTCGCGGGCGCGGTGCTGGGCGTGTTCGGCGTGCACGGTGCGATCTGGGTGAGCGTGGACCGGACGCTGGTGCAGCGCGCCGTGCCGGACGAACTCCGCGGGCGGGTCAACAGCGCCTTCATGGCGCTGGCGGTCGGCGGATCGGCCCTCGGCGCGCTGCTCGGCGGCCCGATCGCCCGGCTGTTCGGCCTGACCGGCCCGTTCTGGTTCTCCGCCGCCGTGATGACCGGCCTGACGCTGTTCGCCTGGCGCCCCTTCGGCCGCAGCATCGACCACGCGGTCCCCGCCCCCGCCCCGCTCCCCACCGCCCCCGACCCCGTCTCCGCCCCCACCTGACCCACCCTCACCAGCGCGTCCTGCCGCCCGCCCGCTCCCTCCCTGCGGTATAACCCTGCTGGCAGCGACGACGAAAGGCAGGTGGCGGGGTGATCCGGCGGCGCGTACTGGTCTCGGGCACGGTGCAGGGCGTCTTCTTCCGCGACTCCTGCCGCCGGGCGGCCGCGGAGGCGGGCGTCGCGGGCTGGGTGCGCAACCTGCCGGACGGCCGGGTCGAGGCCGTCTTCGAGGGCGACCCCGCACCGGTCGACCTGATGGTCGCCTGGATGCGCCACGGCCCGTCCCGCGCGGTGGTCGAGCACGTCGAGGTGCTGGAGGAGCAGCCGGAGGGCCTGCTGGTCTTCGCCGTCACCACCTGACCGGCGTCCCTGTCAGCCGTCCCTGTCGGCGGTTTCCGTCAGCCCTCGGCTACCTCCCCGTGCCCGGGCACCTCCCCCTCCCCGTCCTCGTACGGCCACACGTCGTCGGGGAACACCCGGGCGAACCAGTGCGGTTGGACGTCCCGCAGGCGCAGGGTGCGCCAGCGGCGCGGGTCCTCGGGGAGGGGGACGCCGACCTCGACGTCCGGGCCGTGGGCGAACAGGCGTTCCTGGCAGACGCCGCAGGGGGCGAGCACCCAGAAGCCGCGGTCGCCGTCGGCGGCGGTGACGCAGACCGAGGCGACCACCCGGCGGCCGAGTTTGAACGCCTCGCAGAGCGCGCCGGTCTCGTGGCACAGCTGGACCGCACCGTTGGGGGCCTGGGGAGCGGTGCTGGTGAGCACGGTGCCGTCGTCCAGGCGCAGGGCCGCCGCACCCGCCCAGTCCTGACCGGGGAAGCGGTGGCGGGTCAGTTCGGTCGCGGCGTCCACGAGGGCGCGGTCGATGGCCATGGCCGGAACGCTACCGAACCGGGCCCGGGCGGTGAAAAGGGTTTGTGACCGGCGCCCGGCCGCGGACAGACTCCGTCCATGACGGAGACGGACGGTCGACTCGCCGCGACCAAGCGGGATCTGAAGCTGTACCTGCAGGACGCCAGGGACGCCTTGGTGTGGAAGCTCGACGGCCTGTCGGAGTACGACGTCCGCCGCCCGCTGACCCGCTCCGGGACGAACCTGCTGGGGCTGGTGAAGCACCTGACGGGCGCGGAGGCGGCGTACTTCGGCGCCGCCTTCGGGCGGCCGTTCGCGGGCGGTCCGGGCCTGTGGGTGGCGGGTGACGCCGAGCCGAACGCCGACCTGTGGGCGCGGCCGGAGGAGAGCCGGGAGTCCCTGCTCGACGGGTACCGCCGGGTCTGGGCGCACGCGGACGCCACCGTCGACGCGCTGCCGCTGGACGCGCTCGGCGAGGTCCCGTGGCCGCCGCACAGCAAGCTGACGCTGGGCCGGATCCTGCTGCACGTGGTCGCCGAGACCCACCGGCACGCGGGCCACGCCGACCTGGTCCGCGAACTCGTGGACGGCGCGACCGGCCTGCGCCCGGGCGGCCCGGTCCTCCCCGAGGGCGACGCGGCCTGGTGGTCGGCCCACCGCGCGCAGGTGGAGCGCGCCGCCCGCGAGGCGGCCGCCGCGGCCGGGGAGCACCTGCCGGAGGATTGAGCCGACCGTCGGCCGCCCCCGTCCGGCGCCGCCCCCCGCAGACCGTCGCCGCACAGCCCGCGGACGGTGGAGCGGGAGGGGCGCGGGAGGGAGCGGGGAGGGAGTACCGCCGGAGCGGGGCCCGCGCCTCTGGAACGATCTTCCCGACCGACCGACCGACGTCCGCGAGCACGACGACCTGCGCCACTACCCGGCGGTGCGGCGCGGCGGCGGGCGGGTGGTGTACGGCAACGGCGAGCAGGTCGCGACGGTCGCGGACCGGCTGGACGCGGGCTCGTCCCCGCTGGAGGCCCTGGACGGCCCGGACTTCCCGCTCCGGACTCCCCGGCACCGCGCGCCGGTCACTGGACGAACGGCCACCCGGCCGACCACGATGGCGGTATGACGGACAGTCAGCCGGAAGAGCCGCCGGAGGCGGGCGGGCGTCGCGGGCGCCCCGACTGGGGAGCGGTGGCGGCCCTGTCGGGCGTGGCCGCGGCCCTGGTGGCCGTGGTCGCCTACCTGCTGCCCCCGGACCAGCCCCGTCCCGCCCCCTCCCCCGCCCCGACAGCGGTCTCCTCCCCGGCGCCCTCCCCGGAACGCACCAGTCCGAGGCCCGCCCCGTCCGAATCACCGTCACCGGAACCCGAGCCGGAACCGGAACCGGAACCGGAACCGGAGCCCGAGCCGTCGTTGGAACCCGAGCCGGAGCCCTCGCCGCCCGCCGTGGTTCCCGCCCCGCTGCCCGCGGTCGTCCCGGCCGGGTGCCGCGAGGCCTCCGCCGCCGTCGCCTCCTACCGCCGCAACGCCGGGTCCTCCCGCGGCTCGCAGGCCGACGCCGCGAACCTCGCCTACCAGGGCCTGATGCGGGCGGGCACCGACGCGGACCCGCCCGTCCGCCCGACGGTCCTGCGCCTGGCGCAGGAGTTCCAGGAGCTGGGCTTCCGGCTGAGCGGCATGGTGATGGCCGACCCCAACGAGGTGATCGCCGACATCAACGCCGACCTCCCCGTCCTGGACCGCCTGTGCGGCAACGGCTCCTGACCGGGGGAAGGCGGCGGCCGCCCGCACGCGGGGGCGTGCGGGCGGCCGGGGCGGTGCGGGGCCGGGAGGGCGTCAGCTGTCGAAGCCGAGGCCGAGCTTGTCCATGGTCTTGAGCCAGAGGTTGCGGCGGCCGGCGTTGCGGTCGGCGCGGTCCAGGGACCACTTGGTGAGGCCGATCCCGGCCCAGCGGACGGGTTCGGGCGGGAAGGGCAGCGGCTTGCGGCGGACCATCTCCAGGGCGGTGCGTTCGGTGGGCTCCCCGGCGAGGAGGTCGAGCATGACCTCGGCGCCGAAGCGGGTCGCGCCGACGCCGAGGCCGGTGTAGCCCGCGGCGAGGGCGACCTTGCCGCGGTACGCGGTGTCGAAGAAGGCGGAGAACCGGGTGCAGGTGTCGATGGCGCCGCCCCAGGCGTGGGTGAACCGCAGGCCTTCGAGCTGCGGGAAGGTCTGGAAGAAGTGCCGGGCGAGGGTCTGGTAGGTCTGCGGCCGCTGGTCGTACTCGGCCCGGACCTTGGCCCCGTAGTGGTAGACGGCGTCGTAGCCGCCCCACAGGATCCGGTTGTCGGCGGAGAGCCGGTAGTAGTGGAACTGGTTGGCGCTGTCGCCGATGCCCTGGCGGCCCTGCCAGCCGATCGCGGCGAGCTGGGCGGCGTCGAGCGGTTCGGTCATCAGCGCGTAGTCGTAGACCGGCACGGTGTACGGGCGGATCCGCTTGACCAGGGACGGGAAGACGTTGGTGCCGAGGGCGACCTGGCGGGCGAGGACCCGGCCGTAGGGGGTGCGCACGGCCATGCCGGGGCCGGACTCGGCGATGTCGAGCGCCTTGGTGTGCTCGAAGACCCGCACGCCGAGCCGCTCGCAGGCCTGCTTGAGGCCCCAGGCGAGCTTGGCGGGGTGGAGCATCGCCACGCCGTCCTTGTCCCAGAGCGCACCGAGGTAGGTCGGGGAGGCGACCTGGGCGCGGACGGCGTCGGCGTCCAGGAACTCGTAGTCGCCGTACTGCGCGGCGAGCTCGTGCAGTTCGGCGAGCTCCTCGACCTGGTGGGGCTCGGTGGCGACGTCGAGTTCGCCGGTGCGCTCCCAGTCGCAGTCGATGCCGTGCCTGGCCACCGCGTCCTCGATGGACTGCAGGTTGCGGGCGCCGAGCTGTTCGAGCGCGGCCATCTCGTCGGGCCAGCGCTCCAGGCCGTTGCCGAGGCCGTGGGTGAGGCTGGCGGCGCAGAAGCCGCCGTTGCGGCCGGAGGCGGCCCAGCCGGCCTGTTCGGCCTCGATCAGGACCACGTCGCGTCCGGGGTCCCGTTCCTTGGCGATCAGGGCGGTCCACAGGCCGCTGTAGCCGCCGCCGACGACCAGCAGGTCGCAGCGGACGTCGCCGGTGAGGGCGGAGTTCGCGTCGGGGCGGCCCGGGTCCTCCAGCCAGAACGGGGTGGGTTTGGCGTCCCGCAGTGCGTGTACGGGGTCCATGCTCTCGGTTCCTTGCCTAGGGAGGGTGCGGCCCGGCCGTGAGGGCGGCCGGGCCGTCGGGTCCTGCGGGGGCCGTCAGGCCTCGGCCGCGTCCGGGCCGAGGTTGACGGTGTAGACCTTGCGGAGCGTCTCGTGGACGGTCCAGGTGGTCCGGTCGCCTTCGCGGAGCACCGCGAGGTCGCCGGGGCCGAGTTCCAGGACCGGCCCGTCCTGGAACTCGACGGTGGCGCGGCCGCTGAGGACGACGAACACCTCGTCGGCCTCGGTGTCGGTGACCACGCCGGGGGTGATCTGCCAGATCCCGTGGACCTGGCGCCCGTCGGCGGACTCCCGGACCACCTTGCCGGTGACCTCGGGGGTGCCGGAGACGATCTGCCCGGGGTCGAGCGGCTCGGGCTCCAGTTCGGCGTCGGGGACGTGCAGGGCGAAGCTGTTGATCATGCTTCGACGCTATCCGCCCCGGTGCCGCTGACGGCCTTGTCAGTGTGTGCCGAGTCCGCCGCCCGCCCTGACAGCCCGTACGCCCCGTCCCCGGCCTCGGCGACCCGGCCGTCCCCGGCCTCGGCGTCCCGACCGTTCGCGGTGGCCCGGTCGGCGGCGGCGGAGGTCCGGGCGGCCTTGCGGGCGGCGAGCAGCGGGTAGAGCAGCAGGGAGGCGCCGACCACGATCAGGCAGTAGACGACGGCCTTGGTGCCTTCCTCGCTGTACTGCTGGATCGCGGCCCAGGCGCTGACGCCGAGCAGGCAGGTGGCGATCAGGGCGATGCTCCACCAGCCGCCGGGGATCTTGTAGGGGCGCTCCAGGTGGGGTTCGCGGATGCGCAGCGCGATCAGCGCGGCGACCTCCAGCAGGATGCCGATGTTGGTGAGGAAGACGTCGTAGATCACCAGGCTCTGGAAGCTGGAGAAGCAGAACAGCGCGTAGACCACGGAGGAGCCGATGATCGAGGCGATCGGCATCTTGTAGCGCTTGCTCTCCTTGGAGACCCACCTGGGCAGGTAGCCGTCGTGCGAGAGCGAGGAGGGCAGCCGGGAGTAGGAGGCGAGCAGCGCGGAGAACATCGCGACCGAGGCGAACAGGCCGCCGATGGTGACGACGTACTGCAGCCAGGGCCCGGCCAGTCCGCCGGCGATGTCCGGGAGCGAGCCGTCCTTCCAGCTCTTCCAGCCGTTCTCGCCGCCCGCGCCGACGGCCAGGGAGGCCAGCGAGGGCAGCAGGTAGCCGGCGACGATCAGCAGCACGGACCAGAACAGCGCCCTGGGCAGGTGCTTCCTCGGGTTCTCCATCTCGCCGGCCACGGTGGAGACGGAGTCCCAGCCGGAGTAGTTCCACATCACGATGAACAGGCCCGCGCCGAAGGCGTTCCAGGTGGACTGGCCCTGTTCGGCGGTCATCGAGGAGACCGGGTTGGTGCCCTCGGTGACCAGCTGGTAGAGGCCGACGGCGGTGAGGACCAGCATCGGGGTGAGGCAGATGATCGCGAACGCCACCGAGGAGTCGCCGACCCAGCCCGCGCCCATCAGGTTCAGCAGCGTGAAGAGCAGGATGACGCCGACGCAGATCACCCAGTTCAGGTCGACCTGGATGTCGGCCTTGTACAGGTGGAACTCGAAGAACACGTGCTGCCCGGGGGCGACGGCGCTGATCAGGCTCGACAGGTAGGAGGTGAACATGACCGGGTACAGCGCCATGTCGACGAAGCTGCACACCCACTGGAGCAGGCCCTGCTGGAAGGCCCAGAACCGGCCGAGGCCGCGCTTGACCCAGTGGTAGTAGCCGCCCTCGACGGGGATGGCGGTGCCGAGTTCGGCGCAGACCAGGGCGTGCGGCACGCTGTAGATCAGCGGGGCTACCAGGATGAGCAGGATGCCCATGCCGGGGCCGGAGGTCGAGAACAGCGGCTCGATGCCGTAGGCGCCGCCGGAGACGCTGAAGAAGATCAGGGCAACCAGCGGGACCAGGCTCACGCGCTTGGGCGTCGCCCACCGGTTCTCCGGCGGGGCCACGGGGATGGCGGTCATTTTCACCTTGGCAATCGGGGTCGGCGCGGACGTGTCGTCGTTCCGGACGCACGGGGTTTCGAAGGCACGAGTCTGACCGCCCCGTTGACATAGGACAATCATTCAATCTGTCAGGCGTCCTGTTGCGCCTCTGACAGAGTGCCGGGCCCCGGACGACGCCCCGTCAGGACCGCAACCTGCCAGCTCAGGTGGCATCCCCCCGGCCGCACCCCGGAGCGGCAGCGGCCACCGCCCCGCCCGCGCCTCCCACACCCCGGCGGGCGGCGCCGGTAGCGTTCTCCGGGTCATGCCCACCATCAACGACCAATCCCCCGCCGACCGCTCCCGACCCTTCCTGACCAGGATCGTCCGGCTCTCGCCCTTCCTGCTGATCGCCCTGTCGGCGGTGGCGGACGCGGAGACCCCCGCCGGACAGCGCTACGACCGGTTCGTGGCGGCCGCGCCCGCCCTCGCCGCGGCGACCTGGGGCTCCTTCGGGACGCTGGTGATCGGCCTGCTCGCGGTGGCCACCGAGGTCGTGCTGGCGCTGCTCCGGGACGGGCAGGTCGGCGCGTCGGCGGCCTCGGTGATCGCCGCGACCGTCACCGTCACCCTGGCCGCCTCGTACACCTCCGGGATGCGGGTGCGCCGCGAACGCGACCTGGCCCTGGTGCGCTCGGTGGCGCGCACAGCGCAGCAGGTGGTGCTGCGCCCGCTGCCGGACCGGATCGGCGGCGTCGGCCTGGCGCTGTACTACAACGCGGCGGCGGAGCAGGCGCAGATCGGCGGCGACCTGTACGAGGCGGTGCGCACGCCGTTCGGGGTGCGGATCATCCTGGGTGACGTCCAGGGCAAGGGCCTGCCCGCGGTGGAGATGGCGGCCGCGCTGCTCGGCTCGTTCCGGGAGGCCGCGTACGACGCGAAGGACCTGCCCGCGCTGGCCAGCCGGCTGGAGATCGGCCTGCAGCGGTACGCCGAGCGGGCCACCTCCCTGGACGCCTCGGAGCGCTTCGCCACCGCCGTGCTGCTGGAGGTCCCGGACGACCGGCCGGAGGCGTACCTGCTCAACTGCGGCCACCCGCCGCCGGTGCTGCTGCGCCCGGACGGGACGGTGCGGCCGGTCGAGCCGCGGGTGCCGCTGCCGCCGCTGAACCTGTCGGCGCTGGTGGCCAGCGACTACCACCCGCAGACCGTGCCGTTCGGGCCCGGCGACCGGGTGCTGCTGTACACCGACGGCGTCAGCGAGACCCGGGACCGGCGCGGCGAGTTCTACCCCCTGACCGAACGGCTGGCCCGCTGGACCGCCGCACCGGACGTCGAACTCCTGGAGAACCTCCGCCGCGACCTGCGCCGCTACGCGGGCGGACCGGCCGACGACGACGTGGCGGCCCTGGTCGCCGCCCGCCTGGTGCCGCCCAGCGGTTGAGGGCCGCGGGGCGAGCCCTCCGAGCGGGCCGTCCGCCGGTTGAGGCTCGCGGGGCGTGCCGCCAGGGCCGTACGGGGCCCGGCCAGGGCGAAGCCGGTCAGCTCGTAGGAGCCGGTGGTCCTCCACCAGGTGCCGGGCCCGGCCGTCCGCCCGGTACAGGCCGTCGTCGGCGGGGCGCCGCCCGCCCTCCCGCCACTGGACGAGTGCGTTCGCGCACCGCCCCCTGCCCGGGCGTCCCGGCGGTCACACCTCCCCGGGCCCGCCACCCCGGACCGTCACCCGGCGTGCACCTGCCCGCCGCGCGCCCGTACCGCTTCCGTACCGCGCCCGCGCTCGCACCTGCGCTCGCACCGCGTCTGCACCGCCCCGGCGGGTGGACCTTTCACGACCGGGCGGTAACCTCTGGCACGACCGGGCGGCACCCTCCGGGCCGTCGGCCGTGGGGCCGTGCCGCTGACGCCGTTGTCGAAGGAGCCGCCGGTGTCCGAGAACCGTACGAAGCTGCCGCTGCGGATCGCCGTGTTCGGGGCGGGCAGCATCGGCTGCCGACTGGGCGGGGCGCTGGCCGCCCGGGCCGACGTGACGCTGATCGGGCGGCCCGCCGCGATGGCCGAGCTGGACCGGGCGGGCCTGACCCTGACCGGCCCCGGCGACCGCCGCCTGCACGCCCGGCCGCGCACCGCCGTGGACGCCGCGGCCGCGGCGGGCGCCGACTACGTGCTGGTGACCGTCAAGTCCGCGGACACCGCGGCCGCGGCCCGGCTGCTCGACCCGCACCTGGACGGGCGCAGCACCGTCGTCAGCTTCCAGAACGGCCTGCACAACGCGCTGGCGCTGCGCGAGGCGCTGCGCGGCCGGACGGTGCTGGCCGGGATGGTGCCGTACAACGTGGTGCGCACCGGACCGACCTCCTTCCACCAGGGCACCGGCGGGGAGCTGATGGTCGAACGGGCGAGCAGCGCCCGGCGGTTCGCGGACGCGGCGGCCGCCGCCGGACTGCCGGTGCAGCTGCGCGCGGACATGCCGCGGGTGCAGGCGGCGAAGCTGCTGATGAACCTCAACAACGCCGTCAACGCGCTCTCCGGCCTGCCGCTGCGCGAGCAGCTCGGCAGCCGCCCGTACCGGCTGGTGCTGGCCCGCTGCCAGCGCGAGGCGCTGGCGGCGTTCGCGGCGGCGGGGCTGGCCCCGGCCCGGCTGACGCCCGTCCCGCCGCAGTGGATGCCGTCCGTGCTGGGGCTGCCCGACGCGGTGTTCCGCCGGGTCGCGGCGGCGAGCCTGCGGGTGGACGCCCGGGCCCGCTCCTCGATGTGGGAGGACCTGCAGCGCTCCCGCCCCACCGAGATCGGCGAACTGCAGGGCGAGGTCGTCGCGCTGGCCGAGCGCCACGGCCTGCCCGCCCCGGCCAACCGCCGCCTGCTCGACCTGGTCCGCGCGGCCGAGGAGGCCGCCGCCCCGCCCGCCTGGTCCGGCCCGGCCCTGCTCGCGGCCCTCGACGAACGGCCCTGACACCCGGCCCTGGCGCCTGTCCCTGACGCCCGGCCCTCCCCGAGGAGTCGACCCATCGCCATGCCCCAGCAGTGGACCACCCACGGCGTCGACCTGCTGCCCGACTCGGTGCGCAAGCGCTTCCGCCCGGACGCGAACGGCGAACCGGAGCGGGAGTGGCGGGCCCTGACCCTGCTCGACCGGTACGCCCCCGGGCTGGCCCCGCGGCCGCTCGCCCTCGCCGACGGCGTCGTCACCATGTCCCGTCTGCCGGGCGCCGCCCTGCGCGGCACCGCCTTGACCGGCGCCCACCTGGACGCGCTGGCCCGGGCGGTGCTGCGCCTGCACCGCGCCGTACCGGCCGGGGTCGCCGCCCGGCTACCGGCCCGGCGCTGGGACGTCCGGGAGTCCGCCGACGCGGTCCGCGCCCGGGCCGGGGCGACCGCCGCCCACCCCGACCCCGAGGTCGGCCGCGCCCTGGCGGCGGGCCTGCGCTGGCTGGACGGCGCCGAGGCCGCCCTGCACGCGGGCGGACCGGCAGCGGCCCCCGTCCTGGGGCAGGCCGACGGCAACCTCGCCAACTTCCTCTGGGACGGCACCGACGTCCGACTGGTCGACTTCGAGGACTCCGGCCGCTCCGACCACCCCTACGAACTGGCCGAGATGGTCGAGCACGTCTCCGCCTGGGTGGACACCGACCTGGACGCCGCATCCTTCCTGTCCCGCTTCCCGCTCTCACCCGCAGAGGCCCGCCGCCTGCTGGAGTGCCGCCGCCTGTTCGCCCTGCTCTGGCTGGTCTTCCTCACCGCCGACCCCGCGACCGCGGCCCGGAACCCACCCGGCACCGGCCGCCGCCAGGCCCGGCGGCTGCTCGCCCTGCTCGGCTGAGCGATCCGCTGCGCGGCTGAGCGGCCCGCTGCCCGGCTGAGCGGCCTGCTGCCCGAGTGAGCAGGTCGCCGCCCGGCCGGACGGTCTGCTGCTCGGCCGAGCAGAACGCCGCCCGTCCCTCCGGCGGTTCGTCAGGCCGGGAGGCTCTTCTCCAGCACCACGGAGGTGTACCGCACCGTCATGCCGACCTTGAGGTACAGGTCGAGCGCGCCCGTCCCGGAGTGCGTCCACAGCGTGCAGCGGCTCAGTCCGGCGTCCCGGCAGGCCCGGAAGGTGTGCTGCAGCAGGTGGCGGGCGATGCCGCGGTGGCGGTGGGCGCGGTCGACGGCGAGGCTGTCCACGTAGCCGTCGCCGGTGCCGGGCTGGTCGAGGGCCAGGGCGACGCCGACCACCCGGCCGTCGGCGTCGGAGACGGCGAGCGGTGAGCGTTCGGGGGCGAAGGTCTCGCGGTGGACGGCGTGTTCGGCCCACTCGGCGAAGTCCATCCGGCGCGCCTTCCAGTCCGCGAACGCCTCCTCCACCACCCGGTGCGCCTCGTGCTCGTCCTGCGCGTCGCCGCCCCGGAACGGGCGGACGGTGATGCCCTCGGGGCCGGGCCCGGGATCGGCCGCTCCGGGCAGCTCGTCCAGGGCGATCTCCAGCAGCCAGCTGGCGCCCTTCGGCCGGTACCCGTAGGTGCGCAGCATCGCGAGGCCCGTCGCGTCCAGGTCGGCGACGACCTGGACGAGCTTGCCGACGCCCTGCTCGACGGCCCGGCTCTCCATCCAGCCCAGCAGGGCGGTGCCCAGGCGGCGGCCCCGGTGCGCGGGGTGGACGCGGCACTCGCAGCGCCGGTCGGTCCACGCCCAGGCGGCCGGGCTGCCGTCCGGCCCGTGCACCAGCAGCGCGTCGGCGGCGGGGTCGAACCCGGGGCGGGCCAGCACCGCGCTGAGCTCCCCCGCGTCGGCCCCGGCCGCCGCGTCGCCGTGCAGGTCCCGTTCGCAGGCGGTCACCAGGTCGAGGACGGCGGGCAGGTCGGCGGACGGGTCGAGCGGCCGGGCGGTGTATCCGGCGGGCAACTGGGCCTGGGCCATGGGCGTGGGTCCTTCCTCGCGAGGGGTCGGTCTGTCGGTCCGCGGCGGACCAGCAGACCGGTGCGGCGGAGCGGCTCGGCGGTGCGGTGCGGCTCGGCGGTGCGGTGCGGACGGGTGGCGCGGCCCGGGGAGGCGCACGGTGCCGCGCTCCGCTCCTCCTCCTTCCCGTGCCCCGGGGCCCGAACTCCCCGCCGACGGGCACACCTCGGCGGCCGCACCTCGGCGGGCGCCCGGCCGGTCAGCCCAGGGTGAGCCAGGTCAGCCCGGTGCGGGCGAGGACGTCCTGCTCGGCGCGGTCGAGCGGGGTGCGGCCGGTGGCCTTGCGCAGGAAGGCGGGGCGGTCCCAGCCGAGTTCCGCCCGGACGGCGTCCGGGTCGGCGTCGCCGTCCGCCAGCAGCAGGGCGTCCAGGAGGTCGGCGGCCGGTCCGGTCAGCCATGGGGCGTGGTCGAGGGCGTCGGCCAGGTCGAGTCCGTGGACGGCGAGTTCGACCACCCGGGTGGTGAGGAAGTCGGTCAGCAGCATCGGGTCGCCGTGCCTGGTCCGCACCACCCGCCCGTCCGGTTCGGCCCGGCAGCGGCGGTCGGCGTCCCGCCAGGTGCGCGCGTGCTCGGCGAGGAGCGCGGGTCCGTCGGCGGCCCGGTCGCGGGCGAGCGCGATCCGGTCGGCGTTGGCCGTCGGGGCGAAGCGGGCGTCGGGGCGGTAGTACTCGGCGGCGGTGACCTCGGCGCGGGCGGGCGCGGGGGCGTCCAGCATGCCGTCCAGTCGGCCGACGACCACCACCACGTGCGCGAAGAGTTCGGCGACCGTCCAGGGCGCGCACCGGGTGGGCCGCCGCCAGGCCGCCTCCCCGACCCCGCTCAGCGCCTTCTCCACCGCGGCCGCCTCCGCCGCGAACGCCTGCTGCACCGCTCCCCTGTCCATGCCCCGACGCTACTCCAACCCCGCGCGCCGGAGACACTAGGCTGCCGCCATGACGGCTTCTACGGGACCGGACGCGGAACCCGGCGCGGAACCCGGCGCGGAACGTGGCGCAGGGCACGGCGCAGGGCGCGGCGCGAAACCCGATCCGGAGTTCGGTGCGGCGCTGACTCGGCTGCTGGCCCGGCGCGGGCCGGCGGCGGCCGAACTCCCGGAGGCCGCCGAGGCGTTGGCCTCCGACCTGCGGCGGGAGCCCGGGCTGCTGCGTCGGCTGGCCCCGGCGCTGGGGTTGCACGCCGCCGACCTGTTCGTGCTCGCCGGGCTGCCCGTCCCGGACGACTTGGCGCCGTTGGACGCGATGGCCGCGCAGTGGGCTCCGCACCTCGTGGAGGACTGCGTGCACCTTCCGGCGGCGGGCCGGGGTGAACTCCTGCGGGCCGTCCGCTCGTTCCCGCAGCAGGAGCGGCCCGCCGACGACCGCCGGACGACGTGGATCGGCGTCGAGCCGAGCGGTCTGCGCGGGCCGGGCGGGAAGGTGATCCGGATGTTCCGCCGGCGGAACCTGAGTTTCTCGGGTCTGGCGCGCACCATGGCGGTGGTGACGCCGAGCTACCTGGCGGCGAGCACCTACCACGGGATCGGCGCCAGCCGGGTGGAGCTGACGCCCGCCCTGGTCGTGGACTTCGCCGCGCTGCTGGGGATCGACGCGCTCGACCTGTCCGCGCTGACGGGCGTCGCGCTGCCCCAACCGCCCCCGCCCGCCGCGCCGGAGGCCGTGGACGCGGCGGCGCTGCTGTGGGAGGCCCGCCGCCTCTCCGTCGCCCAGGCCGAGGAGGCCGCGGAACTGGCGTCCGCGCTGCGCGGGGAGCCCCGCAACCACTACCTGCTGAACCTGCCGGGGTCCTGACGCCGTCCGCCGATGGGTCTCAGCGCAGTCCGGTGGCCGGTGACCGGATGAGGACGCAGGTGAAGCCGACGCTCCGGTCGGCGCTGTCGTCGCAGCGCACCTCCCGGTCGCAGAAGGCGTCCAGCAGTTCGTCCGGCGGGACGACCGCGAAGTGCTCGGAGTCCGGGTCGGCGAAGTGGTGGACCTCGATCGATCCGGCGCGGACGCAGCGGAGCAGCGGGGCGAGTTCGGCCGCCACGTGGGCCCGGAGCTCCTCGCCCGCGAGGTCGGTCGGCAGGTCGGCGAAGATGCCGTACGGGCCGGTCAGCCAGCCGCCGGACTCCGTCGCGCAGATCCGGACGGCCTTCTCGGCCTCGTCGAACTCCGCCCACTGCGGCTGCTGTCGGCGTCCGGTCGGGTACGCCACGGCCTCCCAGCGGGCGTTGCCCTCGGCGGTGGCGCGGACGCTCAGCACCGGGCCGCCGTACCGCCAGGTCGCGGGGTCGGCCAGCGCCCGTTCCAGTTCCGGGCCGGACACCTGCTGTTCGCCGTCCGACCTGTACCAGCCGCGGTGCACCGTCAGCCATCCGGCGCCGACCAGGCGGAGCGTCGCCGCCGCCAACTCGGGCACCCGGGCCAGCTGTTCCGACACGGTGGCGCCGCGGTGCGCCGGGACGTCGGGCGAACCCGTCCAGCGCAGCACCGAGTTGACGTGCTGCGGGGTGTTGCCCAGCTGGTGTCCGGCCACGGCGCGGCGCACCAGTACCTGTTCGGTGAGCGTCAGGTCGTGCCAGTCCTCCATGGCGGTGATCCTCGCACGGGGCCGGCCGGAACGAGCGGGCCTGGACCGGTTCGCGGGGCGGCGGGCAGAATCGGGGCACCGACTCCTCCCCGCACCAGCCCGGGTGGCCACCTTGTCCGCAGAGCACGCGACCTTCTCCGTCCACCGGGCGCTGCCGCAGGTGGAGCTGTTGGACGCCCACTACGTCGAGCACGCCTTCGGGCGGCACACCCACGACACCTACGTGGTCGCGGCCATCACCGCGGGCGTGGAGGAGTTCCACCACGGCGGCGGGGTCGAGCGCGCGGGGGTCGGGACGGTCGCGCTGGTCAACCCCGAGACCGTCGTGACCGGCCACGCCGGGGTGCCGGAGGGCTGGGGGTACCGGGTGCTCTACCCCGCGGTGGAGAGCGTGCTGGACGCCGCCGCCGACCTGCGGCCCGCCGGTGCGGGTACGCCCGCCTTCAGCACCGCCGTCGCCCACGACGGCGAGCTGGCCCGGCTGGTCCACGCGGTGCACGGGGCGGTGGCGCGGGACGACGCGCTGGCCGCGTCCACGGCCTTCCGCCTGCTGGTGGCGCGCCTGTTGCGCGCCCACTCCGCGCCCCGCGCCGTCCGGTGCGCCGCCTCCGCCGGGGCGTCGGCCGTGGCGGAGGCCCGCGAGCTGCTGCGGGCCCGCCTCGTCGACCCGCCGGGGCTGGAGGAGTTGGCCGCCGCCGTCGGGGCCCGGCCCTTCCCGCTGCTGCGGGCCTTCCGCGAGGCCCACGGGCTGCCGCCGCACGCCTGGCTCAACCAGCAGCGGGTGGCGGCGGCCCGGTCGCTGCTGCGCCGGGACGTGCCGCCGGCCGAGGCGGCGGTCGCGGTCGGCTTCGTCGACCAGGCGCACCTGGCCCGGCACTTCCGCCGCAGCGTCGGCGTCCCGCCCGGTGCCTACCGCCGGGCGGTGCAGGAACGTACAAGACTCCCGGTGGCGGCTCGCGGCACCGTGGGGGCATGACAGTCACCACCCAACCTTCCTGCGCCGAGGGGCGCGCGGACCGGCCCGCCCGGGCGGTGCTCCGGGACTCCCTCACCGTCGGGGTCGGCGTCGGGATCTCCGGGGTCGCCTTCGGTGCCGCCGGGGCGGGCGCCCACCTGACAGTGGCCCAGACCTGCGCGCTCAGCCTGCTGGTCTTCACGGGGGCCAGCCAGTTCGCGCTGGTCGCCGCGCTCGCGGCGGGCGCCGCCCCGCTGGCCGCCGTGGCGGGGGCGCTCTTCCTCGGCGTCCGCAACGCCTTCTACGGGATGCGACTGGCCGAGCGGCTGCACCTCCCGGTCGCGCTGCGCCCGCTGGCCGCGCAGCTCGTCATCGACGAGACCGCCGCCGTCACCCTCGCCCAGCCGGACCGGCGCACCGCGCGCCTCGGCTTCACCGCCACCGGGGTCAGCCTGTTCGCGCTGTGGAACCTCAGCACCCTGCTCGGCGCGCTCGGCGCGGGCTCCCTGGGCGATCCGGCCCGCTACGGGTTGGACGCCGCCGGACCGGCCGTCTTCCTGGCCCTGCTCGCGCCCCGGCTGCGCGATCCGCGCGAGCGCCGGGTGGCTGCCGTCGCGGTGGTGCTGGTACTGGCCGGAACTCCGGTGCTGCCCACGGGTGTTCCGGTGCTGCTGGCGCTGGCGGCCGTGCCGCTGGTGGGCCTGGCGGCGCGGGGGAGGTCGGGCCGGTGACCGTCTGGATCGCGGTGCTGGCGACCGCCGCGGGCTGCTACCTGCTGAAACTGCTCGGCCTGTGCGTCCCGGCCCGCCTGCTGGACCGCCCGGCGGTGCGCACCTTCGCCACCCTGGCACCGGTCGCCCTGCTCGCCGCCCTCACCGCCCAGCAGACCCTCGTCCACGGCCACCTCCTCACCGCCGACGCCCGGCTCGCCGGCCTGGCGGCCGCCGCCCTGGCCCTGTGGCGCCGGGCCCCGTTCCTGGTGGTGGTGCTCGCCGCGGTCGCCGCCACCGCCCTGGTCCGACTGGCCTGACCCGGCCGGGCCGACCCGGCCGCCCGGGGGCCGGGTGCTCCCGGTCCCCGGGGTGGGGGCGCTGTCGGCGGGGCCCGGCATGATGCCCCGTCATGGACATCGACGAGTTCTGGGCCCTGATCGAGCAGGCCCGCGGCCCGCAGGCGGACACCGACCCGGGCCCGGAGGTGGGCCCGGAGGTGGGCGGGGCGGTCGCCGGGCGGGCGGTCGCGTTGCTGGCGCGGCGTCCGGTTGCGGAGATCCGCGCGGCGGGCCTGGTCCTGGACGGGCTGCTGGCCGGTTCCTACCGCGCTCCGCTGTGGGGGGCCGCGTACCTGCTCAACGGCGGGTGCTCGGACGACGGGTTCGACTACTTCCGGGGCTGGCTGGTCGTCCAGGGGCGGGAGGTCTTCGAGCGGGTGGTGGCGGATCCCGACCTGCTGGCCGGGCTCCCGGTGGTGCGTGCCGCCGTCGCGGCGGGGATCGACCTCGACTGCGAGGACGCCCTCGGCATCGCCTGGGACGCCCACCGCGAGGCCACCGGGGCCGAGCTCCCGCTGCCCGGGTCCCCGGTCCGGCTGCCGGATTTGGATCCGGAGTGGGACTTCCACTTCGATGACCACGACGAACTGTCCCGCCGCCTGCCCCGGTTGGCCCGACTCTGCAGCGAGGGAACCCCGTGACCGAGACGCCCACCACCGAGACCCCGGTGACCGAAACCGCCCCCGGGGCCGTCCCCGCTCCGGAGGACCTGGCGGCGCTGGTCGACGTGCTGCTGGCCGAGGCCGGGCCGGGGGCCGACCGGGCGGAGTTGGCGGGGGCGGCCCGGGCCGCGTTCGGGGCGGAGCGTCCGCGGCCGCTGGCGGGTGCGTGGTGGTTGGCGGTGCCCGGGGAGGGCTACCTGGCGGCGTTCGAGGTGCTGGGGTTGCACGACCGGGTCCCGGTGACGGTGCGCGGCGGCGAGGCCGCGCAGGTGGACGACACGAAGCGGGTGGACGGGGAGGTGGTGCACCGGGTCTTCGTGACGCCGGAGTACGCGGGCTGGCGGCTGGTGTTCGCGGAGTCGCCTATCGGCAGTTGCGCCTGGTGGCCGACCACGGTGGCGGAGTCGCTGAGCGCGGCCTGCGGGCGGGCGCAGGTGTTCTACGAGGACCCGCACGCGGACGCGGTGATCTGGGTGGCCGCCGAGGGCGGCGCGGTGGTGCGTTCGTACTGGCGGGCGAGCGAGCCGGAGTGGGAGGGCGGGCCGCTGCCGTGGGAGGAGGTCCTGACGGTGGACGACTTCGAGGACGAGGACGAGTTTGCGGACGTCTACCAGGAGCCGAACGCGTCCGAGGCGCAGAGCGTCCGGGTCGCCGCCCGCCACCTGTCGGTCGACCCCGGCGGGATCGGCCCGGACACGCCGGTGCGCGGCCACGGCTGGCTGGCCCTGACCCGGGCCGGTGCGGGCCACCGGGGTTTCGGTGCGCCGCTGGAGCTCTGAACTTCCCTACTGCTGCTGCGTCCTGACGTAGCGCCACATGTCGCGCGGCCGCCCGTCCACCACCTGGTGGGCGGGCCGCAGGCCGGTGCACCGGTAGCCGGCGCGTTCGGCGGTGCGGATCGATCCGGTGTTGCCCGGCTCCACGTACAACTCGATGCCGGGCAGGGCGAGTTCGCCGAGCGCCCAGGCGGTGACGGCGCCCAGCGCGGCCGTGGCGGCGCCCCGGCGGCGGGCCGTCGGGGCGACCCAGTAACCGGCGGTCGCCCAGCCGCGCAGCGGGAGTTCGCCCACCCAGAGGCCGACGTCGCCGACCGCCCGGCCCGCCGGGTCGACGATCACGAAGGGGTAGCCCGTCCCGATCTCGGTGCGGCGCCACTGGCGTTGCAGGTACGCCGCCGCCGCGGCCGGGCTGTACGGGCTCGGCACGGTGGTGGTCAGCGGGATGTACGGGTCGGTCGCGGCCTCCCTGAGCAGCCCGGTGTCGTCCGGGCTCCAGCGGCGCAGCCGGAAGCCGTGCGCGGCCGGGAGTTCCGGCACCGTCCTGGGCAGCAAGCCGTGCGCGGCCGGGAGTTCCGGCACCGTCCTGGGCAGCAAGCCGTGCGCGGCCGGGAGTTCCGGCACCGTCCTGGGCAGTTCCACGGCGGCCATCCTGCCGCACCCGCGGCCCGGGAGCCCGGGAGCCCGCCCCGCGCTCAGGCCCGGGCGGGGGTGCGCAGGGTCCGCAGGGCGCGGTCGAAGACGGTCAGCAGCAGGAACAGCAGGGCCGCGCCCAGCATGGCCCGTGCCAGTTGGTGCATTCCCGCGGTGCCCGCGTGCGGTCCGTAGGCGGCGGCGGTCACGGCGGCGGCGACCATCGAGCCGAGGTAGGCGAAGGTGCGCAGCAGCCCGGCGGAGGAGCCGGTGCGGGCCGGGTCGGACTGCAGGAAGACGGAGTTCTGCAGGGCCAGCCCGTTGGCGCCCTGCGGGACGCCGAACAGCACGGCCAGCACCAGCAGCACCCACAGCGGGCTGTGCGTGCCGAGGGTGAGCATCAGCAGGCAGGCGGCGATCTGCCCGGCCGCGCCGACCAGCAGGGTGGTCCGGATGCCGCCGCGGCGCCCGGCCAGGACCGAGACGCCGATGCCGACCAGGAAGGTCGGCGCCTGCACCAGCCCGGCCTGCAGCGGCGTCAAGCCGAAGCCCTCCTCGGTCCACTGGGCGAAGCCGTACAGGAAGGCGTAGGCGACGACGTACGCGGCCAGGGCGCGGGCGTAGGTGGCGAGCAGCGGGGTGTTGCCGCCGAGCACCTTGACGTCGATGAAGGGCTGCTCGGTGCGGCGTTCGCGGACGGTGAAGGCGACGGCGGCGGCGAGGGTGAGCGGCGGCAGGTACCAGCGGTCGGGGTGCGGGTGCATCAGGAACAGCAGCAGCGAGAGCAGCAGGACCCCGAACAGTGCCATTCCGGGCAGGTCGATCCGCCGCAGCGGCCCGGGGCCGTCGGGGGAGCGTTCCGGCGGCCCCGACCTGGGCAGGCGCAGCGCGCCGAGGGTGACGGCGAGCACCGAGAGCGGGACGTTCAGCGCGAAGGTGGCGCGCCAGCCGCCGAGGCCGGTGAGCAGTCCGCCGAGCAGCGGGCCGACCACGGCGACGGTCTGGTTGGCGACGGCCAGCAGGGTGAGCACTCCGGCGGGGCTGTCCTGCCCGGTGCGCCGGGACTCGGCGCGCAGCAGGGCCATCGCGGCCGGGTAGCCCGCGCAGGTGCCGAGGCCGAGGACGACGCGGGCGGCGATCAGCGTCCCGAGGTCGGGCGCGAGGGTGCCGACCACTCCGGCCACGCCGACCAGGCCGGTGCCGGCCAGGAACAGCCGCCGCGGCCCGAACAGGTCGATCAGCCGTCCCACCACGGGCTGTCCGAGCGCGGTGGCCAGGTACAGCGCGGACACCAGCCAGGCCGTCTGCGCGGGCGAGGCGCCGAGCGCGGCGCCGATCGGGACGAGCGCGACGGCGATGACCGTGGAGTTGATCGGGTTGAGGACGGAGCCGATCACCATCGGCGGGACGAGTCGGCGGTCGAGCGCGGGCGCCCCGCTCCGCTGGCGTCCGGGGGTGGTCACGGCGGTCGTACGGTCGGTCATGGTGCTTCTGCCGCTCACTGGTCGTGGGGGTGCCGGTGGTGGGAAGGCCGGCGGTGGGGAGGCTGGTGGCGGGAGGGCCGGTGGTGGTGGGGGGCCGGTGGTGGGGCGGCCGGGCCGTCAGTCCTGGACGATCCGTTCGAGGACGGCCATCGCGGCGATCACCGTCCGGCGCTCCTCCTCGGTGCACTTGCGCTGGAGTTCCGCGGCCAGCCACTCGCCGCGGGCCCGGCGGCCCTCCTCGCCGCGGCGCCGTCCCTCGGGGGTGAGCACGATCAGCATCCGGCGGCCGTCCTCGGGGTCGCGGCTGCGTTCGACCAGGCCCTGGGCGGCCAGGGCGGCGATGGTGGTGGCCATCGACTGGTGGCGCATCCCCTCGGCGACGGCGAGGTCGCTGGTGGTCAGGCCCCGGCCCTCGCTGTCCAGCAGCCGTCCCACGGTGGACGCCTGGGTGAGGGTGAAGTCCCCCGTTCCGGCCGCGGCCCGGATCCGGCGGCGCAGTTTGCCGATCACCGACCGCACCTGCTGCGAGGCGTGCAGGGCGGACGGCGCGGGCTCGGAGTCTTCACTCATGCTTCCCACCCTAGGTTTCCGCCCGTCGGATGTACAGTTTCCCTGTAGATCTCCGTCGATCTCCGTAGCCGTCCCCGCGCTCCGCCGGAGGACCCGTTTGGTGCGGCGCCACGACCGCTGCTACCTTTCCGGTGGCCGTGCGACAGACCGAGGAGGTGGTACCCGTGAACGCAGTATCGACATGGGTGCTCCCCTCTGGGGCCACGGTCGGGCGATAGGGAGCCCGGGAGCGCCGTTCCACGCGCATTCCCGAAAGGCACCACCGCCATGAACCTGCACTTCACCTCTGAGCGGCAGCTCGACGACGGCGTCCGCGAGCGCGAGTTCACCCTCGACGGGATCCCCGGCGTCCTGTGGACGCCCGCCTCCGCGGCCCCGTCCGCCCCCGCGCCGCTGATCCTGCTCGGCCTCCCCCCGCTCGGCCTGCACCGGATGCTGCCCCGGCTCGCGGAGCGGGCCCGGCACGCCGCCGCGGACGGCTTCGCCTCGGCGGCCCTCGAGCTCCCCGGCAGCGGCGAGCGCCCCCGCGTCCCGGCCCTCGACCGGGCCCGGGCCGAACTGCGCCGCACCATGGAGGCGGGCGAGCCGGTCGGCCCCGAACTGGTCGACGCCCTGGTCCTGCCGCTCGTCGACCTCGCCGTCCCGGAGTGCCGGGCCGCGCTGGACGCGCTGCTGGCGCTGCCGGAGGTCGACGGCCCGGTCGGCTACTCGGGCGGCGTGATCGCCGTCGGCGTCCGCCTCGCGCTCGTCGAGCCGCGGATCGCGGCCGCCGCCCTCTTCGCCGGGAGCCTGGTCCCGCGCCGCACCTTCGAGGAGGCCCGCCGGGTCACCGTCCCGCTGCACGTGCTGCTGCAGTGGGACGACGAGGGCAACGACCGCCAGGCCTCGCTGGACCTGTTCGACGCCTTCGCCTCCCCGGAGAAGTGCCTGAACGCCAACATGGGCGGCCACACCGGCGTCCCCCCGCACGCCGGGGACGCCGCGGCCGGCTTCTTCGCCCGCCACCTGAAGCGGCCGCAGCCGGAGTAGTCCCCACCCCGCGGCGGCCCGGAGCACCACCGCCCCCGGGCCGCCGCACACCCGAGCACCCTCGACGGGCCGCCCCCGACGGGCCGCTCTCGACGGGCCGCTATCGACAAACCGCCAGGCAGTCGGACCGCCAGGCAGCCGCGCCGTCAGGCGGTCGGACGGTCCGGCGGTCGGACCGGCAGGCCGAAGACCGGTTGCACCTCGTCCAGCATCCCGCGCAGCGCGGCCGCGCCCTTCGCGAGCCGGGTGTCGGGGGCGGCGGCCAGCTCCTCGGCCAGGCGCACCGCCTCGGCGTGGTCCTCCGCGAACAGGCCGGACACCTCGCGGACGGCGTCGTAGACGTACTGGCCGTGCCAGGGTTCGGCGTCCGCGTCCGCGTCCGCGAGCGCGGCCGCGACGATCGCGGTCGCCGCCCGGTCGCCGCGCCGCAGCAGGGCCCGCGCGGTCTCCAGGGTCACGTAGGTGTCCTGCGGGTCGGTCAGCAGGGCGGTCAACGCCCGGGCGGCCGCCGGGACTTCGGCGAACGGCGCGAGCCCCCGCCCGGCGTCGGCGCGGTCGACGTAGTCCTCGCTGCCCGCCAGGACGACGAGCGCGGCCACGCACGCCTCCCGCAGCCCGCTGTCCACGTGCGCCCCTTCGTCCCGGCCCCCGGGCCGGGATCGGCTCAGGGCAGGGCCACACCGTACTCGGCCAGGCCCTCGCGGAGTTCCTCGCGGTCGGTGCGGACCAGTTGCCCGCCGGTGAAGTGCTGGTCGGTGGTGAGTTCGGCGATGCAGCCGGGGGGCGGAACGAACGTTTCTGCGTCCTCGGCGTTCTCGAACTCGGCCTCGGCCAGCACCAGTCCGAGCAGCGGGCCCTCGAAGACGTCCACCCCGAGCGGGGGGACGCCCAGCCTGGTCTTGGTCAGCTCGGGGCCTGGCAGCGCCGCCAGCAGGCGGGCGTACTCCTCCTCGGAGAGGTACAGGTTGGTGATCAGGCCCTGAACGGCGCCGGGCGTGCCCGGCGGGGCGGGGAGCTTCTGGGTGAGCTTGTACGTGCACTCGCCGGTGTCGAGGCGTTCGACCCGGCGCAGGCGCAGCCGGGTGCCGTCCACGTAGCGGTCGGTGATCCGGCGGGCGGCGGTGACGCTGCCGGGGGCGGGCACCCGGTCGAGCAGGAAGCGGCGCTCCCGTTCGATCCGGGCGTACTTGCCCTCCGTCAGCCCGCACGCCGCCGGGCCCGACCCGGACGCCCCCGGGCCGGACTCCCCCGAACCGCACGCCGCCGCCGGGCCGGGTGCCAGGTGTTCCCCCATGACGTGCTTCCCCCTCGTGCTCTCCCCCGTCGTGCCCGCGCCGTCGCCGCCCGGGGCGGCGGCCCGCGCGGGCTCCCCGTCAGCCGCCCGCACCAGGGCCCCCGTCGGTACGGCGGGCGGCTGTCTCCAGAGTAGTGCGCGAACCGCTTCGGTACGGCCCGCGCGGCCGAATGTTCCCCCGGCCTGCTCGATTCCGTTCACCGGCCGGTCAGTTGACGCACCGGAACGATCGGCGACCGGTCGACCGCCGGGCGGCGGTCAGCCACCGAGGAAGGGGAACAGGTCGAGGAACGGCTCGGTGGTGACCGACATGCCGCGCCCGAACGGGTCGTCGAAGTCCCAGATCAGGAAGAGCAGGAAGCCGAACAGCGCGCTGAACGTGCCCGCCAGGACGAGTTCGCGCGGCGAGCGGCGGATCTGCAGGGCGAACAGCATGCCGATGGTGATCACCGCACCGATGCCGAGGCCGAACCAGACCACCCCGGGCATGGTCGGACCGACGTTGCCGCCGCGGGAGTTGCGGGCCTCGTCGGCGGTGGCGATCTTGTCCATCATCGACTGGTACGCCTGCGCCTCGATGTCGTTCTGCGGCGCCCGCGCGGCGACGTCGGCGCGCAGCTTGGCGAGCAGGTCGGTGCCCTCGGGGCTGATCTCCCCCTCGGTCTGCATGTAGTGCCACTCGGTGTTGACCACGAACGAGACGTAGGCGTCGACGTCCTTGTCGACCACGGCGCGGTGGTCGGCGGGGAACACCTCGGCGCGGGCGCTGACCTCGTGCAGCGCCTGGGCCTCGCGCTGCACGTCGTCCTGCGCGGCGGAGCGGGACTCCCAGACGCCCGCGATGGCCAGGCCCAGCACGATCGCGTAGACCACGCCGATCATCATGGTGATGTACTCGATGACGTCGGGTGTCTCCGAGGTGTCCTCGTCGTCGGCGACCCTGCGGTTCCTCAGCAGCACGACCGCGACGACGACCAGGCACGCCCCGGCCATCGCGAGGGCTAGTGCCAGCCATTCGGACATGACGGATCCTCTCCTGAACTTGTCCAGTGGGTGAAGGGGTTTCGCGGCGTTCCGCGGGCCCGGCAGCGGCCTCTGCGGCCAGGCACGGGGTCAGGAGCGGCCGCGCCGTCCGGCGCTGCCGGACCTCCCGCGCGGGCGCAGCGCGGCGGCTGCCAGCACGGCGGGGACGGTGACCACCAGCATCCGGGTGGTGGTCGGGGTGGAGCGGCGCTTGGGTGCCGCGACGTGCACCGGGGGCGGCGGCAGGTGGACGGTCGCCGTGGGCGCGGGCCGGGCGGGTGCGGGGCTCGGCGCGGGCGTCGTCGGTGCGGGGCTGGTGGCCGGGGCGGGCGGTGGCACCGCGCTGGGGGTGGGCCGCGCCGGGGTGGGCTTCGGCGTGGGGCTCGGGGTGGGCGCCGGCTTCAACGTGGGCGTCGGTGTGGGCGTCGGCTTCGGCGTGGGGGTCGGCGTCGGCTCAGGTGTCGGCGTCGGCGTCGGCGTCGGGCTCGGGGTGGGCGTCGGCTTGGGCGTCGGCGTCGGCGTCGGCGTGGGGTGGCAGTGGTGCTCGTGCCCGTACCCGTTGCCGTTCCCGTGGCTGTCGTGCCCCTTGCCGCCGCCCTGCGGGCGCAGCGGGACGTCGGCCCCGCCGCCCGCGTTCACCTCGATGTGCACGCCGGGGGCGTCGACCGAGGTGTGCACCTTGACGCAGATGTCGAGCCGGTGGCCGTCGCCGCCGCCGCGCGCGGCGGAAGCGGCCTGGGTGGCGCCGGTGAGCACCGCGCAGACCACGGCGACGCCCGCCAGCGCGGTGGCGGCGCGGGCGCCGCGCCGTACCTGCGGGCCCCGGGTGCCGACCCGGGCCCGGACGAGGGCGCGACCGCGGGCGCGGACGCGGGCGCGGCCCCCGGCACGGGTGGGTAAGGCCGGGGCCCCCGTTCTGCCGTCCGCCGACGGGCGGTCGTTGCGCTGCATGGGCGTGGTCCAACCTTCCGGTGGGCGTGGGTGATCGGTGCCGTGCTGCGCGCCCCGCTTCGGACACGGCCGAACCGGCCGGAGCGCAGTCGAGGGCGCGTCGGAGGATCGGGCCGTTCTGTTCGCAGTGCCGTGCGGGCGAACTGCAGAAACGGATCGGCATGATCAATCCGACGCACCCTCAACGTGGTGCGCCGCCGTTTGGTTACGGCCGGCGGCGGCCGTCGTCGCGCGGCGCCGGTCAGCGGTGCGCGATCTCCACGTTCTCCAGCACGCCGAGCGCGTCGGGGACGAGGATGGCGGCCGAGTAGTACGCGGTGACCAGGTAGTTGATCACGGCCTTGTCGTCGATGCCCATGAAGCGGACCGACAGGCTGGGCTGGTACTCGTCCGGGATGCCGGTCTGGTGCAGGCCGATGACGCCCTGGTTGTCCTCGCCGGTGCGCAGCACCAGGATGGAGCTGGTGTTCTCGGGGGTGATCGGGATCTTGCTGCAGGGCAGGATCGGGACGCCGCGCCAGGCCGGGACCTTGTGGCCCTGGAGGTCGACGGTGTCGGGGTACAGGCCGCGGGAGTTGAACTCGCGGCCGAGGGCGGCGATGGCCTTCGGGTGGGCGAGGAAGAACTCGGAGTCGCGGCGGCGGCTGAGCAGCTCGTCGAGGTCGTCGGGGGTGGCCGGCCCGGAGTGGGTCTGGATGCGCTGGTTGAAGGCGCAGTTGGCGAGCAGGCCGAACTCGCGGTTGTTGATCAGCTCGTACTCCTGGCGCTCGCGCAGCGCCTCCACGGTGAGCTTGAGCTGCTGCTCGATCTGGTTCATCGGCTGGTTGTACAGGTCCGCGACCCGGGAGTGGACGCGGAGCACGGTCTGCGCGATGGAGAGCTCGTACTCACGCGGCTTGAGCTCGTAGTCGACGAACGCGGTGGGCAGCAGGTGCTCGCCCTCGTGGCCGGCCGACATGGCGATCTCGGCCTCGCCGAGCTCGTTCTGCCGCTGCAGCGGGAGGCTGGCGAAGTCGCGGATGTGGGCCTGGAGGCTCTCGGACTGGGCGAGCACGGCCTCGAAGTCGGCCCGGCTGAGGGTCAGCAGGGTGCCCGCGGTCTTGGCGGTGGCGGTGTAGTCCCAGGTGGCGTCGGCGTCGAGCAGGGCGTTCTCGCCGAAGCGGTCGCCGTCGCCGAGGACGCCGACCACGGCGTCGTCGCCGTACTTGCCGGTGGAGACCTGGTTGATCTTGCCGTGCGCGACCAGGTGGATCTTGTCGGACGGGGTGCCGCGCTCGACCAGCACCTCGCCGGCCCGGAAGTCGCGCTGCTGGCAGCGGGCGGCCAGGGCGCCGAGCACCTCGTCGTCCTCGTAGCCGCGCAGCAGGGCGAGTTCGCCGAGCTCCCGGGGGATGACCCGGACGTCGCCGCCGGTCTGGATGAACTCGACCCGACCGTCGCCGACGGTGTAGGTCAGTCGGCGGTTGACCCGGTAGGTGCCACCGGAGGTCTGCGTCCACGGGAGCATCCGCAGCAGCCAGCGGGAGGTGATCTCCTGCATCTGCGGCGCGGACTTGGTCGTGGTCGCCAGGTTGCGGGCCGCGGCGGTGGTGAGGCTGGTCTGCTGGCGCTGCGCCTGCTGAGTCTCCGGGCTGCTGTCCACGGACATCGGGCCGGGCTCTCCTTCGTCTCGCACGGAAACTGACGGTGCGTCAGATCCGTGAACGTGTTGGGGCTTTGACGGGGTGCTGCTGGGGGAATGGGCAAAGGAAGGGGAAAGTGTCGGCGGGGGTTCGGAAGCGTGCTGTCACTGCGCTCGCCCGCCACCCCGGAACACTAGATCGTTCCGGCCGCGAGATCGCCCGTGCAGCCCCGCGTGCACCCGATTAGGTGAACCTTGGCCGGTGGAGGATTGGCGGCGCCGAAGCCGTGTCGGGCGCCGCTGCCGCCCCCGGACCGACCGTGGCCAGCGCCGCTGCCGCCGCGGGGGCCGGACGTGCGAACGCCCCCGGCGGGCGGGGGCGTTCGGGGGCCCGGGAGGAGCGCGTGTCGGCGGAGGCCTCCGTCGCCGTCCGCCGGGTGCGCGGGGGTGGTGCGGCGGTCAGCCCACGGCGTCCTGCCGGGTGCGCTGCAGGCCCTCCAGGAATGCGGAGGCGGCGTCGTAGCCGAGCGCGATCCGCCGCCGGACGGTCTCCAGTTCGGCACGGGTGGAGGCCACCGGTCCGCGTCCGGCCCGCACCAGCTCGTCCTCGCCGCTGGGCAGCACGTGCACGGTGACGCCGGGCCGGTGCCGGGCGATCTCGGACTCCACGGCCGCCCGCCGGGTCACCTCGAACGCGACGTGCGCGAGCTGCCAGGGCAGCCGGGGCGGCGTCAGCCCCACGCCGGTCTGCCGGATCCGCAGCGCGTACACGGTGGTCGCCCCGAGCGAGGCCGCGACGCCGACCGGCAGCGAGTCGATCAGCCCGCCGTCCAGGTAGTGCTCGCCGTCGATCTGCACCGGCGGGAACAGGCCGGGCACGCAGCAGGACGCCAGCAGCGCCGGGATCAGCGGCCCCTGGTCGAAGTAGTGCGCCTCGGCCCGCTCGATCGAGGAGGCCGGGCAGACGAACGGGAGCTTGAGGTCCTCGATCCGGCTGTGCGGGGCGAAGTGGTTGAGCAGCATCCGGTGCGCGGCGTCCACCGAGGTGAGCCCGGCCCGCACGTGCCGGACGTTGGAGACGAACGCCCGCAGGGAGGGCTTCATCACCTTCATGCTGATGAACTCCATCCACAGCTCGGTCAGTTCGGCGACCACCGAGATCGTGGGGTTCTTCGCCAGGATGGCGCCCTGCACCGAGCCGATCGAGGTGCCGACCACGATGTCGGGGGTGATCCCGGCCTCCAGCAGCGCCCGGATCATGCCGACCTGGTTGCCGCCCCGCTCGCCGCCGCCGCCGAGCACGAACGCGACCTTGCCCTGGCCGTCCAGCAGACCGTCCATCGATTCGCCACCTGTCTCCGGGGCCGCCCCGGGGTCCGTCCCCCCGCGCGCGCCCGACGGGCCCGCAGAGGCCATCGTCCGATCCGGGTTCCGACCTCCGCAACCGCTCCCACCTGCGCCTTCGCCCGTCCGCGGCACCTGCTCCCCGATCGGTCCAGCGGAGTGGATCTTCGACTGGCCGGGGATCCGGCGGCGTGAGAGGTCTTGATCCATGCACAGGACTCCGCCCTCACCGGGGCTCCCCCGGGCTGCCCGGCTGCGTGCCGGCGCGCTCGCCGCGGCCCGGGACGCCCTCGCCCTCGGCGCCCTGACGGTGTTTCTGCTCCTCCTCGCCCCGCTGCTGCTCCTGCTCGGCCTGCTCCGGCCGCTGCTGCCCGGCCGCGCCGCGGCCGCCGCCCGCCTGCCGCTGGTGTGGGCGGCGTACCTGGCCGGGTTCTCGCTGACCGCGCTGGCCGGTTCGCTGCGGCTGCGGGCCCGCCGGGCCGGGCCGGACGACTGGCGGCTGCTCGCCGCCCGGGCCGGACGCCGCTTCCGGCGGCTCACCGAGTGCTGGACCGGCCTGCGCTTCCGGATCGAGCTGCCCGACCCGCCGCCCGACCCCGGGCGGCCGGTGGTCGTGCTGGCCCGGCACGCGGGCATCCTCAACACCCAGCTCGCCGTCGTCGCGGTCGCCGCCGTGCTCGGCCGCAGCCCGCGCGGCATCGCCAAGCGCTGCGTCGCCCTGGAGCCCGGCCTGCGGGCGCTGCTGCGCGGCGTGCCGCTCGTCCTGTTCCGCTGGAACCAGGCCGGACGGGCCGCCGCCCTCGCCGAACTCACCAAGCAGGGAAGGGAGTTGGGGCCAGGGCAGGCGTTCTGGCTGTACCCGGAGGGCACCAACTACAGCGCGGCCCGGCGCGCCGGGTCGATCGCCAGGCTGCGGGCCCGCGGGCAGCACGCGCTGGCCGAGCGGGCCGAGGCCATGCCGCACCTGCTCCCGCCGCACCTGCCGGGGGCACGGGCGGTGCTGGCCGCCGTCGACCCGTCCGCCCTGGTGCTGGTGTGCGGGCACACCGGCCCCGAGCGGCTGCTGCCCTGGATGCTCGGCCCGGGCTACGCCCCCGACCCCGGCGACCTGGTCCGGCTGCGCTGGTGGAGCTACCGCGCCGACCAACTGCCCACCGATCCGGAGGAGTTCGCCGACTGGCTGTACGGACGCTGGGAGCAGCTCGACGCCTGGATCGCCGACACCGCGGGCCCGGCCGCCTCCCCCTCCCGCCGGCACCGCCGCACCGAGGACCTCGACCCGGCCTGAGCGGGGGCCGGCGCGGCGGTGGGGTCCGGCCTCCGAGCCGCCGGACCCCACCGCCGTGCCGCCGGGCCGCCGCCGGGCCGCCGCGTTACAGCAGCGGCCCCGTCACCGGCAGCACCACCTGGCACGGCACCGCCCGCGGGTGCGCCGGGTCCAGCGCGTTCAGCACGTCCGTCAGCGCGACCGGGTCGTAGCCGATCTCCAGGTGGTCGGTGGCGTCCAGCGGGCACTGGTCCTGCACCAGGATGTTGGTGACGTGCGGGCCCGCGGGGAGGAAGGAGTTGGTGTACGGGGTGACCACCTCGTCGTACCTGGTGGCGATCACGGTGTACTCGACGCCGGGGACGGTGCCGCCCCCGGCGTTCAGCTCGGTGAGGAACGGCGAGCCGACCTCCTGCTCCACGCAGGCCTGGCACGGGCCGGCCAGGAAGTCGTTGGCGGGCTCCAGGATGCGCAGCTGGCGGCCGAGTTCGGTGATGCCGTCCAGGGTGGTGCCGTAGTTGCTGGGGGCGAGGGCGACCAGCTTGCCGACCTTGGCGGCGCCGCCGAGGTTCTTCAGGTAGTAGCGCGGCAGCATGCCGCCCTGCGAGTGCCCGACCAGGTCGGCCTCCGCGGCGCCGGTCGCGCCCAGCACCCGGTCGACGAAGGCGGCCAGCGTCTTCGCCCCGTCGGCGATCGGCCCGGTGCCCTGGACCGGCGAACCGGCGGACGGGCCGCCGTAGTTGAAGGAGTAGACGCAGTACCCCTGGTTGGCCAGCAGCGGGGCCGCGCCGCCCCAGTTGTCGTTCTGGTTCTCCAGCGTGCCGTGCACCAGCACCACCGGGTTCGGGTGCGCCGCGGACGGTCGGCAGGACCAGTCGTTGGCGCCGTCCGGGCTGGAGCCGGGGAAGAAGAAGCCCTTCACGAAGCCGAGGGAGAAGTGGGTCTCCACCGGTCGGCTCCCGGCCGCCGCCGCGGGTTCCGTCCCGGCGGCCAGCAGTCCCGTGACCGCGAGTGCCGCGAGTGCCGCCGTCCGTACGCCGTTCCTCCGCATTCCGCACACCTTCCGCATCGTCGTCCGCGCCGCCGTCCACGCCGCCGCCCGTTCCGCACCCGGAATTCCCCCGGGCGTCCCCCGGCTTTCTCCGGGTCGCCACGAAGCTAGGAGCGGCCCGACGGGCCGTCAACACGCAGCGCGGCCGGTTCCGGAAAATCCATCCGAAGGTGCCAGGAATTCCGTCCCCCCTCCGGCGGAACTGTCACCCGCGTCAGCGTTTCCGCCCGCGGCGGGTGCCGCACGGGGCCGCAAGCTTGCGCCGGACCTATTGACCGGCGGGTAACCCGGACGCATACTCCCCTTGCCCCTCCTGGCACGCCCCGGTGCGGCCCGGCCCGCGCCGGGCACCGGCGGAACGGATTATCGCTACCCCGAGGAGCGGAATTGGTCGGACCGTGGGAAGGCCTTCCACGCGATTTATCCACCGAACTCAGAGCCGAGCAGCAATCCCTCGCGACCGAGATCATCCGTGAGATCAGATCCGCCGTCCCGGAATTCTCCCGGCCGCTCTCCGGGCAATTCGGTGCCGGAATCCAGCAGGGCGTGGAGACCGCGCTCGCCGAGTTCACCGACCGGGTCGCCGGGCTGCCCTCGCCCGGCCCGCGCCAGCTGCGGGTGTACCGCTCGCTCGGCCGCGGCGAGCTCTCCGAGGGCCGCAGCCTGGACGCCCTGCAGGCCGCGTTCCGGCTCGGCGCCCGGATCGCCTGGCGCCGGTACGCCCGGGTGGCCCGCCGCCGCGGGCTGGTCGCGGAGCAGCTGGTCACCCTCGCCGAGGCGGTGTTCGCGCACATCGACGAGGTCGCCGCGGCCAGCGTCCAGGGCTACGTGGACGCCCGCACCGACCGGGCCGGGGCGCTCGGCCGGGCCCGGCACCGGCTGCACGACCTGCTGCTCGCGGGCGCCGACCCGGCCGACCTCGCCACCGCCGCCCGCCTCGCGGACTGGCCGCTGCCCGCGCAGGTCGCCGCCGTCTCGCTCGACCCGCGCCCGGCCGCCGCGCCCCGCCCGTCGGGGCCGTCCGGGCCGCAGGGGGTGCCCGGGCCGTCGGGGGTGCCCGGCCCGCCCCCGGCCCGGCTGCCCGACCGCGTCCTGGCGGGGCTGGACGTCCCGCAGCCGCACCTGCTGCTGCCGGACCCCGCCACCGCGCTCGCCGACCCTCAGCTCGCGGCCGCCCTGCACGGGCGCGGCGCCGTGATCGGCCCGGCGGTGCCGCCCGCCCTCGCCGCGCAGTCGCTGCGCTGGGCCCGCCTGGTCCGGGCCTCGCTGCCCGAGCCGCCGCAGCGCCCGGTCGACTGCCGCGAGCGCTACGCGGACCTGCTGCTGCTCACCGACCCGGCCCTGGTCCGGCTGATCGCCGAACGCCGACTCGCCCCGCTGGCCCCGCTCACGCCCAAGCAGCGCGACCGCCTCGCCGCGACCCTGCTCGCCTGGCTGCAGACCGGCCGCGGCACCGCCCCCGAGGTCGCCGCCCGCCTCGGCATCCACCCGCAGACCGCCCGCCAGCGCCTGCACCGCGTCCACCGCCTCTTCGGCCCCGCCCTGGCCTCCCCCGACGCCCGCCTCGAACTGGAGATCGCCCTGCGCGCCACCTCCCCCGCCCCGCCACCACCTGGGGCGATACCCTCCCCCGCATGGACGACCTGATCGGCACCCAGTCCCCGGCCCGCAGACTCACCGACCCGGACGAGGCCCTGGCCGCGTTCGAGGGCTCCTCCCCGGAGTTCGCCGCGCTCCGGCGCCCGGAGCCGGCCGCGCTCGACTGGGCGACCGTCGCGGAGGGCCTGGAGACCGAGCTGCCGCCCGACTTCGTGCTCCTCACCGAGCGCTACTCCCGCTTGATCCTGGGCCGCACCCTCCTCGTCTCGACCCCGCTGGCCGGACACGAACGCGCCTGGGTGGAGGGCGTCCTGGAGGACCAGCAGATCGTCGAGGAGTGGTGCGAGGAGGCGCGGCTCGACCCGCCGCTGCGGGCCTTCCCGGCCCCCGGTGGCCTCCTCCGCTGGGGGACGACGGACTGGGGCGACTTCCTGCTGTGGAGCACCCACGGCTCCCCCGCCGACTGGACGGTCACCGTCGCCACCCGCGGGGGCGGCTGGTGGCACTACGAGGGCGGGGTCGTCCAGTTCCTCATGGGGCTGGTGGACGGCAGCATCGAGCAGTGGGGGCTGCACCGGATCAGCCCGGAGATCACCGGCTGACCGCCGGCCGTACGCGCGGCAGGCGTTGCAGGCGTTGTACGCGCTGCGGGCGCGGCGCTCACGCCCCGGGACGGGTCTCGCCGCGGAAGAAGGCGGCGATGCCGGGGGCGCCCGCCGGGGAGGTGATCATGGCCAGGATGCGGGCCGACTCGTCGGCGACCTCGGCGGTGCGGGTGAACATCTCCTCCTCGTAGGCCCGCAGGGCGGCGTCGGGGTCCGCGGGGGTGGCGGCGAGGGCGGTGGCCAGCTCCAGGGCGTCGCGCATCGCGGCGTTGGCGCCGTGGCCGACCGGGGGCATCAGGTGGGCGGCGTCGCCGAGCAGGGTGAGGCCGGGGCGGTGGGGCCAGCGGAGGCCGACCGGGAGGGCGGTCAGGGCGCGCGGGGTGAGCGGGCCGGTGCAGGCGGCGGCGATCAGGGCGCGGCAGTCGGGCGTCCAGTCGGCGAACAGCGGGAGCAGCGCGGCCCGGGCCTCGTCGGGGCGGTCGTACGGGATGCCGCAGGTGGTGAGCCAGTCGGCGGCGCGGCCGGTGGGGCCGTAGAAGGTCAGGCCGACCCGGACGGAGCCGTCGCTGCAGCGCTGGGCGACCAGTGAGCGGCCGTCGCCGACCACCCAGTAGCTGCCGCGGCCGACGGCGGCGGCGAGGTCGGGGTGGGTGCGGTCGATGTCGGGGACGGTGCCCTCGATCGCGTTGACGCCGAGGTGCTGCGGCGCGGCGGGGGTGAGCAGCGGCCGCACCCGGGAGTTGGCGCCGTCGGCGCCGATCAGGAGGTGGTGCGCGGCCCGGGTGCCGTCGGTGAACTCCAGTTGCCAGCCGGTGCCTTCGCCGTCCGGGGCCGGGGTGGCGGTGCGCAAGGTGCGGCCCCAGGCGACGGTGCCGGGCGGGAGGGAGTCCAGCAGCAGGTCGCGCAGGTCGGTGCGGTCGATCTCGGGGCGGAGCGCGGGCGAGTCGTCCGGGGTGTCGTCGCGGTGCAGCACGGTGCCGGTGGGGTCGAGCAGCAGCATGTCCTCCCCTTCGGGCCGGGCGTGGCGGCGGAACGCCTGCGTCAGCCCGGCGGCGCGCAAGGCGCGCTGCCCGGTGTCGGCGTGCAGGTCGAGCGTGCCGCCCTGGGTGCGGGCCGCCCGCCCGCCGTCGCGTTCGTACACCGTGACCCGGGCGCTGCCGCCCGCGGTGAGCAGTCGCGCCAGGGTCAGCCCGCCCGGGCCGCCTCCGACGATCGCCACGTCCGTGGTGCGCGTCATGGTCCGTCCTCCCCTTCACCTTCACCGGTCCGTCCGATACACCGTATCGTGTCGATACACTGTATCGACAAGACCCCCGTATCGTGTTCCTGCGCCGCCCTGCACTGCCCTGCACCACCGAACGGAGACCGCTCCCCATGACGCCCCGTCACGATTCCGACACCGGTTCCGGCCTGGTCTGGGAGCGGCCGGAGCCGCCGGAGCGGCGGACGCCGGGGCCGCTGAGCCGGGCGCTGATCGTCGGCGCGGCGGTCGAACTGGCCGACGCGGACGGGCTGGAGGGGGTGTCGATCCGGCGGGTCGCGGCGGTGCTGGAGGTCGGCCCCATGCGGCTGTACGGGTACGTGGAGACCAAGGCCGAGCTGCTGGAGCTGATGGTGGACGCGGTGTACGCCGAGATCGCCCCCGGCCCGCCGGACGCCCGGCCCGGGGGACGGCAGGAGGAGCGGCGGCAGGAGGAGCGGCAGCAGGAGGGGTGGCGGGAGGAGTTGCGGGCGATCGCCGGGCGGCACCGGGCGGCCGCGCTGCGGCACGAGTGGTTCATCGAACTGCTGGGCGGGCGGCCGCACTTGGGCCCGAACGCGCTGGCCGCTCGGGAGGCCGCACTGGCCGTGCTGTGGGGCGTGCCGGGCTTCGCCGGACGGCCGACCCTGGTACAGCAGGCGGCGGGGGCGTTCCACGCCTACCTGGCGGGTCGGCTCCGGGTGGAGGTGGCGCAGCGTCGGGCGGAGCGGTCGGAGGGGCGCTCGAACCACGAGTGGCAGGTGGCGATGGGGCCGTACATGGTGCGGGTGCTGGAGGCGGGGCGGCACCCGACGATCGCGGAGGTGATGCGTTCGGCCGACCACCTGACACCGGGCGAGTCGTTCGCGGCGGGGCTGGAGATGGTGCTGGACGGGATCGCCGCCCAGGCCCCCTGACCCGTCCGGCCCCCGCGATCCGTCCGGGCCGCCTGCCCCGTCCGGGCACCCGCGATCCGGACGGACGTTCCGATCCGGGGCCGGGTTCGAGCGCCTGCGCGAACGTCCTCGGCCAGGGTCGGCCCCGGGCTGTCGTCGTCCGGCCATTCCCCTTGTGCGGCAAGGTAGTTCGCGCACTCAGGCTTGCCGGGCGCCGGGCCCGCCGCGACCCTGGTGCGTACTGTCCCGTCGTCCCGTCGTCCCGTCCCGCCACCGCCGCCACCCCCTGGAGGGCTGTCGTGCTCCGTACCGGACGTGCCACCACTCTCACCGGCCTGCTGGCCCTGCTGCTCGGCAGCGCGACGCTGCCGGCCGCCGCTCCCGCACGGGCCGCACCGGCCGTGCTCGCCACGATCAACTGCACCGGCTGGACGTACACCACGTACAGCCCGGGCCTGACCCACACCGTGCGGCCGATCACCGTGACGGTGGACGGCAACCTGAACGTGCCCGGTCCGCACAGCCCCACCGGCAGCTGTCTGGCCGTCGGTTCGACGGCCAGTGCCGGGGAGCGGGACGTCACCGCGCTGCTGGAGCTGAGCTGCGACCAACTGCTCACCGAGACGGGCGTGGAGACCGTCCGCTGGAACAACGGGACCGCCAGCAGCTTCCCGTTCACCGCGACGGTGGTGCGCGGTCTGGCCACCACGGTGATCACCGAGACCGGCACCGTCACCTCGGGCGAGTTCCTCGGCGGCACGGTGGTGGAGACCTTCACCGCGCCGAACCTGGACCTGCTGGCCTGCGACAGCCCCGGCGGCGCGACCGTGCTGAACTTCGCCACCGTCCTGACCATCCTCTGACCGACCCCGCCCCCGCCGTCGGCGGCCGCACCGGCCGCCCCCGGCCGCACCGGCCCTCGCCGCCCCGGCCCTCGCCGCCGCGGCGCGGGCTGCGGGGCGGCGGGCCTGCGGGGGCGTTCAGCCCTCGATGGAGACCAGGCGTTCCAGGACGGGCAGGGCCGCCATCAGGGTGCGCCGTTCCTCGTCGGTGAGTTCGGCGGTGCGGCGGGCCAGGAGTTCGGAGCGGCGGCGGCGGATGTGGGCGAGCAGGTCGACGCCCTCCGGGGAGAGTTCGACCAGGGCGGAGCGTCCGTCGTTGGGGTCGGGGACGCGGTGGACCAGCCGGGACTCGACCAGTGAGGCGACGGTGCGGGTCAGCGAGGGGGCGGCGACCCGTTCCAGCGCGGCGAGTTCGCCGAGCCGGACCGGGCCGTGCTCCTCGATCCGGGCCAGGGCGGACTGCTGGGCGAAGGTGAACTCCTGCCGGTCGGAGGCCTGCATCAGGTGCCGGTTCAGGCGGGCGATGACCAGGCGCAGGCGCGCCACCTCCGCCGGGTCGAGCCCGCCCTCGTGCTGCTGTCCCACCGTCGAACTCCCCTGCTCCGCCGTCTCGTTCACGTCACGCCGCGCCCCGGGAGACCGCGGTGCCCCCGTCCGGGACGGTGATCGCGGCGCTGTCGGGGCCGTCGTCGACCGTACCGGTTCGGCGGCCGCGCAGCAGCGAGGCCAGGGCGGCGACCAGTGACATCGCGATGGCGAGCGAGAAGACCACCATCAGGCCGTCGTGGAACGGTCCGGAGATCAGGTGCGGGAAGAACTCGCGCCCGGTGAGGGTCTGGGCGTTGGAGGCGGGCAGGCCGGAGAGCACCTGCGGGCCGAGCAGTTCGTGGATCGGGTTGTAGCCCAGGAAGGCCGCGAACAGCGTCCCGACGGGCGGGAGTTGGGCCACCGCGTGGGCGTCGGCGGCCGAGACGCCCTGGCCGGTGAGGCCGTCGTTGAGGGTCTGCGGGAGCGATCCGGCCAGGCCGGCCACCATCAGCGAGAAGAACACGCCGATGGAGAGCACCATGCCCGCGTTCTGGAAGGTGGCCCGCATGCCGGAGGCGGCGCCGCGGTCGGCGGCCGGGACGCTGGACATCACCAGGGCGGTGTTGGGCGCGGCGAACAGGCCGCCACCGAGGCCGTTGAGGAACACCAGCAGGGCGAACCACACGTACCCGAAGTCGGTGGGCAGGGCCAGCAGTCCGGCGAACGAGGCGGCCATCACGACCAGGCCGCCGGCCGCGAACATCCGGGCGCCGAAGCGGTCCGAGAGGTGTCCGGCGATCGGTCCGGCGGCGAGGAAGCCGACGGTCAGCGGTACCAGGTAGATGCCCGCCCAGAGCGGGGTCTGCTCGTACTCGTAGCCGTGCAGCGGCAGCCAGATGCCCTGCAGCCAGACGATCAGCATGAACTGCAGGCCGCCGCGGGCGATCGAGCCCAGCAGCGTCGCCAGGTTGCCGCCCGCGAACACCGGGTCGCGGAACAGGCGCAGCGGGAACATCGGTTCGGCGACCCTGGTCTCGATCACGCAGAACGCGACCAGGACGGCCGCCCCGCCGATCAGGCCGGTCAGCACCCAGGGGTTGGTCCATCCCATGGTGTGGCCGCCGTAGGGCTGGATGCCGTAGGTGATGCCCGCGAGCAGCGCGGTGAGGCCGACGGCGAAGGTGACGTTGCCCCACCAGTCGATCCTCCCGGGGCGGCGGACGCCGGTCTCGTGCAGGGAGCGGTAGGCCCAGACGGTGCCGATGATGCCGATCGGGACGTTGACCCAGAAGATCGACCGCCAGTTCCACTCGGCGAGGACGCCGCCGAGGACCAGGCCGATGAAGGACCCGGCGATCGCGGCGACCATGTTGACGCCGAGCGCCATGCCGCGCTGCCTGGCCGGGAAGGCGTCGGTGATGATGGCCGCGGAGTTCGCCATCAGCATCGCGCCGCCGACGGCCTGCACCACCCGCCAGCCGATCAGCCAGAGCGCGCCGCCGCCCCCGCCCATCGGGTCGAGCGAGAGGACCACCGAGGTGACGGTGAAGATCAGGAAGCCCGCGTTGTAGATCCGGACCCGGCCCCAGATGTCGCCGAGCCGCCCCAGCGTCACCACCAGCACCGCCGTGACCAGCATGTAGCCCATCAGCATCCACAGCAGGTAGCTGACGTTGCCCGGCTCCAGCGGGTTGAGGTAGATGCCGTTGAAGATCGCCGGCAGCGAGATCAGCACGATCGAGGAGTTGATCGTCGCGATCAGCATGCCGAGGGTGGTGTTGGACAGCGCCACCCACTTGTAGCGCGGGTGCTCCGCGCCGATCCACCGTTTCTTGGTGTCCTGCTCGATGTCCACGTCCGCCATCTCCTGCCGCCCCCTGGGAAGCCGTGATGATAGTTAGCTGATGTGAACTAAATTACTGCGCAGTCGGCCGTCCCGGCCAGTCGTCCCGAACGGCGGGCAGGAGCGCGGGTGGTGCGGCGGGCGGGAGTTGACGGGCCGCCAGCAAAGCTCCGGCAAAGCCCCGAACGGGAAAACCGCTGGAGGGGCGGGCCCTCCCCGTGCTTGCATGGCCCGCATGGTGCCTGCCGACCGCTTGCTCGCCTTCGCCGCCGTGTCCTTCCTGCTGATCGTGGTCCCCGGTCCGAGCGTGCTGTTCGTGGTCGGGCGGGCCCTGGCGCAGGGGCGCCGGGCCGCGCTGATCACGGTCGTGGGGAACACCCTCGGCGCGTACGCCCTGGTCGTGGCCGTGGCGTTCGGGGTGGGCGCGGTGGTGGAGCGCTCGATCCTCCTCTTCACGCTCCTCAAGCTGGCCGGGGCCGCCTACCTGGTGTTCCTCGGCGTCAAGGCGTGGCGCGAGCGCGGGTCGCTGCGGGCGGCGATCGGCGGGGCGGGAGCGGGAGCCGCCCGGGGCGGGCTGCGGACGTTCGGGGAGGGGTTCGCCGTCGGCGTGACCAACCCCAAGACCATCGTGTTCTTCGCCGCCGTGCTGCCGCAGTTCGTCGACCGCGGCCGGGGGCACGTCCCGGCGCAGATGCTGCTGCTGGGCCTGGTCTTCAACCTCATCGCCGTGGCCTCCGACATGGCGTGGGGCCTGGTCGCGGCCACCGCCCGGGAGTGGTTCGCGCGCTCGCCGCAGCGGCTCTCCCTGGTCGGCGGGGTCGGCGGGCTCGCCATGATCGGGCTGGGCGTCACCGTCGCCGCGACGGGCCGCAAGGACTGACCCGGCCCGACGCCGCCCCGCCGACGCCGCCCCGCCGCCGCTGGCCCGCCGCCCAGGACTAGCCAAGGACGAGTTCGTGCTCGACGGACGACTCGTCGCCCGGGACGGGGACGGAACGGCCGCTACGAGTGAAGCCGACCTTCCGGTAGAAGGCTTCGGCCCGCTGGTTGTCCTGGTGCACGTAGAGGCGGATGCGGGAGACCACCGGCTCGTCGAGCCCGCGGGCGAACGCGATCGCCGCGTCGAACAGGGCCCCGGCCAGACCGGTGCCGCGCTGTTCGGGGCGGACGAACACGCCCACCAGGTGGGCCTGGTCCACCTCGACCGGCACGCCCATGACGTCCTCGTGGCCGGCCCGCTCGATCAGCACCGTCACCGACCCGTCCCAGCCGCCGTCCGCCCGCTCGGCGACGAACTGCTGCGTGACCGTCTCCCCGCGGGAGCCGGCCGCCCGCGCCCGCCAGTGCTCGTCCGGCTTGGCGGCGGCGTTGTCGTACGTGTCCAGGAAGGCGATGCCCGCGACCGGGTCCCGCAGGGCGTCCAGCCGCAGTTGTCTGGCCTGCTGCCAGTCCTCGCCGGTCACGGCTCGTATCACGTGGTCCATGGACGGATCATTGGCGGGCGCGGGCGTCGGGGCAAGCGGTTTTCGGGCGCCCGCACAATCCGCTCGCCCCGGCCCGGGCCGTCCGGCAGGATGGCGGTTTCCGGCACCGGGACGGGAGGCTCCGTGCGCACCCCCTCCTACTACCTGGACCTGGCCGGGGCTTCGCAGGACCCAGCGGTCCTGCACGAACTGGCCGGATCGGAGTACCCGTTCGTCCGGCAGGCGGTGGCGGCCAATCCGCACGCGCGGGCCGACGCGCTGTTCGCCCTCGCCGCCCGCTGCCGCGACGTCCCGGCCGAGCACGGCCCGTGGAACGACAACGCCCTGCTGCTCCTGCTGGCCGGGCACCCGGCAGCGGACCGCCCCGCCCTGCTGGTCGTCCTGGACGCCGCCGCCGCGCGCCTCACCGCCGGGGCCCGCCCGTACGCGGCCGTGCTGGCCCTGGCGGGGCGCCCCGAGCTGCACCCGGAGGAGCTGCGCGCCCTCGGCCGGCTGCCCGGTGCCTCGGCCCGGCTGCGCAGCGGCCTGCGGCGGGTGCTGGCCGCCCGCCGACCCTGACGGAGCCGCCGGGGGACGGAGCCGCCGGGGCACCGGAGCACCGGAGGCTCGGTCCCCGCCGTCAGTCCCGTCCGGCGCCGTGGCGGAGCACCCTGGTCCGTCCGGCGGGGACGGTGAGGGTGTCGGAGACCTCGGCGCCGGTGAGGAGTTCGGTGCCCGGGCCGGGGGCGGGCAGGTCGGCGTCGGTGGCGCCGTGGTTGATCGCGAAGAGGTAGCGGCCGTGCTCGCCGACCCGTTCCACCACCTCGACGTCGTGCGGGAGCCCGCGCTCGGGCAGGCCCGCGTCGGCGGAGGCCGCGCGCAGCACCCGGGCGAGGGCCGCGTCGTCGAGGCGGGCGGAGACGTACCAGGCGTGGCCGTTGCCGAGGGCGTGCCGGGTGACGGCGGGCCCTCCGGCGGCGGGGCCGCCGTCGGGGCCGTCGGCGTAGCGCCACACCGTCTCGGCGCCCTCGGTCACCACGTACTCGGTCCAGCCCGCGGCCCGCAGTTCGGAGGGGCCCTCCAGTCGGGCGTCCGCGCCGGCCCGCAGCGGGGCGAACTCCTCGACGGTGAGTCCGAGGACCTCGCGCAGGGCGCCGGGGTGCGGGCCGGGGTGGACGCTGTCGTGCTCGTCGACGATGCCGGAGAAGCAGGAGACCAGCAGGGTGCCGCCGTTCTCGACGTACTGGCGGAGGTTGCGGGCGGCGGCCTCGGTGGTGAGGTAGAGGGCGGGGGCGACGACCAGCGGGTAGCGGCTCAGGTCGGCCTCGGGGTGGGCGAAGTCGACGGTGAGGTGGGCGTCCCAGCTCGCGGTGTACCAGGCCTCGGCGCGTTCGCGGGCGTCCAGGTCGATGCTGGGGCGCCACTCCAGGCGCTGGGCCCACCAGGACTCCCAGTCCCAGAGCATCGCGGCGTCGGCCCGCACCAGGCTGTCGCGGATCTCCGCGAGCGACCCCAGCTCCTGCCCCAGTGCGACGACTTCGCGCCAGATCCGGCTGCTCGTCCCGGCGTGCGGGAGCATCGCGGAGTGGAACTTCTCGGAGCCGTGGCGGGAGGCCCGCCACTGGAAGAACATCGCGCCCTCGGAGCCGCGGGCGACGTGCGCAAGGCTGTTGCGGGCGAGTTCGCCGGGGCGCTTGGCGAGGTTGCGGGGCTGCCAGTTGACGGCGCCGGTGGAGTGTTCGAGCAGCAGCCAGGGGCGGCCCGCGGCGACGGAGCGGGTGAGGTCGGCGGCCATGGCGAGGTTGATCTGGCTGCGCGGGTCCTCGGCGACGAGGTAGTGGTCGTTGGCGACCAGGTCGACCTCGCGGCCCCAGGCCCAGTAGTCCATGGACTGGCACTGGCTGAGGGCGGTCATGAAGTTGGTGGTGACGGGGATGCCGGGGGCGAGGCGGTGCAGCAGGTCGCGTTCGCGCTTGAAGTTGGCGAGGACCGCGTCGTTGGTGAAGCGGGCGTAGTCGAGCTGCTGGGCGGGGTTGCCCGCGGTGGGGGTGAGGCGGGGCGGCTGGATGTCGTCCCAGCGGGTGTAGCGCTGGCCCCAGAAGGCGGTTCCCCAGGCGGAGTTGAGTTCCTTGAGGGTGCCGTAGCGGTCGCCCAGCCAGCGCCGGAAGTGGGCGGCGGACTCGTCGCAGTAGCAGTCGCTGACCGGGACGCCGTACTCGTTGTGGACGTGCCAGAGGGCGACGGCGGGGTGGGTGCCGTAGCGGCGGGCGAGCTGTTCGGTGATCGCGGCGGCGGCGTGCTGGTAGGCGGGGGAGCTGTGGCAGATCGCGCCGCGGGAGCCGAAGGCGTAGCGGGTGCCCTCGCGGGTGACGGGCAGCGCCTCGGGGTGGTCGCGGTAGAACCAGGCGGGCGGGACGACGGTGGGGGTGGCCAGGTCGGCGCGGATGCCGTGGGCGTGCAGCAGGTCGAGCAGGCGGTCGAGCCAGCCGAACTCGTACTGGCCGCGCTCGGGTTCGAGCAGGGCCCAGGAGAAGATCCCGACGCTCACCATGGTGACCCCGGCCTCGCGCATCAGGCGGACGTCCTCGGCCCAGACCTCCTCGGGCCACTGCTCGGGGTTGTAGTCGCCGCCGTAGGCGAGCGGGTCGAGGCCGAGCGGGCGGGGGTACCTCGGGTGGTCCATGGTGCGCTCCATCGAGAAGAACTGTGAACGTGCACACCCTAGTCACATCCGGGTGCCGCTGTGTCTCGCCCAGATAACCGTACGAGCTCAGGGATTGACAAGTGTCTCCCAGGTTTCCGTACTGTGAACGTGCACAGCGACGGACCGGGCCCCAGCGCCGCCGTCGCGACGCCGAGAACTCCCCCGCACCACTCCCCCGGGCGGGCCGCCGCGCACCCCCTCGCGCGGCGGCCGGCCGCCCGGCCCCCCTCACTCGAATTCCGTGATCCCGGGAGGATCCATGCACCGTCGCCTCGCCCTCGCCGCGGCCGCCGCCCTGTGCGGCACGCTCGTGCTGTCCGCGTGCTCGTCCGACGGCGGCTCCGGCGACGCCGCCAAGGCGGCCTCCGGCCCGGTGAAGCTGACGTTCTGGTCCTGGGCGCCGAACATGGACAAGGTCGCCGAGGTGTGGAACAAGGCGCACCCGGACGTCCAGGTCAGCGTGCTGAAGCAGGCCGGCGGCGACGACCTGGTCACCAAGACCATCACCGCCGCGAAGGCGGGCAACGCGCCGGACCTGATCCAGGCCGAGTACCAGGCGCTGCCGACGCTGGTCTCCAACGACGTGCTGGCCGACATCGCGAAGCAGGCGGGCGACGCGAAGTCGCAGTTCGCGGACGGGGTGTGGAAGCAGGTCACGCTCGGCTCGGACGCGGTCTACGCGATCCCCGAGGACACCGCGCCGCTGGCCTTCTACTACCGGCAGGACCTGTTCGAGCAGTACGGCCTCAAGGTGCCCACCACCTGGGACGAGTTCGCCGCCACCGCCCGCGCGCTCAAGCAGCAGGCCCCGGACAAGTCGCTGACCACCTTCTCCGCCAACGACCCGGGCCTGTTCGCGGGCCTGGCCCAGCAGGCGGGCGCCGCGTGGTGGACCACCTCGGGCGAGAGCTGGAAGGTCGCGATCGACGACCCGGCGACGAAGAAGGTCGCCGACTTCTGGTCCGGCCTGGTCAAGGACGGCGCGGTCGACAACCAGCCGATGTACACCCCGGCCTGGAGCAAGGCCCTCAACGACGGCACCCAGGTCGGCTGGGTCTCGGCGGTGTGGGCGCCCGGCGTGCTGACCAGCTCGGCCCCGGACACCAAGGGCAAGTGGGCGATGGCGCCGCTGCCGCAGTGGGAGTCCGGCGCCTCGGTGACCGGCAGCTGGGGCGGCTCGGCGACCGGCGTGACCACCGGCGCCGTGAAGTCCGGCCACGCGGAGGCCGCGGCGAAGTTCGCCACCTGGCTGAACACCGACCCGGAGGCGCTGGCCGCCCTCGTCCAGCAGGTCAACGTCTACCCGGCGGCCACCTCGGCGCAGACCGGCAGCCTGCTGTCGGCGGCCCCCGAGTTCTTCGCCGACCAGCCCGACTTCTACGCCAGGGCCGCGGAGATCGCCAAGGGCACCGCCCCCGCCGCCTGGGGCCCGAACGTCAACGTGGCGTACTCGGCGTTCAAGGACGCCTTCGGCAAGGCCGCCCAGGACAAGGGCGACTTCGGCGCGGCGCTGTCGGCGATGCAGCGGTCCACCGTCGAGGACCTGAAGAAGAACGGCTTCCAGGTCGGCTGACCGGCCCCGCCGAGCCCCCGGTCCGCCGCCCCGCCCAGCGGCGGACCGGGTTCCCACCCCCTCCCCTTCCGCGAAACCCTCCAAGGCCCTAGGAGCCGCCATGGCCTCCCCTCCCCCCGCTGCCCGCGCCCTCCGGCGCCGCGGCTCGCTCGCGCCGTACGGCTTCCTCGGCCCGGCCGCCCTGCTGTTCACGCTGTTCTTCGCGCTGCCGATCGGCTTCGCGGTGTACCTGAGCCTGCGCGCCGTGAAGGTGAAGGGCCTGGGCCTGGGCTCGCACGCCCGCACCGAGGTGTGGGCGGGGCTGTCGAACTACACCTCGGCGCTGTCGGACTCCGAACTGCTGTCGGGCTCGGGCCGGGTGCTGCTGTACGGGGCGCTGCTGGTGCCGACGATGCTGGGCGCGGCGCTGTTCTTCGCCCTGCTGCTGGACGTGCCGCGGGTGCGGTTCGGGGCGTTCTCCCGGCTGGTGATCTTCCTGCCGTACGCGGTGCCGGGCATCGTGGCGTCCACCCTGTGGGGGTTCCTGTACCTGCCGCAGGTCAGCCCGGGCTACTACCTGCTGACCCAGGCCGGGATGAGCGGCCCGGACCTGCTGCACGGCGGCGGGCTGTACCTGGCGATGGCGAACATCGCGGTGTGGGGCGGCACCGGCTTCAACATGATCGTGATCTACACCTCGCTGCGGGCGCTGCCGGCCGAGCTGTACGAGGCGGCCCGGCTGGACGGCTGCTCGGAGCTGCAGATCGCGCTGCGGGTCAAGATCCCGCTGGTGGCGCCGTCGCTGGTGCTGACCTTCTTCTTCTCGATGATCGCCACGCTCCAGGTGTTCGCGGAGCCGATGACGCTCAAGCCGCTGACCAACTCGATGAGTTCGACCTGGTCGCCGCTGATGAAGGTGTACCGGGACGCGTTCGTGCAGGGCAACGTCTACTCCGCCGCCGCCACCTCCGTGGTGATCGCAGCAGCGACCCTGCTGCTCTCCTTCGGGTTCCTGAAGCTGGTCAACAAGCGCACCAACGGAGGCAGTTGAGATGAGCACCACGACCGCCCCGGCCCCCCGCCGGACCGCCCCCGCGCTGCCCCGCAAGGGCTCCGCCGCCGCCCCGCGCCGCACCGCCTGGACGCCGACCCTGCTCCTGCTGCTGGGCGCGGTGTACTGCCTGGTGCCGGTGGTCTGGGTGGTGACGGCGGCGACCAAGAGCCGCCAGGAGCTGTTCACCACCTTCACCTACGCCCCGGGCTCCGGCTTCTGGGACAACCTGGCCGAGCTGTCCTCGTACCGCGGCGGCGTGTACTGGCAGTGGATGGCGAACTCGGCGCTGTACGCGGGCGCGGGCGCGCTGCTGTCGGCGGCGGTGTCCGGCGTGACGGGCTACGCGCTGGCCAAGTACCGCTTCCGGGGCCGCTCCACGGTGTTCAACGTGCTGCTGGCGGGCGTGCTGATGCCGCCGATCACGCTGGCGGTGCCGCAGTACCTGCTGATGTCGAAGGCGGGCCTGGCGGACAGCTACTGGTCGGTGCTGCTGCCGAGCGTCCTGTCCCCGTACGGCATCTACCTGTCGCGGATCTACGCGGAGGCGGCGATCCCGGACGAGGTGGTGGAGGCGGCCCGGGTCGACGGGGCGCGGGAGTGGCGGCTGTTCCGGAGCGTGGCGCTGCCGATGATGGTGCCGGGGCTGGTGACGGTGTTCCTGTTCCAGTTCGTGGCGATCTGGAACAACTTCCTGCTGCCGTACATCATGCTCGGCGACGACCACAAGTTCCCGGTGACGGTGGGCCTGTACTCGCTGCTGCAGCAGGGCGCGAACGAACCGGCCCTGTACACCCTGGTGATCACCGGCGCGCTGCTGTCGGTCCTGCCGCTGATCGCGCTCTTCCTCGGCATGCAGCGGTACTGGCGGGTGGATCTGCTGTCCGGCGCCGTGAAGTCCTGACGGGCCGCCAGTACAGTGACCCCGACACCTCGATCTGCAAGGACCTGCATCCCGATGACGGAACCAGCGCCCCGCGGCCGGCCGGCCGGACGGCCGAAGCGCCCGCCGACCATCCACGACGTCGCCGCGGTGGCGGGCGTCTCGCGGGGCACGGTGTCCCGGGTGCTGCAGGGCGGGCACAACGTCAGCCCGGCCTCGCAGCAGGCGGTGGAGGCGGCGATCGCCAAGCTCGGGTACGTGGTGAACCGGGCGGCCCGCAGCCTGGTGACCCAGCGCTCCGGCTCGGTGGCGTTCCTGCTGACCGAACCGCAGGAGCGGTTCTTCGAGGACCCGAACTTCACCACCCTGCTGCGCGGTTGCACGGCGGCGCTGGCCGAGCACGACATCCCGCTGCTGCTGATGACGGCGGGCGACGACGCGGAGCGCCGCCGGGTCACCCGCTACCTGGCGGCGGGCCACGTGGACGGCGTGCTGCTGGTCTCCTCGCACCGGGGCAACCCGATGATCGAGCACCTGCGCGAGGCCGACATCCCGATGGTGTGCTGCGGCCGCCCGCTGGGCCAGCGCGGCCGGGTGCCGTACGTGGCGGCGGACGACCGCGAGGGCGCCAAGGACCTGGTGCGCCACCTGCTGGAGTCGGGCCGCACCCGGATCGCCACCATCGCGGGCCCGCAGGACACCCCGGGCGGCGTGGAGCGGCTGTCCGGCTACCGCGAGGTGCTGGCCGAGTACGGGCTGCCGGTGGAGGAGCGGCTGATCGCGCACGGCGACTACAGCCGGGTCGGCGGCGAGGCCGCGATGCGCGGACTCCTGGAGCGCGAGCCGGGGTTGGACGCCGTGTTCGTGGCCTCCGACCTGATGGCGGACGGCGCGCTGTCCGCCCTGGAGCACGCCGGGCGCAGCGTCCCGGAGGACGTCGCGGTGGGCGGGTTCGACGACTCGCCGGTGGCGCTGACCACCCGTCCGCCGCTGACCACGATAAGGCAGCCGTGGGACCGGATCTCCGCCGAGATGGTCCGGCTGCTGCTGGACCGGATCGCCGGCGAGGAGGCGCCGACGGTGATCCTGCCGACCGAGCTGGTGGTGCGCCGGTCCACCTGAGCCCTCCCCTCCTCCCGCTTCCCCTCCTTCGCCCTGTCCGGGCCGCCGCTACAGGCGTCCGGGCAGGGCGAAGGCGTCGAGCACCCGGGGGTCGGTGTAGACGGTGGTGCGGGTGACGGATCCGGCCGCGACGTCCAGCAGTTGGACGCTGTGCAGCAGGTGGCCGGGGCCGTCCGGGGCGGGGGCGTAGGCGGCGAAGGCGCTCTGGCCGTTGGCGCCGACGGGGCGGGTGAGCCAGCCGGTGCCGCGCATGGCGTAGACCCGGTCCATGAACTGCCCGTAGTGCTGCGGGCCGCGGTACCAGAGGGCGAGCGGCGGCATCTCCAGGACGGCGTCGTGGGCGAGCAGGCCGACCAGCGCGGGGACGTCGGCGGCCTCGAAGGCGGCGAGGTAGCGCTCCAGCACGGCCTTCTGCTCGGGCCCGTCCGGTTCCCGGAGCTGTTCGGCCTCGGCCGCCCCGAGGACGGCCCGGGCGCGCTGCAGGGCGCTGTTGACGGCGGCGACGGTGGTGCCGAGCTGTTCGGCGACCTCGGCGGCGCTGAACGCCAGCACCTCGCGCAGCACCAGGACGGCCCGCTGCCGGGCGGGCAGCAGTTGCAGGGCGGCGACCCAGGCGAGGCGCAGGTCGGTGCGGGCGGCGGCGTCGAGCCGGGCGTCGGGGAAGGGCTCCAGCCAGGACACGTCCGGGGCGGGGGCGAGCGGGGCGCCGGGGTCCCGGTCGGGGGCGCCGAGTCCGGCGGGCAGCGGGCGGCGGGCGCGGCCCTCCAGGGCGGTGAGGCAGGCGTTGGTGGCGATCCGGTAGAGCCAGGTGCGGACCGAGGCGCGGGCCGGGTCGTAGCGGTCGCGGGCGTTCCAGGCGCGCAGCAGGGTCTCCTGGACGAGGTCCTCGGCGTCGTGGAAGGAGCCGGTCATCCGGTAGCAGTGGGCGGTCAGTTCGGCCCGGTGCGCGTCGAGTTCCACGGGCCCCATCCTGCCGCACGGGGGCGCGGCGGTCGGAGCGGGGACGGTTCGTGCAGGGCTCTTCCGATTCCGGTCGGGTTCTGACAGAGTCGTCCGCTATCCGGTGCACCGGGGCCGGAACAGGGGGGACGGGTACGGATGCTGGGCTTCGTGCTGCTGCGGCTGCGCGGGCGGCTGCTGCTGGCGGCCGCGGTGCTGTGCACCGTACTGACCGCGACGACCGTGCTGACCACCCTGGTCTCCTTCGACCGGGCGGTCGCCGGGGCGGGCGTCCGCCGCGACCTGGCGGACGGCGGCCGGGCCCCGGTGCTGCTGAGCGCCGACCACGGGCTGGACGGGCGGGCCGCGGACGACGCGGCCGCGGCGGGGTTCGGCGCCGACCTGTTCGACGGGCTGCCGGTGACGGTGCAGACCCTCGCCCGCAGCCTCGCCTACGGCCTGCCCGCCGCGACCGCGACGACCGCCGCCGCACCTCCCGCGACCGCGACGACCGCCGCCGCACCTCCCGCGTCCGCACCTCCCGCCCGCGAGGTGGACCTGACCGTGCTGGCGGCGCTGGACCGCGACCGGCTGCACCTGACCGCCGGCCGGTGGCCCGCCGCCCCGGGCGCCGACGGGGCGGTGCAGGTCGCGGTGCCGGGCGGCGCGCTGTCCCGGCTCGGCCTGGACCCGGGCGCGCTGCCCGCGCAGCTGGTGCTCTCCGACCGGTACGGCGGGGCGCCGCTGACCGTCCGGGTCACCGGCGTCTACCGGGCCCTGGACCGGGACGCGCCCTACTGGCGGCTGGACCCGCTGGGCGGCCGGGAGGTCCGGGTCCAGGGCTTCACCACGTACGGGCCGATGCTGGTGGACGACGGCGTCTTCACCTCCGGCCGGCTGCCGCAGGGCGGCCGCGGCCTGCTGCTGACCGCGGACTTCGCGGGCGCCGACCGGGCCCGGATCGCGCGGGTCGGGGAGCGGGCGGCCCGGCTGCCGGAGCTGCTCGCGCAGGACGCCCCCGGCTTCCAGTCGCAGACCGAACTCCCGCTGCTGCTGGCCGAGTTGCGCTCGGCGACGCTGGTGACCGAGTCGAGCCTGCTGATCGGCGCGCTGCAGTTGGCGGTGCTGGCGGGCGCGGCGCTGCTGCTGGTGGTGCGGCTGGTCGCGGGGCGGCAGGCCCCGGAGGACGCGCTGCTGGCCGCCCGGGGCGCGACCCGGGGGCGGCTGGCCGCCTGGACGGCCGTCGAGGCGCTGCTGCTGGCGCTGCCCGCGGCGCTGCTGGCGCCGCTGCTGACCGGCCCGCTGCTGCGGCTGCTGACGGGGTTCGGGCCGCTGGCGGGGCTGCCGCTGGACCGCGCCGACACCGCGGTGCGCTGGCCCGCGGCGGCGCTGTGCGCGCTGGCGTGCGTGCTGCTGGCGGTGCTGCCCGCGGTGGGGCGGCGCGACCGGGCGCGGGTGGTGTCGCGGCGTCAGGCGGTGGTGGGCGCGGTGGCCCGTTCGGGGGCGGACCTGACGCTGCTGGTGCTGGCGGTGGTCGCCTACCGGCAGTTGGACGCCCGCACCGGCGGCCTGTCGGTGGCCGCGGACGGGACGCTGGGCACCGACCCGGTGCTGGTCGCGGCGCCGACCCTGGCGCTGTGCGCGGGGACGCTGCTGGTGCTGCGGCTGCTGCCGTTCGCGGCCCGGCTCGGGGCCCGGCTGGCGGCGCGCGGGCGCGGGCTCGGAGTGGCGCTGGGCGGCTGGCAGCTGGCCCGGCGTCCGGGGCGGGCGAACGGGCCGGTGCTGCTGCTGGTGCTGGCGGTGGCGACGGGGGTGCTGGCGATCGGCCAGCACACCGCGTGGCGCGACTCGCAGCGCGACCAGGCGGACTTCGCGACCGCGGGCGGCCTGCGGATCACCGGTTCGGCGCTGCCCGCGCTGGGCCAGGGCGGCCGGTACGCCGCGCTGCCGGGCGGGGAGCGGCTGCTGCCGGTGGCGCGGGTCGACCAGTCGCTGCCGGGCGGGCGGCAGGGCCGGGTGCTGCTGACCGACACCGCCCGGGCGGCGGTCGGGCTGCGGGTGCGGCCCGACCTGTTCGACGGCCGTCCGGTCGGGGAGCTGCTCGCTCCGCTGGCCGCGCCGCAGCCGCCGGGCGTGCCGCTGCCCGGGCACCCGGCCCGGATCGACCTGACCCTGTCGGTGGCCACCGCCGACCGCCCGTACCCGGACCCGGCGCCGCTGCAGGCGCCCGACCTGTGGCTGCAGTTGCGCGACGGCTTCGGGGCGGCGCACCGGGTGCTGGTGCCGCAGCTGCCGGCCCGGGGGGAGCTGACCGTCCCGGTGGGCCTGGAGGCGTTCACGGCGGCGCCGCTGGGTTCGGCGGCCGCGCCGCTGACCCTGACCGGCTTCGGGCTGGCGTACCCGTCGGGCTGGTCCGAGAGCGCCAGTGACCTGACGGTCCGCCAGGTGGCCGTCGCCGACCGGGCGGACGGGCCCGCGGTGCCGGTCGCGGTACCCGCGGGCGCCTGGCGCGGGCAGGCCGAGCCGGGTGTCCCGGCGCGGGTGGAGAGCGGGCCGGACGGGCTGGTGACGGTGCGCTACCGCCCGGGCGAGGAGCAGCACGAGGGGGCGCGGGTGGTGGCGCTGGCGCCGGGCGGGAGCGCGCCCGCGGCGGAGGTCCCGGGCGTGGCGACCGGCGGGTACCTGACCGCGGTCGGAGCCGCGGTCGGCGACCTGGTGAAGGTGCAGGTCGGCAGCGCCAGCGTGCCGGTGCGGGTCACCGGCCGGGTCGAGGCGCTGCCGGTGTACGGCACCACCGGCCTGCTGCTGGACCTGGCCGGCACCGACCGGTGGCTGGCCGAGCGCGGCCTGGACGCCCCGGCGGTCTCCGAGTGGTGGCTGCCCGCGGCCGGGCCCGGCGACGGCACCCCGGCGGCGGCCGCGGCGGAGCTGCGCGCGGGGCCCACCGCGCAACGGCTGGACCTGCTCGGCGAGGACGCCGCCGCCCGGCTCGGCGACCCGCTGAGCGCCGCCCCGCAGAGCGCGCTGGCCGCGCTGGCGGTGGCCGCGGCGGTGCTGGCCGCGATCGGCTTCGCCGCGGCCTCGGCGGCCGCGGCGGCGGAGCGGGCCGGTGAGGCGGCGGTGCTGCTGGCGCTGGGCGCGCCCCGGCGGCTGCTGCGCCGGAGCGCCGCCGCCGAGCAGGTGGTGCTGGTCGGCCTGGGCACGGGTGTGGGGCTGCTGCTGGGCGCCGTGCTGGTGCACCTGGTGGTGCCGCTGGTGGTGCTCACCCGTCGCCCCCACCCCCTGCCCGACAACTCCCGGCCGCCCCGCGGAGACCGCACGAGCCCCGTCCGCCTCCGTCCCCTGGAGGAGCGTTGAACGCCCCCGCCCCCTGGGTCCGCACCCGGCTGCGCACCGCGCCGCTGGCCGCGCTGCTGACCGCGGTCCTGGTGCTGGTCCTGGTCTTCCTGGCGGCCGCGCTGCCCCGGGCGCTGGACCGGGGGGCCGACGGTGCGCTGCGCGGTTTCCTGCGCGGCTACGGCCCGGTCCCCACCAGCGTGGTGGTGACCTCCGGCCTGCCGTCCGGCGGTGACCCGGCGCAGCTCCTGGACGCGACCGCGGGGCAGCTCGCCGCTCTCGTCGGCGCGCGGCTGCCGCTGGACCCGGGCGGTCCGGTGTACGGGCGGCGGGCCCTCCAGCCGCGTTCGCTGCCCGATCCGGCGCTGGACCGTCCGGAGGGCGTCGCGCCGGAGCTGTCGCTGCTGTACCGGCACGGCGCGCGCGAGCACGTCCGGCTGACGGCGGGTCAGTGGCCGGACGGTGCGGCAGGCGGGGCGGCGGACGGGGAGCCGGTGCCGGTGGCGCTGTCGGAGTCCGCGGCGGCCACGTTGAAGGTCGCGCTGGGCGGGGTGTTCGACGGCGGCGCCTCGGTGCTGCCCGTGGGCGCCCCGTTCGGTCCGGCCCGGGTGCGGGTGGTGGGCCTGTACGCGGTCGACGACCCGTCGGACCCGTTCTGGGCAGATGCGGGCTGCGCGCTGAAGGCGTGCCGGAACCTGACGCCGCCGCCCGGCCCGGGCGCGCCTCCGATGGCGTACTGGTACGCGGTGGCGCTGACCGGCCCGGAGGGGGTGTCCCGGCTGAGCCGCTGGGGCAACGGGGCCGAGGACTTCTGGCGGCTGCCGGTGCGGGTGGACGCGCTGCGGGCGGACCGGCTGGCGGAGACGTCCGCCGCGCTGGCGGCGGTCACCTCGGGGCCGGTCGCGGTCCGGGTGACCACCGGCAGCGGGCGGCCGGACGTGCGGATCGGTTCGGCGCTGCGCGGGGCGATCGACACCGCGCGGCAGCGGCAGGCCGCGATCGGCTCGGTGACGGCGATCGGCCCGGCGGGGGCGGCGGGGGTGGCCGTGGTGGTGCTGGGGTTGGCGGCGGCGCTGGGGACGGAGCGGCGGGCGGCGGAGCTGCGGCTGCTGCGGGCCCGCGGGGCGGGGCTGGGCGGGGTGTTCCGGCGGCTGCTGGGCGAGGGGGCGGCGACGGTGCTGCCCGCGGCGGCGCTGGGCGCGGGGCTGGCGTGCGTGCTGCTGCCGACGCCGCGCTGGCTGCCGTCGGCGGTGGCGGCGGGGTCGGTGGCGCTGCTGGCGCTGCTGGCCTTCCCGGTGCGGGTGGTGCTGGTGCTGCGCGGCCCGGCGGGCGGGGCCCGGTCGGGGCGGCGGCGGCTGGTGGCCGAGGCGGCGGTGCTGGCGGTGACCGCGGCGGCGGTTGCGCAGGTGGTGCGGCGCGGGGTGGCTCCGGCGGGGGCGGGGGTGGATCCGCTGCTGGTGGCGGCGCCGTTGCTGCTGTCGTTGACGGGTGCGCTGCTGCTGGCCCGGGTGCAGCCGGTGCTGGTCGGCCTGCTGGCCCGGTGGGCGGGTCGGCGGCCGGGTGCGGTGGGTTTCCTGGGCCTGGCCCGGGCGGCCCGGGGCGGCGGCCGGGGGCGGGCGCGGCCGTCGGTGCTGCCGCTGCTGGCGCTGGTGCTGGCGGTGGCGTGCGGTGCGGTGGGCGCGGACGTGCTGGGTTCGGTGGCCGCGGACCGGACGCGGGTGGCCCGGTACGGTCTGGGCGGGGACGCGGCGGTCGGCGCGGGGTTGAACCGCACGCTGCCGGAGTCCTTCCTGGCGGCCGCGGACCGGCTGCCGGGGGTGGAGACCTCGCTGCCGGTGTGGGTCGAGGACGACGTCACGATGTCGGTGGGCGGCGGTTCCTCGGTGCGGGTGAACGTGGTGGCGGCCGATCCGGTCCGGTACGCGCGGCTGGCCGAGGTGGCGGGGCGGGGCCGGTTCGATCCGGCACTGCTGGCGGGCGGACCCGAAGGACCGGGCGGACCGGGCGGGCCCGGTGGCGGGCCGCTGCCGGTGCTGGTCAGCAGCGACCTGCCGTCGGGCGGGTTCAGCCTGCGGCTGGCGGGCGGTGACGCGGTCGAGGTCCGCACGGTGGGGACGGCCGACGGGACGCCCGCGGTGAGCGGGTCGAACGGCCCGACCGTGGTGATGTCCTCGGTCGCCGCCGCCGACCTGCTGCCGCGCTTCGGCGGCCCGGACAAGTGGCTGGCCGCCGGGCACCCGGACGACGCGCAACTGCGGGCGCTGGCCGAGCGGTTCCTCGGCCCGCCGGCCTCCGGTGCCCGGCCGGGCCACCTGGTGCGGACGGCGGCCGGGGAGGCCGCGGCGCTGGGCAGCGACCCGCTGCAGGCCTCGGCGGTGCGGCTGTTCTGGGTGTCGGTCGGCGCGACGGCGCTGTTCGCGGTGCTGGCGGTGCTGCTGACGCTGCTGCGGGCGGGCCCGGAGCGGGCGGCGGTGCTGGCCCGGCTGCGCACGATGGGGCTGCGGCCCCGGCAGGGGCTGGCCCTGGTGCTGGCCGAGGTGCTGCCGCAGGCGCTGGTCGCGGCCCTCGGCGGGGCGCTGGCGGCGGTGTGCTGCGTGCGCCTGCTCGGCCCGGCCGTGGACCTCTCCCCGCTGGTCGGGGCGGGCGTCCCGACCGGGCTGCACCTGCTGGCCGGGCCGATCGCCCGGCAGGCGCTGGCGCTGGCCCTGCTGGCGTCCCTGGCGGTGCTGGCCGAGGCCGCCGTCACCGCCCGGCGGCAGATCGCCACCGAGCTGCGTGCGGGCGACACCGAATGACCACCACTGCGTCCACCGGAAGGGACGACCCGATGAGCACTCCTCCCCCGAGCCTGGACGAGCTGCGGGCCAGGGCGCTGGCCGCGGCCGCGCCCCCGCCCGCCCGGGCCGACCTGGCGATCGCCTGCGAACGGCTGGTCCGGATCTTCACCACCGACGGCATCGAGGTCCAGGCCCTGCAAGGCCTCGACCTCACCGTGGACCGCGGCGACCTGGTCGCCCTCGTCGGCGCCTCCGGCAGCGGCAAGTCCACCCTCCTCAACATCCTCGCCGGCCTGGACACCCCCACCGCGGGCAACGCCACCGTCGACGGCCACAACCTCCTCACCATGACCGCCAAACAACGCCTGCGCTACCGCCGCGAAACCGTCGGCTTCGTCTGGCAGCAGACCGCCCGCAACCTCCTGCCCTTCCTCACCACCGCCCAGAACACCGCCCTGCCCATGCAACTGCGCTCCGGCCACCGCGCCGCCGGACGCCGACGCCACCGCGTCACCGAGCTGCTCGAAGCCCTCGGCATCGCCGACCTCGCCCACCGCCGCCCCGCCCAACTCTCCGGCGGCCAACAGCAACGCGCCGCCATCGCCGTCGCCCTCGCCAACGACCCCACCCTCCTGCTCGCCGACGAACCCACCGGCGAACTCGACACCGAGACCGCCACCGGCATCTTCGACGCCCTCCGCACCGTCAACCGCGAACTCGGCACCACCGTCGTCATCGTCACCCACGACCCCATGGTCGCGGCGGAGGTCCGCCGCACCGTCGCCGTCCGCGACGGCCGCACCAGCACCGAGGTCCTCCGCCACACCGAAACCGACGAACACGGCACCCGGACCGTCCACCAGCGCGAGTACGTCATGCTCGACCGCACCGGCCGCGTCCAACTCCCCGCCGCCTTCCTCACCGCCCTCGGCATGCAGCACCGCATCACCGCGGACCTCGCCACCGACCACATCGCCCTGCGCCCCGACGGCCCGCCCCGCTGAAACAGGCAACGCGAACGGGCGGGGGCGTGACGCCCCCGCCCCTCACCGGCTGCTTCTCCTCCGACGCCCTGCTCGTTCGCTCGTGCGCGGGGGCCGGTCCGGGCCCGGGCCGGGCTCATGCCGACGGGCCCGTGCAGCCTTGTTCGTCGTGTCCCTGGGCCCCGCCGCGCGGCCGTTCGCGCTGGCCGCCCGCCAGCTTGGCGGCCCGGTCGAGGCTGATGACGATCCAGTCGGCCAGTTCCCGGCCGTCGCGCTGGGCCGCGTCCGCCCAGAGGCTCTCGCGTTCCGCGGTCGTGGACACGTGGAGCCTGACCTGCTTGCCCCGGACGTCCTCGGACGGCCCGGCGAGCGCGGCCTGCCGCAGGTGCTGCCGCAGGGTGTTGCGGGACCAGCCCTCCTGGGCGGCGCGGTCCAGCCACATGGCGCGCTTCTCGGGCTCCAGCGAGGCGACTTCGGCGTGGTGCTGGAAGCTGACCTCGGGGTGCCGTTCGGCGACGGGGAAGCGCCGCGCGATCCACGCGTAGTTCCGTAAGGTCTTGTAGTCCAGGCGGGTCTCTTCCATGGCCTGCCGGTAGCGTCCGGGGTAGGCGTCCTGGCCGAAGACGAGCCAGTCGCCGAGCCACCAGCTCGAAGAATCCGTTATCAGGTACAGGTGCTTCCCCAGGCGCTTCCACTCGGTCAGGGGGTAGTCCGGTGGCAGGGACAGGGTGGTGCGGCGGGTGAGGGCCGCTGTGCCCGGAGAGGATCTGGGCGCGGTGCGCAGGGCAGTCGTGCTGACGGACGTCTCCATGCTGATCGCTTCTCTGGTCAAGGTCGGTCGACGGACGGAAGGCCGGTGCGGGCGGGAGGCGGGCCGTCGGTGTTGCCGACGGGCCGCCCCGTGACGCAGCGTCGTGCGCGGTTCGGCGCCGCGGTCCGGGGAGCGGGGAGCGGTCGCGCCACCGACGGGTGGGTCGTGGGCGATCCGCCGGAGGGCATGCAGTATCCTCGGGGGCCGTCGAGTGCCACCGGTCCGATCGCCGTACCCGGCCACTGGCCCGGGAGCAGTCGGCGGAACGTGCTCTGCAGGGCGAGTCGGCGTGAGAGTGCCGTCAACTCCTCGTGCGGCGGCCGAGGGCCGCACGAATCCGGCTGCACAACCGGCGGATATCTGATTCCCCCATCGATCTACCGCTTCCCGGACGGCGAGCAATTGCGCTGGTCAAGGAGAAGTCTGGCACGGGATTCGGGCCACGGTCCAGATCGGACGACCGGATTCCGCTCGACTCGGCAGGAGGCGGCCACGTCGGGGGTGAATGCCACCCGAAGCAGAGCGGAAGCTTGATTTCCTCGGCAAGGGTTCGGGTGTCCCGCCGGCGGGACACCCGAACCCGCCCGCCAGCCGGAATCGGACTGGTGTTCCCGGCGGTCCCGGTGGCCGCTTCCGGCCACCTCCGACGACCGGCAGTCCGGAGAATGCACCGCTGTGTCCTGTTTCCGGACACTTCGGGCGGTGGGTCGGCCCGCCGCATTCCTCCCGTCCCGCCGATTCGGCCGGACCGCGGCTTTCCCTCGCTTCCGATGTGCGCTAGGGGTCGCCGCGCCTTTGATTCGCCCGATTCGCCGAAATCGCCTCTCGACAGCCGCTGCGACCTGTTGCATGATCCGTTTGTCGAGCGGCGCGGGGGCTGGCTGACGGCATTGCTGTCTTCTTTGTTGTGCGAGGCGGAATCGGAACTCTGCCGATTTCCGGCCCGTGTGGTTCGGGCCGAATTTCGTCCAATGGGGACATTGACCGGTCTCGGCCGCTCCGTCGGCAGCCCGCGCGATCCTCGTGCCGGACCGATCCCGTCAATCTTCGAACTTCCTCCACGGAGCCGAGAGCCCGATGCTTCCTGCCACGCCTCTGCTGTGCCTGCCCTTCGCCGGAGCGGGCGCCAGCTTCTACATGCCCTGGCGTTCCTTCGGCGTCGAGGGCGTCGACGTACGGCCCCTGCAACTGCCCGGCCGCGAGCGCCTGGTCGACCAGGACCCGTACACCAACGTCCAGGACGCGGCCGACGGCCTGCTCGCCGCCGCCCTCGAAGCGGCCGACGGGGGCCCGGTGGCCGTCTTCGGCCACAGCCTCGGCGGGATCCTCGCATACGAACTGGCCCACCGGATAGCCGATCACGGCACCGCCGAGCTGGTCCACCTGTTCGTGAGCGGATCGCAGGGCCCGTGGAACGGCCGGACGGAGCGCGCGACCGGGCTGGACGACGACGCGTTCCTGGCCCGCGTCCAGGAGTTCGCCGGCTACACCCACCCGGCCTTCGAGATTCCGGAGATGCGGGAGCTGCTGCTGCCCACCCTCCGCGCCGACGTGGAGATGCACGAGGCCTACGTGCCCACCTCCGACCGCAAGCTCGCCGCGCCCGTCACCTCGATCCGCGGTGTCGACGACCACCTGGTCTCGGCCGAGGCGGCCGACCACTGGCGCGACGCGACCACCGGGGCCTTCACCGCCGTGGACGTGCCCGGCGACCACATGTACCTCGACGCGGACGGCAAGTCCCTGCTCGAACTGATCGCCTCGCGGCTCCGGTCCGCGCGTACGGAGAGCTGACGTGCGACTTTCCCAGAAGACCGCCCTCGTCACCGGAGCGGCCCGCGGCCTCGGCCGCGCCTGCGCCCTGCGGTTCGCCGAGGAGGGCGCCGACCTCGTGCTGCTAGACGTGGCCGCGGACATCGCCGACGTGCCCTACCCGCTCGGCACGCCCGACCAGTTGGAGGCCACCGCCCGGCTGTGCCGCGAGCGCGGCGCCTCCGTGCTGACCGCCCGCGCCGACGTGCGGCAGCAGAAGGAGGTCGACGACGTCGTGGCCGACGCCCTCGACCGGTTCGGCCGGATCGACGTCCTGGTCAACAACGCCGGGATCGCGGCCCCTTCGGGCAAGGCCGTCCACGAGATCACCGAGGACGAGTGGGGCGTCATGCTGGACGTCGACCTCTCGGGCGCCTGGCGGACGATCAAGGCCGTGGTGCCGTCCATGGCGAAGCAGCGCTCCGGCAGCATCGTGAACATCTCCTCCACGGCGGGCCTGGTGGGCTACCGCTACTTCGCCGGCTACGTCGCCGCGAAGCACGGCCTGATCGGGCTGACCAGGGCGGCGGCGCTCGACTACGCGGCCCTGCAGATCCGGGTCAACGCCCTGTGCCCCGGGCAGGTCCGCGAGGAGCCGACCCTCGAGGGCCGGATGCTCTCGGAGGTCGCCCGCTCGCTCGGCGTCGCGCCGGAGGACCAGGAGACCGCCTTCCTGGAGTCCCAGCCGATGAACGCGCTGGTCAACCCCGAGGACGTCTCGTCGGCCGCGCTGTGGCTCGCCAGCGACGACGCCCGCCAGGTGACCGGGAGCGTCGTCACCGTCGACGGCGGGTTCAGCACGCGATGAGCGCACCCGACCGCCCGACCGCGCCCACCGCCCGCACCAGCCAGGAGACCAGCATGTCCCCCCGGATCAGCCCGCCCCCGCCGGCCGGACCCGGCAGCGCTGCCGACCTCTTCACGGGGACGGCCTTCGACGCGCGGCCCGCCCGCGCCTGCCACGGCCTCGTCCGCCGGATGCCCGAAGGGCTCGCCGCGGAGCGGATCGCCGAGCGGCTGACCGCCGCCCAGCGCTCCGGCGCGCTCCCCGCGGACCTCCGCCTGTGGGTCGAGGACGTGGCCGCGGCCGCCGCCGACCCCGCCGCCGAGGCGCTGCGCGCCCGGGAGGCCGCCCGGGCGACCGGCCACGGCGGCCGCCTGCGCGCCGTCCTGCTGCGCTACGCCGACGGCGCGGCCGACCTGGTCCTGGTGGCCCACCGCCGGGCCGTGGACAGCGCGGGGCTCGACCTCGTCGCCCGGGTCCTGGCCGGTGCCGCGGACGGCGCGGAGCGGCTGGCCGTCCCCGGCGACCTGCCGCGGCACACCGCGGCGGAGGCCGCGCCGCCCGCCTGGGGCCTGGGCGACGCCCGGCGCGCCGGCACCACCGGCACGGTGCGGATCGGCCCCGTCGAGATCGCCTCGGAGCCCGCGCCCGTCCTGCTCGCCGCCACCGCCCTGCTGCTGTCCCGCTACGCCGACCGGGAGCGGGCCGTCGGCCTGCTCACCGTCGACCGCGCGGACCGCGACCGGTTCGCCGCGGTGCACCTGCCGGTCGACGACGGCACCCCCGTCACCGACCTGGTCCGGCAGGCCGAGGCCGCCCTCGCCGCCGCCGCGCCCGTCGGCGCCGACCGGCCCGTGCCCGCCGTGGGCGTCGTGGCGCTGTCCGGGCAGGACGAGGCGTACCGGCCCTTCCTGGAGCTGCCGTTCCCGGTGACCTTCACCTGGGGTCCGCGGCCGGACGGCGCCTTCGTCGGCCGCCTCGACTACGACGGGGCCGCGCTGCACCCCGAGGTCGCCGAGCAGCTGGCCCGGCACGTGGGCCGCCTGACGGCCCTGCTCGGCGCCAAGCCCGCCGACTCCTTCGGCGACCGGGCCCCGGTCGGCGCGGACGTCGAGCTGCTCGCGGACGAGGAGCGCGCGGCCCTCCTGGCCCTCGGGCGGCCGCAGCCCGCCCCCGCCCGGCCCGCCACCACCGTCCACGCCGCCTTCGCCCGGCTCGCCGCCGAGCGGCCCGGCGCCACCGCGCTGTCCGACGCCGCGCGCGAGCTGACGTACGCGCAGCTCGACGAGGCGGCGACCCGGATGTCCGCCGCCCTGGCGGAGCGCGGGGCCGGGCCGGGCACCTTCGTGGGCGTCTGCCTGGAGCGCGACGCCGACCTGGTCACCACCCTGCTGGCGGTGCTCAAGACCGGCGCCGCCTACGTCCCGATGGACCCGCGCTACCCCGTCGAGCGGCTGCGGTACACCACCGAGGACGCGGGGCTGCGCCTGGTGGTCACCGCCCTCGACGGGTTCCCCGCCCTCGACGGCGTCACCGTGGTGCACCCGGACGCGCTGGCCGGGTCCGCGGCCGCGGCCCCCGAGCCCGCCGACGACCCCGACGCGCCCGCCTACGTCATCTACACCTCCGGCTCCACCGGCAGGCCCAAGGGCGTGGTCGTCCCGCACCGCAACGTCGGCGCGCTGCTGGCGGCCACCGCCGAGGACATGCGGCTGGGCCCGGACGACGTCTGGACGCTGTTCCACTCCAGCTCCTTCGACTTCTCCGTCTGGGAGATCTGGGGCTGCCTGCTCACCGGCGGCCACCTCGTCGTGGTCCCGTACTGGGTCTCGCGCTCGCCCGAGGAGTTCCACGCGCTGCTCGTCCGGCGCCGGGTCACCGTGCTGAGCCAGACCCCCTCCGCCTTCGCGTCGCTGCGCGACGTCCACCTGGGCCAGGAGCGCCCGCTCGCCCTGCGGCTGGTGGTCTTCGGCGGCGAGCCGCTGGACGTGCGCTCCCTGGAGCTGTGGTTCCGGCGCGAGCCGCACGACCGGTGCCGGCTGGTGAACATGTTCGGCATCACCGAGACCACCGTGCACGTCACCACCGCGACGGTCACGCCCGTCGAGGTGGCCGCCGGCTCCCGCTCGGTGGGGACGGCGCTGCCCGGCTGGTCGCTGTCCGTGCGCGACGCCCGGGGCCGCGTCCAGCCCCTGGGCGTCCCCGGCGAGATCTACGTGGGCGGCGCGGGCGTGGCCGACCGCTACCTGAACCGCCCGGAGCTCACCGCCGAGCGCTTCGTCGACGACCCGCTGACCGGCGAACGCGCCTACCGCAGCGGCGACCTGGGCCGGCTCCGCCCCGGCGGGCAACTGGACCACCTGGGCCGGATCGACGACCAGGTCAAGGTGCGGGGCTTCCGCATCGAGCTCGGCGAGGTCCGGTCCGTCCTGCTCGACGACCCCACCGTCTCGGCGGGCGCCGTCGTGCTGAACCAGGGCGACGGCGACGCGGCCGGGGTCCGCCTGGACGCCTACGTGGTGCTGCGGCCCTCCGGCTCGGTGGCCGAGGTCAGGCGCCGACTGCGCGAGGTCCTCCCCGAGCACATGGTGCCGGGCACCGTCACCGCGGTGTCCGAGATCCCGCTCACCGTCAACGGCAAGGTGGACGCGGCCAGGCTGCCGAAGCCCGACCAGCCCCCCGCGGCGGAGGCCGCCCCCGCAGCCGCCCCCGCGGCCGAGGCCGCGGCTCCCGCCCAGGCGCAGGCCCCCGCCGAGGAGAGCCTCGCCGACGTGGTCCTGCGGGCCTGGCGGGCCACCCTCGGGCCGGAGGTCGGGCCCGACGACGACTTCTTCGACCTCGGCGGCAACTCGCTGCTCGCGGTGCGGCTCTCCGCCGCCCTGCGCCGGGCGGGCCTGCAGTCCGTGCCGCTGCGCGACCTGTACCTGCAGCCGACGGCGGCGCGCCTCGCCGAGCACCTCGCGGCGCGGCAGGCGGCCGGGGCGGGGGCGGAGCGCCCGTGACCGCCCACGCACGGAAGGTGCCCCGGGTCGCGGTCGTCTACGACCTCGGCTCCGCCACCCCGAACGACGTCCTGGCCGCCGCCCACCGGCTCTGCGAGGTGCTCTTCGTCGCGGACTTCGACCGGCCCGGCGCCGCCGCCCACCGGCAGTCCATGCTCGCCCTCGGCGAGGTGCTCGACGTCACCGGGCGGGACGAGCAGGAGCGGGTCCGGCTGCTGCGGGAGGCCGCGGTCGACGGCATCGTCACCTACAGCGAGTACCAGCTCGCCGGGACGGCCCGGCTGGCGCAGGCGCTCGGCCTGCCCTACCACTCCCCCGAGCTGATCCCGGCGCTGGTCGACAAGCTGGTGCAGCGCAGGATCCTGGCCGAGGCCGGGGTCCAGGCCACCCGCTGCGCGGTGGTCGGCGACGACCCGGCGCGGGCGCTCGACCTCGTCGGCGTGCCCGCCGTGATCAAGCCGCGGACGGGTGCGGGCAGCCTGCACACCAGCCGGGTGGACTCGGCGGAGGAGTTCCTCGCCGTGGCGGCCGCCCGCCCGGCGGGCGTCGAGTTCGTCGCCGAGCAGATGCTGGAGGGCGACCCGTCGGTGGCCGGCGAGTTCTGGGGGGACTACGTCTCCGTGGAGTCCGTCCACACCGGCACCGCCTCCCGGCAGGTCTGCGTCACCGGGAAGTTCGCCCTCGCCGAGCCCTTCCGCGAGACCGGGATGCTGCTGCCCGCCACCCTCGGCGAGGAGGCCGCCGCCGAGGTGCTGGCCCTGGAGGCCGCCGCGGTGCGGGCCCTGGGGATCCGGCACGGCATCACCCACACCGAGGTCAAGCTGACCGCGGACGGCCCCCGGATCATCGAGGTGAACGGCCGGCTGGGCGGGTACGTCCCGGAGATCCTCCGCCGGGCCACCGGGATCAACCTGGTGCGGACCGCGCTGGAGGTCGCCCTCGGCGGGGAGCCCCGCATCCCGGCGCCCCGCCACCGGGGCGTCACCTACCAGTACTTCCTCACACCGCCGGCCGTGGCGGGCACCCTCACCTCGGTCGACGGGGTGGCGGAGCTCGCCGGGCTGCCCGGCGTGCGCAACGTCGAGACGCACGCGGAGCCGGGGCGGTTCGTGGACTGGCGCGAGGGCACCCAGAGCCACCTGGGCGTGGTCTTCGGCTCCGCCCCGGACCACGACGACCTGCGGAAGGTCGCCGAGTCGATCACCGCCACCTTCCGCCCCGTCCTCGCGCCGTCCGCCGGTGCGGGCGCGAGCGCGGGCGCCTGAGGCAGGAGCACGGAGAGATGGAACGAACGATGCAAGCCACGCAGGGCTACCCGCGCGAAGCGACGATCCACGGGCTGTTCCTCCAGCAGGCCGGGGCCACGCCCGACGCCCCCGCGGTGGTGGGCGCGCACGGCACGCTGACCTACCGCGAGCTCGCGGAGCGCTCGGCCGCCCTCGCCGCCCGGATCCGCGCCCACGGGGTGCGCCCCGGGGAGCTGGTGGCCGTCCGGGCCGAGCGCAGCCCCGAATGGGTGGTCGCCAACCTGGCCGTGCTGCGGGCCGGGGCCGCGTACCTGCCGGTCAGCCCCGCCGAGCCGGAGCGCCGGGTCGAGTACCTGCTCGACGACGGCGGGGTGCGCCTGCTGCTGGGCGACCGCGAGGGCGAGCTGCCCGGCGGCCGCGGGACACAGATGGCGATCCTGGGCGGCCCGGCCGCCGGGAGCGGCGAGGACGGGGAGCCGGTCGGGCCCGAGGACCTCGCCTACGTGATGTACACCTCGGGCAGCACCGGCAGGCCCAAGGGCGTCATGGTGTGCCACCGCAACGTGGTCCGGCTGGTCCGCGGGACGGACTTCGTGGCGTTCTCCGACCGGATGCGGGTCCTGCAGACCGGTGCGGTGTCCTTCGACGCGAGCACCTTCGAGCTGTGGGGGCCCCTCCTGAACGGCGGCGCGCTCGTGCTGCCCGAGGAGGACGCCGTCCTGGACGCGGGCCGGCTCGGGGCCGCGCTGCGCGAGCACGGGGTCACCACGCTGTGGCTCACCTCGCCGCTGTTCAACCGGCTCGCCCGGCAGGACCCCGCCGCGTTCGCCCCGCTGAGCGACCTGGTGGTCGGCGGCGACGTGGTGGCCGGCGAGCACGTGGCGGCCGTGCTGGCCGCCTGCCCCGGGGTGCGGGTCGTCAACGGCTACGGCCCCACCGAGAACACCACCTTCTCCACCACCCACCGGATCGCCCCGGAGGAGACCGGGGGGCCGCTGCCCATCGGACGGCCCATCGCCCACTCCACCGCCTACGTCCTCGACCCGGCGGGCGCGCCGGTCCCCCCGGGCACCGAGGGCGAGCTGTACGTCGGCGGCGACGGCGTGGCGCTCGGCTACCTGGGCCGGCCCGAGCTCACCGCGCAGGTCTTCCTGCCCGACCCGTTCCTGCCCGGCGGCCGGATGTACCGCACGGGCGACCTGGCGCGGCAGCGGCCGGACGGGGTGGTCGAGTTCCTCGGCCGCGCCGACGGCCAGGTGAAGATCCGGGGCTACCGGATCGAGCCGGGCGAGGTCGAGTCCGCGCTGCGCGGCCACCCCTGCGTCGCGGAGGCCGTCGTCGTGCCGCGCACGCGCGAGGGCGGGGACGCCACGGACCGCTACCTGGCCGCCTACTTCACCGAGGCCGAGCCGCTCGACGTCCGCGAGGTGCGCGAGTACCTGGCGGAGCGACTCCCCCGCCACCTCGTCCCCGGGTACCTCGTCGTGCTCGACGCCCTCCCGCTGACCGCCCACGGCAAGGTCGACCGGTCGGCGCTGCCCGACCCGGCCGACCTGTACGACCTGCCGGTGGAGCACGTGCCGCCGCGGGACGCCGTCGAGGAGCGGCTAGTGGCGATCTGGGAGGCCGCGCTGCCCGGCGCGACCGTCGGCGTGCTCGACTCGGCGTTCGACCACGGCGTCGACTCCCTGGTGGCGGCCGGTCTCGCGACCGCCATCGGGGCGGAGTTCGGCGTCCCGGTGACCGTCGCGGACGTCTTCCGCAACCCGACCGTCGAGGACCTCGCCGTCCTGCTCGGCGAGCGGGTGCCCGAGCCCGCGGGGCCCGCGGCGCTGCCCGCCGCGCCGCCCGCCGACCACTACCCGCTCGCGCCCCAGCAGTACCCGCTGTTCGTGGCGCAGCGCCGGGACGAGAACTCGGTGCAGTACAACGTGCCGCTGCTGCTGGAGCTGCCGGGCGACGCGGACGCGGCGCGGCTGGCGGACGCCTGGCGGGCCCTGGTCGCCCGCCACGAGGTGCTGCGCACCTCGTTCCTGCTGAAGGACGAGCCGGTGCAGGTCGTGCACGCCGCCGTCGATTCGGAGCTGCGCCCCGTCGACGGGGAGCCGCGGCTCGCGGAGCTCGTGCGGCCCTTCGACCTGGCGGCCGCGCCGCTGGCCCGGGCGTCCCTGCACCGCTCCGGCGACCGGTGCGTGCTCTTCGTCGACCTGCACCACCTGGTGGTCGACGGGCTCTCCCTCCGGCAGCTCTTCGGCGACCTCGACGCGCTGTACCGGGGCCTGGAGCTGCCGCCGGTGGCGCCCCGCTACCGGGACTACGCCCACTGGGCGGCCGCGGGGGCGGGCAAGGCGGCCGCGGAGCAGCAGCGGGCGTACTGGACGGCCGCGCTGCGCGACCGCCCGGCCGCGGCCGAGCTGCCCACCGACCGGCCCCGTCCGGCGCTGCGCGACCACGGCGGCGACCTGCTGCCGTTCGGGCTGGGCACCGACCGGACCGCCGCGCTGCGGGCCTTCGCGGTGCAGCGCTCCGTGACGCCCTTCGCGCCGCTGGCGGCCGCGTACGCGGTCTTCCTGGGCCTCGTCACGGGGCAGGAGGACGTCACCGTCGGCATCCCGGCGTCCGGCCGCACCGCGCCGGGCCTCGACTCGGCGGTGGGGATGTTCGTCAACACGGTGCCGCTGCGGCTGCGGCCCGCGGGGGACAAGCCGTTCGGCGCGCTCGTCGCGGAGGCGGCCGCCACCGCCCGGGAGGCGTTCGCGCACCAGGACTTCCCGTACGCCGAGCTGGTCCGCGAGGCCGGGGAGCCGGTGCCCGGCCGCAACCCGCTGTTCGACACCCTGCTCGCCCTGCAGGCGGGCGCGCTGCAGGCCGTCGACCTCCTCGGGGAGCGGGTCCTGCTGCGGCCCCGTCACACCGGGCAGGGCATGGCCGACCTGAACATGCAGGTCTTCGAGGAGCAGGACGACCTGCACATCGAGTGGGAGTACGCGACGGAGCTCTTCGACCGGGCCACGGTCGCCGCGTTCCGCGACACCTTCCTCGGCGTCCTCGACCGGGCGCTCGCGCACCCGGACACGACGGTCGCCGCGCTGGGACGACCGGCCGGTGACGCCGGCCCCGCGGCCGCGCCGGAACTTCCCGGCATCGCCTTCGACTTCTGATCCACACGCCGAGGAGCACCTCCTTCCATGAGTTCTCACCTGACCGTCGGGCAGCGGAAGATCGCCGCCTCGCAGCGGCCCGCCTCGGCCGCGTTCTGGGCCCGCTCCCTCGACGGGTCCCGCGGCACCGGGTTCCCGGCCGACCGCCCCGCGGCCGCCCGCACCGGGCGCACCGCCTCCGCGGCGGTGCTCGACCTCGACCCCGCGCTGGCCGAGCGGCTGACCGCCGTCAGCCGCGGCGACGCGACCGCCCTGCACACGCTGCTCGGCGCGGGCGCGCTCGCGCTGCTGAACGCGTACACCGGGGAGCGCGACCTGGTCGTCGGGCAGCCGCCGACCCTGCCCCAGCCGCTGGCCCGGATCCTGCCGACCCGGCTCGAACTGCTCGCCGACGACACCCTGAAGTCCCTGCTGGGCCGCCTGGGCCGGGCCACCCTGGACGTGCTCGCCCACCAGGACTACCCGGTCGAGCTGGCCGGTGCCGAGGTCGAGGTGGTCGTGGCGCTGGAGGGCCTGCACGCCGCGGAGGCCGTCGAGGCGGTCGCCGCCGACGTGCTGTTCCACGTCCGGCGCGCCGGGGCCGGTTTCACCCTGGACGTGCGGACGGAGCCGGAGCGCTTCTCGGCGCAGAGCGCCGCCCGGCTCGCCGCCCACTACGCACAGTTGCTCACCGCGGCCCTGGCGGCCCCGGACGCCCCGCTCGCCGAGCTGGACCTGCGCACCGCGGCGGACGAGGCCGTGGTCGCCGCGGCCAACGACACCGCCGCGCCGTTCCCCGACGACGTGACCCTGCCGGAGCTGTTCGCCCGCACGGTGGCGGCCGCCCCCGACGCGGTGGCCGTCGTCTCCGGCGACGTCTCCCTCACCTTCGCGGAGCTCGACCGGGCCACCACCCGGCTGGCCCGCACCCTGCGGGAGCGGGGCGTCGGCCGCGAGGCCGTGGTCGGCGTCCTGGCCGAGCGGTCGGTGGAGATGCTGGTCGCGATCGTCGCCGTCCTGAAGGCCGGGGGCGCCTACCTGCCGCTGGACGTCTCGCTGCCGCCCGCCCGCATGACGTACATGCTGGAGGACAGCAAGGCGGCGGTCGTCCTGGCGCAGGCCGACCGGGCCGCCCTGGTGCCGCCGTCCGTGACCGTGCTGGAGCTGTCCGCGGACGCCGGGGACGCCGGGGAGCCGCTGGAGGCGGGGTCGGCGACCGACGCCGCGTACGTCATCTACACCTCCGGGTCCACGGGCGCCCCCAAGGGCGTGGTGGTGGAGCACCGCAGCGTCGTCAACCGGCTGCACTGGATGCAGCGGGCGTACGCCATCGGCGGCACCGACACGGTCCTGCAGAAGACGCCGGTCTCCTTCGACGTCTCGGTGTGGGAGCTGTTCTGGTGGCACATCGAGGGCGCGCGCGTCGCCCTGCTGGCGCCGGGCGGCGAGCGCGAGCCGGAGGCCATCGTGGCCGCCGTGGAGCGGCACGGGGTCACCACCCTGCACTTCGTGCCGACGATGCTCGGCGCGTTCCTCGACTACGTGGCGGCCACCGGCTCGCAGGGGCGCCTGGCCTCGCTGCGCCGGGTCTTCGCCAGCGGCGAGGCGCTGGGCGCGCACCACGTGCGCCGCTTCGCCGAACTCCTGGGCCACGCCGAGCTGGTGAACCTCTACGGTCCCACCGAGGCGACCGTGGACGTCAGCCACCACCGCACGGGCGCCGACGACACCGTGGTCCCGATCGGGCTGCCGATCGACAACACCCGGCTGTACGTGCTCGACGAGCGGCGCCGGGAGCGGCCGGTGGGCCTGCCGGGCGAGCTGTACATCGCCGGTGACGGCCTGGCCCGCGGCTACCTGCACCGGGCGGAGCTGACCGCCGAGCGGTTCGTGGCGGACCCCTTCCCGGGCGAGTCCCGCGCCTACCGCACCGGCGACCTCGTCCGGCGGCTCCCGGACGGCTCGCTGGAGTACCTGGGCCGCAACGACTCCCAGGTCAAGCTCCGCGGCTACCGCATCGAGCTCGGGGAGGTCGAGCGCCGCCTGCTCGACCACCCGGGCGTGGGCGACGCCGCGGTCGTGGTGCGCACCGGCGCGGACGGGCACCAGCGCCTGGTCGGCTACGCCGTGGCGGCCGGGGGCGCCGGTGAGCGGCCCGCGGAGCAGCAGCTGCGCGAGCACCTCGCCGGGGCGCTGCCCGAGTACATGGTCCCGACCCGCGTGGTCGTGCTGGACGCCTTCCCGCTCTCGCCGAACGGCAAGCTCGACCGGGGCGCCCTGCCGGAGCCCGTCACGGAGGCCGTCGGCCACGTGGAGCCCCGCACCGACAGCGAGCGGGCGCTGGCGGCCCTGATCGCCGAGGTGCTCGGCCTCGACCGGATCGGCGTGCACGACAGCTTCTTCACGCTCGGCGGCACCTCGATCCATTTCGTCACCGTGCTGGCCAAGGCGCGCAAGCTCGGCCTGGCCTTCACCTTCCAGCAGCTCTTCGCGAACCCCACCGTCGCCGCCCTGGCGGCCGTGCTGGACGCGGGCGGCACCCGGGAGGAGCTGCGGCACGAGTTCGCCCCGTTCGAGCTGATCAGCGAGGAGGAGCGCGGCCGCCTGCCGGAGGACGTCGAGGACGCCTACCCGATGTCGATGCTGTCCGCGGGCACCATCTTCCAGAGCGAGATGACCCGGGGCAGCTCCCAGTACCACGACATCATCGGCTACCTGATCAGCAGTTCCTTCGACGCGGCGGCCTTCACCGAGGCGGTGCGGATCCTGGTCGACCACAACCCGATCTTCCGCACCAGCTACCGGCTCAGCGGCTTCCGCGACTACCTGCAGCTCGTCCACAAGTCGGTGGACCCGCCGCCGGTGTTCATCGCCGACATCCGCCACCTGGACGACGCGGCCCAGGACGCCTGGTACGAGCAGTGGGAGCGCGAGGAGAAGGCCCACGCCTTCGACTGGGAGTACCCGGGCCTGATCCGGCTGCACGTCCACGTCCTGCGCGACGACCTGTACCGCTACAGCATCAGCCAGCACAACTCGGCGCTGGACGGCTGGAGCATCAACCTGGTGCACACCAAGCTGTTCGAGATCTACCACGCCCTGTGCACCGACGGCGTCTACACCGGCGAGCCGGTCCCCAACCACCTGCGCAACTTCATCGGCCTGGAGCAGCAGTCGATCAACTCGGCGGAGGACCGCCGGTACTGGCTCGACCGGCTGGCGGACCGCCCGCAGACGGTGATCCCGCGGCTGCGGCCGCGGGACGAGGAGGCGGCCTTCGACGTCGTCCTGCAGGACGTGCCGCTGCCGCGCGGGCTCTCCGACCGGATCGTCGCGCTGGCCGGGCGCCTCGGCGTGCCGGTGAAGACCGTCCTGCTGGCCGCCCACATGAAGGTGCACGCCGTGGTGACCGGCGAGCGCGACGTCATGACCGGCTACGAGCACAGCGGCCGCCCCGAGGCCGCGGACGCCGAGAAGGCGTGCGGCCTGTTCCTCAACTCGGTGCCGATGCGGGTGGAGCTCGCCGACGGCAGCTGGGAGGAGCTCGTCCGGCAGGTCTACGACACCGAGACCTCCTTCCTGCCGCACCGCCGCTACCCGATGGCGAAGATGAAGCAGGACCTGCAGACCCAGGTGCCGCTGTTCGAGACCGTCTTCAACTTCACGCACTTCTACTCGCTGAAGAAGCTGCGCGAGCTGCCCGAGTTCTCGCTGCTGGACGTCCGCGCCGTGGCCATCACGGAGTTCCCGTTCCGTTCGGAGTTCTCCCGGCACTTCTACACCGACGAGGTGCAGCTGAGCCTGCACTACCACACCGACGCGTTCGACAACGACCACATCGTGCGCATCGGCGGCTACTTCCTCGCCGCGCTCGACCGGATGACCGCCGACCCCGCGCAGTCGCACGTGTCCGGGCCGCTGCTGGGCGACGAGGAGCTCGCCGCGCTGGCGGAGTTCGGCTCACGCGCGCTGCCCGGCGTGCCCGGCAGCGGGGCCCCCGCGTCCGTCCTGGTCCTCGACCCGGCGGGCCTGCCCGCGGCGATCGGCGCCACCGGCGACGTCGTCCTGGTCGGCGCGGACGGCACCCGTTCCGTCGTCGGCCGGGGGCGCTGGCTGCCCGGCGGCGTGCTGGAGCAGGCCGTCGAGGACGCGGCCGAGCCGGCGGCGCCCGCGGAGGCGGAGGCCGGGGCCGACGGGGAGGCCGACGGCGAGCTGTCCTCGGCCGCCCTGCGGGTGGCGGCGGTCTGGGGCGAGGTGCTCGGCATCGACCCCACCACGATCAGGCTCACCGACGACTTCTTCGAGCTCGGCGGCAACTCGCTGGCGGCGATGCGCGCGGTGATGATGCTCAACGGCCTGCTGACGATCAAGGACGTGATGCGCAACTCCCGGCTGGGCGAGCAGGCCGACCTGGCCGAGAAGCTCACCCAGGACGAGGGCTCCGGCGTCCTGGTGCGGCTCACGCCCGCCGACGACCGGCCCTCGGCGACCCTGGTCTGCTTCCCCTACGGCGCCGGCCACGCGGTGCACTTCCGCCCGGTCGCCGACGCGATGCGGCGCAAGGACGCCTCCTTCGCCGTGCTGGGCGTCGAACTGCCCGGCCACGACCCCAAGTCCGGGGCCGACGAGCTGCGGCCGGTCACCGACATCGCGGCCCTGGTGGTCGAGGAGCTGCTGGCCCAGGAGCGCGGCCGGATCGTCCTGTGGGGCCACTGCGTGGGCTCCGCGCTGGCCATCGAGGTGGCCCGGCTGCTGCGGGCCCGCGGCGTCGACGTGGCGCACCTGTTCATCGGCGCCAAGCTGCTGTACGACGCCGCGGCCCTGCGGGAGTCCATCGACTACGTCTCCTCGATGACGTACGAGGAGATCAAGCACTGGCTGACCGTCGAGACCGGCTTCACCGGGTTCGACGAGCTCGGCGCCTCCTACGCGGACCTGCTGGTGCGCACCTTCCGGCACGACTCGACCAGTGCCAACGCGTACTACCTGACCGCCTACGGGGAGGCCCCCGGCGCGCCGCTGGCGGTGCCGACCACGGCCGTGTACGCGGCCGACGACCCGGTCACCAAGGGCTTCGCGGACAGCTACCGGGAGTGGGAGCCCTTCACCGGCGTCCCGCGGATGCTGGAGGTGCCCGGCGGCGGCCACTACTTCACCCGCACCCGACCGGCCAAGGTCGTCGAGATCGTCCTGGAGACGCTCGCCGGCACCGCCGGGCAGTCCCCGTCCGCCGCCTCGAACGGAGCGGAGCGATGACCACCGCCGACGCGCAGCACACCGGCTTCCCGGACCTCGCCTCCCCCGCGCAGTTCGTCCCGGAGCCGCCCTACCGGGCCTGGGCCGCCATGCGGGACCTGCCGGAACTGCCCTGGCAGGACCGGCCGGACGCCCCCGGCTTCTACTCGGTGACCCGGCACGACCACACCCGGACCGTCCTGCGCGACGTCGCCACGTACAGCTCCGAGTGGGGCATGACGCTGGACAGCACGCTCGGCGTCCGCGACCCCGCGGCGGGCCTGATGATCGAGCTGACCGACAAGCCGCGGCACGCCCGGCTGCGCAAGCTGGTCACCGGGGCGCTCACCCCGCAGTTCGTCCACTCGCTCACCCCGGTCATCGAGCAGCACGCCCGGCGGCTGGCCGAGGCCGCCGTGCGGCAGGGCGAGGTCGACGCGGTGAGCACGCTGACCGCCCCGATGCCGCGGCTGGCCATCGGCTCCATCCTCGGCATCCCCGAGGAGGACCGCGAGGGCGTCGCCGCGATGGCCAGCAGCGCCATCACCGGCACCGAGGCGGCGGGCGCGGCGGCCCCGACCCTGGCCGAGCGCCGCCGCTGCAGCGAAGCCGCCAACAACGACCTCCTGATGTACTTCGTGGAGATCATCGAGGGCGAACCGCACCGGCTGGACCCGAACGGCATGGTCCGCCGCCTGATGGACATCGAGCTGGACGGCGAGCGCCTGAGCACGGACGAGGTGCTGCTCAACTGCCTCAACCTGGCCATCGGCGGCTACGAGACCACGAAGAACGCCGTGGCGGCGGGCCTGTTCCGGCTCGCCACTGCGCCGGGCGCCTGGCAGTGGCTGCGCGAGGACCACGGGCGGATCCCCGCGATGATCGAGGAGATGCTCCGCTTCGACACCCCGGCCATGCACCTCATCCGCACGGTGACCCGCCCGGCCGTGCTCGGCGGGACGGAGCTGAAGGAGGGCGACACGGTCTGCGTCTGGCTCTCGGCGGCCAACCGCGACCCGCTGGTCTTCGAGGCGCCCGACGAGTTCCGACCCGGCCGCACGCCCAACGACCACCTGTCCTTCACCATCGGACCGCACTTCTGCCTGGGCGCCGTCCTGGCCCGGCTGGAGATGCGCTCGCTCTTCACCGAACTGCTCACGCGGGTGGAGTCGGTGGAGGCCCGGTCCGGTCTGGTCCGCAGGCCGTCGAACTTCATCGCCGGGATCGACCGGTTCGACATCGCCCTGCGCCCGGCCTGATCCCCGCCCGCCCGATCCCGTCCGATCCCGGTGGTCCCGGAGCCGTCGCTCCGGGACCGCCGCGCCCTCCGACGAAAGAAAAGAGCCAATGCAGATGGAACTCCCCGCCGGCCGGGTGGTCATGGTCGGCTTCGGCAAACTGCTGCTGAACCAGATGGAGCAGTTCCTGCCGGAGAACAGCGTGGTGGTGGTCGAGGACCCCGACATCATCCGCAAGCGGGCGGTGCACGACGCCGCGGCCGACCTGCGCTGCGTCGGCTCCGTCGTCGCCGCCCCCTACCACCAGGACCTCGCCCTGGTGGCGGCCGTCGAGGAGCACCTGGCGGGAGGGCCCGTCGCGCTCGTCATCGCCGGCCTGGAGTACGGCGTCCACGGCGCGGCCGTCCTGGCCGAGCGGTTCGGGCGGCCCGGTGCCGGCGCCGGGGCCGCCGCCGCCCTCACCGACAAGCTGCGGCTCCGGGCGGCCGCGCAGGCCGGGGGGCTGCGCAACCCCGAGTGGACCGAGGTCTACGGGCCCGCGGACGCCGAGGCGTTCGCCGCCGGCGGCCCCGTCGTCCTCAAGCCCGCGAACCGGCACGCCTCGCTGGGCGTCCAGCTGCTGGAGCCGGGCGACGACATCGCCGCGGCCTGGGAGCTGACGGTGGCCGCCCAGGACGACCTGATGCTGCCCGACCGGGAGCTCGCCTGGCGCTACATGGCCGAGCGCCGCCTGTACGGCCACGAGTACAGCGTCGAGGCCCTGGTCCGCGGCGGGGAGGTCCTGTTCCTGAACGTCACGGACAAGCTCACCGCGGGCGGCCGCTACCCGGTCGAGCTGGGCCACGTCGTCCCGGCCGACCTCCCGGACGACGTGCGGCGGGGCTTCGAGGAGGCCATGGCGCGCTTCGTCCGGGCCATCGGGTACGACACCGGCATCCTGCACGCCGAGTGGATGCTCGACGAGCAGGGCCCGGTCCTCATCGAGTGCGCGGGCCGGGTGCCCGGCGACTCGATCACCTTCCTGCTCGACGCGGCGTACGGCGGCAACGTCATCCGCACCCTCGTCGAGCTGCTGGCCGGCGGCAGCCCGAAGCTGCCCGGCGGCGCACCGATGGGCGCCGCGATCCGCTTCCTGACCGCGCCCGCGGGCACGGTGCGGGAGGTGACGGGCGTCGAGGAGGTGCAGCAGCGGACCGGCGTGCTGCGCGCCGCCGTCACGGTGGCCCCCGGCGACCGGGTCGCGGAACTGCGCTCCTCGTGGGACCGGATCGGCGAGGTCATGGTGCTCGCCGCGGGCCCGGCCCAGGCCCGCGCCGCCGCCGAGGACGCGGCCGCCGCCGTCCGCATCGCGGTGGACGCCGAGGTCGCGCCGTGAGCGCCGGGCAGCCGGAGGACGGCGCGCAGCCGGAGGACGGCGGGCAGGCGCAGGCCGGTGGTCGTACGGCCCGCCTGCGGGAGAAGCTGCTGGGCCCGGCCGTCACCGGCGGGGGCGTCGCCTTCCTCGCGATCGGGCTGATCGACGCCATCGGCACGGGCATGTACCTGGCGGGCTCGGCCCTGTTCTTCACCAAGGTGGTGGGGCTGACGGCGTCCCAGGTGGGCATCGGCCTCTCGGTCGCCGGTGTGCTCGGGCTCGCCGCCCAGCCGGTGATCGGCTGGCTGGCGGACCGCTGGACGCCGCGCAAGCTCCTGCTGCTGCTCAACCTCTACCGGGCCTGCGGCTTCATCGCCTACGTGTTCGCCGACGACTTCCTCAGCTTCCTGCTCATCGCGGCCTTCCTGGGCGTCGGCGAGCAGGCGGTGTTCCCGATCTACCAGGCCCTCGCCGAGCAGTTGGCGGGCGCGGACGGGCGCGTCGCGATGATGGCGCGCATGCGCGTCGTGTTCAACGTGGGCTTCACCCTCGGCGGCCTGCTCGCCAGCATCGCCATCGCGGTGGGCACCCGCGAGGCGTTCAGCGCGATCGTGCTGGGCAACGCGGCGTCGTTCGTCGCCGCCGCCCTGCTGCTGAGCCGGCTCCGGCTGCGCAACCCGGCCGCCCCGGCCGGGCAGCAGGCCGGGCAGAAGGCCAAGAAGTCGCCGCTGCGCCTGGTCGCCCTGCGCGACCTGCGCTACCTGGCCGTCGCCGCGGTCAACGGCGTGCTGGTCCTGCACATCGCCCTGCTCGGCATCGGCGTGCCGCTGTGGGTCAGCGAGCACACCGACGCGCCCAAGGCCCTGGTCGGACTGCTGCTGGTGGTCAACACCGTGCTCGCCGTCCTCTTCCAGGTCCGGGCCTCGGCCGGCACCGAGAACGTCGCGGGCGGCGTCCGGGCGATGCACCGGGCGGCGGCGGCCCTGGTCGGCGCCTGCGCGCTGTTCGCCCTCGCGGGCTCCGACCTGCCGGTCGCCGCGGTCGTCGCCGTCCTGCTGCTCGGGCTGGTCCTGCTGACCGCGGGCGAGCTCTACCAGTCCGCGGGCGGCTGGGGGCTGTCGTACGCCCTGGCTCCGGACCACTCCCGGGCCGAGTACCTGGCCACCTTCAACCTGGGGACGAGCGCCCAGTTCGTGCTCGGCCCCACCATCGTCACCGTCGGGGTGATCGGCAGCGGCACCGCGGGCTGGGGGGTGCTCGGCGTCGTCTTCCTGCTCGCCGGGGCGCTGGTCGGCCCGCTCGCCAGGGCCGCCGAGAAGCGGCCGGCGCTGCACAGCGCCGACCCGCAGCCGGAGCCGGCCGCGGCGAGCAGCGCCTGACCGCGGGGCGACGGATCCCGGTCCGGGATCCGTCGCCCCGCCCGTGTCGGACCTGCGTACTAGGCTGACCCCGTGCCAATGATCATGGATCACGACGGGGTCACCGATCGACTGGAGCCGTTCCGGCGGGAGTTGACGGCGTACTGCTACCGGATGCTGGGCTCCGCCTTCGAGGCGGAGGACGCGGTGCAGGAGACCCTGCTGCGCGCCTGGGCGAAGTTCGACGGCTTCCAGGGCCGCTCCGCCCTGCGGACGTGGCTGTACCGGATCGCCACCAACGTCTGCCTGGACATGGCCCCGGCCGCCCAGCGCCGGGCCCGCCCGATGGACCTCACCTCCCCCTGCCCGGCGAACGCGCCGGACCTGGCCCAGCTCCAGGAGAACGTCTGGGTCGGCCCGGTGCCGGACGAGCGGGTCCTCTCCGGGGACCCGGCGGAGGTCGCGGTCGGCCGGGAGTCGATCCGGCTGGCGTTCGTCTCCGCCCTGCAGAAGCTCCCGGCCCGGCAGCGCGCCGTCCTGATCCTGCGCGAGGTGCTGGCCTGGTCCGCCGCCGAGACGGCGGAACTGCTGGAGAGCACGGTCGCCTCGGTGAACAGCGCCCTGCAGCGCGCCCGGGCCACCATGTCCGCCCAGGGCCCCGCCGGAGACGTCCTCGACCCGCTGGACGAGACCCAGCGCGCGCTGCTCGCCCGCTACGTCCGGGCCTTCGAGTCCTTCGACATCGCGGGCCTCCAGCGCCTCCTGCACGAGGACGCGGTGCTGAACATGCCGCCGTTCCAGATGTGGGTGCGGGGCGTCGTCGAACTCGGCGAGTGGTGGCAGGGCGCGGGCTGCGGCTGCGCGGGCTCCCGCCTGCTGCCCGTCGCCGCCAACGGCAGCCCCGCCTTCGCCCAGTACCGCCCCGCCGAGGACGGCAACGGCTGGACGCCCTGGGGCATCACCACCCTGGAGATCGTCGACGGCCGGATCGCCACCATGACCAACCACATGGACGTCGACCGCCTCTTCCCCCTCTGGAACCTCCCCCCGCGCCTGCCCGCCGACCCCGCTGCCTGAGCCCCACGGGGGACGACTGCCGGGCCGCGGACCTCGACGCCGCCACCGACGGCCTCGCGGGTGGCGCCCCGCGCCCCCTGCTCAGACGAAGTAGCCGCCGTCGACGGCCAGCACGCTGCCGGTGACGAACGCGGCGGCGGGTGTGGCGAGGAAGACCACGGCGGCGGCGACCTCCTCGGGGCGGCCGTAGCGGCCGAGCGCGTTGGCGGCGCGCTGGAAGTCGGCGTGCGGGCCGTCCTCGGGGTTCATCTCGGTGTGGGTGGAGCCGGGCTGCACCACGTTGACGGTGATGCCGCGGTCGGCGAGTTCCTGGGCGGCGGCGCGGCTGTAGGCGACGACGGCGGCCTTGGTGGCGGCGTAGTCGGCGAGGCCGGGGCGGCCGGGGCGGGCGGCGAGGTTGGAGCCGATGGTGACGATGCGTCCGCCGTCGGGGAGCAGGCCGGCGGCGGCCCGGATCGCGGCGCCCACCCCGCCCACGTTGACCGCGTGCTGGCGGGCCAGGGCCTGCGCGTCCACCTCGCCGGTGATCGGGCCGGGGGCGATGACGCCCGCGTTGTTGACCAGGATGTCGAGCCGTCCGAAGTCCGCCGCGACGGCGGCGACCAGGGCCGCGACCTGGTCGGCGTCGCCCTGGTCGGCCCGGTACGCGGCGGCCCGCCGCCCGAGCGCCTCGATCCGCCGCACGACCTCCGCGGCGCGCGGGGCGGAGCCGCTGTGGCTGAGGGCGACGTCCGCCCCGGCGGCGGCCAGGGCGAGGGCGGTGGCGGCGCCGATGCCGCGGGAGCCGCCGGTGACCAGGGCGGTACGGCCGGCCAGGGCGTCGGGTGCGAAGACGGCGGTGGTGGTCGGGTGCGTCATGTCGGGTTCCCCTCCGAGATGTGTACCGCTCGGTACACATCGGGGACGCTACCATATCGATCGGTACAGAATCACCGGCCGACTCCCCGACCCCCCGGAAGGCAGGACGACATGACGGGCCGTCCGCGCGCGTTCGACCGCGACGAGGCGCTCGACCGCGCCGTGCGGGTCTTCTGGCGGCACGGCTACGAAGGCACCGCGCTCTCCGACCTCACCGCCGCGATGGGCATCAACCGACCCAGCCTGTACGCGGCGTACGGCAACAAGGAGGCGCTGTTCCGCCAGTGCCTGGACCGCTACCACCAGGGCCCGGCCCGGCACGTCGGGGAGTCCCTGGCCGAACCCACCGCCCGCGCCGTCGCCGAGCGCCTGCTGCACGGCACCGTCGCGGTGGTGACCCGCGAGGAGGGCCCCGGCTGCCTCCTGGTGCACGGCGCCCTCGCCACCGGCCCCGGCTCGGAGGCGGTCCGCGCCGAGAGCGCCGCCCGCCGCGCGGCCCACCGCGCGGCCCTGTGCGCCCGCCTCGAACGGGCCGCCCGGGCCGGGGAGTTCCCCCCGGGCACCGACCCCGCCCTGCTCGCCGACCACCTGACCGCCCTCACCCACGGCCTGGCCGTCCAGGCCACCGAGGGCCTCCCCGCCGCCCGCCTGCACCGGATCGCCGCCCACGCCCTGCAGCACTGGCCGCACTGACCCGGCCGGAAACGGCCCGGAACGGCCCGACCCGGCCCGGCCCGGAACAGCCGGAAGCAGCCGGAAAGGGCCGGGAACGGCGAACCGCCCGGCGGCCGCGTGGTGCGCGGCTGCCGGGCGGTCGGTGCGTCCGGGGACTCAGACGGCCTTGGCCTCCGGGGCGGCGGCCTTGGCGGGCTCGGACGGGGAGCCGACGGGCTTGCGGAAGAAGAAGTACAGCGTCGGCACCAGGTAGAGCGCCCAGACCCAGACCTGGACCTTGGTCGGGTCGGGCTGGAAGTTGAACACGCCCTTCAGCAGCGTCCCGTACCAGCTGTCGGCGGGGACGGTGCTGGAGATGTCGAACGCGTGGGCGTGCACGCCGGGGATCCAGTCGGCCTCCTGGAGGTCGTGCACGCCGTAGGCGAGGACGCCCGCGGCGACGACGACCAGCATGCCGCCGGTCCAGGTGAAGAACTTGGCGAGGTTGATCTTCAGGGCGCCGCGGTAGAACAGCCAGCCGAGCACGACCGAGGTGAGCAGGCCGAGGGTGGCGCCGACCAGCGGGTTCCAGCCGTCGCCGGTGGCCTGGACGGCGGTCCAGATGAACAGGGACGTCTCCAGGCCCTCGCGGCCGACCGCCAGGAAGGCGGTGAGGACGAGGGCGCCGGTGCCCATGGCGAGCGCGGCGTCGAGCTTGCCCTGGAGCTCGCTCCTCAGGTGGCGCGCGGTGCGGCGCATCCAGAAGACCATCCAGGTGACCAGGCCGACGGCGATGATCGACAGGCTGCCGCCGAGGGCCTCCTGGGCCTTGAAGGAGAGCTCGTTGGAGCCGAACTGCAGCACCGCGCCGAAGGCCATGGCCAGGGCGACGGCGGATCCGACGCCGGTCCACACCGGGCCGAGGCGGTCCTTGCGCCCGGTCTTGACCAGGTAGGCGATCAGGATGCAGACCACCAGGCTGGCTTCGAGGCCCTCGCGCAGGCCGATCAGGTAGTTGGCGAACACGGCGGTTCTCCTCCTTCGGGACTTCAGAAGAGTGGGGGCGGGGGGTCAGCCGAAGAGGGTCTGGCCCCACCACTCGCCGGGCTTGCGGACACCGGGCGGGCAGGCGAAGTGGGCGGATCCGACGTGGGTGATGTACTCGTTCAGCTTGTCGTTGGCCGCGAGCTTGGTCTGCAGCGGGACGAACGCCTTGCGGGTGTCGCGCTGGTACGCCAGGAAGAACAGTCCGGCGTCCAGGCGGCCGAGGCCGTCGGTGCCGTCGGTGAAGGAGTAGCCTCGGCGCAGGATCGTCAGCCCGCCGTTGCTGTCGGGGTGCGACAGGCGCACGTGCGAGTCGACGGGCATCGCCGACAGGTCGGGGGCGTCGCGCTCCTTCTGCTTGCCGTAGGGGGCGCCCTCGATCTTGGTGCGGCCGAAGGTGTCCTCCTGCTCCTTGAGCGAGGAGCGGTCCCAGGTCTCGATGGTCATCCGGATCCGGCGGGCGACCAGGTAGGAGCCGCCGGTCATCCAGTCGGCGCCGTCGCCGGGGGCGACCCAGACGTGCTGGGCGAGGGCGTCGGCGTCGGTCCCGGCGATGTTGTGGGTGCCGTCCTTGAAGCCCATCAGGTTGCGCGGGGTCTGGCTGTCCGGCGTGGTGGAGGAGGTCTTGCCGAAGCCGAGCTGCGACCAGCGGACGTTGACCACGCCCATGCCGATCCTCGCCAGGTTGCGGATGGCGTGCACGGCGACCTGCGGGTCGTCGGCGCAGGCCTGGATGCACAGGTCGCCGCCGCTGCGGCCGTCCTCCAGCCGGTCGCCCTTGAACTTGGGCAGGTCGACCAGCGCCTCCGGCAGCTTCGCCTTCAGCCCGAACCGGTCCGCGCCGTCCTTGTCGAACAGGGTGCGTCCGAACCCGATGGTCAGCGTCAGCCGGGAGGCGGGCAGGCCGAGCGCCTCGCCGGTGTCGTCCGGCGGCGACTCGGGGACGACGCCGACGGCGCCGCCGCCGACCTCGCGGCCGCCGGTGAGGGAGGCGGCGGCCTTGGTCCAGTCCTTGAGCATCTTGACCAGGGCGTCCCGGTCGTCGGTGATCACGTCGAAGGCGGCGAAGTGCAGCCGGTCCTGGACGGGGGTGGAGATGCCCGACTGGTGCTCGCCGTAGAACGGGACGTCGGGGGTCTGCGGCGCGGTGCCGCCGCCGTCCTCGGCCGACATGGTCGCGGCGGCGACCGTGCCCACCGCGGCCGCACCGAGCGCGACGCCGGCCCCCGCCCAGCCTATGACGGCCCGTCGGCTGAGCCCGGCGCGCTGCGCCTGCCCGCCGTCCTCGGCGGGGGCCGCCTGCTGCTCGTTCTCGGCGTCCATCTCTGGCGTTCCCTCTCGGACGTGAAACCGGGTACGGGTGCTGCCGCGGCTGCAGCAGCACCCTGACGGAGACTTAGCTTACGCTGCCCTTACCAGGGCGTTCGCGCGGCCCGTCCCCCTTGACCTGGGCTTGACCGTGCCCGGCCGCGCCCGTGCGCTCGCGGAGCCCGCCGGCGGGGCCCCTCCGCGGGGCCCGCCGGCGGTGCCCGCTACTTGACGACGACCGCGGCGGCCAGCTTGGACAGCGGCTCGCCCAGCGAGTTCACCGCGTCCGAGAAGGCCTTGCGCTCGTCCTCGGTGACCTTGTCGTACGAGGTGTAGGTGCCGTCCGCGGCGCGGTACTTGCCGAGCAGCTCGGTGATCTTCTCGAACTCGGCGTCCAGGGTCTTGGACAGCTCCGGCTCGTTCTCGGAGGCGACCGGCTTGAGCAGCTCGTAGGCCTGGCGGGCGCCCTCGACGTTGGCGGCGAAGTCCGACAGGTCGGTGTGGCTGTAGCGGTCCTCCTCGCCGGTGATCTTGTTCTTGGAGACCTCGTCCAGCAGTTCCTTGGCGCCGTTGGCCATGCCGGTGGGGGTGATCTCGGCGGCGGGGATGCGCTGCTGCCAGTCCTTCAGGTCGGCGACCAGCTGGGTGGCGAGGGCCTTCTCCTCGTCGCCGATCCTGCCGTCCACCCAGAGCGACTTCTCGATCCGGTGCCAGCCGGTCCAGGCCTGGCCCTCCTCCAGCGCGTCCTCGCGGGTGTCGGTCTTCGGGTCGATGTCGCCGAAGCTCTCGGCCACCGGCTCGGTGCGCTCCCAGCCGATCCGGGAGGCGGCGAACAGCGACTTGGCCTTCTCCACGTCGCCCGCGGTGACGGCGGCCGCGAACTGCTCGACCACCGGGATGGTCGCGTCGGCCTGCTCCTGGGCGTAGGTGCGGTAGTCGGTGACCGCCTGGGTCAGCCGGTCGTCCGCCTTGGCGGAGGCCGAGGCGCCCGCCGTGACGGTGATCTTCTGCCGGATGCCGTCGCCGGTCATGCCCGGCTTGCAGGCCACCTCGTAGGTGCCGGCCTTGATCTCGGCGTTGATGGTGACCTTGGTGCCGGGGCCGATGTTCTCCCGCTCGGTGACGATCTTGTCGCCGTCGCCGTAGACGTACACCTCGGTGACCTTGCCGCCCTTGTTCGACACCGCCAGCTCGACGTGCCCGGCCGGGAAGGAGGTCTTCGACAGCTCGCACTTGTCGTCCGTCGCGGTGACCTGCACCGGCCCGGACGCGCCGTCCGCCGAGGCCGGGGCGCCGTCGTCCTTCTTGGAGCACCCCACCAGCGCGGCACCCGCCACGGCGAGGACGAGGAACGCGGCGGCGGACGTACGGCGGGCGGGCATGCTCACTCCAGGGACGAGGGGGACGCGGGGTCTGAACCGATGCGGCGGCCGCGCGGAGTGCTCCCCCCGAGGCCGCCCAGTAAGCTAAGGCATACCTTAGGTCCCCCGCCACGCCGGGTCGACACCCCGCGCCGCGGGAACCTGCCCCGCCGGGTGCCCGGCACCCGCCATTTCAAGCCAACTCCCGGGAGCAGCCCAGGAGTTCACCGCCACCCCCGCAGCCACACCCGCCCCGCGTGTGACCGGAACCACTCGCTCCCGAACGCCGCCGGGGGCGCGGGCCACTCCCCGCGCCCCCGCTGCCGCCCCCGTCGTCCGTACTGTCCGTCCGTCAGGGGAGGTTGCGGGCCATGACGATGCGCTGGACCTGGTTGGTGCCCTCGTAGATCTGGGTGATCTTCGCGTCGCGCATCATCCGCTCCACCGGGTAGT
>NZ_JNYE01000046.1 GCF_000717185.1 Kitasatospora phosalacinea | reverse complement strand
GTGTTCCCAGCTTATCAGAGGTTTTCCGCTCCGTTTTCCGGAGTTTCATTCATTCCGATTCGCTTTCGCCTTTCGGCGCTCCCGAACTCTACCAGAGTTTCTCGGCCTGTTTTCCCCGCCCCATTCGACTCGAACGAATTCGAATCCGGAGCGAAGCCGCACGACCGTGGGGCAACCCGGAGAACATTACGCACCGGGCTGCCCCAGGTCAAATCAGGTCGTGCCTCAGACCTCGACGACGACCGGGACGATCATCGGGCGGCGGCGGTAGTTGTCCGCGACCCACTTGCCGATGATCCGGCGGACCAGCTGCTGGACCTGGCGGACCTCCAGGACGCCCTCGTTCGCGGAGCGGGTCAGGGCCTCCTCCAGCTTGCCGGCGATCGCGTTGAACGCACCGTCATCGATGCCGGAGCCGCGGGCCTGGATGGTGGGGCCGCTGACCATCTTGCCGTTGGTGGAGTCGACCACCACGAAGACCGAGATGAAGCCCTCCTCGCCGAGGATCCGGCGGTCCTTGAGCGAGGCCTCGGTGATGTCGCCGACGGAGGAGCCGTCGACGTAGACGTAGCCCGCCTGGACCTTGCCGACGACCCGGGCGACGCCCTTCTCCAGGTCCACGCAGACGCCGTCCTCGGCGAGGACGACGCGGTTGCGCGGGACGCCGGTGGCGATGCCGAGGTCGGCGGCGGCGCGCAGGTGGCGCCATTCGCCGTGGACCGGCATCAGGTTCTTGGGCTTGCAGATGTTGAAGAAGTACAGGAGTTCGCCGGCCGAGGCGTGGCCGGAGACGTGCACCTTGGCGTTGCCCTTGTGGACGACCTTGGCGCCCCAGCGGGTGAGGCCGTTGATGACGCGGTAGACGGCGTTCTCGTTGCCAGGGATCAGCGAGGAGGCGAGGACGACGGTGTCGCCCTCGACGATGCGGATCTGGTGGTCGCGGTTGGCCATCCGGGAGAGTGCGGCCATCGGCTCGCCCTGGGAGCCGGTGCAGATGAGCACCACCTCCTTGTCGGGGAGGTCGTCGAGGGTCTTGACGTCGACGAGCAGGTTGCCGGGGACCTTGAGGTAGCCGAGGTCGCGGGCGATGCCCATGTTGCGGACCATCGAGCGGCCGACGAAGGCGACCTTGCGCTTGTACTCGTGCGCGGCGTCCAGGACCTGCTGGATGCGGTGCACGTGGCTGGCGAAGGAGGCGACGATGATGCGCTTGTCCGCGTTGGCGAAGACGTTGCGCAGGGCCGCGGAGATGTCGCGCTCGTGCGGGATGAAGCCGGGGACCTCTGCGTTGGTGGAGTCCACCAGGAGGAGGTCGATGCCTTCCTCGGCCAGCTTGGCGAAGGCGGGGAGGTCGGTGAGCCGGCCGTCCAGCGGGAGCTGGTCCATCTTGAAGTCACCGGTGGCGACGACCATGCCCGCGGGGGTGCGGACGGCGACCGCGAGGGCGTCCGGGATGGAGTGGTTGACCGCGATGAACTGGCAGTCGAAGGGGCCGATCCGCTCGCGGTCGCCCTCCACGACCTCCAGGACGTAGGGGTGGATGCGGTGCTCGGCGAGCTTGGCCTCGATCAGGGCGAGGGTGAGCTTCGAACCGATCAGCGGGATGTCCGGGTTCTCCCGGAGCAGGTAGGGCACGGCACCGATGTGGTCCTCGTGGCCATGGGTCAGGATGATGCCGTCGATCTTGTCGAGGCGGTCCCGGATGTAGCTGAAGTCGGGGAGGATCAGGTCGACGCCGGGCTGCTCGTCCTCGGGGAAGAGCACGCCGCAGTCGACGATCAGGATCCGGCCGCCGTACTCGAGGACCGTCATGTTGCGGCCGATCTCACCGAGTCCGCCGAGCGGGGTGATGCGGAGGGCGCCTTCCTTGAGTGCGGGGGGCGCGCCGAGTTCGGGGTGGGGGTGGCTCAAAAGACTCTCCTCACGACGCACGCCATATGCCCGGGGGGTTCCTCTCCCGGCTGCATATGGCGTGCGTCCATCGTGGTTACCTGACTGCCGATGTGCCGCGCGCCTTCGGTCCCGGTCCAGCGGCGGACCCGGGTGGGTCCGGCGAGCCGGGGGCGCGCACGTCTGTTGTTGGTTACAGGTGTACCCCGCCGGCGGCGAGATCCTCCTTCAACCGGGCGGTCTCCGCGTCCGTGGCGGGGACCAGGGGCAGCCGGAGCGGTCCGGCCGGGTGTCCCTGCAGGTTCAACGCCGCCTTCGAGAGGATCACTCCCTGGGTGCGGAAGATTCCGGTGTAGACCGGCAGCAGGGTCTGGTGGACGGCGAGCGCCTTGGCGGTGTCGCCGGCCGTGAAGGCCTCGATCATGGTACGGATCTCGCGGGCGACGACGTGGCCGACCACGCTGACCACGCCGACGGCTCCGACCGAGAGCAGCGGCAGGGTCAGGACGTCGTCGCCGGAGTACCAGGCGAGGTCGGTGCGGGCGACGGCGTGGGCGGCCGCGGCGACGTCGCCCCTGGCGTCCTTGTTGGCGACGATCCGGGGGTGCTCGCCGAGGCGGACCAGGGTGTCGAGTCCGAGGGCGACGCCGCTCCGGCCGGGGATGTCGTACAGCATGACCGGCAGCTCGGTGGCGTCGGCCACGGCGACGGTGTGCTGGTACAGCCCCTCCTGCGGGGGCTTGCTGTAGTACGGGGTGACGGCGAGCAGGCCGTGCGCACCGGCGGCCGCGGCCTGGCGGGCGAGCTCGATGCTGTGCCGGGTGTCGTTGGTGCCGACTCCGCTGATCACGTGGGCGCGGTCTCCGACCGCCTCGACCACGGCCCGGGCCAGCTGGGCCTTCTCCGCGTCGGTGGTGGTGGGCGATTCGCCGGTGGTGCCGTTGAGCACCAGGCCGTCGTTGCCGGAGTCCACCAGGTGGGCGGCGAGGCGCTGGGCGCCGTCGAGGTCGAGGTCGCCTTCGGGGGTGAACGGGGTGACCATCGCGGTCAGGACCCGGCCGAAGGGCGTCTGCGGTGTGGAGGTCGGAGCCATGGGTCCAAAGCTACTCGTAGGGCGGTGGTCGGTAGCCACGCAGGTCCAGGGTTTGGACAGTCCGGAGCCGTGGGGAAGGCGCCGGATTCCGGGCCGGACATGGGATTCCGGTGCTGCGCGCTCGGGGGTTCACGCAGCACCGGAATCCGTGTCCTGAGCGTATGGAGCGGCCGAGAAAGCCGCAATCCAGACATGCCGGACAGTCCGGCCATCTGCCCGTCGGTGCAGGTCAGCGGGCGGGCGGCGGCCCGGGGCGGAAGGCCGCACGGGTGAGCGCCACCGGCCCGGCCCCCGACGCCCCGTCAGGCCGTCAGACCTTGCGCCAGCCCGGCACCCAGGCGCCGTCCTCCACGGTGTAGTCGCCGAACAGCGACGGGGCCTCCTTGGCCATCAGCTCGCCGATCTTGCCGAACAGCAGCCGGATCTCCTCCTCGGCGCCCGGTGCGGTGCGGTTCTCGATGACGTGCCGCAGGGTGCGGACGTTGGCCGTCCAGACCAGGCCGGTGGCCAGGCCCTCGGGGGCGAAGCGGCGCATGAAGGAGGTCTTCTCCTTCTTCTCGTGGAAGGGCACGCCCTCCTCGTCCAGCCCGAAGTGGCCGGCCATCCAGTGCTGGAACTCCTCGATCTGCTGCATCAGGCCGGTGGCCCGGCCCATCAGCTCCTCGTCCTGCTGGGCCCACTCGGGGAACCAGAACGGGATGTCGTCGAGGCGGACGAAGCGCAGCGACTCCTGGGAGACCGCGACGCCGGCCCGGTGCCGGACCAGCTCGTGGGTGACCACCCGGCTGACGTTGTGCAGGACGAAGGTGAAGGAGACGTGCTCCAGCACCGAACCGTGCGCGCTGGCCAGGATGTTCTTGAGGTAGGCGTCCTGGTCGGTGCGGACCTTGGTGACGTTCGGGTTGAGGCCCGGCTTCCAGGAGCGGTAGCAGATCCGGCCGGCGAACTCGGCCAGGTTCTGGGCGTCGTCCAGGTCGCCGCGGTCGACCCGCTCCAGCCAGCTCTCGCCGCCGACGTCCCGGAGGTAGGCGGAGACCTCGTCGTAGTCGAGTTCGGGGCGGGCGATGAGGTGGACCTGGGGCTCTACTGCGCGCATGGGAGAACGTCCTGGGGGGTTCGGGAGGATTCCGGGTCAGTCTACGGCGGCGGGCGAAGCCCCCCGGTCGTGCAGCTTGATGGCGTGCTGCATGGCCTTGCGGGCCCGCGGCACGTCGCCCGCGTCCGCGTACGCCACCGCCAGGCGGAAGAAGTTCCGCCAGTCGGTGGGGTCGGCCTCGGCCTCGGCCTTGCGGCGGGTGAACACCGCGTCGGCCGAGGCGCGGTCGATCCGGCCGCCGGCGGTGCGCTTCAGCTCGTCGACGGGCAGGCCGCCCTCGGCCTCCAGTTCGCGGGCGAGCCGCTCGCCGGCCCGGCCGAAGCGGACGGTCTGGACGAGGAACCAGACGCCGATGACCGGGATGACGAAGGCGCACAGGCCGATGCCGATGCCCAGCGGCTTTCCGGTGGCGACCAGTTGGACGCCCTCGCCGATGCAGACCAGGCCGACCAGCAGCAGGACGGCGGAGAGGGCGAAGAAGCCGGTGCGGGAGGTCATGTCACAGGTCCAGGAAGTGTTCCAGGCCGAAGGTGAGGCCGGGGTGGTCGGCGATCTTCCGCGCGCCGAGCAGGATGCCGGGCATGAAGCTGCTGTGGTGCATGGAGTCGTGCCGGATCGTGAGGGTCTCGCCGGTGTCGCCGAACATCACCTGCTGGTGGGCCAGCAGGCCGCGCAGCCGCACCGCGTGCACCGGGACGCCGTCCACGTCGGCGCCGCGGGCGCCGGGCAGGCCGTGGGTGGTCGGGTCGTGCTGCGGGGGCAGGCCGGCCTCGGTGCGGGCGGCGGCGATCAGCTGGGCGGTGCGGGTGGCGGTGCCGGAGGGGGCGTCGGCCTTGTTGTCGTGGTGGAGTTCGATCACCTCGACGGACTCGAAGTACCGGGCGGCGAGCTGGGAGAACTTCATCCCGAGGATCGCGCCGATGGAGAAGTTCGGGGCGATCAGCAGGCCCAGTCCGGGTGCCTTCGCGAGCAGGCCGCGGACGGTCTCCAGGCGCTCCTCGGTCCAGCCGGTGGTGCCGGTGACCACGTGGATGCCGTGGGTGAGGCAGTAGTCGAGGTTGGCCATCACCGAGTCGGGGTGGGTGAGTTCGACGGCGACGTCGACCCGGGCCTCGGTGAGTTCGGCCAGGTCGGAGCCGCGGCCCAGGGCGGCCACCAGTTCCATGTCCTCGGCGGCCCCGACGGCCTTGACGGCCTCCGAGCCGATCCGGCCCCTGGCGCCGATCACGGCGACGCGCAGCGTCATGTCAGTCTTCCTCTCAGGCCGGTCGGTCAGACCAGCAGGTCGGCGAGCTTGGCGGCCCGCCGGTCGTTGATCGGGCCGATCAGGGCGAGCGAGGGGCGGTGCGCCCCCAGCACATCACGGGCGACGGCGTGCACGTCGTCCAGGGTCACCGCGGCGATCCTCCCGAGCATCTCGTCCACCGACAGGTGGTGGCCGTAGGAGAGTTCGGCCTTGCCGATCCGGTTCATCAGCGAGCCGGTGTCCTCCATGCCGAGCACGGTGGAGCCGGAGATCTGGCCGATGGCGCGGCGCAGCTCCTCCTCGGTGATGCCCTCCGCGACGACCCGGGCGAGCTCGGCCCGGCAGATCTTCAGCACCTCCTCGACCCGCTTGGGCTGGCAGCCCGCGTAGATGCCGAACAGGCCGGTGTCGGCGTACGAGGAGGAGTAGGAGTAGACGGAGTACGCCAGGCCGCGCTTCTCCCGGACCTCCTGGAACAGCCGGGAGCTCATGCCGCCGCCGAGGGCCGCGTTGAGCACGCCGATCGCCCAGCGGCGCTCGTCGTGGCGCGGCACGCCGGGGACGCCGAGGACCAGGTGGGCCTGCTCGGTGGGGCGGTTGAGGACGGCGGCGCGGCCCGCGGTGCGGACCGCCCTGACGCCGCGGCGGACCTCGGCGGGGTGGCCCTCGGACTTGGCCAGGACGGGCGCGAAGGCCTGCTCGACCAGCTTGACCACCTTGGCGTGGTCGAGGTTCCCGGCGGCGGCGACCACCAGGTTCTCCGGCTTGTAGCGGCGCCGGTAGAAGCCCGCGATCTGGTCGCGGGTGAGCGCGGTGACGGTCTCCTGGGTGCCCAGGATGGGGCGGCCGAGCGGGGAATCACCGAAGATCACCTTGGCGAACAGGTCGTGCACCACGTCGCCCGGGTCGTCCTCGGCCATCGCCATCTCCTCGAGGATGACGCCGCGTTCGGACTCCACGTCCTCGGGGCGGACCAGCGAGCCGGTCAGCATGTCGCAGACCACGTCGATGGCGAGCGGCAGGTCGGTGTCCAGGACCCGCGCGTAGTAGCAGGTGTTCTCCTTGGCGGTGAAGGCGTTCATCTCGCCGCCGACCGCGTCCAGCGCGGCGGAGATCTCCAGGGCGTCGCGCCGGGCGGTGCCCTTGAAGAGCAGGTGCTCCAGGTAGTGGGTGGCGCCGTTGAGGACGGGCGTCTCGTCGCGGGAGCCGACGCCGACCCAGATGCCGAAGGTGGCGCTGCGCACCGTCGGGAGGGTCTCGGTGACGACCCGCAGGCCGCCGGGGAGCACCGTACGGCGGACGGTGCCCGCGCCGTCGGTGCCCTTGAGCAGGGTCCGGGTGGTTCCGGGGCGCTGCTTCGCCGCCGAGGCCTGGGCCACGGGTGTTCCTTCCAACTGCTGCTTCATGAACGGGGCTTCTGCGAACGGGGTGCGGCCCGCACGCGCCGGTGGGGCGTGCGGGCCGCGGGGTGCTACCGGGAGGTCACTCGGAGGCGGCGGCCTCGCCGCCCTCCTCGCCCTCGACGACCGGGATCAGCGACAGCTTGCCGCGCGGGTCGATCTCGGCGATCTCGACCTGCACCTTGGCGCCGACGGCGAGCACGTCCTCGACGTTCTCGACGCGCTTGCCACCGGCCAGCTTGCGGATCTGCGAGATGTGCAGCAGACCGTCCTTGCCCGGCATGAGCGAGACGAAGGCGCCGAAGGTGGTGGTCTTCACCACGGTGCCCAGGTAGCGCTCGCCGACCTCCGGCATGGTCGGGTTGGCGATCTGGTTGATCGTCGAGCGGGCGGCCTCGGCGGCCGAGCCCACGGAGGCGCCGATGTAGATGGTGCCGTCGTCCTCGATGGTGATCTCGGCGCCGGTGTCCTCCTGGATCTGGTTGATCATCTTGCCCTTGGGGCCGATGACCTCGCCGATCTTGTCCACCGGGATCTTGATGGTGATGATCCGCGGCGCGTTCGGGGACATCTCGTCCGGCGCGTCGATGGCCTCGTTCATGACGTCGAGGATGTGCAGGCGGGCGTCCTTGGCCTGCTTCAGCGCGGCGGCCAGCACGGAGGCCGGGATGCCGTCGAGCTTGGTGTCGAGCTGCAGGGCGGTGATGAAGTTGCGGGTGCCGGCGACCTTGAAGTCCATGTCGCCGTACGCGTCCTCGGCACCGAGGATGTCGGTGAGGGTCACGTAGTGGGTCTCGCCGTTGATCTCCTGGGAGATCAGGCCCATCGCGATGCCCGCGACCGGGGCCTTCAGCGGCACGCCGGCGTTCAGCAGCGACATGGTGGACGCGCAGACCGAGCCCATCGAGGTCGAGCCGTTGGAGCCGAGCGCCTCGGAGACCTGGCGGATCGCGTAGGGGAACTCCTCGCGGGTCGGCAGGACCGGGAGGATCGCCCGCTCGGCGAGGGCGCCGTGGCCGATCTCGCGGCGCTTGGGCGAGCCCACGCGGCCGGTCTCGCCGACCGAGTACGGCGGGAAGTTGTAGTTGTGCATGTAGCGGCGACGGGTCTCCGGGGAGAGCGTGTCGAGCTGCTGCTCCATGCGCAGCATGTTCAGCGTGGTGACGCCCAGGATCTGGGTCTCGCCGCGCTCGAACAGGGCCGAGCCGTGCACCCGCGGGATGGCCTCGACCTCGGCGGCCAGGGTGCGGATGTCGGTGACGCCGCGGCCGTCGATGCGGACCTTGTCCTTGATGACGCGCTCGCGGACGATCTTCTTGGTCAGCGCGTTGTAGGCGGCGCTGATCTCCTTCTCGCGGCCCTCGAACTCCGGGAGCAGCTTGTCGGCGGCGACGCCCTTGATGCGGTCCAGCTCGTTCTGGCGCTCCTGCTTGCCGGCGATGGTGAGCGCCTTGGCGAGCTCGTCCTTGACGGCGGAGGTCAGCGCGGCCAGCACGTCGTCCTGGTACTCCAGGAAGCGCGGGAACTCGCCGGTCGGCTTGGCGGCCTGCTTGGCGAGCTGGGACTGCGCGGCGCACAGCACCTTGATGAAGGGCTTCGCGGCCTCCAGACCGGCGGCGACGACCTCCTCGGTGGGCGCCTCGGCGCCGCCCTCGACCAGCTTGATGGTCTTGTCGGTGGCCTCGGCCTCGACCATCATGATCGCGACGTCGCCGTCCGGCAGGACGCGACCGGCGACGACCATGTCGAAGACGGCCGACTCCAGCTCGGAGTGGGTCGGGAAGGCCACCCACTGGCCGTTGATCAGCGCGACGCGGACGCCGCCGATCGGGCCGGAGAACGGCAGGCCGGCCAGCTGGGTGGAGGCGGAGGCCGCGTTGATGGCCACCACGTCGTACAGGTGGTCGGGGTTGAGCGCCATGACGGTCACGACGACCTGGATCTCGTTGCGCAGGCCCTTGACGAAGGACGGGCGCAGCGGGCGGTCGATCAGGCGGCAGGTCAGGATCGCGTCCTCGGAGGGGCGGCCCTCGCGACGGAAGAACGAGCCGGGGATGCGGCCGGCGGCGTACATCCGCTCCTCGACGTCCACCGTGAGGGGGAAGAAGTCGAAGTGCTCCTTGGGCTGCTTCGAGGCGCTGGTGGCCGACAGCACCATGGTGTCGTCGTCCAGGTAGGCCACGGCGGAGCCGGCGGCCTGACGGGCCAGGCGGCCGGTCTCGAAGCGGATGGTGCGGGTACCGAAGCTGCCGTTGTCGATGACGGCCTCGGCGTAGAAAACGTTCTCTTCCACCTGGAAGATCTCCTCTTTCGTACGTCTCCCCAGGAGCGCCCCTGCGCTTGCCTGCCGTGGCCCGGGCAGCTGGGCCGGTCTTCGATCGAAGCCACCGGGTCGGTCCCTCTCGTGGGGGTTCCCGGCGGCCACTACCGAGGACCGGCGCCTTTCGGCGCGCGGCGGCGGTGGCGTGTGGACGCTCCTGCGGGGTGCGGGCGGCTTCCGTTTGAAGCCTGTGTTCCGGCCCGCAAGGGCGGGCATGCCCTTTACCTTACAAATTCACACCCTACCGAGCGCGTCTTTACTCGGACGGTTCGTCGCGGGGCGTGGTCGCGGGGTGGCGCGGAATGCGCCGAGGGGCGGCTCCCCCGGTGAGGGGAGCCGCCCCTGCGAGCGGTGTCAGCGGGCGCCGCCGGCGGCACCGCGGCGGATGCCGAGGCGGTCCACCAGGGTGCGGAAGCGCTCGATGTCCTTCTTGGCCAGGTACTGCAGCAGGCGGCGGCGCTGGCCGACCAGGATCAGCAGGCCACGGCGCGAGTGGTGGTCGTGCTTGTGGAGCTTCAGGTGCTCGGTCAGGTCCGAGATCCGGCGGGAGAGCATGGCGACCTGGACCTCGGGGGAGCCGGTGTCGCCCTCCTTCTGGCCGAACTCGGCGATGATCTGCTTCTTGACGTCAGCGGCGAGGGCCACGGGCATCTCCTTCGGTTGGTTGGCCGAGCGGTCCTGGTAGGAGGCACAGGACCTGACGGGACTCGGACGGGTCAACGATACCAGCGCGGCTCAGCCGGTCGCGCCGCGCACCACGTTGTAGATGTTGAGCACGGCCAGCGCGAGCGGGACGAGCGCGAGCAGCATGAGGCTGTCGACCATGTCCAGGATGCGGCCCCAGAACGGGGAGACCCCGGAGCGGGGGACGATCAGCGCGATCGCCGTCATCACCGCGGCGCCCGCCGCGATGGACGCGGCCAGCCACACGGTGCGCAGGTCGCCGCCGCCCTCGTTGGTGATCTTGGCCATCATCAGGTGCAGCGGGGTGTGCAGGGCCAGGCCGAGGATCAGCAGGGACAGCGCGGTCAGGCCGGCGATGGTGAGCGCGAAGACCTGCGCGGTGTAGCGGAACAGCCGGGCCCGCAGCATGGTCGAGACGCCGACGGCCAGGGCCAGCAGTTCGGCCCAGGTGCGGTCGCTGAAGCCGAGCACGGCGCAGGCGCCGACGATGGTGGCGGAGGCGCCGCCGACCAGGCCGACCAGCATCTCGTGGCCGCGGCGGGCCTGGGCGGCGATCCGCTCGTACTGGACGGTCTCGGCGGTGTTGGCCTCCTCGCCGTAGGCGCTGCCGCGGGTGCGGGTCTGGCCGGGGGCGCTGAAGCCGACGGGCAGGCGGGCGAAGCGGGCGGAGAGCGCGGGCAGGAAGCCGACCGCGGCGACGCCGGCCACGCCGGTGACCGCGGCGATGTCGGTGATCGCGGTGCCGGACATCAGGACGGCGGCGAAGGTGGCCAGGGTGCCGGCCGTGGCGAGGAAGGAGGCGGCGACGAACGCCGAGTCCTTCTCCGGCAGCAGGCCGACCAGCAGGACGGAGACCACCAGCACGGCGACGCAGCCGACCAGGAACTGGAGCCGACCGGGGCCCTCGCCCTCGTTGGCGACGTCGATGATGCCGGAGCCCGCCAGCATGGCGTGCGGCAGCGCGCCGAGGCCGAGGGCCAGGGCGGCGGTGTGGTCGGCGTAGACCCGGCCGCGGACACCGGCGAAGGTGACCAGGACGACCGTGGTGACGCCGGCCAGGATGCCGGGCAGGCCGAACATGTTGTGCTGCAGGTCGGAGAACCAGAGCGCGAAGGCCAGCAGCGTGAGCAGGACGGTGCCCGCGACCAGGCCGAAGGCCCGCATCAGCTCCGGGTTCCAGAACCGGCGGTCGGCCTCGACGGCGGAGGCGATGGCGTCCGCGACGTCGTCGTAGACGGCGGGCGGCAGTGATTCGGCGAACGGCCGCAGGCTCAGCAGGTCGCCGTCGCGGACCTGCTGGGCGACCAGCGGCAGCCCGCTGTCCAGCACGGTGCCGTCCCGTCGGACCAGGTGGAAGCCGGTGGGCGTCCCGTCCACCTGCGTCTGCCCGGAGAGCCTCAGCACCTCCGGGTAGATGTCCGCGAGCGGGACGTCCTCCGGCAGGGCGACGTCGATCCGGCTGTCCGGTGCCACCACGGTGACCCGGCAAAAACCGGTCGTTGCGTTGTTGCTCACCGGCCCTCTCCCCCTCGTTGGCTGTGTCGGCAAGTCTGCTGACCACTCGTCGCAGCGGCTCCGGAACTGTCACGGTCCGAACGAGAGTTGGCGCGGCGACACCTTACCCCCCGCGGGAAGGGCGGCGTGCGCGGGGTCGGGGGCGTCCGCGGCCCGCGCGGCCCGGCGCGCCTCCTTGACGGGGCGTCAGCGCCCGCCGGGGGCCCGATCCGACCCCGTGGACGAACTGCTTGGCGTGCGCAGTAGGATCGGCCCCTGCGCACGGCGTACGGGGGCGGCGGTCGAAGACGCGGCAGCCCCGCGCGCCTGCGGTTCGGCGGAGCGGGGGCGGCGTCATCACACGGGGCGCCCTCACCGTACGTATCCAGATGCGTGAGGGCGGATTGTGAGCGAGCGATGGGGGCGCCCCCTGTCAAGTGCCCGGGGAGGGCACGTCGTTGAGAACGGGGAGCCGTGCTCTGCGGCTGCCGCCCGGGACGGGGTGACTGCATGAACGAGCGGAGCGAGTTCATCATCGAGAGGTGCGTGTGCGCGGAGCGCCTGCCGAGCGCTAGCGAGGTGGGCGCATGAGTACGGTGACGGTGAAGCGCCCGCCGCGGGCGTTCCCGCCCGCGGTGTCGGAGGATCCGGTCGAGCTGGTTCCGCCGCCCGAGCTGCCGCGCGGCGGCGGCGAGGACTGGCTGATGACGCTGATGCCGATGCTCGGCATGGGCGGCAGCGCGGCCTTCCTGTTCCAGGGCGGCCAGGGTCCGATGAAGATGATGGGCGTGCTGATGATCGCGTCCACCGCCGCGATGGCGGTGGCGCAGATCGTCCGGGCCCGCAAGGGCGGTAGCGCGGCCACCTCGGACGAGCGCCGCGACTACCTGAAGTACCTGCAGCAGAAGCGGCGCGAGGTGCGCCGCACGGCCGAGCGGCAGCGCGGCGCGCTGCTGTTCACCCACCCGGAGCCGGACCAGCTGTGGTCGGTGGTGGCCGAGGGCCGCCGCCTGTGGGAGCGCCGGCCGACGGACGCGGACTTCGCGCAGATCCGGGTCGGCCTCGGCCCGCTGCAGCTGTCGACGCCGCTGGTGGCGCCGCAGACCGCGCCGATGGACGAGCTGGAGCCGCTCGCCGCGGAGGCGATGGGCACCTTCATCAAGACCCACGGCACCCTGCAGGACCTGCCGCTGGCGGTCTCGCTGCGGGCGTTCTACCACATCACGGTGTGCGGCGACCCGGACGCGGTGTACGGCAACGTGCGGGCGATGGTGGCCCAGCTGGCGACCCTGCACTCCCCCGAGGACCTGATGATCGGGGTGGCCGCCGCGCCCGGCGCGGTGGAGGAGTGGGAGTGGGCGAAGTGGCTGCCGCACACCCAGCACCGCAAGGAGAGCGACGGGGCCGGTTCGCGGCGCCTGATCGCCTCCGGGCTGGGCGAGTTGGAGGAGCTGCTGGCCAACGAGCTGGCCGGCCGCAAGGGCTTCTCCCGGGACAGCACGCCGTCCTCGGACCAGCCGCACCTGGTGGTCATCATGGACGGCGCCTCGGTGCCGGTCGACTCGGTGATCGCCGGTCCGGAGGGCGTCCAGGGCGTCACCGTGATCGAGGTCGTCCCGGGTGACCTGGACGAGCCGAACGGCCACCTGGTGATCACCGTCGGCAAGGACGAGCTGCTGCTGGAGGCCGCCTCCGGGGCGAGCTACCCGGGCAAGCCGGACGGGCTCTCCAGCTGGCAGTCCGAGGCGCTGGCGCGGCAGTTGGCGCCGTTCCGGGCGTCCGCGGGCGGCGACGACAGCGACCCGTCGCTGGTGTCGATGGACTTCACCGAGATGATGCACACCGGCGACCCGGGCTCCTTCGACCCGGCCCGGCACTGGCGTCCCAAGCCGATCCGCGAGAAGCTGCGCGTCCCGCTGGGCGTGGGCAGCAACGGCGAGTACGTCTGGCTGGACATCAAGGAAGCCTCGCTGGAGGGCATGGGCCCGCACGGCATGTGCGTCGGCGCGACCGGTTCCGGCAAGTCCGAGGTGCTGCGCACCATCGTGCTGGCGCTGGCGGTCACCCACTCCTCCGAGGTGCTGAACCTGGTCCTCGCGGACTTCAAGGGCGGTGCGACCTTCGCCGGCATGTCGGAGATGCCGCACACCGCGGCCGTGATCACCAACCTCGAGGGCGAAGCGACCCTGATCGACCGCATGCGCGACGCGATCGAGGGCGAGATGAACCGCCGCCAGGAGCTGCTGCGCGCGGCGGGCAACTACGCGAACATCAACGAGTACGAGCGGGCCCGCGCGGCCGGCGCGCCGCTCGACCCGCTGCCCTCGCTGCTGATGATCATCGACGAGTTCTCCGAGCTCCTCACCGCGAAGCCGGACTTCATCGAGCTGTTCATCCAGATCGGCCGCATCGGCCGTTCGCTGGGCATGCACATGCTGCTGGCCTCGCAGCGACTGGAGGAGGGCAAGCTCCGCGGTCTGGACACCTTCCTCTCCTACCGCCTGGGTCTGCGCACCTTCTCGGCCGCCGAGTCGCGGGCCGCGATCGGCGTGCCGGACGCCTACCACCTGCCGCCGATCCCCGGCGTCGGCTACCTCAAGTTCGGCTCCGACGTGATGGAGCGCTTCCGCGCCGCCTACGTCTCCGGCAAGTACCGGGCGCCGGGCACCCAGCGCGCGGTCGGCGGCCAGGTGGTCACCGCGCAGCCGGTGCTGTTCACCGCCGCCGAGGTCGAGGTCGTCGAGCCCGAGGTGGAGATCCTCCCCTCGCTGCCCGAGGAGGAGGAGAAGGACGAGGCGCTGCTGGACACCATGCTCGACGTGTTCGTGCAGCGGATGATCGGCCAGGGCCCGCCCGCCCACCAGGTGTGGCTGCCCCCGCTGGACGACTCGCCGTCCGTGGACAGCCTGCTGGAGCCGCTGCAGGTCAGCCCGGACCGCGGCCTGACCCCGGCGGCCGTCCGCCAGGGCAACCTGGTCGTGCCGGTCGGCATCGTCGACAAGCCGCGCGACCAGCGCCGCGACGTGATGTACCTGGACTACTCGGGCGCCGCCGGCCACGGCATGATCGTGGGCGGTCCGCGCTCCGGCAAGTCCACCATGGTGCGCACCATCGTGGCCGGCTTCTCGGTCACCCACACGCCGGTGGAGACGCAGTTCTACCTGCTCGACTTCGGCGGCGGCGGCTTCGGCTCGCTGGCCGACCTGCCGCACGTCGGCGGCGTCGCGGGCCGACTGGACGTCGAGAAGGTCCGCCGCATGATCAGCGAGGTGCACGGCGTGCTCAACCGCCGTGAGGAGCTATTCCGGGCGACCGGCATCGACACCATCGCCACCTACCGGGCCCGCCGGGCCGCCGGGCAGCTGCCCGACGAGCAGTTCGGCGACGTGTTCCTGTTCGTCGACGGCTGGCTGACCTTCAAGCAGGAGTTCGAGGTCCTGGAGCCGGTCATCGCCGACATCGTCCAGCGCGGTCTCGGCTACGGCGTGCACGTGGTGATCACCGCGGCCCGCTACGCCGAGGTCCGCCCGGCGCTGAAGGACCAGCTGCAGAACCGGGTCGAGCTCAAGCTCGGTGACTCGATGGAGTCCGAGATCGGCCGCAAGGTCGCCGCGAACGTCCCGCCGATCCCGGGCCGCGGCCTGACCGCCGACCAACTGCACTTCCTGTCCGGCCTGCCCCGGATCGACGGCTCCAGCCAGACCGAGGACCTGGTGGACGGCGTCGCCGACCTGGTCGCCCAGGTCAACGCGGCCTGGGGCGGCCCGCGGGCCCCGCAGGTGCGCATGCTGCCGCCGGTGCTGGACGGCCACTCGCTGCCCAAGGGCTTCGAGCACCCGGAGCTGGGTGTCGCGTTCGGCGTCGACGAGGTCGAGCTGGCGCCGGTGTTCGTCAACTTCGAGAGCGACCCGCTGTTCGTCGTCTTCGGCGAGAGCGAGTCGGGCAAGTCGGCGATGCTGCGGATGATGATCAAGCAGATCACCGAGCGGTACACCCCGGACCAGGCGGGCATCGTGGTCGGCGACTTCCGCCGCTCGCTGCTCGGCGTGGTGCCGCCGGAGTACCTGGTGGAGTACGCGGCCGCCGCGCCCGCCATGTCGGCGATCGTGGAGATGCTGCGCGGGGCCTGCGGGCGCCGCCTGCCCGGCCCGGACGTCACGCCGGAGCAGCTGCGCAACCGCAGCTGGTACAGCGGCAAGGACATGTTCGTGATCGTGGACGACTACGAGCTGGTCGCCACCCAGTCGGGCAACCCGATGGCGCCGCTGGCGGAGTTCCTGCCGTTCGCGCGCGACATCGGCCTGCGCCTGATCATCGCCCGCAACGCGGGCGGCGCCGGCCGCTCGCTGTTCGAGCCGGTGATGCAGCGCATGCGCGAGCTGGGCGGCCAGGGCGTGATCCTCTCCGGTGACAAGGGCGAGGGCGCGCTGCTCGGCACGGTCAAGCCGCAGCCGCAGCCGCCGGGCCGCGGCGTGTTCGTCTCCCGCCGGATCCAGGCGGGCCAGACGGTGCAGACGGGCTGGCTGCCGACGCAGGTGTAGTGGCAGGTCCAGCGCGCCGCCGTGCACGCACGGTGACCGCAGGGTGGTCGAGAGGGCCGGACTCCGGAAGGGGTCCGGCCCTCTCGGCACTCCGGAAGCGGAACGGTGCCATAACGTTATCTTCCGTTTTCCCGGGTTCTCCTTCGGTTCCCGTAGGTCTACGGGGCCGCTGACCACGCTTTTCGGGCCAGCGCCGTGGTGCGGCGGAGCGCCTTGGAATCAAACGTTAGCCAGCTCACTTCACCTTCGATTCAAGCGCAGTTAACCCGAGTTGACACAACGGAAACGTGCGTCCCGAGCGCCCTGGAGCTGCGTTCCGCAGGCAGAACCGCCTTATGACAACGGAATCCGCAGCCCACCGCGCGTTGACTGGGCCTATCCGCCCAGGCAACCTGGCCACCCGGGAGCGAAGCAGACCCAGACCGCGAGACCGTGCTTCGGAGGCGATAGCGCTCCCGCCCCCCACACCACCGTTCAGTGGATCGGATGCACCATGACCGACACGCTCCCCCCGCAGGTAGCCTCCCCCGCCGCGGGAGAGACCGCGGGCAGCCCCAAGAAGCTCGCCCGATCGCTCGGCGTCGTGGGCGGCACCCTGCTCACGCTCTCCTGCGTGACCCCGGCCTCCTCGCTCTTCGTGATCGTCCCGGACCTCTTCGCGGACCTCGGCACCTTCACCCTGATGGCGATCCTGATCGGCACGGTCATCTGCATCGCGGTGGCGTTCTGCTACTCCGAGCTCGGCACCCTGGTGCCCTCCGCGGGCGGCGAGTACGCCATGGTCGGCACCCTGGCGGGCAAGTTCACCGGCTGGCTGGTGTTCATCCAGTCGCTGATCGTGGTGATGATCGTGCCCTCGATCATCGCGATGGGCACCGCCGAGTACCTGGAACCGATCATCCACCTGGACCCGGAGTGGGCCGGCGCCGCGGTGATGCTGGCGGCCACCGTGGCCGGTCTGCTGGACCTGCGGGCCAACGCCTGGATCACCGGCGTCTTCCTGGTGCTGGAGGTCATCGCCTGCGCCGTGGTCGCCTTCCTCGGCTTCGGCCACTCCGAGCGCGGCGTCAGCAGCATGCTGCACGGCACCGTCGCCAACGCCGCCGGCGGCACCAGCGGGGTGGGCTTCGCGGCGATCCTGACCGCGATGGGCACCGCGCTCTTCGTCACCCAGGGCTTCTCCACCGCGATCTACCTCTCCGAGGAGCTGGAGAACCCGCGCAAGAACGTCGCCCGCACCGTGCTGTGGACGCTGGGCCTGTCGGCCGCGATCATCATCGTCCCGGTCACCGCGATCACCATGGGCGCCCCCGACCTGTCCGCGCTGACCGAGGGCAACATCTCGCAGCTGGTGATCGGCTGGAGCAACAGCGGCGTCGGCACCTTCATCAGCCTGTGCATCGCGCTGGCGATCATCAACGCCGGCATCGTGATGGTCATCCAGAACTCCCGGGTGCTGTTCGCCTCCGGCCGCGACAAGGCCTGGCCGGAGCCGGTCAACAAGGCCTTCGGCACCCTCAACCGGTTCAGCGCCCCGTGGATCTCCACCCTGGCGGTCGGCATCCCCGGCGCGGTGCTCTGCTTCGTGCCGCAGAGCACGCTGATCAACATCACCGGTGTCGCGGTCGCCGCGCTCTACCTGCTGGTCGCCGTCGGCGCGCTGTTCTCCCGCCGCGGCCACCACAAGGACGCCCCGGCCTGGCGCCAGCCGCTGTGGCCCGCGCTGCCGGTCCTGGTGATCGTCACCCTGGCCTACACCCTGGTCAAGCTCGACACCACCGCGCTGTGGTGGACGCTCGGCATCACCGCCGCGGCCAGCCTCTACTGGGCCCTCTACCTGCGGCCCCGCCCGGAGAGCCGCTGGGTCATCACCCTCCCCGAGGACGAGCGCGTCTGACCCCCGCGGACCGCTCCCCGTCGGCCCCCGCCCGGTCCCCGAGACCGCGCGGGGGCCGACCCCTTTCCCGGCCCCCTTCCCGGCCCGGCGGCGGCCCCGGCAGCAGGCCGGGGAACGGCACGCGGAACGGCACGAGGGGCCGGCCCCGTTCCCGGGACCAGCCCCTCGGCCGGAGCGCTGCGGCCGCGGTCAGTGGCGGCGCCGGTTCATGTCGCGGGCGACGATCGCGCCGCCGGCCAGGCCCGCCACCACCAGGCCGCCGATGCCCAGCACGAAGGTGCCGGTGCGGCGGTCCCGGTCGGCCTGGGTCTCCTCCAGCCCGAGCGGCTGCGCGACCAGCGGGTAGGCGTCCAGCTTGGTCGACGCGTCCGGCTGCGGCGAATCGGACGGGCCGGGCACCGTGGTGTACTCGACGGCCTTCACCGGGTCGACCACGCCCCAGCCGATGTACTTGTTCGAGCCGTGTTCGGTGCGCTGCGCGGTCTGCTCGATCACCGTGCGGATCTGCTGGGCCTTCCAGGTCGGGTGCATGCCCTTGAGGATCGCCGCCAGGCCCGCCACGTACGGGGCGGAGAAGCTGGTGCCGTTGTCGGTGCACTGGCCGTGGCCGGGGACGGTGGAGAGCATGTCGACACCGGGCGCCGCCACGTCGACGAAGTCGCCGTACTGGGAGAACGCGGCCCGCTCGTTGTTGCGGTCGGAGGCGCCGACGGCGAGCACCGAGTCGTAGGCGGCCGGGTAGGTGGGGCCCTCGCCGCCGTCGTTGCCCGACGAGGCGACCACCACGACGTCCTTGCTCTCCGCCAGTTCCAGCGCGTCCTCCAGGTGCTTCGCGTCCTGGAAGTTCGGGTGCTGCGGGTCCGCGGCCGGGGCGGCGCTCGGGTTGGTCTCGACCCGGACGTCCTGCGAGATGTTGATGACCTTGGCGCCCTTGCCGACGGCCTCGGTGATCGCGTCGGCCAGGGTCTTGACGCTGCCGTGGCCCTCGGCGTCGTTCTGCCGGATCGACAGGATCTGCGCGTCCTTGGCCAGGCCGACGAAGCCGATGCCGGGCTTCTCGGCGGCCGCGATGATGCCCGCCACCTTGGTGCCGTGGCCGACCTTGTCGGTCAGGCTGTTGCCCTCGGGGCGCTGCTGGCCCTCCCCGGGGTTCTCGCCCAGGAAGTCGCGGCCGGCCTGCACCTTGCCCGCCAGCTGCGGGTTGCTGGCGTCCACGCCGGTGTCGATGACGGCGACCAGCACGTCCTTGCCGGTCTGGTTCGGCGGGTCCTGCGCCTTGCCGCCGCCCGGGGACGGGGCGGGGGCCGGCCGGTCCTCGCCCCACAGTTCGCTGAGGAAGACCCGCTGCAGCGCCCACGGCTTGGACACCACGTCCTGCTCGATCGGGAAGTTGCAGTCACCCGCCGCGGCGAGGACCGGCCCGCCCCGGAGGGGGTCGCCGCCCGCGGCCGCTTCGGCCCAGGCCGGGCTGGCGGCGGCCGAACCGATCACCCCGAGCACCAGCAGCACCGCACCGGTCCGGCGCAACGATCCTGACGACACCTCTGCTCCACCCCTCACTGCTGTTCCACCCGTGTGTCCGTGCACGCGCCGCCCCCTGCGGCGCGCAGAGGGCGGGCGCCCCTGAGGGACGCCCGCCCGTGTCAAGCACTGCCGTGCCGGTTCCCCCGTGCCGTTTCCGGCCCGCCGGCGATCAGCCCCAGACGGCCGCGTTCGAGTTCTCGGTCTGCTGGTAGCTCTGCGCGGCGTTGTCCAGCGCGCTGGCGATCCGGCCGAGGACCTCCTGCAGGTCCGCCGCCTTGGCGTCCCACTGGGCCTGGCGGGCCTGGTAGCCCTGCTGAGCCGCACCCTCCCAGCTGGAGGCGATGCGCTGCACGCCCGCCTTCAGGTCGTCCAGCTGGTTCTGGATGCGCGAAGCGGTCTGGCGGACCTCGGAGCTGGCGTTCTGGATGGTCTGGAAATTGACGAGAATGCCGGACATTGATCTCTCCCCTTCGATGGATTCACGGCGCGCCCGAGAAGAGCGCAGTGTGGTGGGTGGTACGAGCTACCGGCGTCAGCCGATGCCACCGACCGCAGCGCGCTGCTCCTCTTCGGTCATCGAGTAGGCCTTCGTGGTCGCCTCGATGGCCTGACGGATCTCGTCCAGGATCTTGTTGAGCGCGTTGGCGTCCTCGTTGAACTGCTGCTGCATCTGCTGGTAGGCGGACGCAGCCGCGCCCTTCCAGCCCGAGGCGATCTCGGAGACCAGGTTGTTGAGACGACCGATCTCACCCTGGACCTGCTGGTTGACCTCGCCGATGCGGTTCGCGAAGGCGGTCATTTCCTCCGCGGTCGTCGTGAACTGACCTGCCATGATCCACCGTCCCCCATGAGACAGACTACGTCCGGACGTCCCTGTGGCGAACGTCCGTACGGGCACCACCGGTGTGGTGCTCTGAAGCACTGTAACGGCCAACTGCTGCGCACCCAACACCGGGTAGCGGGTAGTTACCAGACCATGACACTGAACTCCCGCACCGCCGCTGACTGTTCGTCAGGCGTTCTGGGCCTGGAGTGCGGAGTTGGTGTTGAGCACCGGGCCGGCCGGGACCAGCTTCGACCAGGCCAGCGGCACCTTGGGCGGGAGGATGTCCTTGAAGCCGAGCCGGGCCTGCGCCTCGTTGGTGCTGTTCGCCTTGCCGCCCTCGGGCGCGGGGCTGGCCGAGCCGGAGGAGCCGCCGTCGCCGTTGGCGGGCAGCGAGTAGCGCAGGCCGGAGTCGGTGATCAGGAAGTCGCTGCCGGAGGCGGACTGGCCGTCGGCGCCGAGCGTCTCGCCCTCCACCGCGCGGTAGAGCAGCCCGTGGCCGGGCGTCACGTGCGCGCTGACCGAGCCGGAGGTGACCTGCGCCGGGTACTCGGTGTGGGCCCAGACCGAGCGCTTGATGTTGCCCTTCTCGTCGGCGCCGTCGAAGGTGGAGCAGACCACCGTGCGGTTGCCCTTGTCGCCGACGTTGACGGCCTGCTGCTTGCGGGTCGGGAGGTTCCCGGCCTCGTCCATCAGCTGCTTGGTGATCTCCGCGTCGAGCTTGCTGATGTCGCCCGCGCCGACCTCGTCGATGCTCGGCGCGCTGCCGTCGGGGTAAGCGTCCTGCAGCAGCGGGTCGGCGCGCATCAGCTCGGCCTGGAACTGGGTGACCTGGTAGAGCTGCTGGGCCCCGACCACGTAGTAGGCGTCCTTGAACGTCAGCAGCCGGCCGACCCGCTTCTGCTCCGGCTTGGAGAGGGCCAGCTGGGAGTTCCCGGACTTCCCGGTGGTCCTGAAGCTGTCGATCCGCGGGAAGCTCACCGGCTCGCCGCTGGCCAGCGTGGCCAGCCACTCCTTGGTGACCTGCTGCGGCCTGGCGTCCGGGCCGCTGAGGGCGGACAGCAGGTTACGGCGGTCCTTGTCGGTCATGTCGCGCTTGCCGAGGGCGTGCTTGACCCCCTTGGAGTCCACCATGTACACCGAGCCGTCGGCGTGGCCGCCGTCCAGCGGCGGCTCCTGGACCAGCAGCATCTCGTTCTCGTTGAGCAGCTTGTCCGGCGCGGCCAGCTTCTTCTTGTCCTCCCCGGCGGCGATGAACACCGACTGGCCGACCGTGGACTGCAGGTTGTCCTTGCCCTGCTTGTCGCAGACCGACCAGGTCTTCGGGTCGCGGGCGTCGCCGGACGAGGGCAGCTTGTCCGGCGCGTACGGGATGCCGATGGTGGCGCCGCGCCGCGGGTACTTGTCCAGCACGTTGTCGGCGACGGTCTGCACGGTGGCGCTCTCGGAGAGCACCAGCCGGGCCGAGGACATGTTCAGCACCTGGTGCAGGGTGGGCTCCTTGTTGGGCCCGTCCATCAGGATCACGTAGCGGGTGGTCGAGGACTTGCCCTGGATGATGAACTTCCCGCTGTCCCAGTTCGGCGGTGCGGAGGGCTTCAGCACACCCCACATCCCGAAGCCCGCGACGACCACCGCGGCGACCACGAAACTCGGCAGCACCGCGCGGAGCGGACGCGGCGCGTCCTCGTCGTTGCCGCCGCCGCCCGGCTGCAGGAAGGCCCCCACCATCCGCTTCCGGGCGAAGGTGTAGGCGTTCAGCTCGTCCCGGCGTGATGCCATGCTCGTCCCCGTCTCCCCTGTTGTTCCCCTGTGCGGCCCGCCCTGCGGGCCTGTCAACGCGCTTGTGCCGTGCGTGAGTCTGCCACCCGGCGGGCGAACCCCTCGGCCACCCCTCTACGATGCCGCAGCAGACGGTGAGTACGGTAACGGGTAGGCTCCGACGGTCCGCCATCCGGGCCGCCGACCCGGCCCCCGCCCGCACTTCCGGGCTCGCAGGGGGATCTGACGGGACATCTGAAGCAGAGAGGGCAATTCGGGGGATGCCAAGCCAGTCCGCTCCAGCACGACGACGCTCCACCTCGCACGGCCGGAGGCCGGACGCCCCGGGCGGACGCCGGGCCCGCACCGCTCCGCCCGCGCCGGCCGCGGTCGGCCCGGTGGGCCTGCGGCTGCTGCCCAGGCCCGGGCTGCTGGGCCGCCGCCTGGAGCTCAAGCAGATCGTCCAGCTCGAGGTGGCCGCCGCCCTGGTGGCGGTCGGCTGGTCGATCAACACGATGATGGCGGGCGTCTTCGCGGTGCCCGCCCTGGTCCTGGTCGTGGTCGCGCTGCTGCGGCTCGGGGGCCGCACCACCGGCGAGGCGCTGGGCGTCCGCTCGACGTACAAGTCCCGCCGCCGGGACGCGAAGTACAACGTGCCGCCGCCCGGCACCGACCCGGCGATCGCGCCGGTGATGGAGCTCGACCCGGCGCTCAAGACCTGCACCCACGCGATCGAGACCGACCTCGGCGACGGCCGTCCGCTGCGCCGCGAGACCGGCATGGTCGGCGACGGCACCTTCTTCACCTCGGTGCTGCTGGTGCAGTCCAAGGACCAGCCGCTGCGTCCGGGCCGGGCCGCCTCCTCGGTGCCGCTGGACCTGATCTGCTCGGTCCTCCAGGTCGACGACATCGCCCTGGAGTCGGTGCAGCTGGTCCAGCACACCCAGCCCGCCCCGGCCCCGCACCTGCCCGAGCACTCGCTGGCCTCCCGCGCCTACCAGCAGACCCCGGGCGGCGTGAGCACCCCGGCGCTGCGGCTGACCTGGGTCGCGCTCAAGCTCGACCCGGAGCGCGCGTCCACCGCCGTGCTGGCCCGCGGCGGCGGCGAGGAGGGGGCCCGCAAGACCCTGCAGCGCGTCACCGACCAGCTGGCCGGGCGGCTCAACAGCGCCGGGTTCACCGCCACCGTCCTGGACGAGCGCGAGCTGATCGCCGCCCTGGCCATCTCGGTGTGCGCCAACCCGGTGGCGGTCGCGGGCCGGCAGGGCTCCGGCGGCGGCGGGGTCGGCGTGCGCCGGGCCCAGGAGTCGGCGAAGTACTGCCGGATCGACGACCGCTGGCACGCCACGTACTGGATCTCCAAGTGGCCGGTGCTGTCCCGCCCGGGCATGGGCGGCGGCCGGGTCGCCGCCCCCGACCTGGTCAACCAGCTGACCGGCACGCCCGCGTTCGCCTCGACCTTCTCGGTCACCGCGTCCCGCGCGCTGGGCGGCTCGGTGGCGCTCAGCGGCCACCTGCGGCTGACCGAGCACAACGAGTCCCGGCTCGACCAGATGGGCCGCCAGGCGGAGTCCCGGGCGCAGCACAGCGGCGCCTCGCTGACCCGCCTCGACCTGGAGCACGCCCCCGGCCTGCTCGCCACGCTGCCCCTGGGAGGGACGTCCTGATGGCCTACCAGACCTACCCCGGCCAGGCCCCGCAGCCGGTCGAGCAGCGCCCGGTGCGGGTGCGTCCCGGGTTCGGCCTGCGCGGTCCGCGCCGGGAGAAGCACGTGCTGACGGTCGAGGACCTGTCGGCGCTGGCCTTCCCGGTCGGCGACGACGGCGTGGTGATCGGCCTGGACCACCAGCAGCAGCCCGCCGTGATCGGCCTGTTCCGCCCGTCCGCGTTCGAGGTGGTGCTGGTCGGCGGCATGTGGACGGCGCAGCTGATCGCGCTGCGCGCGGCCGCGACCGGGGCCCGGATCGCGGTGGAGACCGGCCGTCCGCAGGCGTGGGCGCCGATGGCGCAGGCCGCGGGCGGCGGGCAGCCGTGCGTGACGATCCACCAGGTGGGGCGGCTGGGCGCGCAGGGCGCGTCGGTGGCCTCGCCCGTGCTGGTGGTCCGCGACCTGGGCGCCCGGCCCAACCGCAGCCGCCTGTCGGCGGCGCCGTGGCAGACCACGCTGACGGTGCTGCCGTACCTGGGTCCGAACGCCTCCCGGGTGATCAACTCGGCCGACCTGGTCGGCCTGCAGCGGGTCTCGCCGCAGGAGTCCGACCTGCTGGGCCGGCTGCTGTCGCTGGCTCCCGGCGACGTCAGCGCGCTGCCGACGCTGCCGGACAACGTGACGCTGTGGGCGACCCGGATGCGGCGGCAGTACGTGATGACGAACCAGGGCGAGGCCGAGACCCAGGTGCTGGGCGGCCCGCGCCGCATGGACTGACCGGTCCCCGGCCGGCCGGCCCGCTCCACGGGGGGTCCTCGCGACCCGGGCGGGCCGGTCCGGCCGGGGGTCACCAGGGTCGGCCGGATCTGCCGTCAGGTCGGGCACCGCCTTCAGTGCGGGCACCTGCACGGCCTAGTCTTGTTGCCCGACGGCAACCGCCGAAGCAGCTTCGGCGAGAACGAGGGAGCCCCAGTGAGCAGCGATCGGGACGGCGTCTACGTCGGCGACAACGCGGCCGAGGACGACGATGACTGGTCCGACGCCCCGGACTACAGCGCCCCGTCCTGGTACACCCAGAGCGCCGCGCCCGGTGCCCCGGTAGCGGCGCCGCAGCCACAGCCGCAGCCGCAGCCGCCCGTCCAGCAGCAGGTCCAGCAGCCGCCTCCGGTGCAGCAGCAGGCCCCGCCGCAGCCGCAACCGCCCGTCCAGCAGCAGGCCCCGCAGCCCCCGGTGCAGCAGCAGGTGCCGCAGCCGCCGGTGGAGCAGCAGCCGCCCGTCCAGCAGGCCCCGCAGCCGCAGCCGCCGGTCGAGCAGCAGGCTCCGCAGCCGCCGGTGGAGCAGCAGCCCGTGCCTCCGGTGCAGCAGCAGGCCCCGCCGCAGCCGCAACCGCCCGTCCAGCAGCAGGCCCCGCAGCCCCCGGTCGAGCAGCAGCCCGTGCCGCCGGTGCAGCAGCAGGGCCAGCAGCAGCCGTACCCGCCGCAGCCCGACGCCCAGCAGCACCAGCAACAGCACCAGCAGCAGCCGTGGCCGAACCAGCCGTACCCGCCGCAGGCCCAGCAGCAGCCCGGCCCGCCGCCGTTCCCGCAGCAGGGCCAGCAGCAGCCGTACCCGCCGCAGCCCGACGCCCAGCAGCACCAGCAACAGCAGCAGCAGCCGTGGCCGAACCCGCAGCAGCAGCCGCCGGCCGATCCGCGGGCGGGCGGTTGGCCGCAGGCGGGGCAGAGCACGGGCGGGCAGCCGTACGCGCCGCCCGGCCCGGCGCAGCAGCACGGCGTGGGCGGTGCCCCGCAGGCTCCGGCGCAGTTCCAGCAGCAGCAGGCGGGGCAGCCCTCCGCGCACGGGGCGGCGCTCGGTTACACGGCGGCGGTGGAGCTGTCCTCGGACCGGCTGCTGCGCGGCCAGCCGAAGGTGCAGAAGCAGTCCCGGTTCCAGTTCGGCGGCAAGTCGGCGCAGGCCGGCAAGCAGCAGAAGCTGGAGCTGATCCGGCACCCGGTGATGACCTGCTACCGGATCGCGGTGATCAGCCTCAAGGGCGGCGTCGGCAAGACCACGACCACCACCTCGCTGGGCGCGATGCTGGCCAGCGAGCGGCAGGACAAGGTCATCGCGATCGACGCCAACCCGGACGCGGGCACCCTGGGCCGCCGCATCAAGCGGCAGACCGGGGCGACCATCCGCGACCTGGTGACGGCGATCCCGAACATCCGCAACTACATGGACATCCGCCAGTACACCTCGCAGGACCCGAACTCGGGCCTGGAGATCGTCGCCAACGACGTGGACCCGGCGGTCTCCACCACCTTCGACGACTCGGACTACCGCCAGGTCATCCAGGTGCTCGGGCAGCACTACCCGATCATCCTGACCGACTCCGGCACCGGTCTGCTGTACTCGGCGATGCGCGGCGTGCTGGACCTGGCGGACCAGCTGATCGTGGTGGCCACGCCCAGCGTGGACGGCGCGTCCAGTGCGTCGACCACCCTGGACTGGCTGTCCGCGCACGGCTACGCGGACCTGGTGCAGCGGTCGATCACGGTGGTCTCCGGGGTGCGCGAGACCAGCAAGATGATCAAGGTCGAGGACATCGTGGCGCACTTCCAGACCCGCTGCCGCGGCGTCGTGGTGGTGCCGTTCGACGAGAGCCTGGCGGCCGGTGCCGAGGTGAACCTGCAGATGATGCGGCCGAAGGTCCGCGACGCCTACTTCGAGCTGGCGACGCTGGTCGGCGAGGACATCGCCCGGTCGCAGCAGCAGGCGGGCTGGCAGGCCCAGCAGCAGTACCCGCAGCAGGGCCAGCCGTACCAGCAGCAGTACCCGCAGCCGCCGCAGCAGGGCGGCTACCCCCAGCAGGGCGGCTACCCGCAGCAGGGCCAGCCGTGGCAGCAGCCGCCGCAGCAGCCCGGCTACCCGCAGCAGGGGCAGCCGTACCCGCCGCAGGCGCCGCAGCCCGGCTACGGCTACCCGCCGCCGCACGAGGCGCCGCCCCCGGGGTACGGCTACCCGCCGCCCCACCAGGGCTGACGCAACGACGGGAGCCCCCGCGGAACGCGCGTTCCGCGGGGGCTCCGGCGTGCTGCTTCAGGGGCGCTCGGTGAGGTCCCGGGCGCGCTTGACGTCCTCGGCCATCCGCTCCAGCAGGGCGTCGATCGAGTCGAACTTCTCCATGCCGCGCAGCCAGGCCAGGAAGTCGACGGCGACGTGCTGCCCGTACAGGTCGAGGCCGACCCGGTCGATGGCGTACGCCTCGACGGTGCGGGCGGTGCCGTCGAAGGTCGGGTTGGTGCCGACCGAGATCGCGGCGGGCATGGTCTCGCCGTCGGCGGTCAGCCAGCCCGCGTACACGCCGTCGGCGGGGACCGCCGAGTGCGCGACGGTGTCCACGTTGGCGGTGGGGTAGCCGAGTTCGCGGCCGCGCTGGGCGCCGCGGACGACCTCGCCCTCGACCCGGTGCGGGCGGCCGAGGATCTCGGCGACGCCGGTCATGTCGCCGGTCGCGACCAGGCGGCGGCACAGGCTGGAGGAGAACGGCTCCCCGTCGCCCGCGGTGCCGCGCACCTGCAGGTCGACCACCTCGACGGTGAAGTCGTCGGCCCGGCCGAGCTCGGCCAGCAGCTCGACGTTCCCCGCCGCGCGGTGCCCGAAGCGGAAGTTGGGGCCCTCGACGACCGCCTTCGCGTGCAGCGCGTCGACCAGCACCGACCGGACGAAGTACTCCGGGGACTCCTGGGAGAACTCGGCGGTGAACGGCAGCACCAGGACGGCGTCCACGCCCAACTGCTCGACCAGCTCGGCCCGGCGCGGCTGCGGGGCCAGCAGCGGCGGGTGGGTGCCGGGCCGGACCACCTCGCTGGGGTGCGGGTCGAAGGTCACCACCACCGACTTCGCCCCCAGTTCGCCGGCCAGCTCCACCACCCGGTTGATGATCAACTGGTGTCCGCGGTGGACCCCGTCGAACGATCCGATGGTGACGACGCTGCGCCCCCAGTCCCCGGGGATCTCCTCCAGGCCGTGCCAGCGCTGCACCTGACCGCTCCTTGTTCCTACGGTGTGCACAACCCGTGCACTCGAAAGACCGAAACCGAACCCCTATAGCGTGCCATGCGACCGACCCTGCCCAGGTACCGGAAGGCCCTCGGTGTGACCCGTCAGACGGCCGCCGGGACGGTCGACCTGCCGCTCCGCCTCGGCCGCGGCGTACTGCGGGTCGCGGCCGGACGCGGTGAGGGCCCGCATCCGGGCCAGCCGGGGCCCCTGCGGCGGTGGCGGGCCGTCCTCGGGCCAGGACGCCAGCAGGCGGGCGAAACCCGCCCAGCGGCCCGCACAGCGCACCAGGACGGCGTCCGCGCCCGGCCACCGCTCGGCGACCAGCCGCAGCAGCTCGCGCACCCGCCGCTCCGGGTGCCCGGCGTGCCGGGCCGCCAGCGCCTCCACCACCGCCGCCAGCACCCGCTCGTCCCGCTCGGCGGCCAGCAGCGCGTCCAGCAGTTCCTCCCGGCCGCCGCCGGGCGCCGCCAGCACCGGCACGAAGACGGCCCGCACCGGCGGCCCGGCGGCCAGCACCGCGTCCAGCAGCGGGCGGCCGTCGCGCCCGGCGTCCAGCAGCCGGTCCAGGTGCCGGGCGACCTCCGCGGCGGGCTCCGGGCCGCCCCGCAGCAGTTCGGCGGCGAGCAGCACCCCGGAGCGGGCCACCGCCGGGTCCGCGGCCCCGTCCAGCACCCGCAGGTCCTCCGCCGACCGGGCGCCCGGCAGCCGCAGCCGCTCGCGCACCGCCGCCAGCACCTGGGCGGGGTGCTCCGCGACCAGGTCGGCCAGCACGTGGGCGGTCAGGAACGGGTCCCCCGCCCGGTACGCGGCCAGCGCCGCCGCCAGGTGCTCGGCCCGGCCCTGCGGATCGCGCACCAGCAGCGCCAGCGCCGCGCCGTGCAGGGCCGGTTCGTCCTCCCGGGCGAGCAGCGTGCGGGCCGCCAGGCGCAGCAGCTGCGCGCCCGAGCCGCCCGCGTGCGGGGCGGTGCGCAGCGCGTGCACGGCCGCCGCGACGTGCCGCTCGGGGCGCGGGTCGTGGCTCCACCGGTCGACGGCCCGGCACAGCGCGGACGGCTCCCGCTCGGCCAGCCGGCCCAGCAGCGCGTCCGCCCGCGGGTGGGCGGCGGCGACCAGCGCCTCCGTCAGCTCGTCCAGCGCCAGCGCCCGGTGCTCGTACAGCAGTTCGTCGGCCAGGTCGGCCGCCGCCGGGCCCTCCTCGTACCAGGCGCACAGCAGCGGCAGCACCCCGCGCGGGTCCGCGGCCAGCAGCTCGGCCGCCGCCGCCCGCACCACCTCCGCCCGGCCCGGACCGTCGGCCAACCGGCCCAGCAGCGCGGCCCGTTCGGCCACCGGCAGCGGCAGGCCGGCCCAGAACGCCGCCCCGAACCGCTCGTCCCGCCCGGCCCGGTCGGCCAGCCGCTCCAGCAGCTCCCGGTGCGCGGACGGCTCCGGGCTGCCCGCGATCCCCTCCGCCAGCAGCCGCCCCGCCCACCAGTCCGCCTCCCCGCCCCGCTCGGAGCGCTCCAGCGCCGCCAGGGCCCGCCGCAGCCACCCGTCCAGCACCGCCACCCCCCGCCCCTCGCCCGCCCGCCGCAGCGCCCCCGCCACCACCCCGGCCCGGCACCGCCCGACGCCCGACCCGGCCCCGGCACCGGCCCCACCGAGGAGCCCGTCGAGAGCCTCGCCGCGGGCCCCGTCAGGGGCCCGGGGAACGGCGGGCCCGGGGCCGCTGCCGTCCGCCGGGGCACCTGGCGTCCCGTCGCACCCCGTCTCCCCCGCGCCCCGGCCGTCACCTCCCGCACCCTGCCCGCCGCCCGGGCCTCCCGCGTCCCCCTCTCCCCCCGCCGCCTCCGCCGCCCGTTCCGCACCGTCCTCCTCCAGCACCAGCCGCAGCGCCGCGTCCAGGTCCAGGTGCAGGCTCTGCAGCCACTCCCCCCACTCCTCGTGCCCCGCCCGGTGGCCCGCCCCCGCGGGCACCAGCAGCCGCTCCTCCCGGACGGCCCGGGCCCACCCGCCCTGGTCGGGGAAGAGCCGCGCGAACTCCCCGGCGGGCAGCGCCCCGTCGCCCGCGCCGAGCATCAGCCGGGCCGCCTCGTGCAGCCGCCCGGCCGCGACGGCCGCGAGCCGCCGCACCTGCCGGGCGTCCTCGCCGGGTGCGGGCGGTGCGCCGCGGCGGTGGCGGCGCGGGCCGCCGGGGGTGAGGGCGACCCGGCGGGCGACGGTGAGGCAGGCCAGGTCGAGCCAGCCGTCGAAGAGTTCGGCCCGGCTGCCGACGGGGCCGTGCACGCCCGCGCCGCGCAGTTCGCCGGCCAGCCGCAGGGCCAGCGGGTGGCCGCGGTCGGCCGGGCCGAGGAACCCCGCGGGCAGGCCGTAGCGCCGCCCGGCGCGGGCAGCGGCGTCGGCGGTGAGCGGGCCGAGCCACAGCGCCCGGGCGGCGGCCCGCCAGGGGCCTAGCTGCTCCCAGCCGTCGGGGCGGCAGGCGGCCAGGGCGCGGGCGCGGTGGGTGCGCAGCCAGTCGAGTCCGGCGGCCAGCCAGCGGGCGGAGAGGGCGAGCGGTGCTTCCTCGGGCCCGTCGAGGATCACCAGCAACGGCCGTCCGGCGGCGGCGCACAGCGCGGCGAGCTCGCCCGGCTCGACTTCCGGGACGCCCAACTGCCGTGCCGCGGCGGCGAGTCGGCGGCGCAGCGGGTCGCCGAGGGTGCGGTCGCCGGGGGCGAGGTCGGCGCCGCGCAGCCACAGGGTCGGCAGCGGCTGCGCGGCGCCCGCCCGGCGGACGGCGAGGGCCGCGAGTTCGGTGGTGCGGCCGCTGCCGCTGCCGCCGAGCAGCACGGTGAGGACGTCCTGCGGTTCCTCGCCGCTGAGGCCGTCGGGGCGGTCGACCCGGTCGGCGGCGAGTTCGGCGATCCGGCCGGGCCCGGCGGCGGCGCCCTCCAGCTGGGCCTCGGTCAGGCGCAGCGCCCCGCCCAGGTTGAGCGCCCGGCCGTACGCGGGGGCGTCGGCGGCGTTGCGGGCCAGCAGCCGGTCGAGCGGGGTGTCCGCGGGCGGTGCGGTGTCGGCGGCGAGCGGGACGGCGGCGACGCCGGGGCCGGGGACGGCGCGCACCCGGGGGGAGACCACGGCGAGCACCGCGCCCGTCCCGGGGTCGAGGACGGGCGCCCCGGCGAGCGGGGCCACCGGGAGGTCGAGCAGCAGGACGCCGGGGACGGTGCGCACCTGCGCGCCGTCGCCGCAGCGCCCGCTCTCCCGGCCGAGCGGGCCGCCCCGGGTCAGGGCGGGCGCGCCGTCCTCCCAGCGCTGGTGCAGGGCGGCGACGGGGCCGGTGACCCGGCCGCGCCCGATCGGCAGCGGCGGTCCGGGGACGCCGCCGACCGCGGCGGTGCGCAGCAGGGCCAGGCCGCGGTCGGGCAGCAGGTCGACGCTCTCGGGGCCGAGCACCCGGGACTGCCCGCCGGGGGTGTGCAGCACCAGCCGGGGCAGTCCGGCCACCGCCTCGTGCGCGGTGACGACGGTGCCGACGCGGTCGGCGACGAAGCCGAGGCCGCACAGCCGGCCCTGCTGGTCCCTGATCCGCAGCAGCGCCTGTGCCGGATCCCCCGCGAAGCCGGCGCCCGCACCCTCGCCCATCCCGCCAGTCCTCCCGCCGGGCCGCGCCCGGCCCCGTACGGGACGGGGTACGGCCGCCGTACACGCCGCCGGTCAGCCTGCCCCCCACCAGCCCCACGGCACCCCGCACGCCCCTCTCACCACACCGCTTCACTCCGCGCGCCCCCTGCCACCCCGTCCGGCGCGCACCCGTCCGCGAACCACCCGCCCCGCCCCCACCCGCCCCAACTGCCTTCCGCACTGCCGCACTTGGCCGGGCGACCGGCCACCGCCCGCCGGAAAACCGCTGGCCCCGCACCCGCTCCCCGGTCCACCCTGCCGGTCATGGACGTCCGCCTGGAACCCTGGTCCGACTCCCGCCTCGGCCTGCTGGAGCGCATCAACACCCCGCTGATGCGCCGCCACGTCGGCGGCCCGGAGACCCCTGAGCAGCTGCTCCTGCGCCACCGCCGCTACCTCGGGCTCCCGGCCCTGGGCGGCACGGTGTACGCGGTGCTGGTCGACGGCGCGGAGGCCGGGTCGATCGCCCACCACCGGCGCGAGTGGCGGGGCGCCGAGGTCCACGAGACCGGCTGGAACGTGCTGCCGGAGTTCCAGGGCCGCGGCGTCGCGCTGGCGGCGGGCCGGGCGGTGCTCACCGCGCTGCGCGCCCTGGTGGCCGCGGACGCCTCCGCGCCCGGCGTGCTGCACGCCTTCCCGGCCGTCGACAACGCCCCGTCCAACGCGCTCTGCGCCCGGCTGGGCTTCACCAGCAGCGGGCCGTGCGCCTTCGAGTACCCGCAGCGCTCCGGCCGCTTCCTGCACAGCAACGACTGGCACCTGGCGCTGCGCTGAAACAGCCGCACCCGGGCCGCCGCAGCGGGCGCGCGCCCTCAGCCGACGAACACCGCCACCGGCTTCGCCTTGCCGCCGCTCTCCTCGACCAGCGCCAGGAACCGCCCGTCCGGGTCGAAGACCGCGACCGGCCCGTCCGCGCCCAGCCCGGGCGCGTCCAGCCGCATGCCGTTGGAGAGCAGCCGGGCCTGTTCGGCGTCGACGTCCCAGCGCGGGAAGGCGGCGGCCGCGGCCTCGGCGATCGGCAGCACCTCCAGCTTCTCCTCCAACTGCTCCAGGGTGTGCGCCGATTCGACCCCGTACGGCCCGACCCTGGTGCGCCGCAGCGCGGTCAGGTGCCCGCCGACGCCGAGCCCGGCGCCCAGGTCGCGGGCCAGCGCCCGGATGTACGTGCCGGAGGAGCACTCGACGGTGACGTCCAGGTCGAGCACCGGCGTGCCGTCCTCGGCGACGGCGGGCCGCACCCCGTGCAGGGTGAAGGAGTGCACCGTGGTGGGCCGGGCCGCGAGTTCGAAGTCCTCGCCCTCGCGCACCCGCGCGTACGAGCGCTTCCCGTCGATCTTGATCGCGCTGACCTTGGACGGCACCTGCATGATCTCGCCGGTCAGTGCGGCGATCCCGGCGTCGATCGCCGCGCGCGCCACGCCGTCGGCCGGGGCGGAGGCGGTGACCTCGCCCTCCCGGTCGTCGGTGACCGTGGTCTGCCCGAGCCGGATCGTCGCCTCGTAGGTCTTGGCGGTGAGCATCAGGTGGCCGAGCAGCCGGGTGGCCCGTTCGACGCCGATCACCAGCACGCCGGTGGCCATCGGGTCGAGGGTGCCCGCGTGCCCGACCTTCCGCGTCCCGGCCAGCCAGCGGAGCTTGGCGACCACGCCGTGCGAGGTGATGCCCTCCGGCTTGTCGACGACGACCAGCCCGTCGGGGCCCGTGCCTTTACGCTTCATCGCTTCATCATCATTTCGAAATTCCGCGCGCATCCCTGCGCGGCCGCTCCCGCGGCCCGACCACCGAACCGCACGAGCCTAGCGCGCGCCCGGCCCCCCGGAGTCCGGGTCCGCCGCCGCGGCGACCTCGGCCAGCGCCGTCCGGAACCGCTGCACGGCGTCCGCCACGGCCTCCCGGGTGCTGAACCCGGCCGCGTACACGTGCCCGCCGCCGCCGAGCCGGGCGCACACCGCCGCGACGTCGACCGCGCCGCGGGAGCGGCAGGAGCCGCGCAGCGTGCCGTCCGGGTCCTGCTTGAGCACCAGCGCGACGTCCGCCTCGGCGGGCTTGCGCAGCACGTCGATCAGGCCCTCGATCTCCTCGACGGTGACGCCGAACAGCGCCATGTCCTGGTACGGCACCCAGGTCCACACCAGCCCGTGCCCGCCGGCCTCCTCGGGCTCGAACGCGGCCCGCTCCAGCGCCCCGGCGAGCACCTTGAGGTACCCGAAGGAGGTGGTGTCCCACAGCTGGCGGGAGATCAGGTCCTGCCGGATGCCGGTGGCCAGCATCCGCCCGGCCATCTCGTGGGTGGCGGGCGTGGTGGCCCGGTACTTGAACGAGCCGGTGTCGGTGGCGATGCCGGTGTACAGGCAGGTCGCGATGGACTGGTCGAGCGGCACCCGCAGCCGCCGCAGCAGCTCGTCCACCAGGACGGCGGTGGCGGGCGCGGACGGGTCGATCAGCCGGACGGTGCCGAAGCCGGGGTTGGAGGCGTGGTGGTCGAACACCACCAGCGCGTCCGCCGCGGAGGCCTTGTCCCGCAGCAGGCCGAGCCGCTCCTCGGAGGCGGCGTCGAAGGCCAGCACCAGCGCGGGCGCCGCGGGCACCGCCGCGGCCGGGACGATCAGCTCCTGCCCGGGCAGGAAGGACAGCGACTCCGGGATGACCTGCGGGTCGTCGCCGAACGACACCCGCACCCGCTTGCCCAGGCCGCGCAGCGCCAGCCCGGCGGCCAGCGCCGAGCCCAGCGCGTCGCCGTCCGGGCAGATGTGGCAGATCAGGTCGATCTCGTCGCTGCCCGCGACCAGTTCGAGGGCGCGCCGCCACTCCTCCTCGAACCGGCCCGCGCCGCCCGCCGCCCCCGACTCCGACTCCGCCCCGGAGCCGGCCGACGACCCGCTGCGAGGGCCCGGAAGCACCGCGAGGGCGGTCTCCACCTCGAAGGTGGAGACCGCCCCCGCGGCACCGGACTCGGCCGGCTCCCCGGCCATGGTCACTCGTCCTCGTCGTCGTCGCGGGACGACTTGTACGGGTCGGCGTCGCCGGCGAACGCGGCCCCGGCGGCGGCCGTGCGGACGGCGGCGTCGGAGACCCGGGCCTTGTCCAGCAGGTCGTCGATGTTCCGGGCGTTGTCCGGCAGGGCGTCGGCGACGAAGGTCAGGGTCGGCGTGAACCGGACCCCGGTCTGCTTGCCGACCTCGGAGCGCAGGATGCCCTTGGCGCTCTCCAGCGCGGCCGCGCTGGACTCGCGCTCGGTCTCGTCACCGTAGACGGTGTAGAAGACCGTGGCCTCGCGCAGGTCCCCGGTGACCCGGGCGTCGGTGATGGTGACGTACCCCAGGCGCGGGTCCTTGATCCGGCGCTGCAGGGTCTCCGCCACGACCACCTGGATGCGGTCGGCGAGCTTGCGCGCCCTAGCGGTGTCGGTCACGTTGCCTCCTCGTGCAGTAGGCGCGTACCCGGGTCATGACCTCACCCGGTGGGGCCCTCTCCCAACGTACCCGCCCGCGCCCAGCCTTGTGGGCGCTCTCGGTCCTGTGCGGGTGTGACGGTGGTGACTCCCGCAGGTCATTCGTCGTCGTCGTGGTGGTACCGCCTCCGGGCGGAGAGCAGCATCACCTCGGGGCGGCCGGCGACGAGCCGCTCACAGCTGTCCAGGATCTCGCTGACGTACCCGGCGTCGCCGGAGACCACCGCGCAGCCGATCTCGGCCCTGCGGTGCAGATCCTGGTTGCCTACCTCTGCGGCGCACACGCTGTACTTGCGCTGCAGTTCGGCCACGATGGGCCGCACGATCGACCGCTTCTCCTTGAGCGAGTGCACGTCGCCGAGGAGCAGGTCGAAGGTGAGTGTTCCTACGAACATGTGGGACAGACCTGAGCCGGTCTGGGGGGCCTCGAAGGATTTCCGACTGGCCCAGACCCTAACAAGCGCGGCCGGGGCCGGTCGACGGGATAAAGCGTCCCGCCGGCCGGCCCCGGTTCAGCACCTGCTACGAGCGCGGCTTCTCCCGCATCTCGTAGGTCTCGATGACATCCTCGATCTTGATGTCGTTGAACGAGCCCAGGGTGACACCGGCCTCGAAGCCCTCGCGGACCTCGGTGGCGTCGTCCTTGAAGCGGCGCAGGCCCTCGATGTTGAGGTTCTCCGCCACGACCTTGCCGTCGCGCAGCAGGCGCGCCTTGGTGTTGCGGCGGATGATGCCCTCGCGGACGAGCACACCGGCGATGTTGCCGAACTTGGAGGAGCGGAACACCTCGCGGATCTCCGCGGAGCCGAGGCGCACCTCCTCGTACTCGGGCTTGAGCAGGCCCTTGAGCGCGGCCTCGATCTCCTCGATCGCCTGGTAGATGACCGAGTAGTACCGGATGTCGACGCCCTCGCGCTCGGCCGCGGTACGGGCACGCCCCTCGGCGCGCACGTTGAAGCCGATGATGATGGCGTCCGAGCCCATCGCCAGGTCCACGTCGGACTCGGTGATGGCACCCACACCGCGGTGCAGGACCCGCAGCTCGACCTCCTCGCCCACGTCCAGCTTGACGAGGGCGTCCTCGAGGGCTTCGACGGAACCGGAGACGTCACCCTTGATGATGAGGTTGAGCTTCTCGATGTTGCCGGCGGCCAGCGCGGCCTCGAAGCCCTCCAGCGAGACGCGGACGCGGCGCTGGGCCATCGAGGCGTTGCGGTCGCGGGCGGCGCGCTTCTCGGCGATCTGGCGGGCGGTGCGGTCCTCGTCGACGACGATGAAGCTGTCGCCGGCGCGGGGCACCGAGGTCAGACCGAGCAGCAGCACCGGACGGGACGGGCCGGCCTCGGAGAGGCTGTTGCCGTTCTCGTCCAGCATCGCGCGGACGCGGCCGTAGGAGTCGCCGACCACGATCGAGTCGCCGACCCGCAGGGTGCCGCGCTGGACGAGCAGCGTCGCCATGGCGCCGCGGCCCTTGTCCAGGTGGGCCTCGATCGCGATGCCCTGGGCGTCCTGCTCCGGGTTGGCGCGCAGGTCGAGGGAGGCGTCCGCGGTCAGGACCACGGCCTCCAGCAGCTCCTCGATGTTGAGGCCCTGGCGGGCGGAGATGTCGACGAACATGGTGTCGCCGCCGTACTCCTCGGCCACCAGGCCGAACTCGGTGAGCTGGCCGCGGACCTTGGTCGGGTCCGCGCCCTCGACGTCGATCTTGTTGACCGCGACCACGATCGGCACGCCGGCGGCCTTGGCGTGGTTCAGCGCCTCGACCGTCTGCGGCATGACGCCGTCGTTGGCCGCGACCACCAGGATCGCGATGTCGGTGGACTTGGCACCACGGGCACGCATGGCGGAGAACGCCTCGTGACCCGGGGTGTCGAGGAAGGTGATCGGGCGCTGCTCGCCGTTCACCTCGGTGACCACCTGGTACGCACCGATGTGCTGGGTGATGCCGCCGGCCTCGCCCGCGACCACGTTGGTCTTGCGGATCGCGTCGAGCAGGCGGGTCTTGCCGTGGTCGACGTGACCCATGACGGTGACCACCGGCGGACGCGGGGCCAGCTGCTCCTCGTCGCCCTCGTCGACACCGAAGTCGATGTCGAACGACTCCAGCAGCTCGCGGTCCTCGTCGTCCCGGCTGACGATCTCCAGCACGAAGCCCATCTCGTCGGCCAGCAGCTGCAGCGTGGCGTCGGAGACCGACTGGGTGGCGGTGACCATCTCACCGAGGTTGAACATCACCGAGACGAGCGCCGCCGGGTTGGCGTTGATCTTCTCCGCGAAGTCCGTCAGCGACGCACCGCGCGACAGGCGAACGGTCGAGCCGTTGCCGCGCGGCAGCATCACACCGCCGACGGACGGGGCCTGCATGGCCTCGTACTCCTGGCGCTTCGCGCGCTTCGACTTCCGGCCGCGGGCCGGACGGCCACCGGGGCCGCGACCGAACGCGCCCTGCGTGCCGCCACGGGCACCCGGGCCGCCGGGACGACCGCTGAAGCCGCCGGGACGGGCACCGCCGCCACCGAAGCCGCCACCGCCACCGGCGCCGCCACCCGGACGGGGGCCGCCGAAGCCGCCACCGGCCGGACGCGAGCCCGGACCGGCCGGACGGCCCTGGAAGCCGGGACGGGCACCGCCCGGAGCACCCGGACGCGCACCGGGGCCACCCGGACGCGCACCGGCACCCGGACCCGGGCGCGGGCCCGGACGCTGCGGCATCATGCCGGGGTTCGGACGGGGCATCCCGGACGGGCTCGGCGCACCGCCCGGACGCGGAGCGGCCGGACGCGGCATGCCGTCGGGACGGGGGGCACCGGCACCCGGGCCACCGGGACGCGGGGCGCCACCGGGACGGGGACCGCGCTCGCCGGACGGCGCACCGCCCGGACGCGGCGCACCGCCACCCGGCGCACCGGCGGGACGGGGACCGCGCTCGCCACCGGGACGGGGACCACGCTCGCCACCCGGCGCACCGGCCGGACGGGGACCGCGCTCGCCACCGGGACGGGGGCCGCGCTCACCGGACGGCGCACCGCCCGGACGCGGGGCGGACGGACGGGCCATGCCCGACGCGCCGCCCGAGGTGAAGGGGTTGTTGCCCGGACGCGGACCGGCCGGACGCGGGCCCGGACGGGCCGCGGGGTTGGCCGGGGCCGGCCGCGGGGCGGCCGGACGCGTCGGGGCCTCGCCGGCCGGGGCCGGGGAGGAGAACTCCGCCGCGGGCGCCGGAGCGGCCGGGGCGGGCGCCGCCGGACGCGGACCCGGGGTCGGGGCGCCGGCGGGCTTCGGGGCGGCCTGGCCCGCGGCGGGCGCGGGGGCGGCCGGAGCCGGAGTCGGACGGGGGCCCGGCGTCCCGGTGGGACGCGGGCCGGGGGTGGGGGCACCCGGCTTGGGTGCGGCCGAACCGGCACCGCCGGACGGCTGGGGCGCCGCGGGCTTCCGCGGGCCCGGCTTCGCGGAGGACGCGCCGCCGGACGGCGGGGTCGCTCCCAAAGCGTCAGTCAACTTGCGTACGACCGGCGCCTCGATCGTCGAGGACGCCGAACGCACGAACTCGCCCAGCTCGGTGAGCTTGGCCATGACGGCCTTGCTCTCCAAACCAAGCTCCTTGGCGAGTTCGTAAACCCGGACCTTAGCCACTTCGCTCCTGTCTATGCGTCCGGGGTATTCGTCCGCCGGACTGCCGTTACTTCATGGGCGTACTCATCGCGTACTCATCGAGTGCTCATCGCAATCTCGACCTACTTCCATCTCGCGAGGTACCTGACTGGGGCGCACGGCGGCGTACCACGTGCCGTGCGCTGGTGCGTGTTGCCGGGCGCTGGGCCCGTCAGTGGGCCGACTGCCGGTCGGCCGGACCTGCTCCCGCCCCGAGGTGCTCCCGCAGGGCGCCGGGGTCGAGCGCGCCCTGGGCCTTGAGGGCCCGGGGGAACGCCCGGCGGCGGACCGCGAGGTCGAGGCAGCTCGGGTCGGGGTGAAGATACGCGCCCCGGCCCGGCAGAGTGCCGCGGGGATCGGGGACGCATCCGCCCTCGCCCGCCACGACACGCAGCAGCTCGTGCTTGGCCGCGCGCTTGCGGCAGCCCACGCAGGTGCGTTCAGGGCATGCCCGGACATGCGTCCGGCCAGACACGTTCAAGTCTACCCCTCCGAAGGGACTCACCGCCGCCGAGTAGATTCCCGGGGGCACATGACAACGTTGCTACCGGGCCGAAGATTCCTCGGCGGGGGCCTCGGTGTCCGGACGGATGTCGATCCGCCAGCCGGTCAGCCGGGCGGCCAGGCGGGCGTTCTGCCCCTCCTTGCCGATCGCCAGCGACAGCTGGTAGTCCGGCACGATCACCCGGGCGGAGCGCTGGGCCAGGTCGACGATCTCCACCTTCGTCACCCGGGCGGGCGACAGCGCGGCGGCGACCATCTCGGCCGGGTCCTCCGACCAGTCGACGATGTCGATCTTCTCGCCGTGCAGCTCGGCCATCACGCCGCGCACCCGCATGCCGTTCGGGCCGATGCAGGCGCCCTTGGCGTTCAGGCCCTGGCGGCGCGACCAGACCGCGATCTTGGTGCGGTGGCCGGCCTCGCGGGCGATCGCGGCGATCTCCACCGAGCCGTCCGCGATCTCCGGGACCTCCAGCGCGAACAGCCGCTTCACCAGGTTCGGGTGGGTCCGCGAGAGCGTCACCGACGGGCCGCGCACACCGCGCCGCACGCCCACCACGTAGCACTTCAGCCGGGTGCCGTGCCGGTAGTCCTCGCCCGGGACCTGCTCCTGCGGCGGCAGGATGGCCTCCAGCTTGCCGATGTCGACCAGCACGCTCTTCGGGTCGTTGCCCTGCTGGACGACACCGGTGACGATGTCGCCCTCCTTGCCCGCGTACTCGCCGAAGGTCTGGTCGTCCGCGGCGTCCCGCAGCCGCTGCAGGATGACCTGCTTGGCGGTGGACGCGGCGATCCGGCCGAAGCCCGACGGGGTGTCGTCGAACTCCTTCGGCTCGACGCCCTCGTCCAGCTCGGACGCGTCCTCCAGCGCCCAGACCGTCACGTGGCCGGTCTTGCGGTTCAGCTCCACCCGCGCCCGGCGGCGCGAGCCCTCGGTGCGGTGGTACGCGATGAGGAGGGCCGACTCGATCGACTCGACCAGCAGGTCGAACGGCACGCCCTTCTCGGTGACCAGCCCGCGCAGGGCACTCATGTCGATGTCCACGACTACGCCTCCTCTTCCTCTTCGTCCACGTCCGCGATGTCGGCGGCGGCGTCGAGCAGTTCCTCGTCCTTGCGGTTGAACTCGACCTGCACCCGGGCCCGCGCGATCTCCGCGAACTCCAGACGGCGCTCCTTGGGGCGGCCGCGCCCCTTGACCGGCTGCACCTCGACCAGCGCGCCGTCCTCGTCGCTCTCCAGCACCCGCGCGGTCAGCTCCGCGCCGTCCACCAGCTTGACCGCCGCCAGCCGGCCGGTCGCCCGGCGCCAGTGCCGCGGCTCGTTCAGCGGGCGCTCGGCGCCCGGGGAGCCGACCTCCAGCAGGTACGGGGCCTCGCCCATCAGGTCGGAGTCGTCCAGCGCCTGGCCGACCAGGCGGGAGAACTCGGCGATCGCGTCGAGGTCGACACCGCCGTCGGCGTCCACGTCGACCTGCACCTGGCGGCGGCTGCCGGCCTGGGTCACCTTGACCTCTTCCAGGTCGAGCCCGGCCTCGGCCGCCAGTGGCTCCAACAGGGCGCGCAGCCGGTCAGTGGGGGTGGTGCTCATCCGGGTGACTCCTCGGCCGCGTCTGCTGTTGTCGAAGGTGCTAACTCACCGCGCAGCCTATCGGGTCAACCCCCGAACCGCCGATTCCGACCCGGGCCGCCCGCACCCCCTGCGAGGAACCTCACAACGGTCGGATACCGTCCATGCTCCGTACGGAGCGTGTGCGGCTCCGGTAAAGATTCTCCCGACGAGGGGCACCCGGCCCTCACCGACCCCGCTGGAGCACCGATGCCCGCGCCCACACGGCGGACCTTCCTGGCCCTCGGGGCGCTCACCGGCCTCCACCTGCTCTCCGGCTGCACCGACGACCACCCGGCGAAGCCCCCGCAGCCGCAGGCCGAGGACCCGGACCGCCCGCTGCGACTGCGCCAACTCGCCGCCACCGACGCCCTGCTGGCCCGGTACGACGCCGCCCTCGCCGCGGCGGGCACCGACCCCGGCCCGCTCGGCGACCTGCGCGCGGACGTCGTCCGGCACCGCGAGGAGTTCGCCCGGACGCTGCCCGCGCCCTCCGCCTCCCCGTCCGCCCCCGCCTCCCGGTCCGCCTCCGCCGCTGCCTCCGCGACCGCCGCGACCGCCGCGCCGACGGCCGCCGACCTGGCCGCCGCCGAGCAGCGCACCGCCGCCCTGCGGCTGGCCGACCTCGCCGCGGCCTCCCCCGGACTGGCCCGCACCCTCGCCTCGGTCGCCGCCTCCGGCGCGGCCCACGCGGCGGCCCTCGGCGACACCACCGCCCCCGCGGCCCCCGCCCCGTCCCCCTCGCCGTCCGCCTCCGCCTCCGCCTCCGCGCCCGCGGTGCCCGCCGCCGACACCGAGGCCCTGCAGGCGGCCCTCGCCGCCGAGCACGCCGCCGTCTACGGCTACGGCGTCGTCGGCGCCTTCCTGCCCGCCGGGCCCCAGCGCGAGGACGCCCGCACCACGTACGCCGCGCACCAGGCCCGGCGCGACGCCTGGCAGCGCCTGCTGGCCGCCGGGGGCTCCTCCCCCGCCGCCGCGGCCGCCGGCTACCGGCTGCCCTTCCCGGTCAAGGACGCCGCGACCGCCACCCGGCTGGCCGCCCACCTGGAGACCCAGCTGACCGCCGCCTACGCCGACCTCGCCGCCGCCCCCGCCTACCGCGACCAGGCCGCCGCCGCCCTGCGCGAGTGCGCCCTGCGCGCCGCCCACTGGGGCGCCGCCCTCCCCGCCCTCCCGGGCCTCTCCGCGGAGCAGTGACGCCCCGTCAGGGGCCCGGGGAACGGCGGGCACGGGACTGCTGCGGGTGCGGGCCGTTGCTTCGGGTGCTGTTCCCACGGCCCGGAGCAGCACGGACCTCCGACGGGCTCCGGCCGCCGGCAGCCCGGACTCGCCGTTCCCCGGGCCCCTGAGTACGCGCCCCTCCCGAGCCGCTGATCGCCCGCTGCCGCGCCCCCGGGACCGGATAATCGCTGCCATGGCACAACCCGCGCAGTTCAGCGTCCCCGAACGCCTCGTCGCATCGGTCCGGTCGGAGGGCTCCCCCGACGCCGCAGCCTGGCTGGCGGGGCTGCCGGAGGCGCTCGCGCAGCGGCTCGCGCAGTGGCGGCTGGTGCCGGAGCGGACCGTCGAGCCGGGCGGCCGGAGCAGCGTGGTGGTGTACGCGCACCGCGCGGACGACCTGGCGCCCGTCGCGCTGAAGGTCGCCCGGCCGTCCGCCGAGGCGGCGGCGCTGCGGGTGTGGGCGGGGCGGGGCGCGGTGCTGCTGCTGGACGAGGCGGACGGGGCGCTGCTGCTGGAGCGCCTGCACGGCGAGATCCCGCTGCGTTCGCTGGCCGAGGCGAAGGCGATGCTGGAGGCGACCAGCCTGCTGCGCCGGCTGTGGGTGCCGGTCCTGCCGGGGCACCCGTTCGAGCTGCTGGCCGACCGCGCCGCCCGGGCCGCCGCCCGGATCGCCGAGCGGCGCGCGCTGCCCGCGGCGGACGACGCCGGGCCGCTGGTGGACGAGGCGCTGGAGGCGCTGGCGCTGGCCGCGGACGGCAGCGGCGGCGACTGGCTGCTGCACGGTGACTTCCAGCACGGCAGGGTGCTGGCCGCGGACCGCTCCCCGTGGCTGGCGGTGGCACCGCGCCCGCTGGTCGGCGACCGGGCGTACGACCTGGCCCGGCTGGTGCTGGACCGGATCGACACGCTGGCCGCCTCGCCGGGCCCGCGCGGTGCGGCGCGGCGGCGGCTGGCGCAGCTCGCGGAGGCGGTGGAGCTGCCCGCCGACCGGGTCCGGGCGTGGACGCTGCTGCGGGCGGTGGACGCCGCGCTGGGGGCGTTCGCGGCGGGCGACCCGGCGGCGGCCGAGCTCCGCCTGGAGTTCGCGTCCTGGCTGTGAGGCCGGGGCGGTCGGCCGCCCGCGGCGGCAGGTAGTAACGTCCCGCTTCATGGAGCAGCTCACCGGGGTGACGATCGAGGCCATCGACCTGGCGGCGTGGGCGCCCGCCGTGCTGGAGGTCCAGGCGGTCGCGTTCGGGCTGGGTCCGCACGAGGTCGCGGTGCGGCTGCCGATCGTGGGGCGGCACGCGCTGCAGCCGGGGGTGGTGGCGCTGGGGGCGATGGCGCGGGGGCGGCTGGTCGGGTTCGGGTACGGGATGCCGAACCAGCGGGAGCACTGGTGGTCGACGGTGATCGAGCCGTACCTGGCGGCGCGCGGCCACGAGGGCTGGCTGGACGGCGTGTTCGCGGTGACGGAGCTGCACGTGCTGCCGGAGTTCCAGGGCCTGGGCGTGGGCACCCGGCTGATCCGTTCGCTGTGCGGGCGCTCCGGCCTGGACCGGTCGATCCTGTCGGCGATCGACGCGGAGACCCCGGCCCGGCGGCTGTACCGCTCGCTCGGCTACCGGGACCTGGCCCCGGCGGTGCGCTTCCCGAACACGACCCGCCCGTACGCGGTGATGGGCGCCCACCTGCCGCTGCGCGACCCGTCCCGGGCCTGACGGCGGGTCAGAACAGCACGCTCATGAACGCGCCGACCTCGCGGAAGCCGACCCGGCGGTAGGCGGCGCGGGCCCGGGTGTTGAAGTCGTTGACGTACAGCGAGACGACGGGGGCGACCTCGGCGAGGGCGGTGTTGACCACGGCGGCCATGCCGGTCTCGGAGAGCCGCTTGCCGCGGTGCTCGGGGGCGACCCAGACGCCCTGGACCTGGCAGGCCCCGGCGGTGACGGCGCCGATCTCGGCCTTGAAGACGACCTTGCCGTCCTCGTCGAAGCGGGCGAACGAGCGTCCGGTGGAGACCAGTTCGGCGACCCGGGCCTGGTAGAGCAGCCCGCCGTCCCCGGCCAGCGGGGAGATGCCGACCTCCTCGGTGAACATGGCCACGCAGGCGGGCATCAGCGCCTCGATCTCGGCGCGGCCGACCCGGCGCACCAGCGGGTCGGGCTCGACCTCGGTGACGGGCGTGGAGGTGGCCATCAGCGGCTGGTGGGCGCGGACGTCGCGGGCCGGGCCCCAGGAGCGCTCCAGCAGCGCCCAGAGCATCGCGGTGGCCTCGGCGGGGCCGACGATGGAGGAGCAGCGGCGGCCCTGCCGCCGGGCGCGTTCGGAGAAGGCCCGGACGGCCTCCGGCCCGGCGCCGACCGGGACGAGGTTGGCCCCGGCGTAGCAGAGCGCGTCGAGCCGGCCGGCGGCGTCGTGCCAGCCCCACATCTCGCCGCCGAGCCGCCAGGGGTCGAGGCCGACGGCCTCCACCCGGGTGGCGACGAAGGCGTTGGCGACGGGGTCGCGGCGCAGGATCTCCAGCGCGTCGTCGAGGTCGGGGGCCTCCAGCACGCGGGTGGCGGCGAGCGCCCGGGCGGCCTGGAAGGGGCCGGGCAGCATCACACCTCGGTCGAGCACGGGGGCACCTCTCGGACGGGCGGGACCGCCCGCTGGGCGGCCCCGCCGGGGGAGTTCAGGCCGTCACTCGGCGGCCACGACCACGGGGGCGCCGGATTCGACGCCCTCCTCCTGCATCTGCTCGGCCAGCTTCATGGCCTCCTCGATCAGGGTCTCGACGATCTTCGACTCGGGCACGGTCTTGATCACCTCGCCCTTGACGAAGATCTGGCCCTTGCCGTTGCCGGAGGCGACGCCGAGGTCGGCCTCGCGGGCCTCGCCGGGGCCGTTGACGACGCAGCCCATGACGGCGACCCGCAGCGGCACCTCCATGCCCTCCAGGCCGGCGGTGACCTCCTCGGCGAGCTTGTAGACGTCGACCTGGGCGCGGCCGCAGGACGGGCAGGAGACGATCTCCAGGCCGCGCTGGCGCAGGTTCAGCGACTCCAGGATCTGGATGCCGACCTTGATCTCCTCGGCCGGCGGGGCGGAGAGCGAGACCCGGATGGTGTCGCCGATGCCCTCGGCGAGCAGCGCGCCGAAGGCCACCGCGGACTTGATGGTGCCCTGGAAGGCGGGCCCGGCCTCGGTGACGCCGAGGTGCAGCGGGTAGTCGCAGGCGGCGGCGAGCTGCCGGTAGGCGTTGATCATCACGACCGGGTCGTTGTGCTTGACCGAGATCTTGATGTCGCGGAAGTCGTGCTCCTCGAACAGCGAGCACTCCCACAGCGCGGACTCGACCAGCGCCTCGGGGGTGGCGCGGCCGTACTTCTCCAGCAGCCGCTTGTCGAGCGATCCGGCGTTGACGCCGATCCGGATCGGCACGCCCGCGTCCTTGGCGGCCTTGGCGATCTCGCCGACCTTGTCGTCGAAGGCCTTGATGTTGCCGGGGTTGACCCGGACGGCGGCGCAGCCCGCGTCGATCGCCGCGAACACGTACTTCGGCTGGAAGTGGATGTCGGCGATCACCGGGATCTGCGACTTCCGGGCGATGATCGGCAGCGCGTCGGCGTCGTCCTGCGAGGGGACGGCGACCCGGACGATCTGGCAGCCGGAGGCGGTCAGCTGGGCGATCTGCTGCAGCGTGGCGTTGACGTCGGAGGTGAGGGTGGTGGTCATCGACTGCACCGAGACCGGCGCGTCACCGCCGACCGGCACGTTGCCGACCATGATCTGACGCGAGTGGCGGCGCTGGGCCAGCGGCTTGAGCGGCAGGGAAGGGATACCGAGCGAGATCGCGGTCATGTGCGCAGTTTTTTCCTCTGGAGAGGTTCGGTGAGTCGGGGCGCGCCCGCGGTGGCGGGGGCGCCCGGCGTCCAACGGTACGCCACGGCCGGGTGGCGGGGCACACCCGGCCGCGGGTGGCGCGCGGCTAGTTGATGCGCACCGGGTTGACGATGTCGGCGGCCATCACGAGGCCGGTGAAGCAGACGAAGATCCCGGCGACCACGTAGGCCAGCGGCATCAGCCGGGCCACGTCGAACGGCCCGGGGTCGGGCCGGCGCAGCACCTTGGCGGCGGTGCGGCGCACCGACTCCCACAGCGCCCCGGCGATGTGGCCGCCGTCCAGCGGCAGCAGCGGCAGCATGTTGAACAGGAACAGCATGAAGTTCATGTACGCGAGCATCTGGACGAAGAAGGCCAGCTGCTGGGTGGCGGGCAGGTCCATCGCGAACACGTCGCCGCCGAGCCGGGCCGCGCCGACCATGCCGACCGGGGAGTCCTGCTCGCGCGGGGCGCCGTCGACGACGGCGTGCCACAGGCCGGGGATCTTGCCGGGCAGCTGGGCCAGCGACTCCACGCCGTGCTCCGCCATCTTCGCCATCTCGTCGGCGCTCTCGCCGACCGACATGTGGTGGACGCCGGTGGCGGGGGTGATGCCGAGGAAGCCCGCGGTGACGGTCCGGCCCTTGATCGGGTAGCCGTCCCCGTCCAGCGCGGCGAGGGTGTTGGTCTTGATGTCGGCGGCCAGCGTCTGGGTGCTGCCGTCCCGGTGCCGGACCTCGACGTCCACGTGCTTGCCCGCGGAGTCCCGGATCAGGGCCTGCAGCTGGTCGTAGTCGTGGATCTTCACGCCGTCGAAGGCCAGCACGGTGTCGCCCGCCCGCAGCCCGGCCGCGTTGGCGGGGGACTTCTCGGCGCCGGGCTGGCAGGTGTCGGTCTGGGCGCTGACCGGGACGACGCACTCGCTGACCGACTGGATGGTCGGCGTGGACCGCGTGACGCCGATGCCCATGAACAGGGTGAGGAACAGGCCGATCGCCAGGACCAGGTTCATGCCCGGCCCGGCGAACATCACGATGACGCGCTTCCACGGCTTGCGGGTGTAGAACAGCCGGGTCTCGTCGCCGGGCTGCAGTTCCTCGTACGAGGCCGCCCGGGCGTCCTCGATCATGCTGCGCCAGGGCGAGGAGGACCGCTTCGTTATCCGGCCGTCCGCGCCCGGCGGGAACATGCCGATCATCCGGATGTAGCCGCCGAACGGGATCGCCTTGAGGCCGTACTCGGTCTCGCCGCGCCTGGTCGACCAGACGGTCCTCCCGAAGCCGACCATGTACTGCGGGACGCGGATGCCGAACAGCTTCGCGGTGGAGAGGTGGCCGAGCTCGTGCCAGGCGATCGAGAACAACAGCCCGACCACGAAGATCAGGACGCCCAGCACCCACATCAGCTTGTCCACCGCTCCGCCTCCGTCGTACCTAACCTGCCGCCAGCTCCCGGGCCCGGGCGCGGGCCCAGTGCTCAGCCTGGAGTACGTCCTCCACCGTGAGCGAAGTTCCCGCCGCCGGGGTGCCGTGCTCGGCGACCACCTTCGCCACAGTGTCCACGATTCCGGTGAAGGGCAGCGCGCCCTTCAGGAAAGCGTCCACACATTCCTCGTTCGCGGCGTTGAAGACCGCGGGGGCCGTCCCGCCGAGCGTACCCACCTCGCGGGCCAGCTCGACGGCCGGGAAGGCCACGTCGTCCAGCGGGAAGAACTCCCAGGTCGCGGCCTTGGTCCAGTCGCAGCCGGGCGCCGCGTCGGGCACCCGGTCGGGCCAGCCGAGGCCCAGCGCGATCGGCATCCGCATGTCCGGCGGGCTCGCCTGGGCCAGCGTGGAGCCGTCCGTGAACTCCACCATCGAATGAACGACCGACTGCGGATGGACCACCACCTCGATCCGGTCGAAGGGCACGTCGTACAGCAGGTGGGCCTCGATCACCTCCAGGCCCTTGTTCACCAGGGTCGCCGAGTTGATCGTCACCACCGGGCCCATCGCCCAGGTCGGGTGGGCCAGCGCCTCGGCGGGGGTCACGCCCGCCAGCTGCTCGCGGGTGCGGTTGCGGAACGGGCCGCCGCTGGCCGTCACCACCAGCTTGCGGACCTCGGCCCGGGTGCCGCCGGACAGCGCCTGGAACAGCGCGGCGTGCTCGGAGTCCACCGGCACGATCTGGCCGGGCCCCGCGACCGCCTTGACCAGCGGGCCGCCGACGATCAGCGACTCCTTGTTCGCCAGCACCAGCACCCGGCCCGCCCGCAGCGCGGCCAGCGTCGGGGCCAGGCCGATCGAGCCGGTGATGCCGTTCAGCACCGAGTGGCACTCCAGCGCGGCCAGTTCGGTCGCCGCGTCCGGGCCGACCAGGACCTGCGGCAGCGGGGCGCCGGCGGCCTTCGCGGCGAGCGCCGCGCGCAGCGGCGGCTCGGCGGCCGGGTCGGCCACCGCGACGGTGTGCACGCCGAGCGCGAGGGCCTGCTCGGCGAGCAGCTCCACCCGGCCGCCGGCCGCGGACAGCGCGACCACCCGGAACCGGTCGGGGTTTCGGAGCACCACGTCGATGGCCTGGGTGCCGATCGAGCCGGTCGAGCCCAGGATGACCAACTCCCGGGGGCCCTGCGGGTCCCGGACGACCGGAGTGAAGCGCGACTGCGGATGGGCGAGCGAGTTCATGCCCACCATTGTGTCCTGCCGCCGTCCCCGCCCCGGCCCCCGGCGCGGACGCCCCGCCGACCGCCGGGGGCGGCGGCGGGCGGGGCGTCCGGGGTCCTGCCGGGGCCGCTCAGAGGTCCAGACCGGTGAGGACCAGCACCTTCTCGAAGGTGAAGTCGTCCATCGCGTAGCGCACGCCCTCGCGGCCCACGCCGGAGTCCTTCACGCCGCCGTACGGCATCTGGTCGGCCCGGTAGGACGGCGCGTCGCCGATCACCACGCCGCCGACCTCCAGCTCGCGGTGGGCACGGAACGCGGTCTGCACGTCGTGCGTGAACACGCCCGCCTGCAGGCCGAACGCCGAGTCGTTGACCGCGGCGAACGCCTCCTCGGTGCCCTCCACCCGGTGCAGCGACAGCACCGGGCCGAACACCTCGGCCTTGGCCAGGATCGCGTCCGCGGGCAGCTCGGCCAGCACGGTCGGGGCGTACGCGGCGCCGTCCCGGCTGCCGCCGGTCAGCACCTTGGCGCCCTTGGCGACCGCGTCCTCGACCCAGGACTCGACGCGCTTGGCGGCGTTCTCGTCCACCAGCGGGCCGACGTCGGTGGCCTCGTCGTACGGGTCGCCGGTGACCTGCGCCTTCACCTTGGCGACGACCTTCTCCACCAGGCGGTCGTAGACGCTCGCGTCGGCGATCACCCGCTGCACCGAGATGCAGGACTGGCCGCCCTGGTAGTTGGCGAACAGCGCGATCCGGCTCGCCGCCCAGTCCAGGTCCGCCTCGGAGCTCCAGTCGGCCAGCACCACCGCCGCGGCGTTGCCGCCGAGCTCCAGGGTGACGTGCTTGCGCGGCACCGAGTCCATGATCTGGTAGCCGACCTTGTCCGAACCGGTGAACGAGACCACCGGCAGGCGGCCGTCCTGGACCAGCGCGGGCATCTTGGCGTTCTCCACCGGCAGCACGCTCCAGGAGCCGGCCGGCAGGTCGGTCTCGGCCAGGATCTCGCCCAGCACCAGGGCGGACAGCGGGGTGGCCGGGGCGGGCTTCAGGATGATCGGCGCGCCCACCGCGATCGCCGGGGCCACCTTGTGCGCCACCAGGTTCAGCGGGAAGTTGAACGGGGCGATGCCCAGCACCGCGCCGCGCGGGAAGCGCCGCACGATCGCGTACCGGCCGGTGCCGCCCGGGTCGGTGTCCAGCCGCATGGTCTCGCCGTTGGTCCGGCGCGCCTCCTCGGCGGCCCAGCGGAACACCGACACGGCCCGGCCGACCTCGCCGCGCGCCCACTTGATCGGCTTGCCGTTCTCCGCGGTGATCAGCCGGGCGATCTCCTCGGTGCGCTCCGCCAGCCGCTTGGCGACGTGGTCCAGCGCGGCCGCCCGCTGGTGCGCCGGGGTCGCGCCGAACACCGGCACCGCGGCGGCGGCGGCCGCCACGGCCTCCTCCACCTGCGCGTCCGTCGGCACGCCGACCGTCGCCACCAGGCTGCCGTCGTGCGGGTGGCGCACCTCGAACGCCGTCTCGCCGCTCGCCCGCCGCCCGGCCAGCCAGAACTCATGAGTGGTGGTCACGGTCGCACCGGCCCCTTCCCTCGAAGACTTGTCGTCCTCACGGTAGGGGGCGGCACCGGGGTTTCCGATTGGACGGACGGGACGAAAACGGGGGGCCGATTAGTACGCCTCGGACACGCCGTGGCTACTCCTCGCCGGACCTGAGCGCCAGCCACAGCTCCATCCGGGCGTCCGTGTCGTCCAGCGAGCGCCCGAGCAGCTCCTCCACCCGCCGCATCCGGTAGCGCAGCGTGTGCCGGTGCACGCCCAGGTCGGCCGCCGCGGCGTCCCACTGGCCGTGCCGGGAGAGCCAGGCCCGCAGCGAGGCGACCAGGTCGCCGCGGGCGGTGCGGTCGTGCTCGCGCAGCGGGCGCAGCAGGCCCTCGGCGAAGGCCGTGACGGCCTCCTCGCCCAGCAGCGGCAGCAGCGAACCCGCGCCGACCTCCTCGTGGTCGACGGTGCGGCGACCGCCGCGCTGGGCCACCGCCAGGGCCCGCTCGGCCTGGGCGTGGGCCGTCCCGGCGTCCTCCAGGGCGGCGGGCGCGGAGACGCCCAGCGCCAGGCCCTCGTGCTCCTCGACGGCGCCCAGGCAGGCCCGGTGCACCGAGCCGTTGTCCAGCGCGAGCACCATCAGGCGCGGCCCGTGCGCGCCGTCCTCCCGGGCCACCAGCAGCTTCTCGCCGACCTTGCCGCCCGCGTTCTCCGCCCGGTCGCCGAGCTCGCCGAGCGCCTCCGCGGCCTCCGCCCCCGGCCCGGCGGCCGCGACCAGCACCCGGACGGTGCCCTCGGGCAGGCCGCCGAACAGCCCCGCGGCGACCTGCCGGGCGGCGCCCACCTCACCGGCCAGCACCATCCGCAGCAGCGCCGCGCCCATCCGCTCCTCGGCCTGCCGCAGCTCGCGCGAACGTTCCAGGGTGAGGGTGAGCAGCGCGACCGCGGCGTTCAGCACGTACCGCTCGGTCGGGGTGATCCGGTCCTCGGTGCCGACCGCCAGGAAGCCGCGCGGACGCCGGTCGGCGCCCAGCGACTGGACCACCACGTAGTCCTCGTCGGCGGTGTCGATCGTCCCGGCCCGGCCCTGCAGCGCGGCGCTGGACGGGGCGGGGCGGCGGCGCAGCCGGTCGACCTCGGCGGCCAGCCGGCCGGCCCGGCGGGCCGCCCAGTCGGGGGCGACCGCGGACAGCGCGCCCGAGCCGTCGTACAGCGCCGCCCAGCCGCCCAGCCGGGCCGCCAGCCGGCGCACCACCGCGGTGGTGCCGTCCTTGCCGAGCGCGGCCCGGGTCAGCTCCTCCTGCGCCTCGAAGCTGGTGGTGACGGCCTCGTACTGCTCGGCGGCCAGCGCGGCCGAGACGGTTTTGGAGATCGCGATGAACGGCGTCGCCTCCGGCACCCGCAGCAGCGGCAGCCCGCGCTGGGCGGCGGCCTCCACCAGGGCCTGCGGCACCTCCCGGTGCGAGAGCCCGACCCCCAGTCCGAGGCCGACCACGCCCGCGTCGGCCAGCCGGTGCACGTACGCCTCCAGTTCGGCGGCGCCCTTGCCCAGCTTGATGCCGGTGGTGAGGAGCAGTTCGCCGCCCTCGAGGAACGGGGCGGGGTCGTCCAGCTCGCTGGTGTGGACCCAGCGGACGGGTCGCTCCAGGTGGTCCGCGCCGGCCAGGACCGTCAGGTGGAGCGCGGTGGTGCGGACGACGGAGGCGAGAGTGGGGGGCATGGCACCTTCGGTGGTTCGACCCGGCTGCGCCGTTGCCGCCGGGCGAGTGAGGGTTCTCCTCCCCATTATGGACGCTCCGGACAACCCGGAGTGCCGAAATCCGCCGGTCCGTAGCTTCCGTGACCCAACGATGACCGCTCCGCGACCCGTCGCCCCCTTCCCGCTCAGTGCCGCAGGTCGACCAGCAGCGGCGGCACCTGCTCCCCCGTCACCGAGGTCAGCGAGACCACCGCGTGCCCGGACGGCAGCGCGTGCGCCAGGTCGGACGGCGACCAGCGGTGCCGCTCGACGTCCCGGGTGGTGACCGACTCGGTCTGCGCGGTGGTGCCGGACAGCGCCTTGCGCACCAGCCGCCCGGCCCGGCGGACCGCTCCCCCGGAGGTGTCCGGGACGTGCGTCACCGCGGTCTCCCGCACCAGGTGGGTGCCCCACGCCTCGGAGAACAGCCGGCCGTCCCAGGGCGCGATGCCCGGGAACGCCATCCGGTTGCCGACCGCGCCGAACAGCGGCGCGCGCAGCGGCTCCGGCAGGTCGGACAGCGTGCGCAGCAGCAGCACCACGCCCGCGTTGGCGCCGCGCAGCCGCTGGACGCCGCGGACCGCCTGCGCGTCGACCGCGGCGGTGGCGTCGTCCAGCACCATCCCGGCGAACAGCTCCCGGTCCCGGCGGTCGGCCGCGGCCTGGGTGAACTGGCCCAGCAGCAGCCGCGACAGGATCCGGGCCGCCTCCGGGTGGCTGCGCTCGGGCAGCTTCACCCGCACCCGCAGCGGGTGCTCCAGCGCGCGCATCGCGAACGCGGGCTTGGCGTCCGGCCCGCCGGAGAACCCGGCCGCCAGCGCGGGCCGGTCCAGCAGCGCCAGCCGGTCCGCGAGCAGCGCGCCCGGGTCGTCGGCCCGGCCGTGCATCCGCTCGCGCTGCTGCAGGTCGGCCTCGAACTCCGACCGCCGCCCCGACTTCTGCAACTGCTCGCCGAGCTCCGCCCAGCCCTCCGCGTCCCCCACCAGCAGCGCCCGCAGCGCCCGCACCCCCGGGCACCGCCCGTACGCCGCCCGGTACGGCCCGACCACCTGCTGCATCGCGGCCCGGGCGCTCTCCGCCCGCGGCGCCAGCTCGTCCGGCAGCAGCGCGTCCGCCAGCCGGGCCGCCGCCTCGTCCGAGTGCGGCGCCGCCCCGTACAGGTCCAGGCCGTACGGGGCCTCCGGGTCGCCCGGGGCGATCACCACGTCGTACCAGTCGTCGGGCCCGAGGTCCGCGTCGGACGCCCCGACCACCACCGCGCAGGCCGCGCCCGCCAGCGCCTGCAGGCACAGCGCCTCGGCGACCGGGCGGGCCAGCGCGGCGGTCTTGCCGGTGCCCGCCGGGCCGACCGCCAGCAGCGAGGTGCCCAGCACCCGCGGGTCCAGCGCGAAGCCCGCGTTCCGGTGCGTGACCGGGTTCTTCGGCACGTCCTGCGCCGTCCCCAGCCGCACCTGGCGCACCAGCAGGTCGTGCCGCCCCGCCCGCCCGCCCGGCAGGTCCCGCTGCTCGGACGGGTGCGCGCACGCCGCCCCGCCCCGGGCCGCCACCTGCGCGGCGAACTCCCGCCACGCCACCGGGTCGCTCCCCACCGTCCGCCACGCCTGGTGCAGCCGCACGTAGTCCACGTCCCCGACCGGCTCCCCCTCCAGCCGCCGCACCGCCTCCCCGGCCGGCCGCAGCTCGGCCCACACGTCGACGACGGGCGCCGCCTCGGGGGCGGGGGGGACCTCGGTGACGGCGTGCGAGAGGACGGGGGCGATCCAGCGCCGCCACACCTCGCCCCAGCGGCCCATCCGGCCGAAGACCATCAGCACCACGATGATCAGCGAGACGTTGACGGTGGCGGCGATCAGCAGGGAGATGACGAAGGAGTTGGGGACGGTGAGCCCGAAGGTGGTCAGCAGCCCCTGCACCAGGGAGACGCCTTCGAGGTAGACGAAGAGTCCGACCGCCAGGTTCAGCGCCGCCCGCAGCAGCAGCGGCCCCGCCGGGGTGCCGGCCTGTTCGGCGGCCTTGGGGTCGTGCGGGGTGTGGTGCTGCCGGTAGATGCCGGGGGCGGCCTCGGGGCGGGGGGCGGTGGCCCAGGTGGAGAGGTGGAAGGGGGCGCGGGGCGGGGGG
>NZ_JNYE01000045.1 GCF_000717185.1 Kitasatospora phosalacinea | reverse complement strand
CTGTTGAGTTCTCAAGGAACGGACACTTCCTTCGAGCCGCATCCCTGCGGACCCTCCGGGCGCTTCGTTCTTTCGTGTTCCCAGCTTATCAGAGGTTTTCGCCACCGTTTCACCGGTGTTTCCTCGAACTCGCTTTCGTTCGCCCCTCTCGGTGCGACTCCGGAACTGTACGGGGATCGGCCGCCGCAAAGCAAATCCGCCCCCGCGCCGGGTGGCACGGGGGCGGAAGGGGACGCGGAGCGTCCGGAAGGTCAGTGGACCTCGGTGATCTCGGGGCCGCGCGAGTAGGGGTCGATCGAGCCGCCGGCGTACGGCGAGTCGGGCTCGGTGGGGGCGGCGGCACCGTCCGCGACCATCTGGGCGTCCTCGGGGAGCTTGAGGACGATGGGGTCGCGGGGGGCCATGGGGGCCTCGCCGCGGACCACGACGGTCTGGCGGAAGACCTCCTCCAGGAGGCCCGCCATGTCGGGCTGGACGGCCGCCTGGCCGGAGATCACACCGCGGAGGAACCAGCGGGGGCCGTCGCAGCCGACGAAGCGGACCAGCTGGGCGCCCTGGGTGCCGTTCGGCAGCGGGACGGGGACCTGGGCGCGGAGGTGCCAGCCGAGCGGGCCCTCTTCCTCCTCGACGGCGCCGCCCTGGCCGGTGATGCCGTTGGCGATCTCCTCGCGGACCTCGCCCCAGATGCCCTCCGACTTGGGGGCGGCGAACGCCTGGAGCTGGATGGCGCTGTTGCCCAGGACGAGGGTGGCGGCGACGATCGCGTCACCGGCGACCTCGACCCGTAGCTCCATGCCCTCGACGCCGGGGACCAGCAGGCCCCCGAGGTCGACGCGGCCCTCCTCGGGCTTCTCCAGCTCGGAGACGTCCCACGGCCCGTCCGGGCGCGGGGCCGGCGGGAGGCCGACCCGGTCGGCCGGGTCCGGTTCGGTGTCGTTCTCGTTCTCGTTCTCGTTCTCGACGGAACCCTCGACGTCATCGGCCGTCTCGTCGGCGCTGATGGCGTCCTCGGCGAGCTGCTCGACAGCGTCCTCGCTCTTGCGACGACGGAACACGGTCACTGTCCTTCCCGGTCCAAGACCGAATCCAAGACCGAACGCGAATATCTGCTACCTGCTACCCATCGGACCGGCCGAAAACCGCTGCAATCGCACCGCTTCCACCCGCTCGTCGTGCTGCCCGGCGGAACCGAGGCCGCGGCGCATGCTAGACCGCGGCGTGGCCCCCGGTCGACCCGAACCCGCCTTCGGCACGGAGCGAACCCGGGAGTTCACCCACCTCGTGGAAGCGCGCCTTCTCGACCTGCTGGATGACCAGCTGGGCGATCCGGTCGCCCCGCTTGAAGCGGACGGGCTCCTTGGGGTCCAGGTTGACGACGATCACCTTGATCTCACCACGGTACCCGGCATCGACCGTCCCCGGGGCGTTCACCAGCGCAACTCCGCAGCGGACCGCGAGTCCTGACCGCGGGTGCACGAACGCCGCGTAACCGTCCGGTAGCGCGATGGAGATGCCGGTGGGGAGCAGGGCCCGTTCGCCGGGGGCGAGTTCGGCGTCGACGGTGGTGCGGAGGTCGGCTCCGGCGTCGCCGGGGTGCTCGTAGGCGGGCAGCGGGATCTCCGGGTCGAGCCGGCGGATCAGGATGTCGACGGGCGGGCGGACGGGGTCGGTCACGGGTTCACCTCGAAGGCTCGGGCGCGCTTGATCTGGTCCGGGTCGTCCAGGACCTTCTGCACGTCCTCTGGACGACCGTGCGTGGTGAAGTGTTCCAGCTTCACCTGGATGAAGAGCGCCTGCGCCCGGATGGCGACCGGTCCTTCGGGGCCGTCGATGCGGCCCTCGGCGGCGCTGTAGACCTTGCGGCCGTGCACGCCGGTCACCCGGGCGCGGATGTGCAGCACGGAGTCGACGGGGACGGGGCGGACGAAGTCGGTCTCCAGGCGGCCGGTGACGGCGGGGGCGCCGAGCAGCCAGTTGAGCGTGCCGAGGGTCTCGTCCATGGCGCTGACCAGGACGCCGCCGTGGGCCAGGCCGGGGCCGCCCTGGTGGGCCTGCTTGACGGTGAACTGCGCGGTGACGTTGAGGTGTTCGCCCGCGACGGCGGTGAGTTGGAGGCCCTGGGGGTGCTGCGGTCCGCAGCCGAAGCACTCGTCGTAGTGGGAGCCGATGAGGGTGCCGGGCGCGGGGGCCAGCGGGGAGCGGTCGGGGAGGACGGCGTCCGCGGGCGGGGTGGTGGGGGTGGTGGGTCCGTTCACGGCGCCGACCCTACCTGCCGGTAGTTTCCCGGGACAGGGCCGGCGGACCGGCCCCGGGCGGCCGGTCCGCCGTGTGGAGCGCCCACAATGGGGGGCATGTACGAGGAACGTCTCACCGTCCCGCGGTCCTGGTGGCTGCTGTCCGTGGCGCTCGGGCTCTCGCTCGCGCTGGTCCTGCTCCGGTTCAGCGGGGTGGGCGCGCTGGTCGGGCTGGTGGTGGGGGTGGCCGCGGGGGCGGCCGCGCTGAGCAGCTACGGCTCGGCGCGGATCCGGGTGGTGCAGGGTTCGCTGGTGGCCGGGTCGGCCCGGGTCCCGCTGAGCGCGCTGGGGGCGGCCGAGGTGCTGAACCCGAAGGAGGCGGTGGCCTGGCGGTCGGTGAAGGCCGATCCGCGGGCCTTCATGCTGCTGCGCAGCTACGTGCCGACGGCGCTGAAGGTCGAGGTGACCGACCCGGCCGACCCGACCCCGTACCTGTACCTGTCGACCCGTTCCCCGCAGAAGCTGGCGGACGCGCTGGCCGAGGCCGCGGCCGGTGCGCGCGGTTCCGAGCGGAGCCGCTGAAAGCTACGCGGCACGGGCCCGGGAACGGGCTCGGAACGGGCCCTGGCACGCCGAAAGGGACGGTCCCACCCGGGGGTGGGACCGTCCCTTTCGGCTCGTCTGCGAGCCCTGCGGGGGCAGGCGCGCGGCTCGCGCTCTACCGGGTGCGACCGCTCGGGACGGTCGCTGCTTCTGCCTCCGGCCCCGCTGCTCAAGGCCGGACGGGGCGGCGTACCGGGCCGGCGGAGGGGTGTCGCCCGCCCGGGCCAGTGCCGCTCCGTTTTCAGGCGCCGCAGTCCCGGCAGATCGGCTGGCCGTTCTTCTCGCTGTAGAGCTGGCTCCGGTGGTGCACCAGGAAGCAGCTCATGCAGGTGAACTCGTCGGCCTGGCGGGGCAGCACTCGAACCGAGAGCTCCTCGTTCGAGAGATCGGCGCCCGGAAGCTCCAGTCCCTCGTTGGCGTCGTACTCGTCGACGTCCACGGAGCTGGACGCCTTCTCGTTCCGACGGGCCTTGAGTTCCTCGATGCTGTCCTCGTTGAGGTCGTCATCGGTCTTGCGTGGGGTGTCGTAGTCCGTTGCCATAGTTTTCGCTCTCCCCCTTTGGGTGTGTGCGGGTGTCTCCAGCGCACGTAACGCCTGGGGGGCCGGTCTTGTGCCCGACCCGAGGCCGAGATTGTGCCTTACTTCAAGCCCTGTTACTCAATCGACATCCGGACAGTGACCCGTCGGGATGATCGAACGGGGTCCGAACACTGTCCACCGTACGGGTGAAGAGGTTCGGACCGGAACTCTTCGGCCATCACCCTGCGTGCCTGTTCGGGAACACGGGGGGCGGCAACTCCGCTTCCGCGAAAGGGTCTTGGCGATCGAGCCGGGCGGCAGCCGCCGAACCCGGCGATCACCGAGCGCAACCACATCGCCCGAACGGGTGATCACCCCATCAGGGGACCCGGGGGCACCTTCCGGACAGCTGTGAGTTTCGTCACATTGGACCCGGGAGCGGGCGTTTGCCGCCAAAGCGGGCCTTTCGGTGCGGGTGCGCGCGGCCGAATTGTCCGCATGCCCACCGGTACGTCCGAGCGCCCCGGCCGCCCGTCGGCGGCCGGGGTCGGAGGGCCCGGGGCGGGAGGCCTGGGCCCGGTGCTCCGGGCCCGGCGGTCAGGCCCTGGCGGCGGCCGCGGCGGCGCGGCGGGCGAGCAGTGCGGCCTGGCGCTCGTCGAAGCGGGTCGCCTGGGCGTCCAGACCGGCCAGGAAGGCCCCCAGCTCGTCCTGGGCGTGCTGGCCGACCGGGCCGAGGCCGGAGATCTCCATGACCTTCAGGTGGCGCAGCACGGGCTGCAGCACGTCGTCGTGGTGGATCCGCAGGTTGTAGATGCCGCCGATGGCGATCTGGGCGGCGGAGCGCTCGAAGCCGGGCATGCCGTGGCCGGGCATCCGGAAGTTGATCACCACGTCGGCGATGGCGCGCATGGCCTCGTCGGGGGCGAGCTCCAGGGCGGCCTTGAGCAGGTTCCGGTAGAAGACCATGTGCAGGTTCTCGTCGTTGGCGATCTTGGCCAGCAGCTGGTCGCAGAGCGGGTCGCCGGAGTGGTGGCCGGTGTTGCGGTGGGCGATCCGGGTGGCCAGCTCCTGGAAGGCGACGTAGGCGACGGACTGCAGCATGCTGTGCGCGTTGTCGGACTCGAAGCCCTCGGACATGTGCGCCATCCGGGCCCGCTCCAGCTCGACCGGGTCGACGGCGCGGGTGGCCAGCAGGTAGTCGCGGAGCGCTATCCCGTGCCGGCCCTCCTCGGCGGTCCAGCGGTGCACCCAGGTGCCCCAGGCGCCCTCGCGGCCGAACATGCTGGCGATCTCGTGGTGGTAGCTCGGCAGGTTGTCCTCGGTGAGCAGGTTGACCACCAGCGAGATCCGGCCCAGCGGGGTGACCTTGGACTGCTCCAGCGACCACGCCTCGCCGCCGAGCACCCCGTCGAAGTCCCGTCCCTGGCTCCACGGCACGTACTCGTGCGGCATCCACTCCTTGGCCACCTTGAGGTGGCGGTTGAGCTCGGTCTCCACGACCTCTTCGAGCGCGAGGATCAGCCTGGCGTCGGTCCAGGCGGTCGTGGCGGTGCGCTGCACGGGGGCGATGGTCACGGCGTTGCTCCTGCGGAGGGGGCGGGCTGACCTACGGCTGCGTAGGTTACGACACCGTAAGTTGTCGCGGGCGCAAATGACAAGCCGCCCCTGTCCAGCGCTTATGTCGTTCCGACACGGCTGGACGGGGGCGGCTGGGGGAAGTGCCGCGGGGCCGGAGCGCCTGGACGGGGCATCTGCGGCCCCGGGGCGGGGCGGCGGCTACGGGATGCGGACCTGCACCCGCAGGCCGCCTCCGGGGCGGGCAGTGGCCTCGATGGTGCCTCCGTGGGCGCGCACCACGGAGCGGACGATGGACAGGCCGAGCCCGACGCCCTTGTCGCTGCGGGTGCGGTCGGTGCTCTTCAGGCGGCGGAACGGTTCGAAGATGTGCTCCAGCTCGTAGCCGGGGACGACCGGGCCGGTGTTGCTGACCACCAGCTCGCCGCCCCCGCCGCGGACCGCCGCGGTGGTGATCTCCACCCAGCCGCCGGGGCTGTTGTAGCGGGCGCCGTTCTGCAGCAGGTTGAGCGCGATCCGCTCCAGCAGCACGCCGTTGCCCTGCGCGGGGGCGGGCGCGAGCCGGGCGCGCAGCTCGACCTCGCGGGTGGCGGCCTCGGAGCGGGTCTGCTCCATCGCACGCTGGGCGACCTCGGCGAGGTCGACCGGGCGGCGGTCGGTGAGCTCGTTCTCGCTGCGGGCGAGCAGCAGCAGGCCCTCGACCAGCTGCTCGCTGCGCTCGTTGGTGGCCAGCAGGGTCTTGCCGAGCTGCTGGAGGTCGGGCGAGGCCTCCGGGTCGGCGAGCTGGACCTCCAGCAGGGTGCGGTTGATCGCCAGCGGGGTGCGCAGCTCGTGCGAGGCGTTGGCGACGAAGCGGCGCTGGGAGTCGAAGGCGCGGTCCAGGCGCTCCAGCATCTCGTCGAAGGTGTCGGCGAGCTCCTTGAGCTCGTCGTCGGGGCCGTCCAGGTCGATCCGGCGGTGCAGGTCGCTGCCGGCCACCTCGCGGGCGGTGCGGGTGATCCGGCCGAGCGGGTGGAGCACCCGGCCGGCCATCGCGTAGCCGACCGCGAAGGCGATCACGGCCAGGAAGACCAGGGCGGTCAGGGCGCGGCGCAGCAGGGTGGACAGGGCCTGGTTGCTGCTGCCCTCCTGGAGGGCGGTCATCACCTGGTCCAGGGTCTTCTGGTCGCTGATCGTCTCGCCGTTGACGGTGATCGCGACGCCGCGGCCGAGGGTGAGGTGCGGCAGCTGGGCCTGGTCGAAGGCGGAGCGGACGAAGTAGTACATCAGCAGCAGCAGGACCACCCCGGCCATCAGGAACATCCCGCCGTACAGCAGGGTGAGCCTGATCCGGATGGTGGGGCGCAGCGACAGCCAGGCGAACAGGCCGTCGCCGGGGTGGTAGGTGTCGTCGGCCCGGTCTCGGTCGGATCGGCGCGGGGGGTGCGTCGGTCGCGGGGGCACCTGGTCCGGACCCTGGGCGGGCGTGCCGGGGGCCCCGCCGGGGAGTGGCGGGGTGGTCATGGCCGGAAGTCCTCTCAGACGGTGGGTGGTTCGGGGGTGCGGGTCACACCCGGTACCCGGAACCGGGCACGGTGACGATCACCGGCGGGTCGCCGAGCTTGCGGCGCAGGGTCATCACGGTGACCCGGACCACGTTGGTGAACGGGTCGGTGTGCTCGTCCCAGGCCTTCTCCAGCAGCTGCTCGGCGGAGACGACGGCGCCGCCGGCCCGCATCAGGACCTCCAGGACGGCGAACTCCTTGGGCGCGAGCTGGACGGGCTTGCCGTCCCGGATGACCTCGCGGCGGCCCGGGTCCAGGCTGATCCCGGCGCGCTCCAGCACGGGGGGCAGCGGGACGGTGGCGCGGCGGCCCAGGGCCCGTACCCGGGCCACGAGTTCGCTGAAGGCGAACGGTTTGGGGAGGTAGTCGTCGGCCCCGATCTCCAGGCCCTCGACCCGGTCGCTGATGTCGCCGGACGCGGTGAGCATGATCACCCGGGTGGCCAGGCCCTGCTCGACGACCCGGCGGCAGACGTCGTCGCCGTGGACGAGCGGAAGGTCCCGGTCGAGCACCACCACGTCGTAGTCGTTCACGGCGATCCGCTGCAGCGCGGCCTCCCCGTCGTAGACGACGTCGACCGCCATGGCCTCCCGGCGCAGGCCGGTGGCGACGGCCTCGGCGAGCAGCTGCTCGTCCTCGACGACGAGTACCCGCACGGTGGTTGTCCCTTCTGCTGGAGCGGCCCTGGCCGTGTGACCGCCCGTGCGGGCCGTGGGGTGCCGGGCGCGGATCCGGGCAGACGGATCCGACGGTGCCTCCATCCTGCCTGGTCGCGCGGTAAAGCAGTCGTAAGTCCGGTGCGCCGTCCGCGAAAACGGAGCGGATGCCGCCTGTTTGGACTGTGACTCGGGCAACTTTTACGAGAGTTGGAGGTTTCCCCGGATCGGAGGTGGGGAGGACACCTGCACACCGTGATGCCGTCGCCCCGTGGCGCGTCACGGCCACCACCACCCGCCGAGTGCCCCATCCGCACCGGCTTCGGGACGAAAGCCACCGGATCGCGGCTCCCACGCCGCCCGAGCGCCTGACCGGAACCTGCATCCGGTCCGGGGCGCCCGCCCGGGGTTTGTCGGGTTCCGGGCCGGGGGGCCACTCGGACCGTGCCCGTCCGACACAGCAAAGGGGGCCCGTATGGACGCCTTCACCGCCGGAATCCTTCAGCGGATCAAGAACGCCGAGCAGGATCTGCACCGCGCGATCGAGTCCGGGGACGAGTTCCTGGCCGAGGTCGAGCAGTCCGAGCTGGAGGACCTCCAGCGCCTCGCCACCGAACACGGCGTGGACCCGGTCCTCGGCACGCACCGCTCCGCCGCCTGACCGCTCCCCGCCACGCACCTCCCGAACGACGCACCGCGAGAGCCCCGGCCCGGTCCCACCGGTCCGGGGCTCTCCGCTGCCCGCGGGCGGGTCAGTCGTGCCAGGCGCCGAGCTCCTCCAGCCGGGCCTGCAGCGGCTCGAACACGCCGGGCGGGGCGGCCACCGTCAGCTCGCCGTCCGCGGGCAGGCCGGGCCGGGAGCCGGTGAGCGCGCCGGCCTCGGCGGCGATCAGCAGGCCGGCGGCGCGGTCCCAGGGGGCCAGGCCGCGCTCGTAGTAGCCGTCGAAGCGGCCGGCCGCCAGGTCGCACAGGTCGACGGCGGCCGCGCCGCCGCGCCGCACGTCGCGCACCTCGCCCATCAGCGCGTGCAGCACCTCGGCCTGGTGCACCCGCCGCTCGCGCAGGTAGCCGAAGCCGGTGGCCACCAGCGCCCGCCCCCAGTCCGGGGCCGGGCGGACGGCGAGCGGGCGGCCGTCCAGGGTCGCGCCGCCGCCGCGCACGGCCTGGAACAGCTCGTTCCGGGCGGGCACGAAGACCACGCCGACGACCGCCTCGCCGTCCAGCTCGGCGGCCACGCTGACCGCCCAGGAGGGCAACCCGTACAGGTAGTTGACGGTGCCGTCGAGCGGGTCGACCACCCAGCGCACCCCGCTGGTGCCGGGGCGGTCGGCGCCCTCCTCGCCGAGGTAGCCGTCGTCTGGGCGGCGGGCGGAGATCAGCTCCAGCACCAGCTTCTCGGAGGCCAGGTCCATCTCGGTCACCACGTCCACCGGGCTGCTCTTGGTGGCGGCCACCCCGAGGTCGGCGGGGCGGCCGTCGCGCAGCAGGGCACCGGCCCGGGTGGCGGCCTCGACGGCGGTGGCGAGGAGTTCCTGCAGCAGGTCGTCGGTCACGGGTTCGGTCCTCATCGTCTCGGATTCTCGGGGCCGCGGGGGCTCAGGCTTCGGCGGCGGCGGGACGGGGCGCGCGCGGGTTGGGGCAGCAGGCGGTGGCGCACAGGTCGTGGCTGGGGCCGAGGGCGCCCAGCGCGCAGCGGGTGACCGCCTCGCCGCGCTGGACGGCGGCGCGCTCCAGCACGAGCTCCCGGACGGCGGCGGCGAACCGCGGGTCGGCGCCGACGGTGGCGGCCCGGGCGACCGGCAGGCCGAGTTCGGCGGCCTTGGCCACCGCCTCGGTGTCCAGGTCGTACTTGACCTCCATGTGGTCGGAGACGAAGCCGATCGGCACCATCACCACCGCCGGGGCGCCGTCCGCCCGCTCGGCCGCCAGGTGGTCGCACACGTCCGGTTCCAGCCACGGGACGTGCGGGGCGCCGGAGCGGCTCTGGTAGACCAGCTGCCAGGGCCGGTCGGCGACGCCGGTGCGCTCGGCCACCGCGGCGGCGATCAGCCGGGCCACGTCCAGGTGCTGGGCGACGTAGGCCCCGCCGGGGGTGCCGCGGGCCGGGTCGTCGGGGGTGCCGGAGGTCTCGGCCATCGCGGTCGGGATCGAGTGCGTGGTGAACGCCAGCCGGGCGCCGTCCCTCGCCTGCTCCGGCAGCGCGGCGAGCGCGGCCAGGGTGGCGTCGGTCATCGGCTCGACGAAGCCGGGGTGGTTGTAGAAGTGCCGCAGCTTGTCGACCGTCAGCTCCGGGCGCCCCTCGGCGGCCAGCTGCGCCAGCGCGTCGGCCAGGTTCTCCCGGTACTGGCGGCAGCCCGAGTACCCGGCGTAGGCGCTGGTGGCCAGCACCAGCACCCGGCGGTGGCCGTCGTCGGCGATCTCCCGGAGCGCGTCCACCAGGTACGGGGCCCAGTTCCGGTTGCCCCAGTACACCGGCAGGTCGAGGCCCGCGTCGGCGAAGTCCTTGCGCAGCGCGGCCAGCAGCTCGCGGTTCTGCCCGTTGATCGGGCTGACGCCGCCGAACAGGAAGTAGTGCTTGCCGACCTCGGTGAGCCGCTCCTTGGGGATGCCCCGCCCGCGGGTGACGTTCTCCAGGAAGGGCACCACGTCCTCGGGGCCCTCCGGCCCGCCGAAGGACAGCAGCAGCAGCGCGTCGTACGGCGCGGGGTCGGTGGGGCTCGGGGTGCGCGTGTCGGACATGCTCCCGATCCTGCCACCCGGAACGGGCCGTCCGGTGCACGGGCGGCCCCGCGGGGCGGCGGCGGGGTGGCGGCAAGGCGGCGGCGGGGCGGGCCGGGCGGTGCCCGGGATGTCCGCGAACAACCCGGATGCGGATGTTCGGCCCCGCTTCGTAAGCTGTCTGCACCACGATCGCGCATTACCAATGGTTGTATCCCCCACCCGTCAGACCCTCACCCGACCTCCGACGGAGCCTCCCCCGTGCTGTCCAGCTACCGCCAGGTGTTCGCCGCCCCCGGATCCCTGGCCTTCTCCCTCACCGGCCTGATCGCCCGCCTGCCGATCTCGATGACCGGGATCGGCATCGTCACGATGCTCGGCGAGATCAAGGGCTCCTTCTGGCTCGGGGGCCTGCTCTCCGCCTTCCTGGCCGTCTCCGCCGCGGTCCTCGGCCCGCGGATCTCCCGCCTGGTCGACCGGCACGGCCAGCGCCGGGTCGCCCTCCCGGCCACCGCCGTCACCGTGCTCTCCGCCGCCGGGCTGCTGCTCGGCGCGCACTACGGCCTCCCCGACTGGACGCTGTTCGTCTTCGCCGCGGGCATGGGCACCATGCCGAGCACCGGCTCGATGGTCCGCGCCCGCTGGGCTCACCTCTACCGGGACGAGCCGCCCAAGCTGCACACCGCGTACTCCTTCGAGGCCGTCGCGGACGAGGTCTGCTTCATCATCGGCCCGATCCTCGCCGCGACCCTGGCCACCTCGCTCTTCCCCGAGTCCGGCCTGCTGCTCGCCGGGGTCTTCCTGGTCGTCGGCGTCCTGCTGTTCACCGCCCAGCGCCGCACCGAGCCCCCCGCCCACCCGGTGGAGCACCGCGCCGGCGCCTCCGTGGTCCGCGACAAGGGCATCCAGACCCTGATCCTGACCCTCGCCGCGGTCGGCGTCGTCTTCGGCTCGGTCGAGGTGGTCACCGTCGCCTTCGCCAAGGCCCAGGGCCACCCCGCCGCCTCCGGCTACGTGCTCGCCGTGTACGCCCTCGGCTCCTGCCTGGCCGGGGCGGTGTTCGGCGCGCTGAAGTTCACCGGCGCGATGGACCGCCGCTTCCTGGTCGGCGTCGGCGTGATGGCCGCCGGGATGGCGCCGCTGGTCGTCGCCGCGCACCTGCTGCACGGCACCGCGGCCCTGGCCGGCGTCGGCGGCGCGCTCTTCCTCTCCGGCCTGGCCATCTCCCCCACCCTGATCACCGCGATGGCCCTGGTGGAGCGGCTCGTCCCCGCCGCCCGGCTCACCGAGGGCATGACCTGGACCACCACCGGCCTCGCCCTCGGCGTCGCCGCCGGGTCCTCCGCCGCCGGGATCGTCGTCGACGCGGCCGGCAGCGCCAACGGCTACTGGGTGCCGGTCGCCGCGGCCGTCCTCGCCGCGACGGCCGCCTACGCGGGGCTCCCCCGCCTGCGCCGCCAGCTCGCGGCCGGGCGGGCGGCCGCGGCGGAGGCGGAGGCGGTGGCCCCCGGCCGCTGACGGGGGGCCGGGCCCGGGGACCGCACGGATCCGAGCTGCCGACGAGCCCCGCCAGGGGGCCGGGGAACGGCGGCTCCGAACTGCTGGCGGCCGGAGCCCGTCGAAGGTCCGTGCTGCTCCGGACCGCGGCAACAGCGCCCGCGGCCACCGCACGCACCGGCAGTGCACCGCCGGCCGGCCCGGGCCCCGGTCGTCCCGGGCCCCGGTCGTTCCGGCCCGTCTGCCGTAGACCTGCGCGTTCGTTGTGACTACGCTCCCCGTACCCACCGGTAGAACCGGGAGGTAGGGCGCACGAGCGGGAGGCTCCGGAGATGACCGAGGTGTGGCGGAACTGGGCGGGCAACCAGAGCGCGCGACCCGCGCGGGTGGTGGCGCCCGGCTCGGTCGAGGAGCTCTCGGCCGCGGTGGTCGCCGCCGGGGCGGCCGGGCTGCCGGTGAAGGCGGTGGGCTCGGGGCACTCGTTCACCGCGATAGCCGCCGCCGGGGACGCCGTGCTGGTGCGCCCGGACAACCTGACCGCGGTGCGCGGGCTCGACCGCGGGGCCGGGACGGTCACCGTCGAGTCGGGCCTGCCGCTGCACCGGCTGAACCGCCTGCTCGCGACCGCGGGCCTCTCGCTGACGAACATGGGCGACATCGAGGTGCAGACGGTCGCGGGCGCGACCAGCACCGGCACCCACGGCACCGGCCGGGACTCCGGCTCGCTCGCCGCGCAGATCCGGGAGGTCGAGATCGTCCTCGCCGACGGCTCGGTGCGCACCTGCTCGGCGACCGAGGACCCGGAGCTGTTCCAGGGCGCGCGGCTGGGCCTGGGCGCGCTGGGCGTGGTGAGCGCGCTGACCTTCGCGGTGGAGCCGATGTTCCTGCTGAGCGCGCACGAGAAGCCGATGGGCTTCGACGAGGTGCTGCACTCCTTCGACGACCTGACGGCCGTCAACGAGCACTTCGAGTTCTACTGGTTCCCGCACACCGACCGCTGCTCGACCAAGCGCAACAACCGCAGCCAGGGCCCGGCCGCACCGCTGCCGAGGTTCAGGGCCTGGCTGGACGACGACTTCCTCTCCAACACGGTCTGGGAGGGCGCCTGCCGGGTGGGCCGGGCCTTCCCCGGCGCGATCCCGACCATCGCCCAGGCCGCCAGCCGGGCCTGGTCCGAGCGCCGCTTCACCGACGAGGCCTACAAGGTCTACACCAGCCCGCGCAAGGTGCGCTTCATCGAGATGGAGTACGCGGTGCCGCGCGAGGCGGCCACCGAGGTGCTGCGCGAACTGAAGGCGCTGGTGGAGCGCTCCGACTGGCGGATCAGCTTCCCGGTGGAGGTGCGGGTGGCCCCGGCGGACGACCTGTGGCTGTCCACCGCGAACGGGCGGGACAGCGCGTACATCGCCGTCCACCTGTACCGGGGCACCCGCGAGCTGTCCTACTTCACCGAGGTGGAGAAGCTGATGGCCGCCCACCAGGGGCGCCCGCACTGGGGCAAGCTGCACACCCGGGACGCCGAGTACCTCTCCTCCGTCTACCCGCACTTCGGCGACTTCACGGCGCTGCGCGACAAGGTCGACCCGGAGCGCCGGTTCGCCAACGACTACCTGCGCCGGGTGCTGGGCGCCTGAGCGCCCGGGCGCCCGGGCGCCTCCGTCAGCCGGTCGGTCCGGCCGTCCCGGGCGGCGCGTCCTGCGCGCTCGGGGCGGCCGCCGACGGCGCCGGGGCCGGCGCGGACGGCTCGGCCGACCCCGCCGCCCCGCTCGGCGACGGCCGGGCGGACGCCCCCTCGGACGGCCGGGCCGAACCGCTCGGCGCCGTCGACGGGACGGCGGAGGGCGAGGACGAGGACGAGGACGAGGGCAGGTCGGACGGGCCGGTGGACGGCGTGCCGTCCCGGTCGTCCGGCTGCTGCCGGTCGCCGGACGGCCGCGAGGGGTTGAACGAGGTGCCGCTGCCGTCCTGCCCGGTGGTGATGTCGTGCAGCGGCTTCCCGGCCGCGAGTTCCACCGCGACGACCGGCACCATGGCGAGCACGAACACCAGCCCGGAGACCGCCGCGTACGACTTCCACGTCCAGCGGCGTTTCGCGCGCAGCACCCGGGGGGCGTTCCAGTCCTGGCTGATTCCGTTCGCCGGGGCGGGCGCGGGGCGCGCGGCCGGAGGGGATTCGGTGCCGCGTTCCACCGCGTTGCGCAGTTGTTCCCCGGTGCGTTTGAAGAGGTGCTGGAAGAGCGCGCTTCCGATGGTCGCCCCCACCGAGACGACGGCCGCACCGAGTATCGTTCCGTACACTCCGAGTTCCGAGGCGAGTACCGCGCCGGCCACCGCCGCCAGGGCGCTCGCCGCCACCTGAGCGGCCGTCAGATCGAGCCGTCTGCGTTCCGCCTTCTCCTCGGACGCGGTCGGTCCGTGCGCGAACTGCTGCCTCTGCTGCGGCATCCCTGTCCCTCGGGTGGGCGTGTCGGAATTTCGAACAAGTCTCTCCATCTTGCCCAAAGAAGGACACAAGGGTCGAAAATCCGGTTCGCCCCGGTCGATATATGTGAAGATGATCACCGTCCGTTGATCGTCGGCGGGTCATTGGGGTGCCCGCTCTTGAGATTCCGGTGATTCGCGGGAGACTTGAGCGGCGAGCCGCCCCTCTGGATGCCACGAATGGAGTACTGTTCGTGGAGCCTGAGCCTTCGGACTCGTTGTCGACGAACCGTCAGACGACTGGACCGGGCGCCCGGGTGCGATGTCGACCGTCGACGTGGCAAACAGGCAACCGTGCCACAGCGGCGCGCCCGGGCGAAAGCCCGACACGCCGGGTAACTCTGCAAGGTTGTGGCCACTCGCCAGCGGGCAGGCCACACTCAGTACGGGAGCAGCGACGCAGGTGACGTCGGCAGGCACCACCCGGGAGGTAACCGTGCCCGAACTGCGCGTCGTGGCCGTCAGCAACGACGGCACACGGCTGGTGCTCAAGGCTGCCGACAGCACGGAGTACACCCTGCCGATCGACGAGCGGCTGCGCGCCGCCGTCCGGGGTGACCGCCCGCGGCTCGGCCAGATCGAGATCGAGGTGGAGAGCCACCTCCGCCCCCGTGACATCCAGGCGCGGATACGAGCCGGTGCCTCCGCTGAGGAGGTCGCCCAGGCCGCCGGGATCTCGGTGGAACGCGTCCGCCGCTTCGAGGGCCCGGTGCTCGCCGAGCGCGCCTTCATGGCCGAGCGCGCCCGCAAGACGGCGATCCGCCGCCACGGCGAGTCCACCGGCCCGCAGCTCGGCGAGGCCGTCGCCGAGCGCCTCGCGCTGCGCGGCGCCGAGAAGGACACCGAGCGGTGGGACTCCTGGCGCCGCGACGACGGCACCTGGGAGGTCGTCCTCTGGTACCGCGCGGAGGGCGAGCACCGGCGTGCCGCCTGGTCCTACGACCCGCCGCGGCGGCTGGTCCAGCCCAACGACGACGAGGCCCGCGCCCTGATCGGCGAGAACGTGGAGCGCGAGGAGGACTCGGTCTTCCCGTTCATCCCGCGGATCGCCCGGCTCCCGCACGACCGCCCGGCCCGCCCGATGATCGAGCGGCCCTCCGCCGACCGCATCATGCAGGTCCGCGAGGCCCGGGAGGCCGCCGCCTCCGCCGCGACCGCGGCCGCCCCCGAACGGGACTCCCTCACCAGCCTGCTGGACGTGGTCCCCTCCTACCGCGGCGACCTCACCCCGGTCGGCCCCAGCGTGGAGACCACGGTCACCGAGGAGCCCGAGGAGGTCGAGGAGCCCGCGGCCGCGGCCCCCGCCGCGAGCGTCGGCGCGGGCTCCGCGTACGCGGACATCCTGATGCCGCGCTCCGTCGCCCCGCACCGCGACCGCCTGGTCGGCACCACCGACCGCCAGGCCGAGGCCGACGGCGTCCGGCCGGGGCGCCGGGCGACGGTGCCGAGCTGGGACGAGATCGTCTTCGGGTCGCGGCGCAAGAAGCCCGAGTAGCGGCTCCCGCCGAGGGTCCGCATTCGGGGGCCCGGGGAACGGCGGGTCCGAGCTGCGCAGGGCCCCGTCGGGGGCCCGGGGAACGGGGGGTCCGAGCTGCTGGCGGCCGGAGTCCGTCGATGCGTCCGTGCTGCTCCGGGCCGTAGGAACAGAACCCGGAGCAGCGGCACGCGACGGCAGTGCACCGCCGGCAGCCCCGAGCCCGCCGTTCCCCAGGCCCCTGACTGCTGAACCCCTGAATAGGCCCCGTCCGCCTCAGAGTTCCACGGGGTTGGCCGGGTTCGCGGACCACTCGCTCCAGGAGCCCGGGTAGAGGGCGGTGCCGTCGTGGCCCGCGAGGGTCAGGGCGAGCAGCTGGTGGGCGGCGGTGACGCCGGAGCCGCAGTAGACGGCGGTGCGGGCCGGGTCGGTGACGTGCAGGGCGGCGAAGCGGGCCGCGAGCGCCGCCGGGGGCAGGAAGCGGCCGTCGGGGCCGAGGTTCTCGGTGGTGGGGGCGGAGGCGGCGCCGGGGATGTGACCGGCCCGCGGGTCGACGGGTTCGGTCTCGCCGCGGTAGCGCTCGCCGGCCCGGGCGTCCAGGAGCAGGCCGGTGCGGGCGAGTTCGGCCGCGCCGTCCGCGTCGACGGTGGGGAGGTGGCCGGGTTCGACCTTGAAGTCGCCGTCGCCGGGGGCCGGGGCGTCGGTGGTGAGCGGGTGCCCGGCCGCGGTCCAGGCGGCGAGGCCGCCGTCGAGGACGCGGACGTCGCCGTGGCCGGCCCAGCGCAGCAGCCACCAGGCGCGGGCGGCGGAGAGCGCGGGGCCCGCGTCGTAGGCGACGACGGGGCGGTCCGCGGTGACGCCCGCCCGGCGCAGGGCGGTGGCGAGGCGGTCGGGGTCGGGCAGCGGGTGGCGGCCGGCCGGGCCGGGCGGGTCGGCGAGTTCGTGGTCGAGGTCGAGGTAGTGGGCGCCGGGCAGGTGGCCCTTCGCGTACTCCTCGGCTCCGGGCGGGCCGCCGAGCGCCCAGCGGATGTCGAGCAGGACGGGTGCGCGGTCGGTGCCGAGGGCGTCGGCGAGTTCGGCGACGGTGATCAGGGGCGAGGTCATGCCGCCATTGTGGCGCGCCGGGGCGGTGGCCGGGGCCGGGTCGGGGATCGCGTCACCCGGCGAAACGATCCCCCCGCCGGGCTCAGCCCTCGAAGGGGAGGACGTCCGGGGAGAGGACGGCGGCCCGGGCGGTGGCGGCGGTGAGGCGGCGGCGGTGGTGGCGGCGGCAGAGCACCTCGTAGCCGATCTCGTCCTCGTTGACGGCGACGTCCCCGACCACGACCTGGGCGCCCTCGACGACCATGACGCCGCCGACGGTGCGGGCGTTGTGGGTGGCGCGGGCGCCGCACCAGCAGAGCGCCTCGACCTGGAGGACCTCGACCCGGTCGGCGAGCTCGATCAGGCGCTGGGAGCCGGGGAAGAGCTTGGTGCGGAAGTCGGTGGTGATCCCGAAGGTGAACACGTCGATGCCCAACTCGTCGACGATCCGCGCGAGTTGGTCGATCTGTGCGGCGGAGAAGAACTGCGCCTCGTCGCAGATCAGGTAGTCGACCCGGCCGCCCGCCGAGAGCAGGTGGACGACGTACGCCTGGAACTCGAAGTCGTCGCCTACCTCGACGGCGTCGGCGCGCAGGCCGAGCCGGCTGGAGATGGTGGCGGCGCCGGCCCGGTCGTGGCGGGTGAAGATGATGCCCTGGCGGCCGCGGGCGGCGTGGTTGTGGTCCATCTGGAGGGCGAGCGTCGACTTGCCGCAGTCCATCGTGCCCGAGAAGAACACCAGTTCAGCCATGGGTGGGCAGCAGCCTTTCGGGCGGAGGGGTCAACGGGAGGTCAACGAGGGGCCAACGGGCGGGCTCAGCCGCGGACTTCGAGCAGCGGGACGAGCTGTTCGACGGGGGTCATCGAACCGTGCAGGCCGACCATCTGGGACTCGCCGGGCTCGCTGCGGGTGGCGACGACCGCGATGTCGTCGCGGGCGGCGGCGACCACGTCGCCGATCCGGGGCAGCACCCGCTCCTCCACCGAGGGGCCGAACCAGCCCGCGGCGACGGCCTGTTCGCGGGTGGCGACCCACATCTGCTCGCCGAGGACCTCGCTCCACACCGCGTGCACGTCGCCCGCCGCACCGGGGTGGGCGTAGACGTGGCGGGCGCGGCCCTCGCCGCCGAGCAGGGCGACGCCGGCCGAGAGCTCCCAGTCCTCGTCGAAGTCGATCCGGTTCTCCGGGGCGATGTCGATCATGCCGTGGTCGGCGGTGACGTACAGCGCGGAGCGCGGCGGGAGCTGCTCGGCGAGGCGGCGGGCGAGGCGGTCGACCGTGAAGAGGGTGAGCCGCCACTCGTCGGAGTCGACGCCGTAGCGGTGCCCGGCGGCGTCCAGCTCGCTGAGGTACGTGTAGACCAGGGCGCGGTCGTGCTCGGCCAGCCAGGCGGCGGCCCGGTCCATCCGCTCCTCGCCGGTGGTGCGGCCGAGGAAGGTGCCGCCGGAGAGCGCGACCTGGGTCAGCGGGGTGGAGGCGAACAGCGGGGAGGAGACCTGGGCGGTGGCCACCCCGGCCCGGTGCGCCCGCTCGAAGACGGTGGGGTGGGGCTGCCAGGCGTGCGGGTCGACCGGCGGGTTCCAGCGCAGCTGGTTCATCAGCCGCCCGCTGTCGGGGATCCGCACCGTGTACCCGGCCAGGCCGTGCTGCCCGGGCGGCAGGCCGGTGCCGACCGAGGCCAGCGAGGTGGCGGTGGTGGACGGGAACCCGGCGGTGATCGGGGAGCTCCCGGCGGTCAGCGAGTTGAGGAAGGGGGCCCAGTCCGGGTTGGCCCGGATCAGCTCCCAGCCGAGGCCGTCGACCAGGAACACGCAGACCCGGTCGGCGGGCTCCAGCGGCAGCACGGGCCGGTAGCCGGGCACGCCGAGGCCCGCCGCGAGCGTGGGCAGCAGGTCGGAGAGCGCGGCGCAGCCGTAGCGCGGGGCGGGGGCGTCGGCCGGGTCGAGCAGGTCGTAGGGGTCCTCGTGGTGCATGCCGGGTCAGCCGTTGGCCACGGTCGCCTCGGACAGCGCCCGGGCGAACACCAGCGCCTGGGCGACCGTCTCCGGCCCGTCCCCGGCCTCGCTGACCCGCAGCGACAGGTCGTCGGCGGTGGCGGAGCCGGTGTAGCCGTGGTCGGCGTCGCAGTTGGGGTCGGAGCAGCCGGCCGGCTCCAGGTCGAGGCGCTGGACGGCGCCCCAGCCGATGGTGAGGACGACCTCGCGCGGCGGGGTGCCGGGGGTGTACGTCTCGGGGTTGGCGACCATGCGGCTGACCACGACGGAGGTGATCCGGTCGAGGCGGACCGTCTCGGTGGAGGTGGTGGCGTACGGGACGGGGGTGGCCGCGTCGCCGTTCTGCTCGTCGGTGTGGCTGACCACGAAGCGGGACGCGGTGAGCACCAGCACGGTGACGTGCCGGCGGACCTCGTTGGCGTCGAAGGTGGTCTCCTGGTGCACCAGGTACGAGGTGATCGGCTCGGGGCCCACCGCGGACTCCACCGCCTCGGAGACCAGCGCCGGGTAGTAGCCGCTGCGCTCGATCGCGGACCGCAGGTCCTGCGTGGTGGTACCGGTCTTCGCCATATCTCCATCCTGGCATGTCCCGCCACTGCGGCGGGTGGCACTGCGCCGGGTCGCCCGGCCTTCACCGCGCCGGGGGCCGCCCGGTCCTGCCGAGCGGGCAACCACGCAAGGTTACAGCGTGCTCATGGCGCGCGGTCCCAGATCGGTGCGGACCGGCAGCGGGGCGATCCGGACCCGGGCGCCGAGCACGGCCAGGCCGTGCGGGGCGACCACGACGGGCTCCAGGTCGACCGAGGCGACCTCGGGCAGGTCGTCGACGAGGCGGGAGACCCGCAGCAGCACCTCCTCCAGCGCGTCGGTGTCCACCGCCTCGGCGCCGCGCCAGCCGAACAGCAGCGGGGCGGCCCGCACCTCGCGGATCAGCTCGGCCACGTCCCGGTCGGTGGCCGGGACGAGGCGGTGGGCGACGTCGCCGAGGAGTTCGGCGGGAGCGCCGGAGAGGCCGAAGGACAGGATGGTGCCGACGGCGGGGTCGACGGCCGCGCCGATCACGGTGTCCACGCCGCGCGGGGCGAGCCGCTGCACCACCAGTTCGGCCTGGGCGGCGCCGCCGAGCAGGGCGTCGAGCTCGTGGTGGGCGCGGCGCAGCTCGGCCTCGCCGGTCAGGTCGAGCCGGACGCTGCCCAGGTCGGGGCGGTGCCGCAGGTGCTCGGCGGTGGCCTTCAGGGCGACGGGGTAGCCGAGGGTGGCGGCGGCCTTGACGGCGCTCGCCTCGTCGGGGGCGGGCAGCGTCGGGCTGACCGGGACGCCGTAGTGGCCGAGCAGTTCGGCGGCCTCGGCGTCGGGCAGGGTGACCCGGGCGCCGCCGGCCTGCAGGCGGGCGGCGACCGCCTCCCGCCTGGTCAGGGCGCGCTCGACCAGGGCGCGGGCGGCGTGCTCGTCGACGCCGTCCAGTTCGGGGACGCGGGCGGTCTCCTCGGCCTCGGCGCTGCGGCGGCGCCACTTCGCGTAGCGGACGGCGTCGGCCAGCGCCTGCACGGCGCGCTCGGGGGCGGGGTAGGCGGGCACTCCCCCGGCGCGCAGCCGGGCGACCAGCGCGGGCAGCGCGAGGTGGGCGAGCAGCAGCGGTTTGCCGAGTTCCCGGCCGCGGGCGGCGGCGTCCAGCAGGGCCCGGGCGATCTCCGGGTCGTCCTCGACGAGTTCGGGGGCGGCCCCGGGGCCGTGCACGCCGATCGGCGGGATGGCGACGGCGATCACGGCGTCGGTGCCGGGGTCGGTGAGCGCGGTGTCCAGGGCGATCCGGAAGTTCTCGCCGCCCGCGCCGGTGGTCAGGTCGACGGGGGTGCGGGGGCGCAGTCCGGCGCCCAGGCAGGTGTCGTAGGTGAGCAGGCCGAGCGAGTCGGAGTTGCCGACGATCGCGACCCGGCCGCCCCGCGGCAGCGGCTGTCCGGCGAGGAGCTCGCCGGTGTCGAAGAGCTCGGTGATGGTGTCCACCCGGATCACGCCGGCCTGCTGGAACAGGGCGTCCACGGTGGCGTCGCGCAGCCGGGTGGCGGCGGGCTGGACGGCGTGCCCGGGCGGCAGGCTGCCGGTGTGCCGGGCGCCCTTGAGCACCACCACGGGCTTGGCGGCGGCCAGGCGGCGGGCGATCCGGGTGAACTTGCGCGGGTTGCCGAAGGACTCGAGGTAGAGCAGCACCACCTCGGTGGCGGCGTCCTCCTCCCAGTACTGCAGCAGGTCGTTGCCGGAGACGTCGGCCCGGTTGCCGACCGAGGCGAACGAGGAGATGCCGGTGCCGCGCCGGTGCGCGGCCTCCAGCAGGGCCACGCCGATCGCCCCGGACTGGCAGAACACGCCGAACGGGCCGCGCGCGGGCAGCGCGGGGGACAGCGAGGCGTTCAGCCGGTGCCCGGGGTCGGTGTTGAGCAGGCCGAACGCGTTCGGGCCGATCACCCGCATCCCGGCCGCCCGGGCCTGCCGGACCAGCGCGCGCTGCTTGTCCCGCCCGTCCGGCCCGGTCTCGGCGTACCCGGCGCTCACCACCACCAGGCCCTGCACGCCGTGCACCCCGCACTCGGCGACCGCGCCCGGGACGGACGGCTCGGGCACCGCGAGCACCGCGAGGTCCACCGGGCCGGGGACGTCCAGCACCGAGCGGTGGGTCGGCACGCCCTCCAGTTCGGTGCCCGGTTCGGCGCCCCGGTTCACCGCGTGCACCGGGCCGTCGAAGCCCGCGCGGACGGCGCGCAGCAGCGCCCGGCCGACCGACTGCGGGTTGCGCGAGACGCCGACCACGGCGATCGAACGGGGCGTCAGCAGGCGCTGCACGGAGCGGGCCTCGGCGCGGTGCTCGCGGGCGCGCATCACGGCGAGCGAGGCGGCGGTCGGCTCCAGGTCGAACTCCAGGTGCACGACGCCGTCGGCGAAGCTGCGGCGCTGGGTGTACCCGGCGTCGGTGAAGACCTTCACCATCTTCCGGTTCTCCGGCAGCACCTCGGCGGTGAACCGGCGGATGCCGCGCTCCTGCGCGACCGCCGCGATGTGCTCCAGCAGCGCGGAGGCGATGCCCCGGCCCTGGTGCGCGTCCTGCACCAGGAACGCGACCTCGGCGTCGGTGCCGGTGGTGGACGGCATCCCGTCCTTGTCGGTGCGGTCGTAGCGGACGGTCGCGACGAACCTGTCCCGCACCACGAGCGCCAGGCCGACCCGGTTCACGTAGTCGTGCTGCGTGAAGCGGCGGACGTCCTTGTCGGACAGGCGCGGGTACGGGGCGAAGAAGCGGAAGTACTTGGACCGGTCCGAGACCTGCTCGTAGAACTCCACCAGCCGCTCGGCGTCGTCCGCGGTGATCGGCCGGATCCGGGCCGTCCCGCCGTCGCGCAGCAGGACGTCCGCCTCCCAGTGCTGCGGGTACCCGTTGTCCGCCGGTGCGCGCTCGTGCTCCACGCCCGCCAGCGTAGTCGTCGGCGAGCCTGGTGGCGCCAGGCGTGCCGGGCACGGCACGCTGGGCCGTGCCGCCCGCGCCGCCGGGCCCGCGGGGCGCGACCGTGCAACACTGGTCTAGACAACCCTGCACCACCCTGCACCACGTGAAAGGCACCTCTCATGGCTGAGCGCCGCGTCACCATCGGTTGGGCCGAGGGCCTGCACGCCCGTCCCGCGTCCATCTTCGTCAAGGCCGTCACCTCCACCGGCGTCCCGATGACCATCGCCAAGGAGGGCGGCACCCCGGTCAACGCCGGCTCCATGCTCGGCCTCCTCGCCCTCGGCGCGGCCGGTGGCGACACCGTCGTCCTGGCCGCCGACGCGGAGGGCGCCGACGCGGCGCTCGACCGCGTCGCCAAGCTGGTCCAGGAGGGCCTGGACGAGCTGCCCGCCGCGTAAGGACGCTTCGGCATTCAGGGGCTCGGGGCCGGGACCGGCGGGCCCGGGGCCGCTGACGGTGCACTGCCGGTGCGTGCGGCTGCTTCGGGTCCTGCTCCTGCGGCCCGGAGCAGCACGGACCCTCGACGGGCTCCGGCCGCCAGCAGCACGGACCCGCCGCTCCCCGGGCCCCTGGTCCGTCCCCTTCGCCGCTCCCTCCTTCCTCAGGTGCCCGCGAGCGCCCAGCCCTCCGCCCCGCGGCGGGCGCCCGGCAGCAGCAGGGGGACGGCGAGCAGCAGGGCGGCGCCCGCGAAGTAGGGGGCGCGGGGGCCCCACTGGTGGGCGAGGAGCCCGGCGAGGGCGGCGCCCGTCGCGCCCGCGGCGCTGAAGACGAGCTGGTAGGCCATCGAGATCCGGCCCAGCAGTCGGGACGGGACCTGGGACTGGCGGAGGGTCAGCCCGCCGATCGCCCAGGCGAATTCGGTGGCGCCGTAGCCGGCGACGGCGAGGGCGGAGACCGCGGGGGCGGGGGCGAGCGCCATGAGCAGGGCGCAGGCCCCCGAACCGAGGACGCCCGCGACCATGGTGGTGCGGGCGCCCCAGCGGTGCAGCAGCCGCGGGGTGAGGGCGCTGCCGAGCAGGCCTCCGACGGCGAACACGGCAACCAGCAGGGCGAATCCGGTCGGGCCGAGGTGCTGGGTGCGGCCCGCGTAGAGGACCAGGACGGCGATCAGCCCGGAGGCGACCGCGCCGGTGAGGCCGCCGGCGAGGCAGAGCCGGAACAGCACGGGGCGGTCGCGCAGCCAGCGCAGCGCCTCGGCGACCTGGCGCCCCAGCGGGGCCCGGGCGGGGAGCGGCTCCGCTCCGCCGGGGCGGAAGTCGCCGCGCAGCAGGAGCACCAGGGCGGCCGCGACGGCGAAGGAGAGGCTGTCGACGGCGAGCGGGAGGACCGCGGCCAGCCCGAACAGGACCGCGCCGAGCGGGGTGCCGAGCAGGGTGTCGGCGATCAGGGCCCCGGCCTGCAGCCGGGAGTTGGCCCGGGCGCGCCCGGCGGGCGGGACGAGGGTGGGGACCATGCCGGACCAGCCCGCGCCGTAGACGACGTCCCCGGCGCCGAGCAGCATCGCGGCCAGCACCAGCCAGCCGATCCGGACGGCGTCCGCGGCCACCGCGACAGCCAGCGCGCCGACCACGAGGGTGCGGGCGGCGTCCGACCAGAGGAGCATCCGGCGGCGGTCGGTCCGGTCGGCCCAGGCCCCGGCGGGGAGCGCGAGCAGCAGCGAGGGCAGTTGCCCGGCCAGGGCGACCAGCGCGATCAGTCGCGCGTCGTCGGTGAGGCGGACGGCGAGCAGCGGGAGGGCGACGAAGCGCATGCCGTTGCCGAGGCTGGATATGGTGACGGACGCCCAGAGGACGGGGAAGCCGCGCGAAAACATGAACGAAAATATCGTTCATGTTTTGCCGTCGCGTCAAGACCCCGTCCCGCCCGGCACCGTACGAGGAGAGTGAGCCCGCCGTGTCCCCCCTGGTCCGCGAGCCGCAGCAGCAGCGCAGCCGCGAGAAGTTCGCCCGCATCCTGGCCACCGCCGCCCGGCTGCTGGACACCGTGCCCTACGACCAGCTCAGCACCAAGCAGATCGCGGCCGAGGCCGGGATGTCCGTCGGGGCGCTGTACCGGTTCTTCCCGGACAAGGAGGCGGTGCTCGAAACGCTGGAGCGCAGCTGGATGGAGGGCGACCTGCGGCTGCTGGCCGCCGCCACCGACCCGGCGGCGGTGGCGGCCTGCGCGTCGTCCGAGCAGTTCCTGGCCCGGGTGGTCGAGGCGTACGCGGACCGGTTCCGGACGCTGCCCGGCTACCGCCACGTGTGGTTCCACGTGGCGAAGGTCCCCGCGCTGGCGAGCGAGGGGGCCGAGGTGGACCGGCAGATCGTGGCGCGCGTGCACGAGGTGCTGGTGGAGTCGTTCGGGCTGGCCGACACGGCCGAGACCCGCCGCCGGGCGAACCTGGCCGTGGCCGTGGCCGTGCGGATGCTCGGCATGGCGTTCCTGGAGGACCCGCAGGGCGACCCGGCGATCCTGGCGGACACCCCGCTGGTGCTGGACCGGTACATCTTCGCGCCGGCCCGCGACTCCTCCCCGGGCTGACCCGGCGTCAGCCCTTCACGCAGACCACCTGCTTGAGGTGCGCGACGACCTCGACCAAGTCCCGCTGCTGGGCGATGACCTTCTCGATCGGCTTGTACGCGCCGGGGATCTCGTCGACCACGCCGGAGTCCTTGCGGCACTCGACGCCCGCCGTCTGCGCCACCAGGTCCGCCGTGGTGAAGCGCTTCTTGGCGGCGGTGCGGCTCATCTTCCGGCCCGCGCCGTGCGAGGCCGAGTTGAACGAGGCGGCGTTCCCCAGGCCCTTCACGATGTACGAGCCGGTGCCCATCGAGCCCGGGATGATGCCGTACTCGCCGGAGCCGGCCCGGATCGCGCCCTTGCGGGTGACGAGCAGGTCGACGCCGTCGTAGCGCTCCTCGGCCACGTAGTTGTGGTGGCAGGAGATCATCTCGCCGAACGAGGCCCCGGCCCGGGGCAGTTCGCTGCGGACCGCGTCCTGGAACAGGGCCATCATCAGCGCCCGGTTGTGCTTGGCATACTCCTGCGCCCAGAACAGGTCGGAGCGGTAGGCGTCCATCTGCGGGGTGTGCGTGATGAAGACCGCCAGGTCGCGGTCGATCAGGCCCCGGTTGTGCGGCAGGGACTGGGCGATCGACATGTGGTGCTCGGCGAGCTCCTTGCCGATGTTGCGCGAACCGGAGTGCAGCATCAGCCAGACCGCGCCGTCGTCGTCCAGGCAGAGCTCGATGAAGTGGTTGCCGCCGCCGAGCGTGGCCATCTGCTGGGCGGCCCGCTCGCGCCGCCAGCGCACCTCGGGGGCGATGTCGTCGAAGCGCTGCCAGAAGTCGTCCCAGCCCGCGGTGGACCGCCCGGGCAGCTTGCCCGGGTCGACCGGGTCGGCGTGCAGGCCGCGGCCGACCGGGATGGCCTGCTCGATCCGCTGGCGCAGCCGCGACAGGTCGTCCGGGAGGTCCTTCGCGGTGAGCGAGGACTTCACGGCCGTCATCCCGCAGCCGATGTCGACGCCGACCGCGGCCGGACAGACCGCGCCCTTCATCGCGATGACGGAGCCGACCGTCGCGCCCTTGCCCAGGTGGACGTCGGGCATCACGGCGAGGCCGTGCAGCCAGGGCAGCGCGCTGATGTTGCGCAGCTGCTGCATGGCCTGGCCCTCGACGGTGGCCGGGTCGGCCCACATCCGGATCGGGACGCGGACGCCGGGTACCTCGGTGTACGACATGGGTGTTCGACCTCCTGGGTCGGGTGGTTTCAGGGTGCCGCACGAGAACGCCCGGTGCGGCGGCGGGGAAGATCGGGGGGCGGCCCGGCGGGGCGGGACCGCGGGCAGCGGACGGACGCTGCGCGGGAGCTGCTCAGGCGGTGCGGAGCGAACAACGGAAGGGCAGCCTCGGGGAGCGTCGTCGTGGCTCGACCCGCATGGTGACCGCCTCCTTCCGTCGTGTCCTGGACCGCGCGCCTCGCCCGGCCGGGGACATCTACCCACGCCGCGCCGGGGACGCGCAAGGCATTAAAGCGCCGGGGGCCCGGCGGAGCTGACGCCCCGCCGGACCCCCGCGCGCACCGGGCCGGTCAGGCGATGACCGTGACGTCCCCGATGCCGAGCGCCTTGACCGGCTCGGCGATCACCGAGGCGTCGCCGACCAGCACGGTGACCAGCCGGTCCGGCGGGAACGCGGCGACCACGGCGCGGGTGGCGGCCGCGGTGTCGAGCGCGGCCAGCTGCCGGTAGAAGTCCGCCTGGTAGGTGTCGGGCAGGTACTGCTCGACCTGGTCCGCCAGGGTCGCGGCGACCGAACCGGCCGTCTCGAACTTCAGCGGGGCGACGCCGACCAGGAACTGCACGGCCTCCTCCCGCTCGGCGTCGGTCAGGCCCTCGGCGGCCAGCGTCCGCAGGATGGTCCAGGTGTCCTGCAGCGCGGGCGCGGTCGACCCGGTGTCCACCGAACCGCTGATCGCCAGCATCCCGCGGCCGGAGCCGTCGGCGGCCGAGCGCAGCGCCTGGGCGAACGCCCGCACGCCGTAGGTGTAGCCCTTCTCCTCGCGCAGGACGCGGTCCAGCCGGGAGGTGAGGGTGCCGCCGAGGCAGTAGGTGCCGAGCACCTGCGCGGCCCACTCCGGGTCGTGCCGGTCCGGGCCGATCCGGCCGATCAGCAGCTGGGTCTGGACCGAGCCGGGCCGGTCGACGATGACCACCCGGCCGGTGTCGTCCGCGGTCACCGGGCCGTGCGCGGCCGGCTCCCGGGTCTCGGCGGTCCACCGGCCCAGGGTCGACTCGAGCAGCGCCGCCAGGTCGGCCCCGGTGAGGTCGCCGACCACCACGGCGGTCGCGGTGGACGGGCGCAGGTGCGCCTCGTAGAACGCCCGCACCGCCGCCCGGTCGATCCGCTTGACGGTCTCGGCGGAGCCCGCCCGCGGCCGCGACAGCCGGTCGGCGGCCGGGAACAGCTCGGCGTACAGCGCCTTGGCGGCGCGCCGGCCAGGGTTGGCCTGCTCGTGGACGATCTCGTCGAGGCGGTTGGCGACCAGCCGCTCGATCTCGTCCTCGGGCAGCGCGGGGGCGCGCAGCGCGTCGCCGAGCAGGGTCAGGCCGCGCTCCAGGCGGGAGGCCGGGACCTCCAGCGAGACCCGGATCGCCGGGTGGTCGGCGTGCGCGTCCAGGGTGGCGCCGGCCCGCTCCAGCTCACCGGCGAACTCCTCGGCGCTGAGCGTGTCGGTGCCCTCGGACAGCGCCCGGGCCAGGATCGAGGAGACGCCGTCCAGGCCCTCGGGCTCGGCGGCCAGCGGCGCGTCCAGCACCACGTCCACGGCGACCAATTGCTGGCCGGGGCGGTGGCAGTGCAGCACCGTCAGCCCGTTGGCCAGGGTGAGCCGCTCGGGCGCCGGGAACGCCCACGGGGCGGGGGTGCCGGGCCGGGGCTGCGGGTGGAACTCCATCGCGGGGGTGTAGTCGCTCACGCCGCCGCCTCCTCGTCGCTGTCATCGCTGTCGTTGCTGTCGTCGTCCCCGGTCGGCTCGTACACCAGCACGGCCCGGTTGTCGGGGCGCAGCCGGGCGGCGGCCACCGCCCGGACCTCCTCGGCGGTGACGTCGAGGACCTTTGGCAGGGCGCCGTTCACCAGCTTCGGGTCGCCGAACAGGACGGCGTAGCGGCAGAGTTCGTCGGCCCGGCCGGCCACCGTGGTGAGCCGGTCCAGCCACTCGCGCTCGATCTGGGCCTGGGCGCGCTCCAGTTCCGCCGCGGTGGGGCCCTCGGCGGCGAAGCGGGCCAGCTCCTCGTCGACGGCGGCCTCGATCTGCTCCAGGGTGGCCTCGCCGCCCGCCTTCACGTCCAGCCAGCCGAGCGAGGGCGCGCCGGCCAGCCGCAGCAGGCCGAACCCGGCGGCGACGGCGGTGCGGTCGCGGCGCACCAGCCGGTTGTACAGCCGGGAGGACTCGCCGCTGCCGAGGATGGTGAGCGCCAGGTCGGCGGCGTCGGCCTCGCGGGTGCCGTCGTGCGGGAGCCGGTAGGCGGCCATCAGCGCGCGGGACGGGACGTCCTCGCGGACCAGCTCGCGCACCTCGGCGCCGATGGTGTCGGGCAGGGTGCCGTCGCGCGGCGGCTGCTTGCCGTCGTGGGCCGGGATCGAGCCGAAGTACTTCTCCACCCAGGCGATCGTCCGCTCCGGGTCGAGGTCGCCGACGATCGACAGCACCGCGTTGTTGGGCGCGTAGTAGGTGCGGAAGAACGCCCGGGCGTCCTCCAGCGTCGCGGCGTCCAGGTCGGCCATCGAGCCGATCGGGGTGTGGTGGTACGGGTGGCCGTCGGGGAAGGACAGCGCGGTGAGCTTCTCGAACGCGGTGCCGTAGGGCACGTTGTCGTAGCGCTGGCGGCGCTCGTTCTTCACCACGTCGCGCTGGTTCTCCATGGACGTCTCGTCCAGTGCGGCCAGCAGCGAGCCCATCCGGTCGGCCTCCAGCCAGAGCGCGAGCTCCAACTGGTGGGCGGGCATGGTCTCGAAGTAGTTGGTGCGCTCGAAGCTGGTGGTGCCGTTGAGCGAACCGCCGGCGCCCTGGACCAGCTCGAAGTGCCCGTTGTTGGAGACGCTCGCCGAACCCTGGAACATCAGGTGCTCGAAGAGGTGGGCCAGGCCGGTCCGCCCCTTGACCTCGTGCCGGGAGCCCACGTCGTACCAGAGGCAGACGGCGGCGACCGGGGTGAGGTGGTCCTCGGAGAGCACCACCCGCAGGCCGTTGGCCAGGCGGTGTTCGGTGATGGCGAGGCCGCTAGCGGGCGCGGGGTTGGCCATGCGGGGTCCTTCCCGTCGTCGGTTCCGGAGTGTCCGGGCCGGGGGCGTGTGACGCCCCCCATTGTGGTGCAACGCCCGGCGCCGCCGTCAGGTGTCCGGCCGCGGGGCGCGTTCGCCAGGGGCGGAAGCGCCCCGGGTGACGGGTGCTGTCCCACCGAGGGTCCACAATGGGGGGCGTTCACGCCCGCGTCCGCCCACCCCCATGTACCGCATGTATCGCAAGGGAGCCCCGCAGCGATGGCCCGCCGCAGTTCGCCCACCCCGCCGCCCGGTGACTTCGAGGAGCGGATCCTCGACGTCGATGTCGTGGACGAGATGCAGGGCTCGTTCCTGGAGTACGCCTACTCGGTGATCTACTCCCGGGCCCTGCCGGACGCCAGGGACGGCCTCAAGCCGGTGCACCGCCGGATCCTCTACCAGGCCAACGAGATGGGCCTGCGCCCGGAGCGCGGCCACGTCAAGTGCGCGCGCCTGGTCGGCGAGGTGATGGGCCGGCTGCACCCGCACGGCGACGCCTCGATCTACGACGCCGTGGTGCGCCTGGCGCAGCCGTTCTCGATGCGCCTGCCGCTGATCGACGGCCACGGCAACTTCGGCTCGCTCGGCAACGACGACCCGCCGGCCGCGATGCGCTACACCGAGTCGCGGCTGACCTCCGCCGCAATGTCCCTGGTGGAGTCCATCCACGAGGACACCGTCGACTTCGGCCCGAACTACGACGGCTCCGAGCAGGAGCCCCAGGTGCTCCCCTCGGCCTTCCCGAACCTGCTGGTCAACGGCGCCACCGGCATCGCGGTCGGCATGGCCACCAACATGCCCCCGCACAACCTGTCCGAGGTGGTCGCCGCCGCCCGGCACCTGATCAAGCACCCGTCGGCGGACCTGGACACCCTGATGCGGTTCGTCCCCGGCCCCGACCTGCCCACCGGCGGCCGGATCGTCGGCCTCTCCGGCATCCGGGACGCGTACGAGTCCGGCCGCGGCACCTTCAGGATCCGCGCCACCACCTCGATCGAGAACGTCACCGCCCGCCGCAAGGGCATCGTGGTCACCGAACTGCCGTACACGGTCGGCCCCGAGAAGGTGATCGGGAAGATCAAGGACCTGGTCAACGCGAAGAAGCTGCAGGGCATCGCGGACGTCAAGGACCTCACCGACCGCTCGCACGGCCTGCGCCTGGTCATCGAGGTCAAGAACGGCTTCGTCCCCGAGGCCCTGCTGGAGCAGCTCTACAAGCTGACGCCGATGGAGGAGACCTTCGGCATCAACAACGTCGCGCTGGTCGACGGCCAGCCGCTGACGCTGGGCCTCAAGGAACTGCTGGAGGTCTACGTCGACCACCGCTTCACGGTGGTCAAGCGGCGCAGCGACTTCCGCCGCCGCAAGCGCCAGGACCGGCTGCACCTGGTCGAGGGCCTGCTGGTCGCGCTCGTCGACATCGACGAGGTGATCGCGATCATCCGCAGCAGCGACGACGCGGGCCAGGCCAAGGACCGGCTGATGGAGCGCTTCGGCCTCTCCGAGATCCAGACCGCGTACATCCTGGACACCCCGCTGCGCCGGCTCACCCGCTTCGACCGGGTCGAGCTGGAGGCCGAGCAGGCCAAGCTGCTCAAGGAGATCGCCGAGCTGACCGAGATCCTGGAGTCCGACACCAAGCTGCGCTCCGTGGTCTCCTCCGAACTCGGCGCCGTCGCCAAGCAGTTCGGCACCGAGCGGCGCACCGTGCTGCTGGAGGCCGGCTCGGTGCCGTCCGCCGCGCTGGCGGTGCCGCTGGAGGTCGCCGACGACCCGTGCCGGGTGCTGCTGTCCTCCACCGGGCTGCTGGCCCGCACCTTCGACCTGAAGCCGGTCGGCGAGGAGTCGGCGGGCCGCGCCAAGCACGACGTGCTGGCCTCCGCCGTCCCCGCCACCGCCCGCGGCGACGTCGGCCTAGTCACCACGGCCGGCCGGGTGCTGCGCCTGCCGGTGATCGACCTGCCCTCGCTGCCCCCGGGCACCGCGGCGCTGTCCGGCGGCGCGGCGGTCTCCGAGTTCCTCCGGCTGGAGGCGGACGAGCAGCCGCTCGCCCTGACCACGCTGGACGAGTCCTCGCCCGGCCTGGCGCTCGGCACCGTGCAGGGCGTGGTCAAGCGGGTGGTGCCCGAATGGCCCGCCAACAAGGACGAGTTCGAGGTGATCGCGCTCAAGGACGGCGACGCCGTGATCGGCGCGGTCGAACTGCGCACCGGCGAGGAGGACCTGGTCTTCATCACCTCCGACGCCCAACTGCTGCGCTACCAGGCGGGCCAGGTCCGCCCGCAGGGCCGCCCGGCCGGCGGCATGGCCGGCATCAAGCTGGCCGACGGCGCGAAGGTGCTCTCCTTCACCGCGGTCGACCCGGCGCAGGACGCGGTGGTCCTCTCGGTCGCGGCCGCCTCCGGCACGCTGGCCGGCGAGGAGCAGACCAGCTGGAAGCTCACCCCGTTCGACCAGTACCCGCGCAAGGGCCGGGCCACCGGCGGCGTCCGCTGCCAGCGCTTCCTGCGCGGCGAGGACGGCCTCGCCTTCGCCTGGGCCGGCCCGCTGCCCGCCCTCGGCGCGGGCCCGGCCGGCCAGCCGGTCGCCCTCCCCGAGCGCGACCCGCGCCGCGACGGCTCCGGCACCCCGCTGCCGTCGCCGATCGCCGCGGTCGGCGGCCGGATGTAGCGCCGCGGGCGCGCACGGACGCGGGAGGGGCGGGCGCCCGGTGGGCGCCCGCCCCTCGTGCGTCGGTGCGGAGTCAGTTGTACGACGCCGGGTACTGCCCGGGCGGCGGCTGCTGGCCGGGCTGTCCGTAGGGGTGGGGCGGGTACTGGCCGGGTGCCTGCTGGCCGGGCTGTCCGTACGGGTGGGGCGGGTACTGGCCGGGAGCCTGCTGGCCGGGCTGTCCGTACGGGTGGGGCGGGTACTGGCCGGGAGCCTGCTGCCCCGCCGGGTGCTGGCCCGGCACCTGCTGGGGCCGCTCCACCGGTGTCGTCGACAGCAGGAAGTCGCTGCTGTACTCGTGGAAGAAGACGTACAGGCCGTGCTGGGCCGCGATCGCGAGGACCGGCTCCGGCCGGGCGCCCCGGTAGTCCCTCCCCCGCACCAGGAACTCCGTGGTGCCGTTCCCCCAGCGCAGGCTGGCCCAGCCGCGGAAGGCGTACTTGCGGCCCGGGCCGCGGGCGAACGCCCCGGCCGCGGTGCGGCAGATCTCCGCCAGCCTGGCGTCCCAGCGCCGCTGGTCGTTGGTCCACTCCCGGGCGAACCGGGCCGGGCCGACGAAGCGGTGCAGCGGGCGCACCAGCAGCCGCACCCAGCCGAGCATGAACCAGTCGCGCCCCTTGCCGAGCTCCTCGATCTCGTAGACCGTCCTGAACGGGAGCCACACCACCACCGTGAGCACCAGCTCCGCCGGGATCAGCACCCACTGCAGGACGAACCACAGCAGCAGCCCGGGCCGCCAGCGCCGCTTCATCGGCCGGGCCGTCTCCGGCATCGCCTGAGGTGCACCGTGCATCAGCTACCCCCACCGCGCAGGAAGAACTTCAAGACTCCCCCAAGAGAACGTCAACTGCCAGCACGCGGCCTCAGCATAGCCCGCCCGCCGCCCGCCCTCCGTGGGCGCACCACCGCGCCCGGGAGGGCCCTCCGGCCGTAGGGTGAGCCGGGTGAGCATCTGTACGACGCTGTCGCGCGAACTGTCCGAGCCGCTGAGCGCCACCGCGGCCACCGCCACCACCTGGCTGCTGCTCGAACAGTCCGGCCCGTGGGGCGCGAAGGCGCTCACCGGCAGCCACCTCGACCCCGGGGTCGGCGCCGCCCTCGACCGCGCCACCGCGGGCACCGGCGTCCGGGTCGCCCTGATCCGCCGCCCCGGCCGGCACGCCGACGCCGGCGCCACCGCCCGGCACGAGGTGCTGCTCGCCCACACCTCCCCCGCCGACCCGTGGGTGCGCCGCGGCCACCTCGCCTCCCCCGCCGACCTGCTCGGCCTCGACTTCGCCGCCCTCGGCGCGGGCGACCACGGCTCCTTCGGCGCCCCGCACGTCGGCGGCCCGATCGCCCTGGTGTGCACCAACGGCCGCCGCGACCGCTGCTGCGCGCTGCTCGGCCGCCCGCTCGCCGCCGAGATCGCCGCGGCAGGCCACAGCGAGGTCTGGGAGGTCACCCACCTCGGCGGCCACCGCTTCTCCCCCACCGTGCTGGTGCTGCCGCACGGCTACGCGTACGGGCGGCTCACCGCCGAGACCGCGAAGGAGGTCCTCGCCGCGACCGCCACCGGCCGGACCGTCCCCGCCCACTCCCGCGGCCGCTCCTACTGGCCCCGCCCCGCCCAGGCCGCCGAGCAGGCCGTGCGCGAGCTGACCGGCGAGGACGCGGCCGACGCCCTGACCCTGCACCAGCACCCCGGCGGCTCCCCCTGGACGGTCGACGTCCGGCACGCCGACGGCCGCCGCTGGCGCGCCACCGTCGTCGAGTCCGCCGCCGAGCCGCCCCGCCCCGAGAGCTGCGGCAAGGCCCCGGGCACCCCGTCCCGGATGGACGTGGTGGAACTTTCACCGCTGACCCCCTGAGCCCCCGGACGCGCCGAGAGGCCGCGACGGTGGCGGTCCCCCGCCCGCCCGTCGCGGCCCCTCGGCGCGTCCGTCCCCGCTAGGCCGCGCCCGCGCCCGTCAGGGCCCGCACCTCCAGCTCGGCGAAGCCGTCCTCGTCCGCCTTCTCCCGGCTCAGGACGGTGCCCAGCCAGCCGGCCAGGAAGCCGAGCGGGATGGAGACCAGGCCCGGGTTCTCCAGCGGGAACCAGTGGAAGTCGACGCCGGGCAGCACCGAGGTCTTCGCGCCGGAGACGACCGGCGAGAACAGCACCAGCAGCACCGCCGGGACGAGGCCGCCGTACACCGACCAGACCGCGCCGCGGGTGGTGAACCGCTTCCAGAACAGCGAGTACAGCAGCGTCGGCAGGTTCGCCGAGGCGGCCACCGCGAAGGCCAGGCCGACCAGGAACGCGACGTTCAGCTTCTGCGCGAACAGGCTGAGCACGACCGCGAGTCCGCCGATCACGACGGCGGAGATCCGGGCCGCGATGACCTCCTCGCGCTCGGAGACCTGCCGTTCCCCGGTGCGCCGCCAGGCCCGCGCGTAGAGGTCGTGGGCGAAGGCCGCGGAGGAGGCCAGGGTCAGCCCGGCGACCACGGCGAGGATGGTGGCGAAGGCGATCGCCGAGATCACCGCGAACAGCAGCAGGCCCCAGGTGGAGTCCGCGCCGCCGCCGAGGTCCAGGGCGAGCAGCGGCACGGCGGTGTTCCCCGCCGGGTTGGCGGCCTTGACGGCCTTCGCGCCGACCACGGCGCCGGCCCCGAGGCCGAGCACGATCGCCATCAGGTAGAAGCAGCCGATCAGGCCGATCGCCCACATCGTGGAGCGCCGCGCGGCCCGCGCCGTGGGCACGGTGTAGAAGCGGCTGAGGATGTGCGGCAGGCCCGCGGTGCCGAGCACCAGCGCCAGGCCGAGGCTGACGAAGTCGAGCCGGCTGGTGGTGCTGGCCCCGTACTTCAGGCCGGGCTCCAGGTACTTGTCGCCGACGCCGCTGTGCTGCGCGGCGGCGTGCATCAGCGCGCCGAGGTCGCCGTGGAAGCGGGCCAGCACCAGCCCGGTGAGCAGCAACGAACCGGCCACCAGCAGGAAGGCCTTGACGATCTGGATCCAGGTGGTGGCGCGCATCCCGCCGACCGTCACGTAGACGATCATCAGGCCGCCGACGCCGACGATGGTCCAGCCCTTGGCGGTGCCGCTGTCGGTGCCGAGCAGCAGGGCGACCAGGCTGCCCGCGCCGACCATCTGCGCGATCAGGTACATCAGGGTGACGACCATGGACGCGAGACCGGCCGCGGCGCGCACCGGGCGCTGGCGCATCCGCAGCGCCAGCACGTCGGCCAGGGTGTAGCGGCCGGCGTTGCGGACGAGTTCGGAGACCAGCATCAGCACGACCAGCCAGGCGACCAGGAAGCCGATGCTGTAGAGCACGCCGTCGTAGCCGTAGAGCGCGATCAGGCCGGTGACGCCGAGGAAGGAGGCGGCCGACAGGTAGTCGCCGGAGAGGGCGAAGCCGTTCTGCAGCGGCGAGAAGTCGCGGCCGCCCGCGTAGAAGTCCTCCGCGGCGTGGCCGCGGCGGCCGACCCAGACGGTGATGGTCAGGGTGACGGCGACGACGACGGCGAACAGCGCGATCGCGAGGCCGTGGCTGGGGTGTGGAGTCATCGCAGTTGGTCCTGGGTGTCCCAGCGCAGCTCGAGGGCGGCTCGATCGCGCTTGGTGCGGGCGTTGCGGGCGTAGAGCCAGGTGAGCAGGAAGGTGGAGGCGAACTGGCCGAGGCCGAGCAGCCAGGCCAGGTTGAGCGGCCCGGCGACCTGCTGGCGCATCAGCTCCGGCGCGAACGCCTGGGCCGCGACGAACAGCAGGTACCAGGTCAGGAACCCGGCGCTGGCCGGGAACACGAACGAGCGGTAGCCGCTCCGGATCTCCTGGAAGGCGTCGCTCTCCTGGACGCTCCGGTAGACCTCCCGCCCGGCCCGTTCCTCCGGCGGCGCGGGCTCCGCGGTCCGCCGCTGCGCCACCACCCGGGGACGGGAGGCGGCCGCGGCCCACCAGTCGACTCTCTCCTGCTGTGCCACAGCCGACACCTCATCATTTCGGTCACTACGACCGAACCATGATGGAGCGTCACAAACCACTCACGAAACCGGTGCAGATACGTTCACCCGAACCAGCTACCAGGACGTGGGCCTACGAACCTTCGGAAATTCCATGCCTGAAGGCGTACGCCACGGCCTGCGCACGGTCCCGTACCGCCGTCTTGGCGAAAAGGTTGTTGATATGCGTTTTCACCGTTGCGGGGCTGACGAACAACCTTCCCGCGATCTCCGCGTTGGACAGTCCGGCAGCAATCAGCGCCAGCACCTCGGCCTCCCGCTGGGTCAACCCGTCCGGCAGCGGGGGGCGTTGGACCGGTGCGGGCGCCGGCGCGGGTGCGGGCGCGGGCTCCGGCGCGGCCTGCCCCGGCTCCGACAGCCGCTCCAGCAGCCGCAGTTGGACCTGCGGGGAGAGCCCCGCCGCGCCCGAGCGGACGTCGGCGACGGCGCGGGCGATCTCCTCCGCGCCCGCGTCCTTGGTGAGGAAGCCGCGCGCCCCGGCCTGCAGCGCGGAGAACAGCGAGTCGTCGTCGGCGTACGTGGTGAGCACCACCACCTCGGTGCCGGGGTGCCCGGCGCGGATCCGACGGGTGGCCTCCACGCCGTCGCAGCGCGGCATCCGCAGGTCCATCAGCACCACGTCGGGGGCGTGCTCGGCGACCAGCCGCAGCGCCTCCTCGCCGTCCGGCGCGGAGCCGACCACGGTGATGCCCGGCAGCAGGCCGAGCAGCATCACGATGCCCTCGCGCACCACGGTCTGGTCGTCGGCGACCACCACCCGGATCGGTCCGTCCGTCACGCCGGCACCCGCAGCAGCACGCGCCACCCTCCCTCGTCGGGGCCCGCCAGCAGTTCGCCGCCGAGCAGTTCCGCGCGTTCGCGCATCCCGAGCAGACCGTACCCGCTCCCGCTGTCGCCGAGCACGGGGTGTCCGCCGCGCGGGGCCGCGGAGTTGTCCACCCGCAGCTCCACCTCCCCCTCCAGGTAGGCGAGCCGGACGCCGACCCGGCCGCCGGGCGCGTGCTTGCGGGCGTTGGTCAGCGCCTCCTGGGCGACCCGGCGCACCGCCAGCCCCGCCTCGGCGGGCAGCGGGCGGGGCACCCCCTCGACCGCCAGCACGGCCCCCGACTGCGCCGCCAGCTCGGCCACGAACTCGGCGACGGGGGCGAACTCGCCGCGCAGCGCGGACAGCGCCTGCCGGGTCTCGGCCAGGCCGTCCTGGGCCATCCGCCGGGCGGCGACCACCCGTTCGCGGATCTCGGCCCGCTCGGCCCCGGCGTCCAGCATCAGCCGGGCCGCCTCCAGGTGCACCAGCTGCGCGGAGAGGCTGTGCGCGAGCACGTCGTGGATCTCCCGGGCGATCCTGGCCCGTTCGGCGAGCGCCGCGCTCTCGGCCTGCGCGGCCTGCGCGGCCCGCTCCTGGGCGAGCAGGGCGCGCTGCGCGGAGCGGGCCTGGCCGTCCAGCCGGAGCAGGTAGCCGAGCAGGCCCATGCCGCCCGCGACGGCCAGCAGCGCGAGCAGCGAGTCGCCCGAGCCGAGGCTGTAACTGACCAGCGCCGCCCCGGCGGTGAGCAGTCCGGCGGCCAGCGGCAGCCGGATCACGGCGAGCACCGCGAGGCCGCACCAGACCACCGAGGCCAGGGTGTCGGCCCCGCCCTCGTGGGCCAGTCCGGCGGTGGCCAGCAGTCCGGCGGCGCAGCCCAGCGCGGGCCACAGCCGCCGGGCCCGGCAGGCGAGGTGCCAGCCGGTGAACAGGGCGACCGCGGCGGCGATCCAGCCGATCGGGGACAGCGCGTGCCAGCCGGGGTACCGGTGCTCGGCGAAGGTGCCGAACACCACGGCGGCCAGCCCCGCGGTCCGGCCGAAGAGGGACAGCACGGTCCGGGCCCGCGAACTGCGCTCCCGGACCGGGACGTCCCCGGCGGGCCACCGGGTCCAGCGTTCCAGTGTGCTCACCGGATGATCCTCCCTCAACGGCGGTGCCGCCGGGCCCGGTGGGGCACGGCGGCGCTCGCACGACGGTCCGTCGGGCGCGACGGTCCGTCGGGCGCGACGGTCCGTCAGGCGGCCAGGGCGTGCTGCTCGCCGTCCAGCTGCCGGGCCCGCCACTGGACGGCCGCCGAGCGGACCAGCAGCAGCAGGCCGAGCGAGAGCAGCAGCACGCTGCCGGACTGGTGGACGTGCAGCGCGGCGCCCGCCCCGTACCAGCAGGCCCGGACCAGGAGCGCGCCGACCCAGGCGAACGCGGTGGCGCTGGTGCCCCTGCTCCACAGCGAGCCGTCGGCCTCGCGCCAGATCCGCACCGTCCAGCCCCAGACGCAGCCCATCCCGGCGGTGGTCAGCAGCGAGCCGACCACCAGCACCGCGGCGGCCGTCCGGTGCTCCGGGTCGATCAGCACCGGGTCGCGCAGCGCGACGACGGCGAGCACCAGCGGCAGCAGCCAGAACCGGCGCTCGGTGTCCAGCCGGTGGGCCCGCAGCTGCCGGCCCACCACCAGGACGATCACGGCGACGGCGATCAGGACATCGGACAGGGCGGTCATCTCAGTGCCTCCAGGCGGGGTGTTCTCGACTCCCTGAACGCTACGGAGCGCGGGCCCCCCGGTCCTCGGAGCGCGGGTTGATCCCGCCCGCGGAGCACGCGAAGGGCTCTCCACCCCAGGGTGGAGAGCCCTTCCGCGCCGGCTCGCTCAGGCGTCGATCCGGGAGCGGTCCAGGGTGGCCGCCGAGTCGACGATGAACTCCCGCCGCGGGGCAACGTCGTTGCCCATCAGCAGGTCGAAGGTCTTCTCCGCGGACTCCAGGTCGCCCAGGTTGATCCGGCGCAGGATCCGGAACCGCGGGTCCATGGTGGTCTCGGCCAGCTGGTCGGCGTCCATCTCGCCGAGGCCCTTGTAGCGCTGGATCGGGTCCTTCCAGCGCAGCCCCTTGCCCTGGAACTGCAGCAGGGTGCGCCGCAGTTCGGCGTCGGAGTAGGTGTAGTGGTACTTCTCCTGGCCGCGCTTGGGGTTGGTCAGCTCGATCCGGTGCAGCGGCGGGACCGCGGCGAACACCCGGCCCTGCTCGACCATCGGCCGCATGTAGCGGTGGAACAGCGTCAGCAGCAGGGTGCGGATGTGCGAGCCGTCGACGTCGGCGTCGGCCATGAAGATGACCTTGCCGTAGCGGGCCTGGTCGATGTCGAACGTCCGCCCCGAGCCCGCTCCTATCACCTGGATGATCGAGGCGCACTCGGCGTTCTTGAGCATGTCGCTCACGGACGCCTTCTGGACGTTCAGGATCTTGCCGCGGATCGGCAGCAGCGCCTGGAACTCGGAGTTGCGGGCCAGCTTCGCGGTGCCGAGCGCGGAGTCGCCCTCGACGATGAACAGTTCGCTGCGGTCCACGTCGTCGCTGCGGCAGTCGGCCAGCTTGGCGGGCAGCGAGGAGGTCTCCAGCGCGGTCTTGCGGCGCTGCGCCTCCTTGTGCTGCCGGGCCGCGACCCTGGTCCGGGCGGCCGCGACGACCTTCTCCAGCACCGCCCTGGCCTGGAGCTTCTCGTCCTTCTTGGCGGAGGTGAGGAAGGCCTTCAGCTCCTTGGCGACCACGGCGGCGACGATCCGGTTGGCCGCCGAGGTGCCGAGCACCTCCTTGGTCTGCCCCTCGAACTGCGGCTCGGCGAGCCGGACGGTGATGACCGCGGTCAGGCCCTCCTGCGCGTCGTCCTTGGTGACGTCGTCCTCGGCGACCCGCAGCAGCTTGGCGGCCCGCAGCGCCTCGTTGACGGTCTTGGCGAGCTGCCGCTCGAAGCCGGTGACGTGGGTGCCGCCCTTGGGGGTGGAGATGATGTTGACGAAGGAGCGCTGGGTGGTGTCGTAGCCGGCGCCCCAGCGCAGCGCGATGTCCACCCCGAGTTCGCGGGTGACCTCGGTGGGGGTCATGTGCCCGAGCTCGTCGAGCACCGGGACGGTCTCCTTGAAGGTGCCCTCGCCGCGCAGCCGCAGCACGTCGGAGATCGGGCGGTCGGGGGCCAGGAACTCGCAGAACTCGCTGATCCCGCCGTCGTAGCGGAAGGTCTCCTCGGCGACCTGCTCGCTCTCGGTGAGCCGCTCGTCGCGCACCACGATGGTCAGCCCGGGCACCAGGAAGGCGGTCTGCCGGGCCCGGTTGTGCAGCGACTCCAGCGAGAGCTTCGCGTCCTTGAGGAAGATCTGCCGGTCCGCCCAGTAGCGGATCCGGGTGCCGGTGCGGGTCTTGGCGAACCTGCCCCGCTTGGTCATGCCGCTGCCGGGCTCGAACTTCGCGTCCGGCCCCTCCCCCTCGTACGCGCCGGGGGTGCCGCGCCGGAAGCTGATCGCGTGGGTGGTGCCGGAGCGGTCCACCTCCACGTCCAGCCGGGCGGACAGCGCGTTGACCACCGAGGCGCCGACGCCGTGCAGGCCGCCGGAGGCCGCGTACGAGCCGCCGCCGAACTTGCCGCCCGCGTGCAGCTTGGTCATCACGACCTCGACGCCGGACAGCCCGGTCTTGGGCTCCACGTCCACCGGGATGCCGCGGCCGTTGTCGCGGACCTCGACCGAGCCGTCCTGGTGCAGCAGCACGTCGATCCGGTCGCAGAACCCGCCCAGGGCCTCGTCCACCGAGTTGTCGATGATCTCCCACAGGCAGTGCATCAGACCGCGGCTGTCGGTCGACCCGATGTACATGCCCGGCCGCTTGCGGACCGCCTCGAGCCCTTCCAGGACGAGCAGATGCCGCGCGGTGTAGTCGGACCCGCCCTCACCGGTCACCAGAGAGGACGGGCCGGTCTTTTCTCCACTCACGCTCTGCACTCCTCCATGACGTTGACGGACACCCCCGCATGCTCTCAGCAACTGAGATCCGGGCCGCTGGGGTCCGCGCGCCTTGTACGCGCTGCGCGAACACGGTTCCCGCCCCGGAGGCGGTTCCCAGCCTGCCATCTCCTGCCGACACCACGGCTCCTGGCGGATCGGGGCGGCCGGTGAGGGCTGCGGAGCTGCTGCGATGCGTTTCAACGGGTTCCGGGACGGGGCTTATGCTCCAACCCAGCAGAGGATTATGCTACGCGGACCTCGCACCCCGGCCCGATCGGGCGTTCGAGGCGATTGGCCGGCCGCGGGAATCGATACGCATGAACCATCGTTGCCCGGGGCACGTCCTCATCAAGACGACGGCAGAATCCTCCAAGAGAAAAGCCACGAGCGGGAACGAATTCGACCTGGTTGGATGTTGATCCTGGTACACAGCTCGTCGAGCTAGAGAAGAGGCGACGTGACTACTGTTCTGACCCCTGCGAGCCCGCTCACCGCGGCAGACCGCTGCGACCGTTGCGGCGCTCAGGCCTACCTGCGCGTCGTCCTCTCCAGCGGCGGAGAGCTGCTGTTCTGCGCCCACCACGGGCGCAAGTTCGAGCCCGAGCTCAAGAAGATCGCCGTGGAGATACACGACGAGAGCGACCGCCTCTCCGGCACCCCGACGGTCGCCGAGGAGGGGGAGCGCTGACGCTCCCGCTGCTCTCCCGAGCTGCCTAGCGGCCGGGTGGCCCACCCCCTCCTGGGGCGGGCCACCCGGCCGTGGCGTTCCCACCGCAGCCCGGCTCACAGCACGCCGTGCACGGCCTCCGAGACGGCCGCGATCCGGGTGTACACCCCGGGGTGGTCGGCCTCCGCGCAGCCCGCGCCCCAGGACACCAGCCCGGCCAGCCGCCCCGCCACCAGCAGCGGCCCGCCGCTGTCGCCCTGGCAGGCGTCCCGGCCGCCCTGCTGCTCGCCCGCGCACACCATGCTGCGGGCGTCGTACGCGCTGTCCGCACCGCCCGGGTAGGCGTGCCCGCACGCCTCGTCCGAGATGATCGGCACCGTGACCTGGCGCAGCGTGTTCGAGTAGCTCCCGTTGCCCCGGGTGTCGCCCCAGCCGAACACCGTGGCCGGGGTGCCCGCCGCGTACGGCTCGGTCTCGCCCGGGTTCACCATCTCCAGCACCGGCCGTCCGTCCTGCGGCTCGGCCAGCGTGATCACCGCCACGTCCCGGGTGTTCGCGGTGAAGCTGTAGCCCGGGTCGATCCACACCCCGCGCACCGCCACCTCCCGTCCCGCGGTGCCCCGCAGGTCGTCCCGCCCCACGATCACCCGCAGCCCGGGCCGCTCGGTCGGACGGGCCGTGGACTCGTCGTAGAAGCAGTGCGCGGCCGTGACCACCTTGGTCGGGCTGACCAGCGCCCCGCCGCAGAACTGCCCGGAGCGGGCCGACCCGAACTGCTGCCGGCTGGCCAGCGCCACCATCCACGGGTGGTCGCCGGTGCTGGCGCCGGTGCCGCCGATGATCCGCCGCTGCGCGACGGCCGGCCCGGCCGCACCCAGCGCGAGCAGCGGGGCGGGCAGGGCGGCCAGGGCGACGAGCGCGACCGCCCGGCGGCGGAGCCGAGGCGCGAACGTGTCCAGGATGGGCACCGGTTCTCCAGGGGGGTTCGGCGGGGATTCGGGGTGCAGCGGTTCGGCCCCGCGGTTCGGCCCCGGTTCGGGTCCCGCGGTCCGGTGCGCAGCACGGCAACCGGCCCAGCGTAGTCAGTCGGTCACCCCCCGTGCCCCCGCTGTGCCCGTCCGCCACCCCATCGGGGTACCCCCGGACGCGCGAACGGGCCCCTCCGCCGGTGGCGGAGGGGCCCGTCCAGGTGACGCCCGGGCCTGGCCCGGGTGCCGGATCAGTCCAGGTAGTCGCGCAGCACCTGGGAGCGCGAGGGGTGGCGCAGCTTCGACATGGTCTTCGACTCGATCTGGCGGATGCGCTCGCGCGTCACGCCGTAGACCTTGCCGATCTCGTCCAGCGTCTTCGGCTGGCCGTCGGTCAGGCCGAAGCGCATCGAGACCACGCCCGCCTCGCGCTCGGACAGGGTGTCCAGCACGGAGTGCAACTGCTCCTGGAGGAGGGTGAAGGAGACCGCGTCGGCCGGGACGACCGCCTCGGAGTCCTCGATCAGGTCGCCGAACTCGCTGTCGCCGTCCTCGCCGAGCGGGGTGTGCAGCGAGATCGGCTCGCGGCCGTACTTCTGGACCTCGATGACCTTCTCGGGGGTCATGTCGAGTTCCTTGGCCAGCTCCTCCGGGGTGGGCTCGCGGCCCAGGTCCTGGAGCATCTGGCGCTGCACGCGGGCGAGCTTGTTGATGACCTCGACCATGTGCACCGGGATGCGGATGGTGCGGGCCTGGTCGGCCATGGCACGGGTGATCGCCTGCCGGATCCACCAGGTCGCGTAGGTGGAGAACTTGTAGCCCTTGGTGTAGTCGAACTTCTCGACCGCACGGATCAGACCGAGGTTGCCCTCCTGGATCAGGTCCAGGAAGAGCATGCCGCGGCCGGTGTAGCGCTTGGCCAGCGAGACCACCAGGCGGAGGTTGGCCTCCAGCAGGTGGTTCTTGGCGCGGCGGCCGTCCTCGGCGATGATCTCCAGCTCGCGCTTGAGCTTCGGGGCGAGCTTGTCGGCCTGGCTCAGCTTGTCCTCGGCGAACAGGCCGGCCTCGATGCGCTTGGCGAGCTCGACCTCCTGCTCGGCGTTGAGCAGCGGGACCTTGCCGATCTGCTTCAGGTAGTCCTTGACCGGGTCGGCGGTGGCACCGGCCACGGCGACCTGCTGGGCCGGGGCGTCGTCCTCGTCGTCGTCCGAGAGCACGAAGCCCTGGTCGGTCTCCTCCTCGGCCTCGCCCTCCTTGCCGTCACCGGGCAGGGCCACGTCCTCGAGGAGCTCCTCCTCGCCGATCATGTCCTCGTCGCCGGCCTTGCCCCCGGGCTTGGCGGCCGCGGCAGTCTTCTTGGCGGCGGTCTTCTTGGCCGGGGCGGCCTTCTTGGCCACCGCCTTCTTCGCGGGGGCGGCGGCCTTCTTGACGGCGGCCTTCGCCTCGGCGACGTCGATGGACTCCACGACGGTGACCTCGGTGCTGGTCACCGCGGCGGCCACCGACACCGACGGGGCGATGTTCGCCGCGGGGGCGATCCGCACCGGGGGCTTGGTCTGGGCGACCGGCGTGCGGGTGGTGACCGCCTTGGTCGCGGTGCGCTTGGTGGTGCTCTTGGCCGCGACGCTCTTGCGCTTGGCGCCGGCCGGCTCGGCCGCGCTGACCATCAGCTCCACCCCCTCCTCAATCAGCACCTGGTTGAGGCTGCGCATGACGTTCTTCCACTTGGTAACCGGGATCTGGTCCGCCTCGAACGCGTGGCGCACGTCGTCACCGGCGATCTGCCCCTGGGCCTTGCCCCGCTCGATGAGCGCCAGCAGTGCCGCGGACTCGGCGATCTCGGGGGGAAGCGAACGGGATGTGCTGGCCGACACGAACAACCTCTCGGACGATGAGTGGACACGAACCCGCACCGACCGGCCCGACTGCTCGGGCGGGTGGACGGTGACCGGGATCTGCAGGACGGCAGCAGCGCCGCGGACCAACACAGCCAGCTGGCTTGTGGTGATATTCCGGAGCTGCTTCCGCTCCGTACACATCGCTGCCGCCCCTCAAGTGTTACGCATGCCCGTCGTGGCGCCCGTCACACCACCCGACCGCCGGTGCGGGCTGCCCCCGAGCGGCCTATCCGCGGGCCCGGCGGGGGTGCCGACGGACGCCGACGGGTGGCGGCGAGGGCGGCCGGTCCGGGCCCGGCGGGGGGCGGCGGTCCGGGCCCGGCGGGGGGCGGCGGTCCGGGCCCGGCGGGGGGCGGCGGTCCGGGCCCGGCAGAGCTGGCAGGGCTGTCGGGGCCGGGTGTGCCGATGGCCCCTCGGCTGCGCGGGTGGGGCAGCGGAAGGGCCATCCGGTCGGAGCGGCGGTCGGGTCGGGACGGGCCGCTCAGTGCTCGCGCGGCGCGGGGACGGCGTGCTCGATGTCCGGGTGGACGGTGAGCAGCGCGCGGACGGCGGCCTCGGCGGCGGTGCCGTCGCCCGTCCCGAGCGCGTCCACCAGCCGGGCGTGCAGGCTGACCGCCGACTCGGAGGGGCGCTCGCAGGTGGTGCCGGAACCGCCGGAGACCTGGAGCGCATTGGCCACGATCCCGGACAGGTGCTCCAGCATCCGGTTCCCGGCCATCTGCAGCACCAGGCCGTGCAGCTCGGCGTCGGCCCGGGAGTAGCTGACCAGGTCGCCCTGGTTGCCGGCCTGGCCCATGATCTCGGTCAGCTCGACCAGCCGGTGCTGGACGTCCTCCCGGCCGTGCCCGGCGGCCAGCCGCGCGGCCAGCGGCTCGATCGCCCAGCGCAGCTCGAACAGCTCGCGGCGCTGCTCGTCGCGCTGCGGGCCGAAGGCGCGCCACTCGATGATGTCCGGGTCCAGCAGGTTCCAGTCGCTGACCGGGCGGACCCGGGTGCCGACGTTCGGCCGGGCCGAGACCAGGCCCTTGGCCTCCAGCACCCGGAGCGACTCCCGCACCACGGTGCGGGAGACCTCGAAGCGCTGGCCGATCTCCTCCGGCACCAGCGGGCGGTCGGCGCCCAGGTCTCCGGAGACGATCATCTGGCCGAGCTGCTGGACCAGCTGGCCGTGCAGGCCGCGGCCGCGGCTGCTGGTGGTCTTGCGACCGACCCGGGCGAGGTCGTTCTCCGCCCCCTCCCAGCGGGGGGCGGGCGGGGTCGGGCGGTCGGCGTACGGGAAGCGGTCCAACTCGGAGGCGGAGATCGACTCGGCCTGGCGAGCGGCGGTCACGGTGGGGTGCGCAAGGGTACTCACGCCCTCCTTTGTCGGCGATCGGCGGGGCCGCCTTGAGCATTCTCCTGAAAAGCACACGAAAGGGTGATCGGCCGTGTCTGGATAATTGACTTCTTATCAGTCGTAAATGCGCATACCGGCCATCCCGGGCCGTTTTCCCCGCCGTTCCTCCCGCCCCTGCTGTCACACCGTCAGGGCCCTTCCCGGCAGCACCTCCCGCGGCTTTCCCCGGCCGGGCGCTCGGAGACCCGAAGCCCCGGAGCCTCAGAGGCTCCTGCGACGCAGTTGGGCCAGGACCGCCGCCAGCACCAGCAGGGCGGCCGGGGCCAGCAGTGCGGCGACCACCACGCCGTCCAGCGCGCCCGCGGTCCGGTCGGCGGCGTCGCGGACCAGGTCCAGGCCGTACTGGAAGGGCATCAACTCCCTTACCCATACCGGCCAGTTGCGGCCCGTACGGTGCAGCAGCAGACCGGCGGTGGGCTCCAGCAGGGCGGGCAGCGCGCCGGTCAGCAGGATGCCGACGACGGCGCTGCGCACCAGCGAGGTGATCAGCAGACCGGCCCAACCGCCCGCCGCCGCCAGCACCACGAACACCGCCAGCGGACGGCCCGGACCACCCGCCGCGAACGGGGCCGCGGGCAGGCCGGACGGGTCGAGCACCGTCGACGCGTCCACCCCGGCGGGCAGGGCCAGCCAGGCCGCGAGGGCGTCGACGCCGAGGGTGAGCACCGCCAGCAGGACGGCCGCCGCGCCCACCACCGAGGACTTCGCCAGCAGCGCGCCAAGCCGACGCCCCAGGGTCACCCGTGAGGCGGGCAGACCGGGCCAGCGGGCCTCGTTGCCGTAGGCCAGCGCGCCGAGCACGGCCGCCGCGAGCACGGTCGGCGGCAGCGGCAGGACGGGCACCACCGCGGCGACCGACCGCACCGCGTCCGGCACCGCCAACTCCCCGGCCGGCAACCGGGCCGCCGTGAACGCCGCCACCGCCGCGTTCACCAGGAGCGCGCCCGCCGCCACCAGCCACGTGGAGCGCACCCCGCACAACCGACGCACCTCACTCGCCACCACCCGCACGGTCACTCACTCCCGTTCTCGTCGCCGACGGCGCTCCGCCGCGCCGTCCCCCGCGGATCCACCGCGCCCGCACCGCCGGGCCGCTCCGCCCCCGGCTGCCCCGGCGGTCCCGGCTCCCCCGGTTCCTCCGACTCCCTTGGCCGCCCCGCGGGTTCGGCGGGCCCGGCCTGCTCGACCCGCTCGGTGCGACCGGCCGGGCGCAGTCCGGTGGACCCGACCGACCAGGGGCGTCCCGGGAGCGGGCGCACGGGGGCGGGGTGGTGGCCGACTCCCCTGATCCGGGCGGGAGTCAGCAGTTCGGCGTCGGTCGGGTTGGCGGCCAGGTGCTCGGCGTCGACCGCCCCGAGCCCGGGCACCGCCCCGCCGCCGTCCGGCCGCGCGGACCGTTCGCCGCCCCGCGCCCCGGGCCTCACCTCCGAAACCCCCGCACCGGACTCCGCCCCGGCCCCCGTCACGGTCTCCTCCTCCGCGGCCCGAGCCGTCGTCCGACCGAGCGCGGAGGACCCGCGGGGCGTCCGCCTGGTCAGGTCGACGGTGGGCACCGGGGCGACCGGGGACATCTGGACGGGAGGCACCTGGACGGGAGGCGTCGGCGCGGGCACGGACGCGGTCTGCGCCTGCTGGGCCTGGGCCTGTGTCTGGGCCTGGGCCTGGGCTGGCGGGTTCGGCGCGAGCGCGGCGGCGGCCCAGCGGCCGGCCTGCAGGCCTCGGTGGTCGAGCGGACGCTCCGGCTCCGGCCCGGCCGGGCGGCCGACGGTCACGGGCCGCTGCTCCCCGGGGGCGGCGGCCCTGCCGTCCGGCGCCTCCTGCCCCGCCGCCGGTGCCCGGTGGGCCGCGGCCTGGTCCTGGGTCTGGCCCTGGCCCTGTTCCTGGTCCTGGTCCTGGCGCTGGCCCTGGCCCTGGCCCTGGCGCACCGTCCGGATCGTCACCTGGCCCGAGCGGCCCGAACCGCTGGGCAGGGCGGACGGGTAGGAGACGGGGCGCTCCACCACCCGGTCGGACAGTTCGTGCAGCAGGATGCCGTTGCGGTAGGCGAGTTCGCCGATCTCGGTGCGGCCGACGCCGCTCACCGCGAGGCCCGCGCCGCCGTCCCGCCGGACCTGGCCGCCCTGGGCGACCAGCAGGTCTGCGAGGCGTGCCATCTGCGGGCCGCGGACCAGGACTTCGGGGTGCAGCCTGGTGCGGCGGAACTCCACCACCGGCTGGTCGGCGGCCAACCGGCCCGCGTCCAGGGTGACCACCCGGTCGGCGAGCGCGGCCGCCTCCTCGGGGGCGCGGGTGGTGGCCAGCACGGTGCCGCCCGAGAGGGCGAAGGAGCGCAGGAAGGCCCCGAACCACTCCTCGTTGCCCGGGGACAGGCCCTCCGTGGGGGCGTCCAGCAGCAAGGTCGAGGGGTTCCCGAGCAGTGCGGCGGCCAGCGCGAGGCGGCGGTGCATGCCGGGTGAGAAGGTGCCGATGCGGTGGTCGGCGACGCCCGCGAGCCGGGTCTGCTCCAGCAGGTCGTCGGCCCGGCGCACCGGGACGCCGACCGCACCGGCCAGCATCCGCAGGTGCACCCGGGCCCGCTGGCCCGGGTGCCCGGCCTCCGGGCGGCCGGTGGCCAGCAGGACGCCGATCTCCCGCTCCGGGCGCCGGATCCGCCGGTACGTCCGGCCGTCGAACAGGGTGAGGCCGTGGCCCCGTTCCAGCTCCACCATCAGCCGGAGCGCGGTCGACTTGCCCGCCCCCTCGTCCCCGAGCAGCACGGTGACCATCCCCGGACGGGCGTCGAAGGTCAGGTCCAGCAACGCGGGGGGACGCCCCCGCCGGTACGCCTTGGTCAGTCCGGTGATCTGGATCATCGCTGCCCGCTCCCTCGCCCGCCCTCGCCCGCCGACAGGCCGGGGGTGTCCACCTGGCCTGAGCCTGCACAGTAGGGCGCGGAAGCGGTGAAACCAGGCATTACGGATGGGTCGTGGACGTTGTTGGCACCGACCTCACCCGTACAGGCGACAGCCCCGCCGCCGCGCTGACGGGCTCCTCACGAACCGTCACCACCCGTCGGCAGCAACGGCATCGGCCGCGTCGCCGGAGCCCCGGTCCGCGATCCGTGTCCCACATCCCACGCCCCACGGCCGCCGCCCGGAGGGGGCGGGCGCGGGGGCGGACCCGGGCCAGGACTCGGGCCAGGACTCGGGCCAGGACTCGGGTCAGGCCTCGGGGCGCAGCATCGGGGGGTTGAGGACGGTGGCGCCGCCCGCCTTGAACAGCTGGGCAGGACGGCCGCCCTGACGGGTCGTGGTGCCGCCGGAGGGGAGCAGGAAGCCGGGGGTGCCGGTCACCTTGCGGTGGAAGTTGCGCGGGTCGAGCACCACGCCCCACACCGCCTCGTAGACCCGGCGCAGCTCTCCGACGGTGAACTCCGGGGGGCAGAAGGCGGTGGCCAGCGAGGAGTACTCGATCTTGGACCTGGCGCGCTCCACCCCGTCCGCCAGGATCTGCTCGTGGTCGAACGCCAGCAGCACGCCGTCGTTGCGCTCCTCGCCGAACAGTTCGCGCACCGGTGCCCAGCGGGCGCTGCTGGCGTCGCCGCCCGCGCGGGGCGACGGCAGGTCCGGGGCGAGGACCAGGTACGCGACGCTCACCACCCGCATCCGCGGGTCCCGTTGGGGGTGGCCGTAGGTGGCGAGCTGCTCCAGGTGCGCACCCGCGGGGGTCTGCCCGACCGGGAGGCTGCCCGGCAGCGACTGCGCCCGCAGCCCGGTCTCCTCGGCCAGCTCCCGGGACGCCGCCTCGGCCAGGCCCTCGTCCAGCCGCACGAAGCCGCCCGGCAGCGCCCAGTAGCCCTGGAACGGGGCCTCTCCGCGCTTCACCAGCAGGGCGCACAGCTCGTGGTCGCGCACCGTCAGCACCACCAGGTCAACCGTGACTGCGAACGGGGGGAAGGCCGACGGGTCATAACGCGACATGCGGCCGATCTTAGTCGTCTCTCTGACGATAATCACAGACCACAGCGCTTTTCCCCTTCCCGGTGGACGGCCCCGGCCGGGGCGCGCTCAGCTGGCGGCGAGCTGCAGGAACGACGGCGCCTCCTCCACGACCGCGACACCGATCCGGCTGACCCGGACCGAGAAGGGCTCACCGGCCACCCGCAGGCCGGTCAGTTCCAGTGCACCCAGGGGGGCGGTGCTCGCCGGGCGGGTGGCGACCCGCCCGGACGGGACGTCAGGACGGACGCCCGCCAGCGAGAGCACCAGGTGGACGGCCGCCGCCGCGGAGACCGCGGCCGGACGGCAGGCCGCCGGGTGCGGGACTGGCGGGCAGTCGGTGACCTTCTGCTCGCCCGCGTACATCTCCGGCAGGCGGCCCTCGAAGTGCACGGAGGCCTCCAGCAGGCCCTCCAGCAGTATTTCGGCCTCCCGCTCGAAGCCCGCGTCCACCAGACCGCTCACCGCGAGCGCGGTCTCCTGGACCCGGACCGCACCGCTGCGGTGGCCGAGCGGGTTGAAGCGGGGCGACTTCGCGCTCAGGGTGCGAAGGCCCCAACTGCAGTCGAGCTCCGGGGTGACCAGGCGCTGGGCCAGCAGCCTGGTCTGCTCGCGGTCGAGCAGACCCTCGTGCAGCTCACCCTCCGCGGCCAGCCCCAGGTCGAAGAGGTGGACCAGGGTGGAGGCGATGGCCGGCACCGGACGGTTCGGGGCCAGCAGGGCGGCGGCCGGACGGCCACCGGACAGGTCGTCGATCCAGAACTGCTCGCGGAACCGTTCCCTCAGTTCGGCCGCCCAGGCGCGCCACTGCTCCGCACCGGGCCGGTCGAAGGCGTCGAGCAGGTCGGCCCCCTGGAGGGCCGCCCGGTGGGCCTGGGCCTGGACTTCGCACCGGGCCGGGCCGGGGCGCGCGGCGCGCTCCTCCGCCGGGCGCCCGAAGTCGGCGACGAACCCGACCGGGCCGTCCGCCCCTTCCGCCACCACCGCCGCCCGCAGCGCGCCGAGCGCCCGCTCCGCCGCCGGGAGCAGTTCGGCGACCTCGGCCCGGGGCATGCCCCAGCGCCAGGCCTCGGCCAGCACCGTGACGAACAGCAGGGTCGCCTCCGTCGCGGTGCAGCTGGCCGGCAGCTCGGGGCCGCCGTGCCGCAGCGGGCCGGGGATCACCCCGTCCAGCGCCTGGGCCGCCGCACCGGCCTCGCCGCCGGGCGGGTTCGCCCCGCCGGTCGCTCCCGGAGCGGCCCCGGGCACCGGCCCGGTCGCACCGGCCCCTTCCGGGGTCGACGCGCCGTCGCCCGGGGCCGCGTCGGCCTGCCGGGGTGCGGGCGCGGCGCTCTGCGGGACCGCTTGGTGCTGGCGGCGGGCGACCGCCCGCAAGGTCCCGGCGGCGAGCCGGGTGCCGAGCGGCAGGGTCATCCTGGCGGCCCAGAGCGCGTCGGCGGCGGTGAGGCCGAAGCGCCAGGGGGCACCGGAGGCGGTGTAGAGGTCGGTCGGTCGGTCCGCGTCGGCGAGCAGCAGGCCGCCCAGCGAGTCCAGGGCGCGGGAGACCAGGCGGGCGGCCCGGCGGTCGTCGGCCCTGATCTCGGGCTCGGACCAGGGCAGCGGCACGCCGGGGCCCCGGCCCGTCGGGGGCCGCCCCGTCGACGGGGTCTCCAGCTCGGCCCGGAGGTCGACCGACCAGCGGGCGCCGGGCTGGACCTCCAAGTCCCACCGCAGCACGCCCGCACCGGCCAGCACCGCGTGCGGCGAGGGACGGGCGCTGACGGTGGCCGCCCGGCCCTGGCCGACCCAGCGCAGGCCGGAGGACTGGACCTGGCCCGGCAGGTCGGCCGATCGGCGGCCCGCGGCGATGTCGGTGAGCAGGCCGAGGTCGGTGCCGAGGGCGATCTCCAGCGGGAGCCGGGCCGGGCGGGCGCCCGTGTTGCGGACCGTCACCGTCTCCGCGCCGTCGGCGTGCCGGAGCCGTTCGACCGTCAGCGCCGGATCCGGGTCGAGGTCTCCCGGCACCCGGACGGAGCCGACGAACCGGGCCGCCGCCGCGGACGTCAGGGTGCCCTGGAGCGGGAGCGGCTCCATGCCGCCCAGCCGCAGCTCCATCCGGGCCAGGGTGCGCACGCCGTGCCGGAAGAAGCCGTGCAGGCCCTGACCCCGCAGCTGGCCGTCCGGGCCGGAGGCCGCCATGCCCGGGGCGTTGACGCACAGGACGTCGTGCGCGGCGGAGGGCTGCGGCCGCGGTGGCGGCGCCTGGCCGGTCGACCGGGCCGGGCCGGCGGTGGGCGCGCCCGCCACCTGCTCCGACCTGCTGCCGGGTGCACCACCCGGAGCCGCCTGGTGGTCAGCCCTCGGACCTGGGCCGCCGCGCCCGGCCGCCGGGTGCCCCGGAGCCGGCCGGGTCACGGTGCCGTACGGCGGGGTGCCACCGGGCCCGTACGGCGTGCCTCCGGCGGGGGTGCCGTACGGGGGCGTGCCCGCCGGGGGCCCGTACGGCTGGGCGGCTGGGTGGAGGGCCGGGCGGGCGGCGCCCGGCTGCGCGCCGTGGGGCGGAGTGCCGTGTATCGGGACGCCGTGTGCCGGGACGCCGTGTGCCGGGACGCCGTGTGCCGGAGTTCCGGACAGGGGTGTGCCGTACGGAGGGGTGCCGGGAACCGTCGGCCCCGGCCCGGCCGTTCCCTGGGCGGGACCGGTCGGCGTACCGTACGGCGGAGTCGCCTGACGGGGTGTCGGAGGGCCGGCCGGGCGGGTCGGCGGCACCGGGGCGGCACCGGGGACCGGCGGGCTGGTGGGTGGCAGCGGTTGGGGCGCTGCGTGGGGTGGCCTTGAGTCGGTCACCAGGCTCTCCTCCCCTCGACCGGCCGAGGGCTGCGGGCTCGGTCGGCCGCGAGCATGCTCGATCGCGGACTGTGCTGCTCTGCCGCCGGAACACGCGGCTCTGACTCGGGTCGGACCGGACCGCCGGCACCCCGCCCCGGGCGGGACGGTGTTCCGGCCCGGACGCCGGGCCGTCCGGGGAGCGGCCGCGCCGGGTCGAACGACGCGTGGCCGGTGCCCCAGACGGTCGGCCCTGCCGTGGTCGGTCCGGCGGTGCTGGTTCGGGCGGTGCCGGTTCGGGCGGTGCCGGTTCGGGTGGTGGCGTTCCGCAGATTGAACGCACCACACCTGCCCCAGGTCACGCCCGTCCGGCGGACGTCCGGTCGGAGGCGGCCGCGAGCCGATGGTCGTTCGGTGCTCCGCGACCGACACCCGGGGCGCCCGCTGTGTCGTGGCTCCGTCCGGGGTTGTCCGCACCTGGCGGCCGCCCCCCGGCGGCTCCTGTCCGACGTCAGGATACGGTGCGAGGGCGACGGCGGGCGCACCGGTGACCCCGGCGTTCGACGCCGCGACCAGCCCGTGACCAGCTCGCACCTAGGAGTTGCATGTCCTCCCTCAGCCGCATCCCCGGAATCGTCACCACCGACCACCTCTTCCGGGTGCCGCTGGACCACGGTGCCCCCGGCGGCGAGACGATCGAGGTCTACGCCCGCGAGGTGGTGGCCGCCGGACGCGAGCACGACGAACTGCCGTGGCTGGTGTACCTGCAGGGCGGACCCGGCGGGAAGGCCAACCGCCCGATGGGCCGGGACGGCTGGCTGGACCGGGCGCTCGACGACCACCGGGTGCTGCTGCTGGACCAGCGCGGCACCGGCCGTTCCACCCCCGCCAACCGCCAGACCCTGGCCCGGCGCGGCGACGCCCGGCAGCAGGCCGAGTACCTGGCGCACTTCCGGGCCGACTCGATCGTCCGGGACGCCGAACTGATCCGCCGCCAACTGCTCGGCGAGGACGGCGTGTGGAGCCTGCTCGGGCAGAGCTTCGGCGGCTTCTGCACCCTGACCTACCTCTCGCTGGCCCCGGAGCACCTGCGCGAGGCCTTCGTCACCGGCGGTCTGGCCGGGCTGCGCCGCTCGGCGGACGAGGTCTACCGCGCGGCCTACCCGCGCGTCGCCCGCAAGAACGCCGGACACTACGCGCGCTTCCCCCAGGACGTGGCGGCAGTACGGCGAATCGCTGCGCACCTGCTGGAACGGCCCGCGCCCCTTCCCGGCGGCGGGACGCTGACCGTCCAGGCGTTCCAGGCGCTGGGCATCCTGCTGGGCAGCGGCTCCGGCTCCTACGTCCTGCACTACCTGCTGGAGGAGGCCTGGGTGGAGGGGCCGGACGGACCGGAGCTCTCCGACACCTTCCTGGCCGGGGCGCAGTCGCACCTGTCCTTCGCGCAGAACCCCCTGTACGCCGTCCTGCACGAGTCGATCTACGGGCAGCGCTCGGTCGACGCCGGGGCCACCGACTGGTCGGCGGAGCGGGTGCGCAAGGAGTTCCCCGAGTTCGACGCCGAGGCGGCGCTGGCCGGGGACGGGCCGGTGCTGCTCACCGGCGAGATGATCCACCCCTGGATGTTCGAGACCGACCCGGCGCTGCAGCCGCTCCGCGAGACGGCGCAGCTGCTGGCGGAGCGCACCGACTGGCCCGACCTGTACGACCTGCCGCGCCTGGCGTCGAACCAGGTGCCGGTGTACGCGGCGGTGTACCACGACGACATGTACGTGGACACGGCGCACTCGCTGGAGACCGCGGACGCGGTGGCCGGCACCCGGGTCTGGGTCACCAACGAGTGGGAGCACGACGGCGTCCGGACCAGTGGTCGGGCGGTGCTGGACCGGCTGATCCGGATGGCGCGCGGCGAGGTCTAGCCGACCACCGCGCAGCCGCGGGTCGAGGGTTCGCATGTCAGTCTCCGATCGTGTGTCGGCTTCGGTGCGGCCGGACCTGCCGGACCCGTACGCCCGCCGGAACGACTCGCCGGGGGTGCGTACCGCGCCCCCGCTCGGCCCGGCAGGCCGGTCCGGCCGACGGCCCGTCCGCCGGACCGGTAGGGGGTCCCCGGCTCAGACTTCGTCTCCGTCCCCGTCCCCGGCTCAGACTTCGTCTCCGTCCCCGTCCCCGGCTCAGACTTCGTCTCCGTCCCCGGGCGGATCTCCCCGGTGCCGCCGGGGCGAGGTCCGGCGGGCGGCCCGCCCGGCCCGGGGACCGGCTCCCGTCGGCTGGAGGCCCTGTCCGACTGCCGCGGAGCGGTGTCGTCCGTGACGGTCGCTCCGTCTCCGGTTCCCGCCGGGGCGGCGGGGGCTTCCGGGGGCGCTCCCGGCGGGAGCTCCGCCAGGTGCGGGGGTTGCCCGTCCCGCAGGCGGGCCGTGCGCTCGCGGCGGACCACCCGGAGCAGGGCTTCCGGGGCGATGCCGCAGTTCAGTGATTCGTAGAGGAGCCGGGCCAGGGTGTAGTCCGGCTCCAGCTCCAGTGCCCTGGCCAGCACGATCCGGGCCGTGGCCGAGTCTCCCGCCAGCCAGGACGTCCAGGCCAGCAAGGTCATCGGTGGGGCGGCGAGGTGTCCGAACGGGTCGACGCAGCGTTGGATCAGGAACCGCCACAGCCGTTGGGCGGCGGCGAGTTCGTCGGGCTCGGCGTACTCGGCGGCGCGGTCCCGGCCGAGTTTGTCCTGCATGCCGATCAGCAGTCTGGCGGTGCGGGTGCTGTCCAACTCGCGGGCTCCGGCGCGGAATTCGGCCATCGCCTCGGCGAGCAGCCCGGCGGTGCGCTCGACGGCCGCGACCCGGCCGCCGGGCCCGGCCAGCTCGCGGATGAAGGGCGGCCCGGCGTCCTCCAGGGCCCGGCGCTGGACCTCGGAGCCCGGCGGGCCCACCGGGGCCAGCCCGGCCACGATCGCCTTGCGGCTGCCCCGCGGGGCGAGCCCCGCGAACGTGGCGGCCACGGCGAGCGGGCTCGGTTGGTGGGCCGCCCGGACCGGGGTGCCGCCCGGCGGGCAGCAGTCGGCCTCGGTGCACAGGAAGGACCACCAGCGGCCGGCGGAGACGCACAGCGACTCCTTGACGGCCACCTGCTCGTCCCGGAAGGCCCGGGCGAGCGCGGCGGCCAGCGGGCGGAGCCGCGCCAGCACGGCGGGCCCGTCCTCGGACGCGCGGGCGCCGTCGGCAGGGTCCCGGCACAGGTACAGCAGGACTTGGACGGGGCGGCGGTCGCGCTGTTCGGACAGCTCGACCAGGAGCCGGGCGGCCTCCTCCGCGGTGCGCTCCCAGCAGGCGGGATCCTCCGGGATGTCGATCCGGATCACGCCGCCCTGGTCGAGCGCGGAGCCCTGCAGGCCCACCGCGACGATGCTGTCGTCGGGGAAGAAGCCGAGCAGGTACGGCAGCATCTCCGCCATGTCGGCGGGGCCGCGCAGCCGGACGGGCAGGTGGCCGGGGTTGGGGACGGGGGTGGTGGTGCGGTCGTCTGCGGTCATGGCGGAAAGCTTGGACCGGATCGCGCCCGACTGCGGAAAATTCGCCCTAGCTTGTGGATAAGTCGGGGGGTTCAGCATCCACTCACCCGAATGGCCCATGGTTCATGGTCTTCCCGGCGATTTGACAGCAGATCAACCGATGAACGCCACCCTGTCCACAGCCGGTCATTCGCGGTCCGTCCGTGCCGCACGGTATCCATGACCCCATGCAGACGCGCGAACTCCACCCGACCACCCCCGCCGACCGCGACGCCGTCCGGGCCGCCGCGGAAGCCGTGCTGCGCGACCTCGCCGGCCCCGGCGCGGCCCTGCGCGAGGACCAGTGGAAGGCCATCGAGGCGCTGGTGGTGGACAGCCGCCGCGCCCTGGTCGTCCAGCGCACCGGCTGGGGCAAGTCCGCCGTCTACTTCATCGCCACGGCGCTGCTCCGCGAACGCGGCGCCGGACCGACGGTGATCGTCTCCCCGCTCCTGGCCCTGATGCGCAACCAGGTCGACTCGGCGGCCCGGGCGGGCATCCGCGCCCGGACGATCAACTCGGCCAACCCCGAGGAGTGGTCGGAGATCCAGCAGGAGGTCGCCGACGGCCGGGTCGACGTCCTCCTGGTCAGTCCGGAGCGGCTGAACAACCCCGACTTCCGCGACCACGTGCTGCCCAAGCTCGCCGCCTCCACCGGCCTGCTGGTGGTGGACGAGGCGCACTGCATCTCCGACTGGGGGCACGACTTCCGGCCCGACTACCGGCGGCTGCGCACCATGCTCGCCGAGCTCTCCCCCGGCGTCCCGGTGCTGGCGACCACGGCGACCGCGAACGCCCGGGTCACCGCGGACGTCGCGGAGCAGCTCGGCACCGGCGCGGGCGACGCGCAGGCCCTGGTGCTGCGCGGGCCGCTGGACCGGGAGAGCCTCAGCCTGGCGGTGCTGCCGCTGCCCGACCCGGCGCACCGGCTGGCCTGGCTCGCCGACCACCTGCCCGACCTCCCGGGCTCCGGCATCGTGTACACCCTCACGGTGGCCGCCGCCGAGGAGGTCACCGAGTTCCTGCGCGGGCGCGGCTACCAGGTCGCCTCCTACTCCGGGCGGACCGAGGACGCGGAGCGCCGCGAGGCCGAGGCGGCGCTGCTGGAGAACCGGGTCAAGGCGCTGGTCGCCACCTCCGCGCTCGGCATGGGCTTCGACAAGCCGGACCTCGGCTTCGTGGTGCACCTCGGTTCGCCGAGCTCCCCGATCGCCTACTACCAGCAGGTCGGCCGGGCCGGTCGCGGGGTGGACCGGGCCGAGGTCCTGCTGCTCCCCGGCCGGGAGGACGAGGCGATCTGGCGGTACTTCGCCTCGATCGGCTTCCCCGCCGAGGAGCAGGTCCGCCGCACGCTGGACGCGCTGTCCGGGGCGGGCCGCCCGCTCTCCACCGCCGCCCTGGAGACCTCGGTCGACCTCCGCCGCACCCGGCTGGAGACCATGCTCAAGGTGCTCGACGTGGACGGCGCGGTCCGCCGGGTGCGCGGCGGCTGGGAGTCCACCGGCGAATCCTGGCAGTACGACGCCGCGCGGTACGCCAAGGTCGCCCGGGCCCGCGAGGCCGAGCAGCAGGCGATGCGGGAGTACGTGGCCACCGGGGGCTGCCGGATGGAGTTCCTGCGCCGCCAGCTCGACGACCCCGAGGCCGTCCCGTGCGGCAGGTGCGACCGCTGCGCCCCGCCCCGGCACTCCGCGGAGGTCTCCGCCGGGGCGCTGGACGCGGCCCGGGCCGCGCTCGGCCGCCCCGGCGTCTCCTTCGAGACCAGGCGGATGTGGCCCACCGGCATGGAATCCCTGGGCGTCCCGCTCAAGGGCCGGATCCCCGTCACCCAGCAGGCCGAGCCGGGGCGCGCCCTGGGGCGGCTGTCCGACATCGGCTGGGGCGGCCGCCTGCGCTCGCTGCTGGACGAGCGCTCCCCGGACGGCCCGCTGCCGCGCGAGGTGCTGGACGCGATGGTCGGGGTGGTGGCGGACTGGGCCCGCGGCCCCGGCGGCTGGGCCGGGCCGGCCGGGGCGGACGGCCAGCGGCTCGACCGCCCGGTCGGGGTCGTCGCGCTCGACTCCTCCACCCGCCCCCGGCTGCTCTCCGACCTGGCGGGCGGCCTGGCCACGATCGGCCGGATGCCGCTGCTCGGCCGGGTCGAGTACGCCACCGGGGAGCCGCCGCACGGCCCGCGCAGTAACAGCGCCCAACGGCTGCGCTCGGTCGCCGGGGCGCTCACCCTCCCGCCGGGCCTGGCCGAGTCCCTGGCCGCCGCACCGGGCCCGGTCCTCCTGGTCGACGACCTGGTGGACTCGGGCTGGACGCTGACGGTGGCGGCCCGCATGCTCCGCCAGGCCGGGGCCACCGCCGTGCTCCCGCTCGTCCTCGCCGTCCGGGGGTGAGCCCCGACCCACCCCCTCCCCCGCCCCGACCGTGAGACCGCGCAACCACACGGCCACCCGACCGCCCGGTCGCCCGCCCGGTCGCGTGGTCGGCCGCCGCCGCCCGGTGGCCGGAAGCCCGCGCGCGCCGACGCCCCGGGCCGGACGGGCGCGCCGGGGCACGGGGAGGGCGTACACCGGAACGTTTCAAGCCGTACACCCGCCGCTCACCGGCGGGTCAGCCGAATGGCCCCGTCGAGAGCGCGGAACATATCCGGCAGAAGCACGGATTTCGGGCCGCGGTCGTCATTTCATCATTGCCGCTCGGACTGCTCTCCACCGAGAATTGGAAGGTATCCAGTGCCCGGTCCGTCGGACCCGGCCTTCGGCGTACGCTCGCGCGCCCCAGGGGGCGCGAGCACGGGAAGGAGGATCGTGATCAACGGCATCGACCGAGGTCCTTCCCGCTACGACGGCCACCGGACCGTCGCCCTGCCGGAGTGGAAGAGCTACGGCGTGCCCCTCCTCCGGGCGCCCCGGGAGTTCGTCACCGACCTGCACCAGCGGCACCTCCCGCAACCGGGCACCACGGTGGTCGCGGTGCTGGACGCCGGGAACCGGGTGGTGGCGTCCGCCTCCTTCGGCGTCCGGCCGCAGTTCGACGACGGGTGGGACCACCGCAACGCGCTGCTCGGCCATCTCCGCCGGGTCACCCCGCACGACCTGAAGCGGCGCAGCCCGAGCCGCACCGCGGTCCTGCTGCGCTGCCGCGAGGGCGTTCCGGACTGGACCGAGCAGGACGGCGCCTGGATGTGGGCGCTCCGCGCCGCCGCCGAACTGCACGGGCTGCGCTGCGGTTCGTACCTGACGCTCACGCCGGCCGGCTGGCAGTCGCTCGGTGACGGTCGGCGCGGGCGCAACCCGCACTCCGGGTCGTGGACGCTCGGTCCGGTCCACACCGTCACCGAACTGCCGCCGCGCCTCCCGCGCGGTGCGTCCGCCGCGGCGACCGGAGCGCCGCCGCCCCAGCAGCAGCCGATCGCCCCGGTCACCTCGCTGAGCGCGGTCCGCGCCCTGGAGGGTGCCCACGGGGACGAGCGGACCGCCCGCCGCACCGCCGCCCGCTGACCGGACGCCGGAGGCCCGCGCCCCCCGGCGGAGTCCCGCACCGGGGCCGCCCGCCGCGCCGGACGGCGTTGCGGACAGCCCGACGGGCCCGACCGGCCAGGGTGGCCGACCGGGGGACCGGACGAGCGGGCGGACGGCGGACGGGCTGCCCGGACGGGCCGCCGGGCGGGGCTCCGCTCAGGCGAACAGCGGGGCGACGGTCTCCGTCTCGCCGCAGACCACCAGGAGCTTCGCGGCCCGCTCCAGCGCCTTGCGCGCCGCAACGGCCACCCGCTCCGGGCGGCCCTCGTTGACGACCAGGACCACCACGTCCCGGCGGAGTTGGCGCGTCGCGGCGGCGTCGGCGTAGAACACGTCGCCGCCGTCGGCGAGCTGCGCCCAGTAGCGCTCCTCGCCGAAGCTGAGCTCGTGCTCCTGCCAGGGGTGCGCCCCGCCGACGGTCAGGACCAGCACGTCGCCGGGGCGGCGGCCGGATTCCAGCAGCGCGTCCACCGCCTCGTCGGCGCGGTCGATCGCCTCGGCCGCGGCGGCGGGCAGGAGTTGGACGTCCGGCCGACCGGGGCGCGGCGCGGGGCCGGGCTCGGGTCGGGCCGGGGGCCGCGGGCCGGGGACCGGACGGTCGGCACGGGGCGGGACGGGGCGCGGCGGACCGGGGCGCGGGCCCGGGACCGGTGCGGCGACGGTGGTGGAGGAAGGCATACGGGGGGCAGGTGCGTCCGACTTGTGGGGAAGGGGAACGCCGGGGCCCGGGATCGTCTCGTGAATCTCCGGCTCCTCGGGGAAGACAGGCATACCCGGATTCCTATCAAATGCCGGTCGGATGCGCACGGGCACCCCACCACTTGGAAGTGTGGCGCGCGGTGCGCACCGTGGCGACAACGCTCCGGTGACCGGCGGATGAATGCTGACCAACCGTCAGGAAACGGGGTCGGCGGGACGGCCCGGGGCCGCTCGCGGACCGGGCCCGACCGTCAGGAAAACCTCAGAAACCGAGGGAGAGTTGCTCGCCGGTGTCGGCCGGGGTGCGCTGCCGCTTGAGGTGGCTCCAGCGCGGCAGCGCGTCCAGGTAGGACCAGGACAGCCGGTGGTGCTCGGTCGGGCCGAGCTCCTCCAGGGCGGCGCGGTGCGTCGGCGACGGGTACCCGGCGTTCTCCCCGAAGGCGAACGCCGGGTGATCCGAGCCGAGTTCGGCCATCAGCGCGTCCCGCCGGACCTTCGCCAGCACCGAGGCCGCGGACACGCAGACGCAGGACTGGTCGCCCTTGATCACCGTGCGGACCTTCCAGGGACCGCCCAGGTAGTCGTGCTTGCCGTCCAGGATCACCGCGTCGGGCCGCACCGGCAGCCCCTCCAGGGCGCGGAGGGCGGCCAGCCGGAGCGCGGCGGTCATGCCCAGGTCGTCGCACTCCCGGGCCGAGGCGGCCCCGATCGCGTACGCCGTCACCCACTCCTCCAGGACCGGGGCCAGCGCGACCCGGCGCCGCTCGGTGAGCAGCTTGGAGTCGGTCAGCCCCTCCGGCGGGCGGCGCAGGCCCGTGACGGCGGCGCCGACCATGACCGGACCGGCCCAGGCGCCCCGGCCGACCTCGTCCAGGCCGACCACCACACGGGCGCCGGCCTGGTGCAGGGAGCGCTCGACCGCGTGGGTCGGGGGGTCGTACGGCATCGGGGTTCCGTTCGCTGGAGCTGGGCGCGGCGGCCGGGCCCGCAGGACGGGAACTCCCGGCTCCCCTCAGCGTACGCCGCCGCACCCACGCCCCCGCCGGGTCGACCGGCCCTGTCCCGAGCCGCGCCACCCGGGCCGCACCGGGCCGCACCGCCCCGCCCCGGGCCGCACCGCTACGGCCGGATCATCGGCAGCATGACCTGCTCCAACAGCTCGGCGGCGAAGGCCTCGTCGAGCACGCCGCCGCAGAGCTTGGCGCGGTACAGCAGCATGGCCGGCAGCACGTCGGCGACCGCGGGGACCGCCGCGCCGCGGCGGACGTCGCCGCGCTCCTCGCCCCGGCGGAGGATGCCGAGGATCACCTCGACGCCCGGCGTGACCACCCGCTCCTGGAGGAATTCCTTGAAGGACTCGGCGCGCTCGTGGTCGAGCTCTCCCATCAGGGTGTGGATGGCGGCGCCGATCGGGGAGGTCACCACCGCCACGTAGGCCTCGACGACCCGCCGCAGCTCGTCCCGGGCGGAGCCGAGGTCGGGGACGCCGGTCGGGGGCGGCAGGGCGGCCGTCAGCGCGTCCATCACCAGGTCGCCCTTGGAGTTCCAGCGGCGGTACAGCGCGGCCTTGCCGGTCTGGGCCGCCCCGGCCACGCCCTCCATGGTCATCCGGGCGAAGCCGCCGGAGGTGAGCTGCTCGATCGCGGCCTCGAAGATCGCGGCCTCCAGGGCCTTCCCGCGACGGCGCTGCGGGGCCCCCTCCGGGGCGCCGACGGTCGATCGGCGCCGATCGTGCTGGTCCGGCTGATCCATCGTCATCCACCCTAAAAGACGGTTGCGTTCACTAACGGTGCGGGTCTATCGTCCCCACAGTGAACGCGACCGTTCACTGTGGGCATCGTCGATGCACCTTACCGAACGGCAGCAGTGACCAGCAGGGGGCACACAGTGGCTGTTTCCGGCACGATCAGCAAGTCAGCTCCGCCCGGGTCCGAGGGGGGCCGGAGCAAGAACGTCACGCTCACGGTCATCGCGGCCACCCAGCTCATGGTCGTGCTGGACGCGACCATCGTGAACATCGCGCTCCCCCACATCCAGGACGCGCTGAAGTTCTCGACCACCAACCTGTCCTGGGTGATCAACGCCTACACGCTGACCTTCGGCGGCCTGCTGCTGCTCGGCGGGCGGGCGGGCGACATCCTCGGCCGCCGCCGGGTGTTCGTCGTCGGCGTGCTGCTGTTCGGGTTGGCCTCGCTGCTCGGCGGCTTCGCGCAGAACGGCGGCATGCTGCTCGCGGCCCGCGCGCTGCAGGGCATCGGCGGGGCGATCTGTTCACCGACGGCCTTCGCCCTGATCGCGACCAACTTCAAGGAGGGGCCGGAGCGGAACCGCGCGTTCGGCGTCTTCTCGGCGGTGGCCGGTTCCGGCGCGGCGATCGGCCTGCTGGCCGGCGGCGTGCTCACCGAGTACCTGAACTGGCGCTGGGTGTTCTTCGTGAACGTGCCGATCGCCGTGCTGATCGCCCTCGCCGCGCCGAAGTACATCAACGAGTCCGAGCGCCGGGCCGGCACCTTCGACCTGCCGGGCGCGCTCACCTCGACGCTCGGCCTGGTCAGCCTGGTCTACGGGTTCATCCACGCCGCCGACCCGGAGGCGGGCTGGGGCAACGGCGTGACCGTCGCGTCCTTCGCGGTCGGCGCCGCGCTGCTGCTCGCCTTCGTGCTGATCGAGCGGCGCACCGCCCAACCCATCACCCCGCTGGGCCTGTTGCGGGACCGCAACCGCACTGGCGGCCTGATCATGATGCTCTGCCTGGCCGCCGCCATGTTCGGCATCTTCTTCTACGTCACGCTCTTCGTGCAGCGGGTCCTCGGGTACAGCGCGCTGAAGGCGGGTGTGGCCTTCCTCCCGGTCAGCGTGGCGATCATCGTCGCGGCCCAGATCGCCTCCACCTTCCAGGCCCGGATCGGCCCCAAGCCCTTCCTGGTCACCGGTTCCGTCCTGGTCACCGCCGGCCTGGGCTGGCTGACCCAGACGGACGTGAACAGCAGCTACACGGCGGCCGTGCTCGGCCCCACGGTCACCTTCGGCTTCGGCATGGGGTTGATCTTCGTCCCGGTGATGCTGATGGCGGTGGCCGGGGTGTCGGCGCACGAGACCGGAGCCGCCTCGGGCCTGCTCAACTCGGTGCAGCAGATCGGTGGTTCGGTCGGCCTGTCGATCCTGACCACGATGTTCGCCAAGGCGGCCACCAGCGAGGGCAACCGCCAGCAGCCGGACTTCGCGGCCCACGCCTCCCCCGCCGAGCTGCAGTACGCGCAGGAGCACCAGTCCTTCCCGCCCGGCAGCTCCTGGGCCAACCAGGTGCTGGCGTACGCGGTGTCGCACGCCTTCGTGGTCGGCGTGGCCTTCGCCGCGGTGGCCCTGCTCTCCGCCCTGTTCGTGGTCAAGGCCAAGGCGGGCGACCTGCCGTCCGAGGCCCCGGCCGGCATGGCGGTCTGACGGTCCGGGGGCACCGCGGAACGGTGCCGCCGGAACGAGCCGCCGGGGCGGCCCGGACCACGATCGCGTGGCCCGAACCGCCCCGGCAGTCAACTCGGTGCGTCCGGTGCACTACTCAGTAGGCGCCGTACAGCGAGTACACGAGGTTGGTCTTCACGGCGGTGCCGAAGGCGGCCGGGAAGGTCCCGAACGGGACGGACGCGCTGCTGTAGGCGCCCGAGCCGGCCGGGCCGGAGCTGTAGTGCATGTTGTTGACGGTGGAGCTGGTGCCGTTGGAGTTGTAGACCACCCAGTACGTGGTGCCGGGTGCCAGCGTGTAGGTGATCGGCACGCTGTTCCAGGCGTTGGCGCTCAGCGTGCCGACCGAGCTGGTGGCCAGCAGGGCGTCCGGCGAGCCGGCGTTGTCGCTGTAGAGGGCGATCTGGAACTGGTTGTTGGGCGCCGCGCTGATCTGCCCGGTGTGCACGTTGAGCGAGGTCAGTGCGATGGCGGAGGCCCCGGTGGTGATCTTGGAGCCGTTGAGGTGGTTGGAGTCGGTGTCGTCGAGCTGGGCGCCGACCGCGTTGTTGCCGATGGTCTGCGGCGGCGCGCCCGCCGTGGTGAAGGCCGCGGTGTAGGCCGCGGTCTGGGTGTTGCCCGCCAGGTCCTTCACGTTGGCGACGCTCAGCGTGTAGCCGGTGCTGAGCGAGAGCGCGGCGCTCGGGGTGAAGGTGACGGTGTTGGTGGCCGCGTCCAGGGCGACGGTGCCGGGCACCGCGGTGGCGCCGCTGGTGGTCTTCAGGGTGACGTTGGTGCCGTTGACGGTGCTCGCCTGGACGGGCTCGCTGAACGAGGCCTTCACCGGGGCGGTGGCCGGGACGCCGGTGGCGCCGTTGGCCGGCACCGAGCCGGTGACGGTCGGCGCGGTGGTGTCGGTGCCGTACGTCGCGGTGTAGGAGCCGACGTTGCCGTCGAAGAAGGCGTAGGAGATGCCGTGGACGGTCTCGATGCGGTAGCTGACGCTGGTGGCGCCCCGCTTGACGCCGGTGAGCGTGCCGGCCGCCGAGTTGACCGGGACCATCGCGCGCAGGCCGTTGGCGCCGCCGGTGATGCTGAAGCTCAGCGTGTTGCTGCTCCAGGCCATGCCGGAGAACGCGGAGCCGTTGCGGGCGTCCAGCCAGTTCAGCAGCTGGCGGCCGGAGACGACCGGGGCGCCATGCGCCTTGGCCGAGGCGATGACCTGGTCGGAGGCGGTGGAGGCGGCGTAGTCGGTGTGGATGTTGGCGGTCAGGACGGTGTAGTAGCCCTTGGAGTTGTAGGCGTTGTCCAGCAGCGTGTTGACGGTGCCCGGCATGGACTGCCCGGACTCGTCGGTGAGCTGGGTGGTGGCCTGGTACTCGTTGACGGTGCTGCCGTCGCTGTCCGCGTACTTCATCGGCAGGCCGGTGCCGTTGAAGTAGCCGGGCCGGTCCTGCACGAAGCTGGCCGGGTAGTAGTAGTAGTCGGTGTCCAGCCGGATGCCGTTGGCGAGCTTGGTCTTGGCCTGGGTCGCCCAGTCGTCCCACTCGACGCAGTGGGTGCGGGTGCTGTCCGGGTTCGGCAGCGAGGCGTACTTGGCCTTCCAGGCGCCGATCTGGGTGGCGTAGACGTTCTGCAGGTCGGCGGGGGTGCCCCACGGGGTGCAGTTGGTGGTGACGTGCACGCCGATCTCGAAGCCCTGGTCGGAGTAGGCCTTGGCCTGGGCGTCGGTCAGCGGGTCGTCGGTGTAGATGTAGGACGAGGCGCGCACGCACTCCCAGTTGGCGACGTTGCAGCCGACCGGGCTCTGCGCGACGTAGCCGTCGAAGCGCCCGCCGGTGCCGCCGATGCCGTGGTCGTCACCGGTCATCACCACGACGGCCTTGACGTCCCGCGGGAAGTACCAGAACTTCGGCAGCGGCTTCTTGCCCGCGTCCATGGCGGTGATCAGGTTGGCGAGCAGGCGCTGCTGCTCGTCGGCGATCGGGATCTGCGCCTTGTCCAGGTTGTTCCAGTTGAGCTGTCCGCCGGTGCCGAAGAACATCTCGCTGGCCTCGATGCCGTCGACGTTGTCGCGCTGCTGGCCGCCCCAGGCGGCGTTGCCCTGACGGGTCTGCACGACGGACTTGGCCAGGTCGAAGGTGAACGCGGCGGCCTGGCCGGTGCCGACGGTGCGCAGCGTGACGGCCGGGTTGGTGGTGGCGACGGCGGTGTCGCTGTACAGGGTGGCGACGGCGGTGGCGCCGTTCAGCGCGTACTTGTCGGCGGTGCCGTGGAAGCCGATGGTGTCGGAGGTCAGTCCGGCACCGGGCGCCGCGGTGGTGTCGATCTTCAGGTAGCTGTCGGCCAGCGTGTCGGTGCTCGCGGTCAGGCCGAGCAGCCCGGCGAGCTGCTTGTCGGGCCGCATCGCGACGAGCCGTCCGCCGCCGTTCACCCAGGTGCTGAACATGGTGGTCTGGGCGGCCGTCAGCGGGTTCTCCGCCAGCAGCACCACGTCGTACGAGTTGAGCAAGGTCGCGGTGACGCTGCCCAGGTCGACGGTCTTGTAGTAGTTCAGGCCCTCGGCCTTGAGGATCTCCCCGTAGTACGTGGTGTACGGGTTGGCCGCGTTGGTGACCAGCAGGATCGGGCCCTCGTTGCCGGGGCCGCTGCCGGGGGTGCCGCCGCCGCTGCCGGAGGGCGTGTAGGTGGCGTAGACGGAGTAGTTCAGCGAGCCGGTGGAGACGGCGCCGAAGCTGCTGGGCCAGGTGCCGAAGGCGGTGCCGCCGGTGGAGTAGCCGCTCTGGCCGCCGGTGGAGTAGTTCAGGTTGTTGACCGCGGCGGAGACGCCGTTGGAGTTGTACGCCAGCCAGTACGGCGTGTTCGGCGCGAGGGCGGCGGCGACCGGCAGGGTGTTCCAGGCGTGCGCGGTGAGCGTGCCGGAGGCGGAGGAGCCGAGCAGCGGGCCGGGCTTGCCGGCCACGTCGCCGTACACCGCGACCTGGTACTGGTCGTTGGGCGCGGCGCCGACGGCGCCGACGTACACGCTGACGCTGTTGACGGTGCCGCCGCTGGCGCCCGTCACGAAGCGCGAGGTGTTGATGTAGTTCGAGTCACCGGAGTCGGTGGCGGTGCCGGTGGTGGTGTTGCCGAGGACGGCGGTGGTGTCCGCGTGTGCCGCGGGCGCCACCATCAGTCCGCTGGCCGCGAGCAGGCCCACGAGCAGTCCGGCGATTCGTTTTCTGATCCTCACGCCAACCCCCCAAGGTCGGATGACCGGATGAACGGCAGAAGTGCCGCCCTCCGTCCTACCGGCTCCGACCCCGGCGCGTCCGCAGAACCCTCACATCACAGCCACGACTTCCGGCCAACTAGGACGCCGACGCTCCGCATCCGACCCTTCTGTCTGCACGCGTTCAAGAGGGGCGGCCCGACCGGCTCACCCCTTCACCGACCCGGCCAGCAGCCCGCGGACGAAGTACCGCTGCAGGGCGAAGAACACCGCCAGCGGGACGATCATCGACAGGAAGGCGCCCGCGCTGAGCAGTTCCCAGTGGCTGCTGTCGGAACCGGAGAGCTGGGCCAGCCGGGAGGTTATCGGCGCGACGGTCGGGTTGCCGCCCGCGAAGGTGAGCGCCACCAGCAGGTCGTTCCACACCCACAGGAACTGGAAGATGGCGAACGAGGCCAGCGCCGGGGCGCTCAGCGGCAGCACGATCGAGCGGAAGATCTTGAAGTGCGAGGCCCCGTCCACCACCGCGGCCTCCATCAGGTCGCGGGGCAGCTGGGCGATGAAGTTGTGCAGCAGGAAGATCGCCAGCGGCAGCGCGAACATGGTGTGCGTCAGCCAGACCGGCAGGTAGGTGTCCTTCAGGTTGAGCGCCGGGATCACCGTCACCGACCCGAGGTGCGCCCCGCCGGAGAACAGCCGCAGCAGCGGCACCAGCGACATCTGCAGCGGCACCACCTGCAGCGCGAAGATCAGGAAGAAGACCGCGTCGCTGCCCTTGAACCGCACCCAGGCCAGCGCGTACGCCGCCATCGCGGCCAGCACCAGCGGGAAGACCGTGGCCGGGATGGCGATCGCGATCGAGTTGACCAGGTACGGCATCAGGCCGCCGGAGGTGCCGAACGAGTTGTCGAACAGCACCGAGCGGTAGTTCTCCAGCCCGAGGTCGGGGTGGACGAACGCCTCCCACCAGCCGCTGGAGACCACGTCCTCCTTCGGCCGCAGCGAGGTGACCAGCAGGCCGACGGTCGGGATGGTCCACAGCACGGTGACGGCGATCACCAGGGCGCTGGCCAGCGGGGAGCTGAACGCCCGGCGGATCGCCTTGGCCGGCGGCAGGTCGGGGCGGGCCGCCCCGCCGGAGCCGGACGCCCTGCCGGCACCGGAACCGGACGCGCCGCCGGAGCCGGTGCCGACCCCGGAGCCGGAGGCCTTGTCGAAGGTGGGCTCGGCGCTCATCGGGTCGCACGCTCCTTGCGCAGCAGGGCGATGTTGTAGACCACCAGGGGGGCCACCGCGAGGAAGAGGATCACCGCGAGGGCGCTGCCCCGGCCGGTGTTGTACTGCTCGAAGCTCTGCGAGTACATCTCGTTGGCCAGCACCTGGGTGCCGAAGTTGCCGCCGGTCATGGTGCGGACGATGTCGAAGGCCTTCAGCGTGATGATCATGATGGTGGTGAGCACCACCACCAGCGTGGTGCGGATCATCGGCACGGTGACGTGCAGGAACAGCCGCACCCCGGTGGCGCCGTCGAGCCGGGCGGCCTCGGTGATCTCGTCCGGGATGGCCTTGATCGCGGCGGACAGCACCACCATGGCGAAGCCGGTCTGCACCCAGACCATGACGCCCATCAGCAGGAAGTTGTTCAGCGGCTGGGAGAGGATCCAGTTCGGCGGGTCGTCCCAGCCGAGCGCGACCGCGAGCTGGCTGAGCAGGCCGACCTGGTTCTGACCGGCTCCGCGCGACTCGTACACCAGCTTGAAGATGATCGAGGCGGCCACCAGCGAGACCGCCATCGGCATGAAGACCAGCGACTTGTAGACCGCCTGGCCGCGCATCCGGTCGACCATCAGGGCCAGCAGCAGGCCGAGCCCGGTGGCCGCGATCGGGGCGATCACCAGCCAGAGCAGGGTGTTCAGCAGCACCTCGTGGATCGGCGAACTGGTCGCCGCCCAGCCGTAGTTCTTCCCGCCGACGAACTTCGCCGCGTCGGCGTCGTAGAAGCTGAGGTAGACGGTGCGCAGCAGCGGCACCACCAGGCCGGTGAGCAGCAGGACGGCCGCGGGGCCGAGCATCAGGACGACCGCCAGCGGCCGGGAGAAGCGTCCGGTGGCGCGGCCCGCCGCGAAGAACACCGCGAGCAGCACGCCGAGGAAGCCCAGGACGGCGCCCGCGGTGTTGCCGAACTTGAGCGCCGCGTCCTGCCACAGCGAGTCGGCGAGGTGGAGCGCCGGCCCGGCGAGCCGGGAGTCGGTGGGCATGCGGAGGATCCTTCCTCGGGGCACGGGAAGGGCAGCGCGGGCGGACCCGCGCTGCCCTTCGGCGTCCGGTTACTGCGGCCAGGCCGCGTCGATGTCGGCCGCGGTCTTCTGGATGGACTGGCCCTCGGCGAACCAGGCGGTCAGCGCCTTCCACTCGGCGCCGGAACCGACGGCGGCGGGCATCAGGTCGGAGGCGTCGAACCGGAAGGTGGCCGCGGGGTCGGTCAGCGACTCGGCGGAGAGCTTGTCGATCGGGTCGGTGTACAGGCTCTTGTCCACGCCTTGGTTGGCGGAGACCCAGCCCGGGGAGACCTTGACCCGGCTGCTGGCCCACTCGGAGGTGGACAGGTAGTTCTGCACGGCCTGCACCTCGGGCCGGTCGGAGAACGCGGCCAGGAACTCGCCGCCGCCCTCGACCGGGCTCTTGACGTCCGGGTTCACCGCGGGCATGTGGAAGGCGAAGACGTCGCCGTCCGGGCCGATGCTGGTGCCCTGGGGCCACTGCGCGCGGTAGAAGGACGCCTGCTGGAGCATCGCGCACTTGTTGCTGAGGATCGGGGTGCCCGCGTCCTGGAAGGTGGTGGTGGCGATCGTCTTGACGTCGCCGAAGCCGCCGTTGACCCAGGCCGGGTTCTGCATCCAGCCGGCGACGGTCTGCATCGCGGTGGTGATCTTCTCGTCGGAGAACTTCACCTGGTGGCTGATCCACTGGTCGTAGACCTCGCCGCCGTACGAGCCGAGGACGATCTCCTCCAGCCAGTCGGTGGCGGGCCAGCCGGTCGCGGTGCCGGAGCCGATGCCGCCGCACCAGGGCTTCGTCTCGCCGCCGGCGCGGGCGATCTTGTCGCTGAGCGCGACCAGCTCGGTCCAGGTCTTCGGGACCTCGTACCCGGCGGCCTTGAAGGCCTTGGGCGAGTACCAGACCAGCGACTTCATGTTGGCGCTCATCGGCGCCGCGTAGAAGGTGCCGTTGACCGATCCGTACTGCTTCCAGACCGGCGACCACTTGTTCTCGTTCTCGACGGTCTGCTGCGGCGGCTTGACCACCTTGCCGGACTTGACCATCTGGGCGAGCAGGCCGGGCTGCGGGATGATCGCCAGGTCGGGGGCGTTGCCGCCGGCCACCCGGACCGGGAGCTGCGACTCGAAGTCGTTGGAGCCCTCGTAGACGATCTTGATGCCCGTACAGTTGGTGAACTCGGCCCAGGACTTCTCCAGCGAGTCCGACTCCGGCGAGAGGATCGAGGCGTACATCGACACCTTGGTCCCGGAGTGACCTGCGTACGCCTGGTACTTGGCGCAGTCACCGGTCAGTGCGGCGGCGGATCCACCCCCGCCGCCGCCTCCGTCGGAGGAGCTGTTCGAACAGGCGGCTGTCAACGCCAGTGCCAGAACGGCCGGTACGGCGAGCAGCCGGCGGCGTCCAGTGGTCACGGGGGTGGTCAATGCGGTCCTCCTTGCCAGGGCATGGACATGCCAGCCGTGAGACAGAACAACACTGCGCTGTACCGGAGATGTGGATCTGTACCCAGCGATCGCTGGCTCAAAGACGTTAACTCACCGGTACCCCCAGGCCAAGGAGCGCGTTCGACCTTCATCGGCCAGCGCCCCAGTTGTGACCAGTCCGTGCCTTCAGGCCGCCCGCAGGCCGCTCACCAGCGAAGCTTCCGTCGCGCGCTCCAGTTCCGCCAGGTCGACGCCTTGATCGCGCAGCACCCGGACGGCCACCCCGGTGCCCTCGCGGAGCAGGCCGAGCAGCAGGTGGCCGGTCTCGATCCGGCGGGCCCGCTGCCCGGTGGCCGCCCGCAGGGTCAGCACCATCGCCCGGCGGCCGCGCTCGGTGAACCGGGGCCCGCTCCAGCGGGAGCGGCGGGCGGGCGGCGGGGCGTCCAGCGCGCCCGGCCCGAACTCGGACTCGACCGCCTCGCGGACCGCGGTCAGGTCGATGCCGATCGCGGCGAGCGCGGTGGCGTCCCCCTCCGGCCCGGGGCAGCCCAGGGCGCGGAGCACCGCGTGCCGCCCGCCGTCCAGATCGAGGCCGAACCCGCCGAGCACCCGGGCGGCCGGGTCCTGCGGCTGGGCGAGCAGGCCGAGCAGCAGGTGCTCGGTGCCCAGGTGGTCGTGGTGCATCCGGCGGGCCTCCTCGGCGGCCAGCGCGACCGCCCGGCGGGCCTCCGCCGCGAACCGTTCGAACATCTCAGTCCCCTCCCTGTCCGGCCGCCCGTCGGGCGTGCTTCTTGTGCACGGCCTGCCTGGTGACGCCCAGGCAGACCGCGATCTCGTGCCAGGACCAGCCCTTGCGGCGGGCGTTGCCGACCTGGAGGTCCTCCAGCCGGTCGGCCAGGTCGCGCAGGGCCCGGACGGCGCGCAGGCCGGTGGCCGGGTCGCCGCTGCTCGCGTCGGCCGCGAGCCGTGTCGTCTCGCTCATGGTGTCAACATAGGTTGACACGACGGGCGGCGTCAACCCCGGTTGACGCCTGGACGGCGGCGGACCAGGCGGACGGCGGCGGACCAGGCGGACGGCGGCGGACCAGGTGGACGGCGGTGGATCAGGCGGACGGCGGCGGACCAGGCGGACGGCGGCGGATCAGGCCGGGAACCGCTCCGCCAGGAACTCCGCGAAGGTGATCCGGCCCGCCGGGTGCGCGGGCACCAGGTCCCCCGGCGGCACCGCCCGCCCCGGCGCCACCAGGTTCCCGCCCGCCCGCAGCGCCCTCGCCGTCCCGCCCGGCACCGGCGCCCGCAGCACCGGCCGCCGCCGCCCCCGGGCCCGCAGGAACTCCGCCGCCAGCGCCTCCACCGGACGCACCTCGGGCCCGCCGAAGTCGCCCGCCCGCCCGGCCGGACCGGCCTCGGCCAGCTGCGCCACCCGCTCCGCGACGTCCCGCACGTCGACCGGCTGGAACGCCACCCCGCGCGGCACCACCAGCACCGGCGCCTTCGACAGCCCGTCCAGCACCCGCAGCACCAGGTCGTGGAACTGGGTGGCCCGCAGCACCGTCCAGCCCAGGCCGGACTCCACCACCAGCCGCTCGCACTCCGCCTTCGCCCGGTAGTAGCCGAGCGGCACCCGGTCCACCCCGACGATCGACACGTACAGCAGGTGCGCGACCCCGGCGCCGCCCGCCGCCTCCACCAGCCGCCGGGTCGCCGCGACGTCCCGCTTGCCGTTGGTGGTCGCGCAGTGCACCACCGTGCCGGCGCCCGCCAGCGCCGCCTCCACCCCGCGGCCGGTCACCAGGTCGCCCACCGCCCAGCCGTGCTCCCCCGGCGTGTGCGCCTGCCGGCTCAGCACCCGCACCGGGCAGCCCCGCGACAGCAGCCGGCGCACCACGGCGCGGCCCAGGGTCCCGGTACCGCCCGTCACGAGTATCGGCCGCATCGCGTCACCCCTCTGCTCCGCCACTCCCCCAGCCTGCCCGCCGCCGCCGCCACCGGCAGCCCGGCCCACGCACCCGGGGGAACGGCGGCTCAGTACTCGCAGTCCTGGGCCAGCTCCTCCCAGGGCAGCCCGGCCAGGCCCGGCACGCCCTCCGCCAGCCCGGACAGCTCCGGGCCCGGCTGGTACCAGGCCACCACCAGCTGCGAGAAGTCGGCCGCGCCCCGGCTGATCGGGTAGCTGCTGAACAGGCCGACGCAGCGCACCGGGGGCAGCCGCTCCTCCGGACCCATCCGCCCCTGGTGCCCGTCCTCCGGCTGCTCCCGCACCGGCTCCACCAGGTGCACCGGGATCGACGGGTACTGCCGGGCGGCGGCGCCCCGCAGGTGCTCGACGCTCCAGTCGTTGATCCGCCGGTTCGGGTAGCCCTCCAGCATGCCCCCGTACGTGGTGGACATCCTCACCTCGTCGAGGCGGATCGAACGGCCGGAGGTCAGCAGCACTTCGGTCAGCAGCATGCCCGGAGGCTACCGGGCCCGCGATCCGCCCCGGGGGCGTTTCACGTGCCCTCCGGCCACGGGTGGCCGAGCGCCTCCGCGTGCCCGCACCCGGCCGCCTGCAGCCGGACCTCCCGGGGGACGGGGCCGGGCAGCAGCAGGCCGTACGGGCCGAGCGGCGTGCGCAGTTCCGGCAGGTTGTTCCCGGTCCCGTCCCCCGGGCATCGTGCCGCGGACGGCGCGGGGCGCCCACCGCATCGCGGTGGGCGCCCCGGCCGTCGGACGGTGCCGGCGGGTGCGTCAGCTGCAGCCGCTGGTGGAGCCGCAGCCCTCGCAGAGGTAGCAGCTGCCCGCGCGGCGCATCTTGGTGCCGCAGGAGAAGCAGAGCGGGGCGTCGGCGTTCAGGCCGAGGCGGATCTCGGCGAGCTCGGTCGAGTTGTGCGCGGCCGGGGCGGCCTTGGGCTGCTCGACGAGCGGGAGGGCGACGTGCGGCTTCTCCGGGGCGAGCGGGGCGGACTGGGCCAGCGACTCGATGTCGACGTCGTCCTCGGTCGGCTCGTAGGAGCCGGTCTCCAGGTGCCGGGTGCGCTCCTCGACGGAGTGGATGCCCAGCGCGGAGCGGGTCTCGAAGGGCAGGAAGTCGAGGGCCAGGCGGCGGAAGATGTAGTCCACGATCGACTGCGCCATCCGCACGTCCGGGTCGTCGGTCAGGCCGGCCGGCTCGAAGCGCATGTTGGTGAACTTGGCGACGTACGTCTCCAGCGGGACGCCGTACTGCAGGCCGACCGAGACGGCGATGGAGAAGGCGTCCATCATGCCCGCGAGGGTCGAGCCCTGCTTGGACATCTTGAGGAAGACCTCGCCGAGGCCGTCGTCCGGGTAGGAGTTGGCGGTCATGTAGCCCTCGGCGCCGCCGACCGTGAAGGAGGTGGTGATGCCGGGGCGGCCCTTGGGCAGGCGCTTGCGGGTCGGCCGGTACTCGACGACCTTCTCGACGGCGGGGGCCGCGGCGACGACCGGCGCGGGGGCCGAGGCGGCCGCCGGGGCCTTGGTCTTGGCGGAGAGCGGCTGGCCGACCTTGCAGTTGTCGCGGTAGATCGCCAGCGCCTTGACGCCGAGCTTCCACGCCTCGAAGTAGATCTCCTCGACGTCCTCGACGGTGGCGTTCTCCGGCATGTTGACGGTCTTGGAGATCGCGCCGGAGATCCACGGCTGGATCGCGGCCATCATCCGGACGTGGCCCATCGGGGAGATCGACCGCTCGCCCATCGCGCAGTCGAACACCTCGTAGTGGGCGGCCTTGAGGCCGGGCGCGTCGACGACGTTCCCGTGCTCGGCGATGTGCGCGACGACCGCCTCGACCTGCTCGTCCTGGTAGCCGAGGCGCTTCAGGGCGCGCGGGACGGTGCCGTTGACGATCTGCATCGAGCCGCCGCCGACCAGCTTCTTGAACTTGACCAGGGCGAGGTCGGGTTCGACGCCGGTGGTGTCGCAGTCCATCATCAGGCCGATGGTGCCGGTCGGGGCCAGCACCGAGGCCTGCGCGTTGCGGAAGCCGTTCTGCCCGCCGAGGCGGAGCACGTCGGCCCAGGTGTCGTTGGCGACCGCCCAGACCGGGGCGTCCAGGTCGTCCAGCGGGGCGACGGCGGCCGAGGCGTCCGCGTGCTGCTGCATGACCCGGCGGTGCGGGGCGGCGTTGCGGGCGTAGCCGTCGTACGGGCCGACCACGGCGGCGAGTTCGGCGGAGCGGCGGTAGGCGGTGCCGGTCATCAGCGAGGTGATCGCGCCGGCCAGGGCGCGGCCGCCCGCGGAGTCGTAGGCGTGGCCGGTGGCCATCAGCAGGGCGCCGAGGTTGGCGTAGCCGATGCCGAGCTGGCGGTAGGCGCGGGTGGTCTCGCCGATCTTCTCGGTCGGGAAGTCGGCGAAGCAGATGGAGATGTCCATCGCGGTGATGACCAGCTCGACGACCTTGGCGAAGCTCTCCGCGTCGAACGAGTCGTCGTCGCGGAGGAACTTCATCAGGTTCAGCGAGGCCAGGTTGCAGCTGGAGTTGTCCAGGTGCATGTACTCGGAGCACGGGTTGGAGGCGTTGATCCGGCCGGACTCGGGGCAGGTGTGCCAGTGGTTGATCACCGAGTCGTACTGGATGCCCGGGTCGGCGCAGGCCCAGGCGGCCTCGGCCATCTTGCGGAACAGGCCCTTGGCGTCGACGGTCTCGATGACCTCGCCGGTCATCCGGCCGCGCAGGCCGAAGGTGGTGCCGTTCTCCACCGCGGTCATGAACTCGTCGTTCACCCGGACCGAGTTGTTGGCGTTCTGGTACTGGACGGAGGTGATGTCGTCGCCGCCCAGGTCCATGTCGAACCCGGCGTCGCGCAGGGCGCGGATCTTCTCCTCCTCCTTCACCTTGGTCTCGATGAAGGCCTCGACGTCCGGGTGGTCGACGTCCAGCACGACCATCTTGGCGGCCCGGCGGGTCGCGCCGCCGGACTTGATGGTGCCGGCCGAGGCGTCGGCGCCGCGCATGAAGGAGACCGGGCCGGAGGCGTTGCCACCGGAGGAGAGCAGCTCCTTGGAGGAGCGGATCCGGGACAGGTTCAGGCCCGCGCCGGAACCGCCCTTGAAGATCATGCCCTCTTCCTTGTACCAGTCGAGGATCGACTCCATGGAGTCGTCGACGGCCAGGATGAAGCAGGCCGAGACCTGCTGCGGCTGCTGGGTGCCGACGTTGAACCAGACCGGCGAGTTGAAGCTGAACACCTGGTGGAGGAGGGCGTGGGTCAGCTCGTGCTCGAAGACCTCGGCGTCGTCCGGGGAGGCGAAGTAGCCGTGCTTCTCGCCCGCGGCGCGGTAGGTGAGCACCACCCGGTCGATGATCTGCTTCAGGCTCCACTCGCGCTGCGGGGTGCCGACCGCGCCGCGGAAGTACTTGCTGGTGACGATGTTGACCGCGTTGACCGACCAGAAGTCGGGGAACTCGACGCCGCGCTGCTCGAAGTTGATCGACCCGTCGCGCCAGTTGGTCATGACCACGTCGCGGCGCTCCCAGGTGACCGCGTCGTACGGGTGGACCCCAGGGGTGGTGTAGATGCGCTCCAGCCGCAGCCCGGCCTTGGGGCCCTTGGCTCCCTTGGCGGCCTTGTCCGACTTCGACCCTCGTGCGGACCCGCTCGTGGTGTCTGTCACTGCTCCTGCTCCTCCTCCTGGGCAAACGCCCGAAGTGCCCGAAAAAGTCCGGGCACGACTGGTTCGTTCCGTCCGCACGCGGGCAGGGGGGAACCCCACCACTGCGCACGGGTGCTGCTTGGGCAAAAACGCAAAAGGGCACGCGAAGGCCCTGGACGCCCGCTCCTAGGAGACGGGCACCGGTTCGGGGGCGGCAGTCCGCCCGGCGCGCAACTCCGCGATCGCCGCCTCGAAGTCCTCGAGGTTGTCGAAAGCGCGGTAGACCGAGGCGAAGCGCAGGTACGCCACCACGTCCAAGTCCCTCAGCGGGCCGAGTATGGCCAACCCCACGTCGTGGGTGGAGAGTTCGGCACTGCCACTGGCTCGCACGCACTCCTCGACCCGCTGGCCGAGCTGGGCCAGCGCGTCCTCGGTGACCGGGCGGCCCTGGCAGGCCTTGCGCACGCCGGAGATCACCTTCTCGCGGGAGAAGGGTTCGGTCACGCCGCTTCGCTTGATCACCATCAGGGTGGCGGTCTCGACCGTGGTGAACCGCCGACCGCAGTCGGGGCACTGCCGACGGCGGCGGATCGAGCTCCCGTCGTCGCTGGCTCGACTGTCCACGACTCTGCTGTCCTGATGCCGGCAGAAGGGGCAGTGCACCTGGAACTCCCTCCCTGTCCGGCTGACGGCATACAACAGACAACATGCTACCCGAACACAAGACCTGTGCCCGATGGCGAGACTAGACCACTAGATGTTGTGTAGGAAACTTCGCCACGCCGAGTGAACACGCGGTTTCGGGGACAGGCCGCGGGGCGGCGCCATAGACTGTTCGAGTCGAACAAGCAATCGACTTACACCCGGAGCCTTGATCAAGTCAGCCGACCTCGAATAAATTCACTCGAACGTGTGTTTGGCGCAACCTTTCGATAGAGGGGCCAGTTGAGCTGGGCAGATGGAGCACCAGCCCGACGAGAGGGTCGCAGCGATGTCCACCCCCAGCGCCACCGGCGTCATGCACACCGCCGATGCCAAGACCGCCATCCCGGTGCAGGAGCGTTCCGCGCGCACCACTGACCAGGAGAGCATGGACCAGACCATGAGCCGTAGTCAGCCGATCGAGGAAGCCCCGCTCGGCGCGCCCGCCCCCGTCGTCCGCTCCCTCCCCGGCCGCCCCCCCGGCATCCGCACCGACGAGGCCGGCCTGACCGAGCGTCAGCGCCGGGTCATCGAGGTCATCCGGGACTCCGTCCAGCGCCGCGGCTACCCGCCGTCCATGCGCGAGATCGGCCAGGCCGTCGGCCTCTCCTCCACCTCCTCGGTGGCGCACCAGTTGATGGCGCTGGAGCGCAAGGGCTTCCTGCGCCGCGACCCGCACCGGCCGCGCGCCTACGAGGTCCGCGGCGTCGAGGTGGCCCGTCCGGCGGCGGCGGAGACCTCGGGGCGGCCGTCCACCTCGTACGTGCCGCTGGTCGGCCGGATCGCGGCCGGCGGCCCGATCCTGGCCGAGCAGACCGTGGAGGACGTCTTCCCGCTGCCGCGCCAGCTGGTCGGCGAGGGCGAGCTGTTCGCGCTGACCGTCAAGGGCGACTCGATGATCGAGGCCGCGATCTGCGACGGCGACTGGGTGACCGTCCGCAAGCAGCCGGTCGCCGAGAACGGGGACATCGTCGCCGCGATGATCGACGGCGAGGCGACGGTGAAGCGGCTCAAGCGCGAGGACGGCAAGATCTGGCTGCTGCCGCACAACGCGGCGTACGAGCCGATCCCGGGTGACAACGCGACGATCCTCGGCAAGGTCGTGGCGGTGCTGCGGCGCCTCTGACGGGTGCGCCGACGGAGTCCGGTCGGGGACGGGTGCCCGTCCCCGGCCGGACTTCGCCGTTGCTGCCCGACGGGCCCGATGGGGCGGAAAGCCGCGCGGGGGGCCGGAGTTGCGTGGTGTGATCGGTGTACGGCCGACTCCGAGGAGCCGCGCCGCCCCCTCCCACCGGCCCGTGCCCGGCGTCCCGCCGCGGCCGCACACCCCCGAGGAACCGCGCATGAGCGACCTGACCACCCGCCTCGCCCCGGAGCAGCTGCGCAGCGTGTACCTGCGGCTGGTGGCCGACGAGTCGGTCCCCGAGCAGGCGCGGCAGCAGTTCGGCTACCTGCGGCGGCTGGCCACCGACCTGATGGTGGGCCTGGTCCTGGACGGCCCGGAGAGCGTCCGGGTGCTCGACGACCGGGACGTGGCGGGCCTCGGCTGGGGGGAGCTCTCGGCCCCGGGGCGGGCCAACCTGCTCGCCGAGCCGGTGGACTACCACGCCGTGGACCGGCCCGGCGGCGCGGTCCTGCACCTGCTCGGCCACCCGGAGTCGGTGTTCGCGGCCAGCAAGCTGCTGGTGTTCGAGGAGGCGGTCCGGGCCGCGGGCGGGCCCGCGATCCCGGAGGAGGGCGTGCTGCTGGTCGTCCCGAACCGGCACAACCTGCTGTTCTACCCGCTCGCCGACGGGCACGTGGCGGAGGCGGTCAACGCCCTGGCGCAGTTCGGGCAGGGCGCGTACGAGGACGGCCCCGGGCGGCTCTCCCCGCGGGTGTTCTGGTGGCGCGCGGGCGACCTGACCTCGATCACGCACTTCGACCCGAAGACCCGGACGGCGAGCATCGTCCCGCCCGAGGAGCTGATGGTGATCATGCGCCGCCTGGTCGGCGCCGCCTGAGCCTGCCCGCTCCACCACGGACCGGCTCCGCCACGAACCGGTTCCGCCACGGCTCGTTCCGCCACCGCCCGGGCCCGCGCGTGCGGGCCCGGGCCGCTGCCGTCAGCGGGGCCCGGCCGACACCGTCAGCGGGGCTTGACCGGCGGGGCCGCGGCGTCGATCGCGGCGAGCGAGCGGCGGACCTGGTTGCGGTCGGTGGTGTACCAGAAGTCCGGCATGGAGGAGCGGAAGAAGCCGCCGTAGCGGGCGGTGGCCAGCCGCGGGTCGAGGACCGCGACGACGCCCTTGTCGTCGGCGGCGCGGACCAGGCGGCCCGCGCCCTGCGCCATCAGCAGCGCGGCGTGCGTCGCGGCGACCGCCATGAAGCCGTTGCCGCCGTGCGCCTCGACGTCCTTCTGCCGGGCGCTCATCAGCGGGTCGTCGGGGCGCGGGAAGGGGATCCGGTCCATCACGACGAGCTGGCAGGCGGAGCCGGGCACGTCGACGCCCTGCCAGAGCGAGAGGGTGCCGAACAGGCAGGTCTCGGCGTCGGCGGCGAAGGCCTTGATCAGCTCGCCCAGGGTGTCCTCGCCCTGGAGCAGGATCGGCACGTCCAGGCGTTCGCGGAGCTTCTCGGCGGCGGTCTGGGCGGCCCGCATCGAGGAGAACAGGCCCAGCGTGCGCCCGCCCGCCGCGCCGATCAGCTCGGCGAGCTCGTCCAGCATCTCGGGCCGGTCGGGCTCCCGGCCGGGCGGCGGCAGGTGCTTGGCGACGTAGAGGATGCCCTGCTTGGGGTAGGTGAACGGGGAGCCGACGTCGAGGCCGCGCCAGTACGGCGGGGCGTCCTCGCCGGTCTCGGCGGCGGGACCGTCGGGGGTGCGGTGGTCGGGGAGCCTGGTCTCGCCGGGCAGGCCGAGCGAGCCGGCGACGCCGTTGAAGTCGCCGCCGAGCTTGAGGGTGGCGGAGGTCAGCACGACCGAGCGGTCCCGGTACAGGTTCTCCCGGAGCAGGCCGGAGACGGACAGCGGGGCGACCCGCAGCGAGGCGGTGCCCGGGCCGAAGCGGTCGGAGCGCTCGATCCAGATCACGTCGTACTCGGAGCCGGTGAGCAGCCGGTCCGCGGTCTCGTGCAGCGTCTCGGCGGAGGCCATCGCCTGCTTGCGGACGGCGTCCTCGTCGGTGAGGCCCTTGTCGCGGGTCTCGCCGAGCGAGGTGATGACCTGGCGGCAGGCGTCCCGGACGGCGGCCACCGCGTAGCCGAGGTACTCGGGGAGCTCGTCGACCTGGCCGGGCTGGGCGGTCTCCATCAGGCCGTGGAAGTTCTCGGCGGCGGCCTGGAGCGCGTCCACCGCCTTCTCGTTGGCGAGCTTGGCGGCGCGCTTGACGGCCCGGTTGACGGCGCCGACGGTGAGTTCGGCGGTGGCGGCGCCGGTGACGCGGTTCACCAGCTCGTGCGCCTCGTCGATGATCAGCAGGCCGTGCTCGGGCAGGACGGGGGCGCCCTCGATCGCGTCGATCGCGAGCATGGCGTGGTTGGTGACCACGACGTCGGCGAGCTTGGCGCGCTCGCGGGCCTGCTCGGCGAAGCACTCCTCGCCGTAGGCGCAGCGGGAGGCGCCCAGGCACTCCTTGGAGGTGACGGCGAGCTGGGCCCAGGCCTTGTCGGAGACGCCGGGGGTGAGGTCGTCGCGGTCGCCGGTCTCGGTCTCCTCGGCCCAGTCGCGCAGCCGCAGCACGTCCTGTCCGAGCTTGCCGGTGGGGCCGCCGAGCGCGTCGACCGGGTCGAACAGGCCCTCGCCCTCGTCGCTCGGGGTGCCCTCGTTGGCGCGGTGCAGGCACAGGTAGTTGGAGCGGCCCTTGAGCATGGCGAACAGCGGACGGCGGCGCAGCACCGGGTGCAGGGCCTCGACGGTGCGCGGCAGGTCGCGCTCGACGAGCTGGCGCTGCAGGGCGAGCGTCGCGGTGGCGACGACCACCCGGTCGCCGTGGGCGAGGGCGGGCACCAGGTAGGCGAGGGACTTGCCGGTGCCGGTGCCGGCCTGGACGAGGAGGTGCTCGCCCTCGTCGACGGCGGCGGAGACGGCTTCGGCCATCCGGACCTGCCCGGGCCGCTCCGTGCCGCCGACGGCGGCGACGGCGGCGTGCAGCAGTTCGGGGAGGCGGGAGGCGGGGACCGGCGCGGGGGGCTCGGCCGTCTCCGGGCCGCCGGGCGGGGGTGCGGTGGTGTCGTTCGTCATGACGCCCCCCAGCCTACGGGGCGGGGCTGACAACCCGGGACGCCTGGGCGGGCAGCGGCACCGCGGCGTGCAGCGGGTTGTCGACCTGCCCGTGGACGGCGGCGTGCGGGCGGTCGGGCCGGTCCCGGTAGCCGTCCAGCAGCAGCCGGTTGCGGTTCAGGCAGAGCCGGTCGATCCGGGGCGCGAACAGGTCGAACAGCTCGTGGCGGTCGGCGAGTTCGGGGAAGCGCCGCTGGCAGGCGCGGATCTCGGCGCGCAGCAGTTCCCAGAACTCGTCCTCGGGCAGGGCGAGTTGGTCCTCCAGCAGCGGGGCGAGGTAGCGGTAGACGCCGATGAACAGGCCGGAGTGCAGGAACTGGCAGAGGTAGTCCGGGTCCTCCCGGTTGAGCACCCCGGCGATGTCGGCGGGCAGGTCGGCGAGTTCGGCCAGCGGCTGGTCGCTGAGGTTGACGTCGTCGACGAAGTCCTTGACGGCGAGCCGGACGGGGACGTCGTCCCGGTCGAAGACCACGATGGCGTTCTCGCCGTGCGGGGAGAACACCAGGCCGTAGCGGTACAGGAAGTGCAGCAGCGGCGGCAGCATCGCGGCGAACAGCCGGCGCACCCACGCGGCCGGGGCCAGACCGGAGCGGGCGACGAGCTCGGCGGTCAGCGCCCGCCCGTCCGAGCCGGTCTGCAGCAGCGCGGCCAGGGTGCGGGCCCGCTCGCCGGGTTCCAGGTGGCGGCCGAGGGGTTCGCGCCAGATCGCGCCGAGCAGTTCCTTGTACTGGTAGGGCACGTCGGGCAGGTCCCGGTAGAGCGGGTGCTCGACGGTGACGGAGGCGATCTCGCCGAGCAGGACCACCCGGCACTCGTCGCGCAGGTACGGGTCGGTGTCGCGCAGCCGGTGGATCCAGGCGGTGACGGCGGGCGCGGCGAGGGCGCGTTCGGTGGGCAGGCCGCGCCAGACCAGGGTGTTGAGGATGGCGAGCGGCAGTTTGACGGTGCAGCGGTCGGGGCGGCTGAGGTTGAAGAAGGAGCGGATGGACTGCTGGGGCAGCCGCAGGTCGCCGTCGCTGGGCAGCGGGACGATCCGGCCGTCGGCGATCCACGGTGCGAACAGGCCGACCACGGTCTCGTCCCACTGCCAGGGGTGCACCGGGAGCAGGTGGAACTCGTGGGCACGCTCGCCGAGTTGGTCGCGGAACGCGGGGTCGAGCTCGGTGTCGTAGATCGTCGGGTCGCCGCGGAACTCGGCCAGGCTGCGGTGCACGGCGAGCCAGGGCAGGGTGCGGGGCAGCCGGGCCTCCGGGGTCCAGCCGGCCGCGTCGGTGGCGGAGAAGCCGAGCCGCCCCTTGTTGGCGACGATCCACGGGTGGCCGGTCTGCCGGCCCTCCAGGGCGACGTGGTCGAGGTCGGCGAGTTCGGCGGCGGTCAGCGCGGTGGCCCGCAGGTGGGCGTCGGCGATCAGGGTCGCGGTGAGTTCGCGGACGAGGTGGCCGGTGGTGTCGCCGCTCAGCCCGAGGACGTGCCGGGCCTGCTGGAGGAAGCGCAGCGGGTCGTCGCCGCCCTCGACCGACTCCGCCGCGACCCGCCAGCTGCCGTACGCGCCGCGGCGGGCGGTGAACCGGTAGTCGGCGTCCGGGAGCCGCAGCAGGTAGCGGCCGTCGCCCTCGGCCCGCGGGTGCAGCAGTTCCTCGTAGGAGAACTCGGCGAGCAGTTTGGCGAGCAGGTCGCGCCCGGCGGCCCGCCAGTGCTCGGCGGTGAGCTGGGGCGGCAGGTGGAGGGCCGGGTCAGCGGCTGGCTGCGGCACGCTCGGTTCCTTCCTGGGGTCGCGGGAGCGCCCCGGCGGTGGGCGGCTCGAAGGTGGTCCAGGCGGTGCGGCGGGGCAGCGGGTGGAGGGTCTTGCCCGCGACGGCGTTGAGGATCACGGCGGCGCGGTGGGCGCCGAGCCCGAGGTCCGGGGTGCCGACACCGTGAGTGTGCAGCTCCGCGTTCTGGACGTACAGACCGCCGGTGAGTTCCGGCCGGGTGGCGACCCGGTGGTCGAGGTCGACCCGGTAGCGGCCCTGCCCGTCCCAGTCGATCAGCTCGGCGATCGGGTCGAGGGCGGCGGGGCGGACGGCCCGGTAGCCGGTGGCGAGCACCACGGCGTCGGTGCGGACCAGGTGGCGGCGGCCGGAGTCGGCGTGCCGGCAGTGCAGTTCGAGGCCGCCGCAGGGGCCCTGGGCGGTCTCGGTGACGGCGGTGCCGGGGAGGATCTCGACGGGTTCGGCGTCGATCGGGCGGCCGACGGTGCGCTCGTACAGGTGGTCGTGGATCTCGGCGAGGGTCTCGGCGCTGGCGGCCTTGTGCAGCTGCCACTGGGCGGGGACGAGGGCGTCCCGGACGTCGGCGGGCAGGCCGTGGAAGTAGCGGGTGTAGTCGGGGGTGAACTGCTCCAGGCCGAGCTTGGAGTACTCCATCGGGGCGAGCGCCCGGGTGCGGGTGAGCCAGCGCAGCCGGGTGCCGTCCCCGGCCCGGTGGCGCAGCAGGTCGAGGAAGACCTCGGCGCCGGACTGTCCGGATCCGACCACGGTGACGTCCCGGGCCGCGTCGAGCGTGCCGCGCCGGGTCAGGTAGTCGGCGGAGTGCAGGACGGCGGGGTGGTGGCGCAGCGGGGCGAAGGCCTCGGGGCGGGCGGGTTCGGTGCCGGTGCCCAGGACGAGGTTGCGGGCGCGGTGCGCGGCGCCCGCGGCGTGCACCAGGTAGAGCTGCTCCGCGGCGTCCCAGTGGACGGCGGTGACGGGGCTGCCGAAGCGGCAGTTGGGGAGCCGGTCGGCGGCCCACCGGCAGTAGTGCTCGTACTCGCGGCGGGGCAGCTGGAAGCGCTCGCTGAAGTAGAACGGGAACAGCCGCTGCTGCTCGCGCAGGTAGTTGAGGAACGACCAGGGGTTGGTGGGGTCGACCAGGGTGACCAGGTCGGCCAGGAACGGGACCTGCATCCGGGCGCCGTCCACGAGCATGCCGGGGTGCCAGCGGAACTCGGGCCTGGCGTCGAGGAACAGCGCGCTGACGGTCTCGGCCCGGTCGGCGAGCGCGGCCAGCGAGAGGTTGAACGGGCCGATGCCGACGCCGATCAGGTCGTACGGCTCGGGCTGCCGGCCCGCCGTGTCGTCGTGGGAGGTCATGTCGTCCTAGGTAGCGGCGGGGGTGTCGGCGCGCCGCCGGATCATCAGGGCGGCGCGCTTGTCGGGCAGGTCGAGGTCGGCGGCGCGGGTGAACCCGGCGCGGGCGAACGCCCGGACGGAGGGCGTGTTGCGGACGTCGGGTTCGGCGAGCACCCGGGTGCAGCGGGGTTCGCGCCGCAGCAGCCGGGCGGCGACCGCGTCGAGCAGCACGGCGGCCAGGCCCCGGCCGCGGGCGGCGGGGGCGAGCAGCAGGTGCACGCCGAGGTCGTGCGGGCGGGCGGGGTAGTGCGCGGCCAGCGGGTCGAGGTCGGCCCGGTACAGCTCGAAGTAGCCGGTGGGCGCACCGTCGAGCAGGGCCAGGACGGGGCGGCTGCGGCCGTCGCCGTCGAGCTGGGCGGCGAGGTGGGCGGCGGTGGTGCCGGGCGGGCCCGCGAGGGCCCACCAGCGGTCGGTGTCCGGGTCGTTCATCCAGCCGGTGAGCAGGTCCAGGTCCGTGGCGGGCCGCACGGTGCGCAGGACGAGTTCACCGGCCGCGGTGGGTATCGTCCCGGTCTCCGGGATCACGCCCGGGCCACCGGGTTGTCGATCTCGACGTACACCGACTGGGTCTCGACCGGGCCGACGAGTTCGTCCAGGCCGTGCAGCCGGGTGAGCAGGTTGGCCTTGCAGCGCAGGGTCGGCGCGTCCAGCAGGTGGGCGGGCAGCGCGGAGCCGGTGGCGGTCGCGGCGGGGCCGGACAGGAAGCGGCGCAGCGCGGCCAGCAGCAGCTGCTCGTCGGCGAGGCCCTGGGAGCCGAAGGCGCCGATCAGGCCGAGCACGTGGTTGATGCCGAGGTAGTAGGCGAAGCGCTCGTCGGCGACCGGGTCGGGCACGAAGGTGTCGCTGTGCGCGCCGAGGCCGGGCAGCAGGGCGTGCAGCCGGTCGGCGTGCGAGGCGCGGAAGTAGTAGCCCTGGTTGTCGCGGTAGCGGCCGCCCGCGGGCCAGCCGAGGGCGTCCAGCAGGACCAGGCTGTTCTGCTGGTGGGCCTCCAGGGCGATCCCGGCCTGCCCGTCCAGCCAGAGCACCGGCAGGACGACGGCGTCCAGGTAGCGCAGGAACCACTCGGCGGCGACGGTCGGCCCGGGGCGGCCGGTGCGGGCGGCCAGTTCGCCGATGACGTCCGCGAGTTGCGAGCCGGGCCGGCCGACGCCGATCGGCTGCTCGGCGACCAGCCCGGCCGTGCACAGCGCCCGGTCGGCGGGCCCGAACGGCATCTGCCGCAGCACGGTGTCCAGGCCGTTGGGGTCGGCGAGGGCGGGGTGGTCGACGCCGATCCAGGCCGGGTCGCGGACGATGTCGAAGCCGGGGTGGGCGGCCTTCCAGCAGGCGGCCAGGCCGGCTTCCAGCAGCCGGTGCACCTCGGCGCCGCGGTGCAGCTCCTTGCGGAGGTTCTCCCGGCGGGAGTTGGTGATCCGCAGGCCGAGCGACAGCTTGAGCATCCACGGGGTGCCGAGGCGGCAGACGGTGCGCACCGAGCTGGTGGGGTGCCAGGGCTCGCCGTGCTGGCCGAGGTCGGTGAGCAGGCCCTGCTCCAGCAGGTCGGCGACGGCCGGGCGGAGCGCCAGCTCGCGGGCCTGCCAGGGGTGCAGCGGCAGGGCGGCCGCGTCGGCGGGCAGCGGGCGGCCGTACAGCCCGGCGGTGAGCTGCTCGACGGGAGTGCCGGTCGCGGAGTCCCCGGCCAGCAGCGAGCGGTGCACGGCCCACCAGTGCAGCCGGAAGCTGCCGTGCAGTTCCGGGGAGTACGCGGCGGACTGGGCGGGGCCGAGGCCGTCGCGGCTCTTGGGGGTGGGGTGCAGCGGGTGGCCGAGCAGCAGCGACTGCTCGGCGCGCAGGAAGGCGTCCGCGGGCGCGGCGGAGATCGCCCGGCGGTGGGTGAGGATCTCCGCGGTGCGGCCCACCGAGTCGGCCACCCGGGCGGTCAGGTCGGCGAGTTGGCCGGGTTCGGGGCGGCCGGTGGCGCCGGCCACCAGGGCGGCGACGGTGACCGCGTCGACCGGGTGCGCGGCGTCGCCGGTGGAGACGGCGGCGGGGCCGAAGCGGTGCCAGCCGCAGGCGGACCAGTGCCGGACCGGCGCGGACAGCTGGGCGGCGCCGCCGAGCACCGGGATGCGCAGCAGGTCGCCGTCCGGGCGCTCGGCCGCGGTCTCCCGGGCCCAGCAGCGCAACAGGCTCTCGGTGGCGGCGTGTTCGGCGGCCGCGGCCGGGTCGGGGTCCAGCAGCGGGTCCGGGACGGGGTGCCCGGCCGTCGGCCGGGCTGCCGGGGGAACGCCGGTGAGGGTGCTGGCCAAATCCGCTCCTTGAGCCGCGTGACTGCCTTCAGGTAAGGCTTACCTATCCCTCGCGGTCGGGCACAAGATCGGCTCACTCGTTCCGGTGAGTTTCGACCGATCACTCACCCTCAGGTGTGAGCGGAGTGGATCCTGACGGACCGCCACGATCACGGTTCGGTGACCGGACGTCAACAGCAGGGGCACCTCCCCACCGGTACGACGTACCCGGATGGAAGACTGTCCCCGGGGAGACGGTCCGTTACTGGGGGGTCGATGGTGAGGGCACGGAGGGTGGTGGCCCTGCTGTCCGCGCTCGCCGTCCTGGTCGGCGGCGCGAGCGCCTGCACGGCGGGCGGCGACGGGGGCGACGGGGGCAACGGGAACCCGCGCGACTTCGCCGAGTTGAAGCGCTGGGGCGCCGCCGAGTGGGACCGCTGGGCGCAGCACCACGGCTTCCGCAACCCGGTGGTGCCGGGCCTGTGGAGCGCCGAGGAGATGGACCAGGCCCCGCCGCAGCAGCCCGCCCCGGCACCGGAGCCGTCCGCGACGGGCGCGCCCGCACCGTCGACCGCGTCCGCCGCGCCGTCCGGGCCCGCCTCGCCGTCCGCCTCGCCACCCGCACCGCCGTCCGCACCGCCGTCCGCGTCCGCGACGGCGCCCGCTGCGCCGCCGCCGGTGGCCGCGCAGCCGGTGCCGCGCCCGTACACCAGCTACCCGGCCTCCGGGAAGGTGTTCATGACCGCGCCGAACGGCGGCACCGGCCAGTGCTCGGCCACCGTGGTCGCCGACCCGGCGCACCCGGGGCGGAGCAACCTGGTCTGGACGGCCGCGCACTGCGTGCACGAGGGCAAGGGCGGCGACTGGTACCGGAACCTGGTGTTCGTGCCCGCGTACAACAGCTCCGGCGCGGCCAGTGACCACCGGCGGGCGACGCTGGCCGAGGTCGCCCCGCTCGGGCAGTGGTGGGCCGACAAGGTGATCACCTCGCCGCTGTGGACCACCGAGGGCACCCGGGGCGGGGACGCCGCCAACCAGTACGACTTCGCGGTGGTCAAGGTGCACGGCCCGGAGGGCGAGACCCGCTCGCTGGAGGAGGTCGTCGGCACCGCCGTCCCGGTGTGGTTCGACGCCCCGCGCGAGCAGCTGGCGATCCAGGCCTGGGGGTACCCGGCCGTCGCGCCGTTCGACGGGCAGGAGCTGGAGCGCTGCGACTCCGGCCGTCCGGGCTCGCGCAGCTTCGACCCGGCCCGGCCGCCGATGCTGGTGATCGGCTGCACCATGACGGCCGGGGCCTCGGGCGGCGGCTGGTTCGCCGACGGGCCGGACGGCCGCCAGCGGCTGGTCAGCAACACCTCGATCGGCAGCCAGGCGCACACCGCCCTCAACGGTCCCTACCTGGAGGAGACGGCCCGCCAGGCGCTCGCCTACATCTCCCGGAGCTGAGAGACCGCATCCGGTCCGTCTCCGACCGGCTCTCCGACCGGCTTCCCGCACATCGAACACCGAACACCGAACACGGGGGAACAACCCATGACCGATCAGCACCGCGCCGCGCGCCGGATCCGGAGCGCGGCCGCCGCCGCCCTGGTGGCGGTGCTCGCCGTCGGCACCGCCGCCTGCAGCAAGGACGCCGACCCGACCCCGGTCGCCCAGCCCGCCTCCGGCTCGACGGGTGACTCCGTCGACATCGCCGACGTGCAGAACTTCCTCTCCCAGGTGCCGAACTGGAGCGCCGACGACTGGCAGAAGTGGGCCGCGAAGAACGGCTTCAAGCCGGAGGACATCAAGGCGATCAAGGGCTTCTGGGACACCAAGAAGCCGTCCGACCCGCGCGGCGGCGACTCCGTCAAGCCGGACAAGCAGGCCCCGTCCTTCCGCGAGTTCACCCTGCCGGCCCGGATAGCGGCCAGGCCCCAGGCGCACCCGTACAGCGCGGACACCGCCGTGATCGGCCGGCTGCTGTTCGTGAACGCCGAGGGCGAGGAGCACTCCTGCTCGGGCACCGTGGTCTCCGACCCGAAGAACCCGGGCAAGAGCAACCTGGTGTGGACGGCCGGGCACTGCGTGCACGGCGGCAAGGGCAGCGACTACGTCCAGAAGATGATGTTCATCCCGGCGTACAACCGCTCCGGCGCCACCAGCCACGGCAAGTCGATCGACTCCTGGGAGGAGGTCGCCCCGCTGGGCCGCTGGGCCGCCGACGCGATGCTGACGATGCCGCAGTGGATGCAGGAGGGCACCCACGTGGGCAACCAGGCCAGCCAGTTCGACTTCGCGGTGGTGCAGGTGTCCCCGCTCGACGGCTCCCGCTCGCTGGAGGAGACGGTCGGCAGCTCCGTGCCGATCCTGTTCAACGCCAAGCCGACGGACATCACCGCGCCGAAGGCGTACGGCTACCCGGCCGACCCGCCGTTCGACGGCGAGGAGCTGGAGCACTGCGACTCCAACGTCAAGCTCGCCCCGTTCGCCTTCCTGGCCTCGCGCCCGCCGATGCTCGCCATCGGCTGCACCATGACCGGCGGTTCCTCCGGCGGCGGCTGGCTGACCAAGCAGAACGGCCGGACGGTGCTGTTCTCGAACGTCTCGATCGGTGACGACGAGGCGGGCTGGCAGGCCGGCCCGACCCTCGGCGCCGAGGCCAAGAAGATGTTCGACGCCTTCGTCGCCCAGGCCTGAGCCCCGGGCCCGTTCCAGGGCCGGCCGGGAGGCCGGGAACGGCGGACGGGCGGTGCACCCCCGAGGGTGCACCGCCCGTCCCGTTCCGTACCGGTGCTGCCGCGTCAGGCCGTGACGACGGCGTACCGCTCCAGCTCCCCGGCCAGCACGGCCGCCACCTTGGCGTGCAGCAGGGTGCCGTCCGCCGTGTGCTCGGTGGAGAGCAGCTCGCCCTCCGCGTGGACCTTGGAGACCAGGTCGCCGCGGGTGTAGGGGACCAGGACCTTGACCTCCACCGCGGGGCGGGGCAGTTCCCGGTCGATCAGTTCGAGCAGGTCCGCGATGCCCTGGCCGCTGCGGGCCGACACCACGAGGGCGTGCGGCTCGCGGCGCAGCAGGCGCTGGAGGACCAGCGGGTCCGCCGCGTCGGCCTTGTTGATCACCACGATCTCCGGCACGTTCTGTGCCTCGACCGAGACGATCACCTCGCGGACGGCGGCGAGCTGGGTCTCCGGCTCCGGGTGCGAGCCGTCCACCACGTGCAGGATGAGGTCGGCGTCGGCGACCTCCTCCATGGTGGAGCGGAAGGCCTCGACCAGGTGGTGCGGCAGGTGCCGGACGAAGCCGACGGTGTCGGCCAGGGTGTAGAGCCGGCCGCTCGGGGTCTGGGCCCGGCGGACCGTCGGGTCCAGGGTGGCGAACAGGGCGTTCTCCACCAGGACGCCGGCCCCGGTGAGCCGGTTGAGCAGCGAGGACTTGCCCGCGTTGGTGTACCCGGCGATGGCCACCGACGGGACGTGGTTGCGCCGCCGCTCCTGCCGCTTGGTGTCGCGGCCCTTCTTCATGTCGGCGATCTCCTTGCGGAGCTTCGCCATCTTCTCGCGGATCCGCCGCCGGTCGGTCTCGATCTTGGTCTCACCGGGACCGCGGGTGGCCATGCCGCCGCCCGAGCTGCCGGAGCCGCCGCCGCCCATCTGCCGGGACAGCGACTGGCCCCAGCCTCGCAGGCGCGGCAGCATGTACTGCATCTGCGCGAGCGAGACCTGCGCCTTGCCCTCCCGGGACTTGGCGTGCTGGGCGAAGATGTCCAGGATCAGGGCGGTGCGGTCGACGACCTTGACCTTGACCACGTCTTCGAGGTGGATCAGCTGGCCCGGGGTCAGCTCACCGTCGCAGACCACGGTGTCGGCGCCGGTGGAGGCGACGATGTCGCGCAGCTCCTTGGCCTTGCCGGAGCCGATGTAGGTGGCGGCGTCGGGCTTGTCGCGGCGCTGGATCACGCCGTCCAGGACTTCGGAGCCGGCCGTCTCGGCGAGGGCGGCGAGCTCGGCCATCGAGTTCTCCGCCTCCTCCAGCGTGCCGTCCGTCCACACGCCGACGAGCACCACGCGCTCCAGGCGGAGCTGGCGGTACTCGACTTCGGTGACGTCCTGCAGTTCGGTGGAGAGGCCGGCGACGCGGCGCAGCGCGGCGCGCTCGGTCCGGTCGTACTGCTCTCCGTCGTAGTTGCCGAGGCCCTCGTCGATCGCCGCGAGGTCCTCGTCCATCAGGGCTTCCGCCTTGAGGTCGGCGAGTCGGCTGGCGGACTCGCTCGATCGGGTGCGGCTGTCGAACGTGGAGGTCATTTCATCCTTGGGTTGATCGGATCGTGCTCTCGGACAACACGGCGGAGCCGCCGTGAATTCCCCACGATGGTTGCACGCCCGCCGTGCCCGAGTCATCCCTTTTACCAGCCGCCCCCTCGGCCCCGGCGGCCGCCCCCGCCGTCTCCTCGGGCCCGCCGGGCCGGTAGACGTCGTACACGCCGGAGACCCGGAGCATCGCCCGCATCACCGCCGGGAGCGCCGCGGCGTCGGGCAGCTCCAGGGTGTAGCTGTGCCGCACCCGCAGCTGGCGGGGCGGTTCGACCTCGGCGGAGAAGATCGACACGTCCTCGCCGGAGATCGCCGCGGTCAGGTCGGCGAGCAGCCGGGGGCGGTTGAGCGCCTCGGCGTGCAGGGTGACCCGGTAGCCCCACTGCGGGGCGCCGCCGGGCAGCCAGCGGACGGCGGCGGCGCGGCGGCCGCCGCGCAGCATCCGGGTGCCGGTGGGGCAGCCCGCCCGGTGCACCGCGACGGCCCCGCCGCGCAGCACGATGCCGGTCACCTCGTCGGGCGGGACGGGCGTGCAGCAGCGGGCCAGCCGGACGGCGGCGCCGGGCAGCTCCGGCACCTCGGCGGGGGCGGCGGCGGGCGGCGCGGGGGGCGCGGCGGGGG